>DDYH01000036.1 GCA_002347615.1 Gallionellaceae bacterium UBA2239 | reverse complement strand
GGAGGGGCTGGGGGAGAGGGAAAAACCCGCCAGATTGCCAAGCCCCTCCAAGTGGATATTCTCGCCTTCGCCCGCGAACTGCGTACCCATCAAACGGACGCCGAGGGCTTGCTCTGGGAAGTATTGCGGGCGAAGCGTTTCTTCGGCCTGAAGTTTCGCCGCCAGCATCCGGTGGGACGCTATATCCTGGATTTCTATTGCCCCGAGAAGAAGCTGAACATCGAGTTGGACGGTGGGCAGCACGCGGAACAACAGGCATACGACACTGAGCGCACGAAATGCCTCGAACAGGAAGGCATTCGTGTGCTGCGGTTCTGGAACAACGAGGTGTTGCAGGAAACGGAGGCGGTGCTGGAAGCTATTCGGTTGGCGGTGCGGATGGAGTTCCCCGGGGCGGCTGAGACGGCTTCGCCGTCACGCCTTCCCTCTCCCCTAACCCCTCCCCCGTTTACGGGGGAGGGGAACTTACCCCCCTCTCCCGCAGGCGGGAGAGGGGTTGGGGGAGAGGGAAATATACCCGACCGCCAACACACCGTCGTCCGCCTGCCTTCCTACGAACAGGTCAAAGCCGACCCCCTGCTCTACGCCCACGCCTCCCGCCTGCTGCACCTGGAGTCCAACCCCGGCAACGCCCGGGCCCTGGTCCAGGCCCACGGCGACCGGGACGTGTGGGTCAACCCGCCGCCGATTCCCCTGGAAACCGAGGAACTGGACCGGGTATACGAACTGCCCTTCGCCCGCCGCCCCCATCCGGCCTATGGCGAGGCCAAGATTCCGGCCTGGGACATGATCCGCTTTTCGGTGGCCATCATGCGCGGCTGTTTCGGCGGCTGCACCTTCTGCTCCATCACCGAACACGAGGGGCGCATCATCCAGAGCCGCTCGGAGGCCTCGGTGCTGCGGGAGATCGAGGAGGTGCGGGACAAGACCGCCGGCTTCACCGGCGTGATTTCCGACCTGGGCGGCCCCACCGCCAACATGTACCGGCTCAAGTGCAAAGATGAGAAGATCGAATCCGCCTGCCGCCGGCTTTCCTGCGTCTACCCGGACGTGTGCGTCAACATGGGCACCGACCACGGCCCCCTGGTGTCCCTCTACCGCAAGGCCCGCGCCCTGCGGGGCATCAAGAAGGTGCTGATCGGCTCCGGCGTGCGCTACGACCTGGCGGTGCGCTCCAAGGAATACGTGCGGGAACTGGCGGCCCACCACGTGGGCGGCTACCTCAAGATCGCCCCCGAGCACACCGAGCCGGGGCCCCTGTCCAAGATGATGAAGCCGGGCATCGACACCTACTACCGCTTCAAGGAACTGTTCGACGCCTATTCCCGGGAGGCGGGCAAGGAGCAGTACCTGATCCCCTACTTCATCGCCGCCCACCCCGGCACCACCGACGAGGACATGCTGAACCTGGCCCTGTGGCTCAAGGCCAACGACTTCCGCCCGGACCAGGTGCAGACCTTCCTCCCCACCCCCATGGCCCTGGCCACCACCATGTACCACAGCCACCGCAACCCCCTGAAGCGGGTGACGCGGAAAGGGGAGGAGGTGGCGGTGCCTTCCGGCGGGCGGCAACGGAAACTGCACAAGGCTTTCCTGCGCTATCACGACCCGGCGAACTGGCCCCTGCTGCGGGATGCTTTAAAGAAAATGGGCCGCGCCGACCTCATCGGCAACGCCAAGAAATGCCTGGTGCCGGCCTGGCAGCCGGGAGGAACGGACCGAGGGAAGGAAGAAAAGAAACCGGAGCCCCGGAAAAGCGATGCCCGGCCGGTTAAGGGGCCGGGCATCGCGAAAAAGGCGCAGGGCAGGAAGCGCTAGGAAATGACAGAAGAAAACCGTTCGTGCTGAGGTATCGAAGCACGAACACGCTACAGAATAATCAGTGGTCGTCCACCCTTCGATACCTCAGGGCGAACGGCAGATTTTTTAAGCCTTGCGCTTGCGCGCCATCATGTCCTGGAGCACTTGCCCGAAGATCAGTTCCATGGCCTCCAGAGCCTTGCCGCCGGGCACCACGATGGTGTTGGGGCGGGACATGAAGGCTTCCTGGATCATCTCCAGCAGGTAGGGGAAATCGACTCCCTTCGCGTTGCGGAAGCGGATCACCATCAGGCTCTCGTCCAGGGTGGGCACGTCCCGGGCGATGAAGGGGTTGGAGGTGTCCACCACCGGCACCCGCTGGAAGTTGATGTGGGAGTAGGTGAACTGGGGCGTGATGTAGTGCACGTAGTCGTGCATCCGTTCCAGGATGGCGTGGGTGATGGCTTCCCGGGAATAGCCCCGGTCGTTGATGTCCTTGTGGATTTTCTGTATCCACTCCAGGTTGACGATGGGCGTCACCCCCACCACCAGGTCCGCGTGCTTGGCGATGTCCGCGTCCTTCCCGCTGTAGCCCCCGTGCAGGCCCTGGTAGAGCAGCAGGTCGGTGTTCTTGGGCAGGGCTTCCCACTCGGTGAAGGCGCCGGGGGGGCGGCCGTAGAGGGCGGCGTCAGCGTCGGAGTGGACGTAGTTGCGGGTCTTGCCGGTGCCCCTCTTGCCGTATTCGACGAACAGCGCCTCCAGCTTGTCCAGCAGGTTGCCCTCGGGGCCGAAATGGGTGATGGGGCGCTTGCCGGCCTTGACGGCCTTTTCCACCACCTGCTTCATTTCCTGCCGGTCATGGCGGTGGAAGCCGTCTCCCTGGACCACCGCCGCCGTGACCTTTTCCCGCCAGAACAGATGCTTGAACGCGGACATCACCGGCTCGCAGCCGGAGCCGGACGAGCCGGTGACCGCAATGATGGGGTGCTTCTGGGACATGTATCCTCCTGCGGCTAAGTGTGGTTTCCTGTTATGGAAACCATTCTGCGCCAAGGGGAGGTTGGCCGCAACAGGGAGATGTAGCGCAGGCGGCCCCGCCTGCATCGCCCGATGCAGGCGAGTCGGCTACGAGAACCAGCGCAGGAAGGCCGCCGCGGTGAGCGCCGTGGCGGCCAGGGCGATCAGGCCGTTCCAGGCCCGGTCCCGCCCGCCGTCGGTCCACCGGGCGCTGAAGCGCAGGTAGGCCGCCGCCAGCAGGAAGCCGGCAATGGCGCAGGCCACCTTCACCAGCAGGGCGGCGACGGCGATGCCGTGGATGTCCGGCGGGCGGCCGTAGAAGGCGATGCTGATGGCGCCGAAGCCGGCACCGCTGGCGGCCTGCACCATCCAGCCGGTCAGCACCAGCCAGGCAAGGATGCGGCGGATTTCCGGCGACAGGGACTGGGGCCAGCGGGCGAAGACGGCGGCCCCCACCACCGTGGCGGCCCCGAAATTGTGGACCACCTGGGTGAGGGCGTAGGCGAGGTTCTGCATATCCATCGTTAAACCCAGATTATCCATTAGGCGGCGCTTCGCGCCTACGCGAGCGCTGGCGGCCGGTTTGCGGCCATTTTTGCCGCTTGTTCGTCGTCCATGGAATAACCATGAACTCCTCGCAAGCAACGAAACTGTCTCGCAACCCACCTCGCCATCATCTCGCGTCCTAATGGATAATCTGGGTTAAAACCTACGGAAATACGCGCTTATTGCACCGTCACCTTGACGCATTTCTCCACGCCGATGGGGGTGTGGTTCTTCTCCACCACCTTGATGCAGATTTCCCGGTTGCCCGCCGCCAGGGTGTCCATCGTGTAGGTCCCTTTCAGCTGGCGCAGGACGGCCATTTCCTTGCCGTCCACGTAGAGGTGCACGTGGTCCCCCTTGGGGCCCGGCACCACTTCATAGGAAATCTTGTTCTGGGCCATGGCGTCGAGCTTGGCCCCCTCGGCGGGGGAGGTGATCGTGACCATGGCCGGGGCGGCGAAGGCCGGGGCGGAAACGCCCAGAAGCAGGGCGGCGAACAGGGTATAAAGCGTGCGTTCTTTCATGATTGTCTCCTTTCAACCCAGATTATCCATTAGGCGGCGCTTCGCGCCTACGCGAGCGCTGGCGGTCGGTTTGCGGCCATTTTTGCCGCTTGTTCGTCGTCCATGGAATAACCATGAACTCCTCGCAAGCAACGAAACTGTCTCGCAACCCACCTCGCCATCATCTCGCGTCCTAATGGATAATCTGGGTTCAACGAAGGGAACGGGGCGCAGGCCTCACGAGGCCGGCACGCCTCCGATCACCACCTTGGTTTCCTTGCTGGAGCGGCTGTTGATGCTGAGCTTCGTCCCCCCTGCGCCACGGCGGATTTCATCGACCATGTAGTTCAGTGCGTCGTCGGTGGGGGCGTAGACCGACACCATCGAGTCGTTGCGGGCCGCCAGGGCGCCGAGTTTGCGCAGCACCAGGGAAGCGTCTTCCGAACGGTTCTTCACCGCGTCGTAGGGAATGGGGGTTTCCAGCTTGTCGAAGGTGGCGATCTTCTGCCCACCCTCCTCGGACTCCCGCGCCTGGAGCTTGGGGTTCTCGTACTGATAGCGGCTCCTGGATTGCACGTCGGCGATTTCCCGGGACGAGGCTTCCGCCTGCTGCAGCTTGCGGTCCGACTGCATCCCTTGCCAATAGCCGATGCCGGCGCCGATCAGGGTGCCCACCACGGTGACCGTGGTGCGGTCCCGGTTGGCCAGGTAGCCGATCACGTTGCCCGTCACCGCGCCGACGCCGGCCCCGATGGCGGTCTTTTCCCCGGTGCTGTATTGGCGGCCGTTGTCGCTGGCGCACCCCACCGCCAAGGGCACGATGACCAAAGCGCAGGCGAGGTTGCGGGCGATGGTACGTTGGGTCTTGATATTCATTGCGTTCTCCTTCCGTGGTCGGCCGGAGCGGGATGAGGCGTGCCGGAAAACTGCTGTGCACCCTTCCCGAAACGAAGCGGCTTGGCCGGGTGGTGATTTGGATTCCCTGCCTGGAGGGCAAGGGAGGACAGGTTGCTGCGTGGACGTGTATGAGTTATAGCAGGCGAGGCGGTTTTTACAAAAGGTGCTTGGCTGCCGCCCGTTTTTCCAGGGGGGCGATCAGTAAACGGTGGGCCAGCCAGGCACCAACGCCGCAGGCGGCCATGACGAACACCAGCGGGCGCGCGGTGCCGTCGTGGAACGCACCCACCAGCGTCCCTGCCACGGTGGCGAGGCCGAACTGGACCGTGCCCAGGAGAGCCGAGGCGGTGCCCGCCTGCTGGCCGTGGGTGGCCAGGGCGGCGGCGGTGGAGTTGGGGCTGAGGAAACCCAGGCTGGCGATGTAGGCGAACAGTCCGGCCAGCAGCAGGGGCTGCGGCAGCCATCCCGCCAAGGCAAGCAAGGCCAGGAGCGGTGCCGCCAAAGCGGGCAGCCCCAGGGCGCGGCGCAGCAGTTCGGTGGGGGGATGGCGCTTCAACAGATAGGCGTTGATCTGGCTCGTGGCGACGAAGCCCAGGGCGTTGGCGCCGAACACCCAGCCGTACTGCCCGGCGGGAACGCCGTACAACTCCATCAATACAAAGGGGGAGCCGGCGATGTAGGCGAACAGGCCCGCCATGGACAAGCCCCCCACCAGGACGAAGCCAAGAAAGGAGCGGTTCGCCAGCAGCCCGGCGTAATCCCCCAGCACCTTGCCCAGGCGCAGGGGCGGTTCGTGGCGGGTGTCGTGGCTTTCTTCCAGGCGGATCAGCACGGTGAAGAAACCGGCGAGGCCGAAAATCACCAGCACAACGAAGATCGCCCGCCAGCCCAGGGCGGTGGCCACCCAGCTCCCCAGCAGGGGCGCCAGGATGGGCGCCAAGCCCATCACCAGCAGCAGCATGGAAAACGCCCGCGCCGCCTCCCGCGCGCCGCAGTGGTCCCGCACCACGGCGCGGGTGATCACCATGCCGGCGCAGCCCCCCAGGGCCTGGAGAAAGCGCCACGCCACCAGGGCCGGCAGGCTGCCGGCCAGGGCGCAGCCCACGGAGGCGAAGGCGTACAGGGCCAGCCCCGCCAGCAGCGGCTTGCGCCGCCCGAAGCGGTCGCTCAGGGGGCCGTACACCGCCTGCCCCAGGGCGAGGCCGATGAAGAACGCCGCCAGGGTGAATTCCGCCGAGCCGTGAGGCACCCCCAGCCCCCGCTCCACCGCCGGGAAGGCGGGCAGGTACATGTCGATGGACAGGGGGCCGACGGCGATCAGGGCGCCGAGCAGGATCAGCAGGGGGAGGGGAAGGCAGGGCCTTGAGGTTGGGTCGATGATGGGAGTCCTGGGTATGGCTATTGCAGCTGGACAATCAGCTTGCGTTCAAAGGCCATTTGGCGAGGAATTCGGCTTCTTGTTGCGGGAGTCACTGGGAAGGAGGAGGGTTCCCCTTGCTGCGAAGGCTGGTCAGCAGCGCACCGGCTACCGCACGAACTTCCGGAATGCGGTTTGCCGCCACATCCCAGACAATCCCGGCATCCACAGCGAAGTAATGATGGGCGATCAAGTCCCTCAGGCGGGCGGGCCGCGACCAATCGACGCCGGGCATGGCGCGTGTAGCCTCTTCCGGAAGCTTCTTGGCGGCTTCGCCGATGATTTGCAGGTTGAAGAGCACGGCATCGAAGACTGCCTCGTTGGCTCGAAAGCTCTCGAAGGTTTGTCCCCGCAGCAGGCGCTCGATTTTTTCCGCGCTTTCCACCAGGTCGCTGAGGTAAAGCAGCCAGTCACGCGACACGGACCAGGTCCCTTTCAACGCTGGGGCGGGCGAGGGGCTTGAGGCCGGTTTCAGTCACCAGGTCCACGCGGCGCTTCAACAGCTTTTCCAGGTAATCCTTCAAGTCCATGTAGCCGTCAAAGGTGGCCGGACCGGCGAATTCCACCAGCACATCCACGTCACTGTCCTCTCCCATCTCATCCCTGGCCGCCGAGCCGAATAAGCCCAAATGCCGCACCTGGAAACGGCGCAGAATTTCTTCCTGGTGCAGCTCCAGTGCCTTGAGGATTTGGGACTTGTCCATGGAATTCACTTTCTTTTCAGCAGCGGCTTCAAATACTGACCAGTATAGCTCACCGCGCTTTCCGCCACCGCTTCCGGCGGCCCTTCGGCGATGATGCGGCCGCCGCCGTCGCCGCCCTCCGGGCCCAGGTCGATGAGCCAGTCGGCGGTCTTGATGACGTCCAGGTTGTGCTCGATCACCACCACCGTGTTGCCGTGGTCCCGCAGGCGGTGGAGCACGTCCAGCAGCAGCTGGATGTCGGCGAAGTGCAGGCCGGTGGTGGGCTCGTCCAGGATGTAGAGGGTGCGGCCGGTGTCGCGCTTGGACAGTTCCAGGGCCAGCTTGACCCGCTGGGCTTCGCCCCCGGACAGGGTGGTGGCGCTCTGGCCCAGGGTGATGTAGCCCAGGCCCACTTCCAGCAGGGTGTGGAGCTTGCGGGCCACGTTGGGCACGGCCTCGAAGAATTCGTGGGCCTTCTCCACCGTCATTTCCAGCACTTCGTGGATGTTCTTGCCCTTGTACTGGACTTCCAGGGATTCCCGGTTGTAGCGCTTGCCCTTGCACACGTCGCAGGGGACGTAGATGTCGGGCAGGAAGTGCATTTCCACCTTGATCACGCCGTCCCCCTGGCAGGCTTCGCAGCGGCCGCCCTTGACGTTGAAGGAGAAGCGGCCCGGGCCGTAGCCCCGTTCCCGGGAGGTGGGGGTGCCGGCGAACAGTTCCCGGATGGGAGTGAACAGGCCGGTGTAGGTGGCCGGGTTGGAGCGCGGGGTGCGGCCGATGGGGCTCTGGTCCACGTCGATCACCTTGTCGAAGAACTCCAGGCCCTGGATGTCATCGAAGGGCGCCGGCTCGGTGGTGCTGCCGTAAAGGTGGCGCGCCACGGCGGGGTAGAGGGTGTCGTTGATGAGGGTGGACTTGCCCGAGCCGGAGACGCCGGTGACGCAGACGAACAGGCCCACCGGCAGCTTGAGGGTGGGGGTCTGCAGGTTGTTGCCGGCGGCGCCGCTGAGGGTGAGGAGGCGCTTGGGGTCGGGCTGGTGGCGCTGCCGCGGCACTTCGATCTTCTTCGTGCCGCTCAGATACTGGCCGGTGAGGGAATCCGGATTGGCCTTCACTTCCGCCGGGGTGCCGTGGGCGACGATGGCGCCGCCGTGGATGCCGGCGCCGGGGCCGATGTCGACGATGTAGTCGGCCTCCATGATGGCCTCCTCGTCGTGCTCCACCACGATCACGCTGTTGCCCAGGTCCCGCAGGTGCTTGAGGGTGTTCAAGAGACGGGTGTTGTCCCGCTGGTGGAGGCCGATGGAAGGCTCGTCCAGCACGTACATCACGCCGGTGAGGCCGGAGCCGATCTGGCTGGCGAGGCGGATGCGCTGGGCCTCGCCGCCGGACAGGGTGTCGGCGGAGCGGTCCAGCATCAGGTAATCCAGGCCCACGTTGTTGAGGAACACCAGCCGGTCGGAAATTTCCTTCACGATCTTTTCCGCCACCGTCTGCCGGTGGCCGGTGAACTGGAGCAGGTCGAAGAAGCGCTGGGCCTCCTTCAGGGGCAGGTGGCTCACGTCGTGGATGGTCTTGCCGCCGACCCGGACGAAGCGGGCCTCGATGCGCAGCCGCGCCCCTTCGCACTCGGGGCAGGGCTGGCCGTTGAGGAACTTGGCCAGCTCTTCCCGCACGGCGCTGGAGTCGGTTTCCCGGTAGCGCCGCTCCAGGTTGTGGATCACCCCCTCGAAGGGGTGGGCGCGCTGGACCACGTTGCCCCGCTCGTTCATGTAGCGGAACTTGATGTCTTCCTTGCCGCTGCCGTAGAGGATGGTGTTCTGGACCGCCTCCGGCAGTTCCTCGAAGGGCAGCTCGATGTCGAAATCGTAGTGCTTGGCCAGGTCCTGCAGCATCTGGAAATAGAACTGGTTGCGCCGGTCCCAGCCCTTGATGGCGCCGCTGCCCAGGGAAAGGTGGGGGAAGGCGACGATGCGCTTGGGGTCGAAGAAGGTGATGCTGCCCAGGCCGTCGCACTTGGGGCAGGCGCCCATGGGGTTGTTGAAGGAGAACAGGCGCGGCTCCAGCTCCGGCAGGCTGTAGTTGCACACCGGGCAGGCGAACTTGGCGGAGAACAGGTGCTCCTTGCCGCTGTCCATTTCCAGGGCCAGGGCGCGGCCTTCGGACAGGCGCAGGGCGGTTTCGAAGGATTCCGCCAGGCGCTGCTTGATGTCGGCCCGGACCTTCACCCGGTCCACCACCACATCGATGTTGTGCTTGTGGGTCTTGGCCAGCTTGGGCACGGCGTCGATTTCGTAGGTTTCCCCGTCCACCCGCAGGCGCACGAAGCCCTGGGCCCGCAGCTCGTCGAACAGGTCGAGGAATTCGCCCTTGCGCTCGGCCACCACCGGGGACAGGATCATCAGCTTGGTGTCCTCCGGCAGTTCCAGGGCCGCGTCCACCATCTGGGACACGCTCTGGGCGGCCAGCAGGGTGTTGTGCTCCGGGCAGAACGGGTCCCCGGCCCGGGCGTAGAGCAGGCGCAGGTAGTCGTGGATTTCCGTCACCGTGCCCACGGTGGAGCGGGGGTTGTGGCTGGTGGCCTTCTGCTCGATGGAAATGGCCGGGGACAGGCCCTCGATGGCGTCCACGTCGGGCTTTTCCAGCCGCTGCAGAAACTGCCGCGCGTAGGCGGAGAGGGATTCCACATAGCGGCGCTGGCCCTCGGCATAGAGGGTGTCGAAAGCCAGGGAGGACTTGCCGGAACCGGACAGGCCGGTGACCACCACCAACTGGTCCCGGGGAATGTCCAGGTTGATGTTCTTCAGGTTATGGGTACGGGCGCCGCGGATTTTGATGTATTGCATGGTGCTGCTCGGGGAAAGGCCAATCCGCTACTATACGGAATTTGGGGGGGCTAGCTCAAATCGGGTTGGGGGCGAAAGGGGGCGGCGGGGGGGAAGCCGGCGCTAGGCGGCGGCCGGAACGATTTCCTCTTCGATGCGCTTAGCATTCTCGATCTCGGCCACCCGCAGGTCGTAGGCGGCCTGCAAATTGAGCCATGAACGGGCATCGCCGCCAAAATAGCGCGCCAGCCGCATGGCGGTGTCCGCCGTCACCCCCCGGCGCTCCCGGACGATGTCGTCGATGCGCGGAGGGGGGGGCGTGCAGGGCCTTCGCCAGGGCGTTGGCGCTCATGCCGAGGGGAACAAGGAAATCCTCCCGCAGGATTTCGCCGGGATGCACCGGCCTCATGCCGTTCTTGGCCATAGATATCGTCCTCAATGGTAATCCACGATTTCTACTTCCTTCGACAGCTTAATGCAAGGATAGCCTGCTAAAATACTCGGCTTTGAAACGAACCGGATTATCCCGCCAGAATGCAGAACAACGACAATATGACCTCCCTGGAAAAGCGCGCCACCGCCGGCCTGGCCGGCATTTTCGGCCTGCGCATGCTGGGGCTGTTCCTGATCCTGCCGGTTTTCGCCCTCTACGCCGAAGGCCTGCCCGGGGGCGGCGACCACGCCATGGTGGGCCTGGCCCTGGGCATCTACGGCCTGACCCAGGCGATGCTGCAACTGCCCTACGGCATGGCCTCCGACCGCTTCGGCCGCAAGCGGGTGATCTACTTCGGCCTGGTGCTGTTCGCCCTGGGCAGCTTCATCGCCGGTGCCAGCAACGATCTGGAGTGGATCATCGTCGGCCGGGCGATCCAGGGTTCGGGGGCGATTTCCGCCGCCGTCACCGCCCTCCTGGCGGACCTCACCCGGGAGGAGCACCGCACCCACGCCATGGCCATGATCGGCTCCACCATCGGCCTGACCTTCGCCTTCTCCCTGGTGGCGGGGCCGGCGCTGTACCAGTGGATCGGCGTGCCGGGGATTTTCGACCTCACCGGCTTCCTCGCCCTGGCGGCCCTGGCGGTGGTGGCCAAGGTGATTCCCGATCCCCGGGCAAGCACCTTCCATTCCGACGCCGAGGCCCAGCCGGCACGGCTGGGAGAGGTGCTGCGGGATACGCAGCTGCTGCGCCTCAACTTCGGCATCTTCGCCCTCCACGCGGCGCAGATGGCGATGTTCGTGGTGATCCCCTTCGCCCTGCGGGACGCCGGCGGCCTGGACGAGCAGCACCACTGGCAGGTGTACCTGCCGGTGATGGTGGCCTCCTTCGCCCTGATGGTGCCGGCGATCATCGTCGGCGAGAAAAAGGCCAAGCTGAAGCAGATTTTCGTGTTTGCCGTGGCGCTGCTGGTGGCGGTGGAATTCGCCATGCCGGCGGCGATCCATCACTTCTGGGGCCTGGTGGCCCTGCTGCTGGCCTTCTTCACCGCCTTCAACATCCTGGAGGCGTCCCTGCCGTCCATCATCTCCAAGGTGGCCCCGCCCCGGTCCAAGGGCACCGCCATGGGGGTGTACAACACGTCCCAGTCTCTGGGCCTGTTCGTCGGCGGGGTGGCGGGGGGCCTGCTTTCCAGCGGGTTCGGCCCCGACGCCGTGTTCGCCTTCGGCGGCGCCCTGATGCTGGTCTGGCTGGGGCTGGCCCTGACCATGAAAAAGCCGCCGGCGGTGCGGACGCGGATGTACCACATCGGCGTCGTGCCTCACGGCAATGTGGAGGAAATCACCCGCCGCCTGCTGGCGCTGGAGGGCGTGCGGGACGCGGCGGTGGTGCCGGAAGAGGGGGCGGCTTATCTCAAGGTGGACATCCACCGCTGGGACGAGGCCCGGGCGACGGAATTGATTGCGGATTTCAAGTAGGGGATGTCGCGCCCCCGGCGCGGGAGTTCCGCGCCGGCATCGTTGTTTCTGCCTGCATCCTGGCTGCGGGGAGCACCGCCCTGGAGGGCGACACGGTCACCGTGGCCGGCACCGGCAGCGGCACGGTTTGCCGTCCCAGATGGAAAGCGGGCGGGAGCCAGGGGACTGCGGCAACTGCACGGCCTGGCTTCATCAATTCCATCCATCAGGTATACTACTCGCCATGGAAATGGGGCTCGCCTTTCTGCTTGGCGCTCCAGTCATGCCACCTGCCGGTGGCAGTAAATATTTGCGGTCTGCAATCGAGGAAACATAATGGCATCCGTCAACAAAGTGATTCTGGTTGGTAACCTGGGAAAAGACCCCGAAACCCGTTACATGCCGAACGGCGAGGCAGTGACCAACATCACCCTGGCCACCACCGATACGTGGAAGGACAAGAACGGCGAAAAACAGGAGCGTACCGAATGGCATCGGGTGACGTTCTACCGCAAGCTGGCGGAAATCGCCGGCGAATACCTGAAGAAGGGGCGCCAGGTCTATGTCGAAGGGCGCCTGGAAACCCGCAAGTGGACCGACAAGGAAGGCAAGGACCGCTATACCACCGAGATTATCGCCAGCGAAATGCAGATGCTGGGCACCCGCGGCGGTGAAAACAGCTTCGAAGTGGTGGGAGGGGGGGGCGGCGGCCGTGCTTCCTCCGGCGGTGGCGCTCCCCGCAGCGGTGGCGCTCCTGCCAAGAGCGGCGGCGAGTTCGACGACTTCGAGGACGACATTCCGTTCTAAGGCGTTCGCCTTGTCCTGCACGCTGGCCGCCCCCCCCGCTAGAACGGGGGGTTTCTTTTTGCCGGGACGATTCTCACGGGTAAGGTGGGGGCTTGAAAACCTATGAAGGGATTAGGCGGGCGATCGATGACGGGGGGCATGAAAACACTGGCGGCGCTGGCCTGGGCTTCCATGGAGCGCGGCGTCCAGTATTTCGAGCCGCGTTTTGGCCAGGTGTTGCGCTATGTCAGGCAGCCAGGGCATCGTTGAGGCGCAACGCCGCTTGTGTTAAAAAGTAGCCCTTTCAACGGCTGCCCTGCACGGGTTGGACAAACCCGGCGGACTCGAAATGGATACGGCGACTTGAAAATAGCAGTCAGCGAACTGATCGTCAGGTTCATGGAGCGCCTGGGGATCGCCCATGTGTTCGGCATGCCCGGCGCCCACATCCTTCCGGTCTACGACAGCCTGTACGACTCCGAGATCAAGACCGTGCTGGTCAAGCACGAGCAGGGGGCGGCCTTCATGGCTGGCGGCTATGGGCGGGCGACCGGGAAGATCGCGGCCTGCGTTACTACGGCGGGGCCCGGCGCGACCAACCTGGTGACCGGGATCGCCAATGCCTATGCGGACAAGCTGCCGGTGCTGGTCATCACCGGCGAGACCTCCACCCACTTTTTCGGCAAGGGCGCGCTGCAGGAGAGCTCCGGCGAGGGCGGCAGCATCGACCAGGTGGCGTTGTTCGCGGGTATCACGCGCTACCACAAATTGATCGAGCGCACGGACTACCTGCCCACCGTGCTGAACGAAGCCGCCAAGCATCTGCTTTCCGAAACCCCCGGCCCGGTGGTGCTGAGCATCCCCTACAACGTGCAGAAGGAAAGGGTGGAGGTGTCCCTCCTGGATCAAGTCTCCTTCACCGGCTCGGTCGGCGAATGGGCGACCGCCGGGCAAGATATCGACCAGAGCGTGGCGCTGATCTGCGCAGCGAAACGCCCCCTGATCCTCGCCGGCTACGGCTGCATCCGTTCCGGCGCCCAGGAAGCCCTGCGCCGCGTCAGCGAGCGCCTCAATATCCCGGTGGCCACCAGCCTCAAGGCCAAAGGCGTGATCGACGAGCGCGGCACTCTGGCCCTGGGCAGCCTCGGCGTCACCTCCGGCGGTTACGCCCTGCGCTATCTGGAACAGGAAGCCGACCTGGTGCTGGTGCTGGGGGCGGCCTTCGGTGAACGAACCAGCTATGTCTGGGACGAGAGCCTGTTGGCGGGCAAGAAACTCATCCAGGTGGACCACTGCGCCCAGCAGCTGGAAAAGGTCTTCCGCGCCGACCTGGCGGTGCAGGCCGACCTGGGCGCCTATCTGCAGGTGCTGGATTCGGCCCTTCCGGCGCAGGCGGCGAAAGAGCCGGTGGACATCGCCGCATTCATCGCCGCCGCCCAGGCCCGGGCCGACGCTACCGGCGAGACCATTTTCAACCGCCTGTTCGACCACGTGCGCGCCTTTTACGGCTGGCTGGAGCAACGGTTTCCGGACGGCCTGGTGATGTTCGACGACAACATCGTTTTCGCCCAGAACTTCTACCGGGTGTCCGCCTCGGACCGTTATTACCCCAATACCGGCATCTCCTCCCTGGGCCACGCCGTCCCGGCGGCCATCGGCGCCGGCTGCGAAGTCGACCGGCCCCTGTTCGCCATGATCGGCGACGGCGGGTTCCAGATGTGCGCCATGGAGATCATGACGGCGGTGAATTACGCCATCCCGCTGAACATCGTCCTGTTCAACAACGCCACCATGGGCTTGATCCGCAAGAACCAGCACCATCTTTACCGGGACCGCTTCATCGACTGCGACTTCACCAACCCGGACTACGGGCTGCTGGCGCAATCCTTTGGCATCCGCCATTGCCGGGTGGAAAGCGGGGGGGACCTGGCGAAGCTGGAGGCGGTCGATTTCCGCCGCGGCATCAACCTTATCGAGATCACGCTCGATCAGGATGCGTACCCGAACTATTCCTCCCGGCGCTAACGGCCCATGAGCGGTTTCAACACCACGCAGCTGGCGGAATGCGTCTCCCGCTACCAATCCGCCATTCCCGGCCTGGCCGGCCTCGGTGAGCAGTTGCAAGAGCAGTCCCCTTCGGCCGAGGCGCTCATCGAGCTTTATGAACAGTGCTACCCCCTGCTGGAACAGGCCATGTGGTCCGGCGAGGCGGATTTTCATCCGCTGCTGGCCAGCTATCAGGCCCTGTTCCGCGAGCAGGAGGCCCTGATTCGGCAGAAGGGCGGCGATGCGCGCCATACCTTCATCCTCAGCATCCCGATCGCAGACCGTCCGCCCCACCTGCGCGCCTGCCTGGAAAGCATTTACCGGGTGTGCACCCTGTTCAACTACGGCGGGAAGGCGTCCGGCGTGTGGGACAAGATCAAGGTCATCGTCGCCGAGGACAGCCGTGACGAGAACAACATCCGCCGGCACATCGACCTGGTGGAGGAATACCGGCAGAAGGGCTTGCGGGTCTTTCATTTCGGCCTGGACGAGCAGTACGAACTGCTGCACGCCCTTCCCGCCGAAAAGCGCGAAAAGCTGGGCAACCTGCTCACCACCCAGCCCAAGGAAAGGTTCTGCCGCAAGGGCCAGGCCGCCAACCGCAACCTCAGCTACCTCAAGTTCCTGCAACTGACGGAAGACCCGAACCGTTCCCTGTATTACCTGGTGGACAGCGACCAGCATTTTTGCGTGAACCGGAAGACCGAATCCGGCGAAGAAGCGGTGTATGCCCTGAACTATTTCCACGCCATCGACAGGATATTCCGCACCACCGACACCCTGATGCTCACCGGCAAGCTGGTGGGCGACCCGCCGGTCTCCCCCTCGGTGATGACGGCCAATTTCCTCGACGACGTGGCGGCCTTCTTTACCCGCTTGGCCACCTTAGCCGGCGATCAGTCCTGCCGGTTTCACGGCGCCCAGGGGCCGCTGGCGGGCGATGCCGCTTATCACGACCTGGCCGGGCTGTTCGGCTTCGACAACCAGCCGGCAGCCTTCCCCTACCGCTGCCGGCTCGAAGGCCAGCACGGCCATGGCGCGTGCCTCGCGGATTTCGCCCGGCAGCTCAACGCCTTCTTCTTCGGCGAACACCTCACGCGCAAGACCTGGTTTTCCTACGGCAGCGGCTTCACCCGGCTCAGCCCGGCACGGACGGTCTACCCCGGCAATTACATCGTCAACTACGCCGGGCTGAAATACGTCATCCCCTTCGGGCATTTGCGTTTAAGAATGTCCGGCCCCACCGCCGGGCGGCTGATTGCCGCCGAGATCAAAGAGCGCTTCGCCTCCTTCAACATGCCCAACCTGCACCGGCGCACCACCGAGGCGGGCCTGGACGGCGATTTCCGCCCCGGCGTTGAGCTGGACGAAGCACAACAAAGCGTCGACCTGTCCGACGAGTTCGAGCGCCAGTTCTTCGGCGACCTGATGCTGTTTTCCACCGAGGAACTGGTCAAGCAGGCGGATGTGACCCAGCCCTTCGCCCAAGACGCGATCGAGGCGGTCATCGCCAAGAAAGAGGCGGAACTGCTGGCCCTGTACCGGCAAAAGCATGAAGCCATCGTCGCCAAGAACCGGCGATTGCACGACCGGGTGTTCAACGCCGGCCATTGGTGGCTGCGCTCGCCCGAACTGGCGCTTGCGCTGCGGCAAGTCCGGGCCTTCATCGACAACATCGAGGGCAATTTCGGCGAACACGCCCCGGCCTGGGGGCAAATCCAGTCGGCCGAGCATCGCGCCCGGCGCAAACGGCAGATCGTCGAGGCCTTGATGAATTACCGGGCGGAGCGGGATGCCTGGGATGGCCTGTTTTAATCGCTACTAATCCAGCCTGACCGAATCCGCCGCACTCCCGATAATCTCTCGGCGGCATTCCCGGTAAACCTCTCGCGCCCTACGCAGCACCTCCTCCGGAATGGCGATATGGGAGTAATCGACCGGCGTCCTGTCGATAGTTCCGCTATAAATGCGCTCGGACGAGTCGCCCTTTCTGGCTTCTCCGGTATGGCTGAAGATTCGATAGCGCTCGCTCAACGGCGTATCCAGTTCCAGCCAGTCCGACAGCCTGGGAAGCAGCGTCTCCGGCGCCCGTTGAAACAGCTCGGCATCGAAATAGTAATAGGGCCGGCTGGCAGTCCGGCTGAAGTCGGCGAGGGCTTGGACGCGGGCGACATAGTAGTTTGCCGCTTCGACGGGCGAGGCATAAAGATCGTCGACCGCTTTTCGCGCAAACAGATCGACGATGCTCTTGATTGCGCGTTCCGGTTCCAGCAGCGAGACCAGTATTTTCATCTCCGCCAAACCAAGCTGCTCGGGCTTCAGCAGATAGTCGTTGTGCAGCAGCTTGTCGAACAGATAACGGCTGTTCTCCTTGAGCGCATCGCCTTCCAGGAACACCTCCAGCTGCCGGTCCAGGGCGGAGGCGTCCCCATAGCTGATATGCATTTCGTAGTAGCCGTTGATCTGCGGATGCGAACCGAGAATATGCCCCGCCAGGCTGGTGAAGGCGCGCATATGGCTCAGGAGGAAAATCCGGGAAAGGTGCTCAGGGGCGGTGTTCATATATGCAATAGATGGGTCGGTCCGTTGTTTGCCGCAGGGCTGGTGTCCGGTTCTTTTGATATCCCGGCAGGCATAGTGCCACCGCATTCCATTGATAGGCAACGGGTTTGATTGTGTTATGCCCGGATATTGACGCCAACAATACTGTCGCAAGACGTCTGGCAGGTTTACGCCCTTCGCTTTCTGGATTCACTACTATGGAGCCCACCTTAAGAGACGGGAGTTGATCGGAAAGTGTGAAAAGGAAACGCCGGAATCCGGAACCGGCGGTGTGGAAGGAGGGGGTATTAGTGATTCAAGTTTTTCTAATATAATGTGCGGTTTTGACCGGTTCTAAGTCCTGGCTCAAGGATCAGTTTTTAACCCAGATTATCCATTAGGACGCGAGATGATGGCGAGGTGGGTTGCGAGACAGTTTCGTTGCTTGCGAGGAGTTCATGGTTATTCCATGGACGACGAACAAGCGGCAAAAATGGCCGCAAACCGGCCGCCAGCGCTCGCGTAGGCGCGAAGCGCCGCCTAATGGATAATCTGGGTTTAACGCATTAAAACAAGGAAGTTCCATGCACATCGGCACCACACTTACGCAATTCATCATCGAAGAACAGCGCCGCGTCAAAGGCGCCACCGGCGATTTCACCGGCTTGCTGAACGACACCGTCACCGCCATCAAGGTGATCTCCAACGCGGTGAACAAGGGCGACCTGATCGGCGTGCTCGGTTCCGCCGGCAGCGAAAACGTCCAGGGCGAGACCCAGAAGAAGCTGGACGTCATCACCAACGACATCATGATCCGCTCCAACGAGTGGGCCGGCCACCTGGCCGCCATGGCTTCGGAGGAGATGGAAGAGATTCTGCCCATCCCCGCCAAGTATCCCCGGGGCAAGTACCTGCTGGTGTTCGATCCCCTGGACGGCTCCTCCAACATCGACGTGAACATTTCCGTCGGCACCATTTTCTCCATCCTGCGCGCCCCCGAAGGCGTGACCGAGGCCACCGAGAAGGACTTCCTCCAGCCCGGCACCCAGCAAGTGGCTTCCGGCTACGCCATCTACGGCCCCTCCACCATGCTGGTGCTGACCTGCGGCCACGGCGTGAACGCCTTCACCCTGGACCGGGAAGTGGGCGAATTCATCCTTACCCACGCCAACATCCAGATCAAGCCCGACACCCGGGAATTCGCCATCAACGCCTCCAACGAGCGCTTCTGGGAAGCCCCGGTGCAGCGTTACGTGGAAGAGTGCCTGCAAGGCAAGGAAGGCCCCCGGGGCGAGAACTTCAACATGCGCTGGGTCGCCTCCATGGTGGCCGAAGTGCACCGCATCCTGATGCGCGGCGGCGTGTTCATGTATCCCAAGGACACCAAGGACCTCACCAAGCCCGGCAAGCTGCGCCTGATGTACGAAGCCAACCCCATGTCCTTCATCGTCGAGCAGGCCGGCGGCCTGAGCTCCACCGGCCGCGAGCGCATCATGGACATCCAGCCCGACCACATTCATCAGCGCGTGCCGGTTATCCTCGGCTCCCGCAACGAAGTGGAGCGCATCGTCTCCTACCACCAGGAATGATGTGTTGCGCGCCCGCCACAGGCGGGCGCCGGTTGCCATGGGCCGAAAAACAATTGTTAGACAACGTCTAGCCGGAGGTTTATATTTGAGCCCATGGAACACCGCACCTATTCCCGCGACAGCATCATCGAATTGCTGCGCAGCCACGGCATCAATCCGACCCACCAGCGGATCGAGATTGCCTACGCCCTGTTTTCCCGCATGACCCACCTGTCCGCCGACCAGATCATGGCCGCGGTCAATGCCCGACACAGCGAGACCTCCAAGGCCACCGTCTACAACACCCTCAACCTGTTCGTCGAGAAAAAGCTCATCCGTGAGGTGATCGTCAACGCCGGCAAGGTGTTCTACGACCCCAACACCCACGAGCACCACCACATGTACGACGTGGACACCGGCGAACTGATGGACATCGACTCCTCCGACCTCCGCATCACCGGCCTGCCCCAATTGCCCGCCGGCCTGGTCAGCGAAGGCGTGGACGTCATCGTCCGCGTCCGCTCCGCCGCCCGCCCGGCCTGATTGCCGTTTCACCTCCCAAGCCGTATAATCCGGGCTTTCCCGCTGATGTAGCTCAGTTGGTAGAGCAACTGATTCGTAATCAGTAGGTCGGAGGTTCGACTCCTCTCATCAGCACCACGTTTTAAGTAGCGGCACCCAAGATTGCAAGTTTCTGATTTCCCAATGGGAAATCGGTTCGTTTAACTTGCGTTAAGGGTGCCGCTATGATTTCAATCGCCGTTGTAAGCACCAAGGGGGGGTCGGCAAGACCACTCTCTGCGTCAATACAGGTGCTCTCCTCGCTGATCTCGGTCTCAGAGTTTTGATGATTGATGCCGACCCTCAGCCGACTGCCTCCACCTACTTCCCCTTCGCCAAGACCGCACCTTTCGGTCTGACCAAACTGATCCACGATGCGGCGGTGACCAGCGACGTCATCAGCCACACCGAGATTGAAAATCTCGACATCGTGATTTCCGACGACCCCCAGGCAAAGCTGCCGGACTGGATTCTCCATACGGCAGATGGCCGGGTCCGCCTGAAATATGCCCTTCAAGACCTGGCCCTGGAAGATTTCTACGATGTGGTCTTGATTGACACTCAGGGAGCCATCGGCCCCTTACAGGATGCCGCTGTTCTGGCGGCCAAGTTCCTGATCTCCCCTGTTCCCCCCGAAATGCTGTCCGCCCGCGAGTTCCTGCGCGGCACAGTGGAAGAACTGTACAAGCGCCTGCAGCCGATGGAACGGCTGGGGGCGCCGATGGGGCCGATCAAGGCCGTGATCTACAAGCAGGCCCGCACGGCGGACGCCAAGATGGTGTCGGAGGCCATTCGGGATGAATACCTCCGTTCCGACGGCCGCTGCTTGTAAGCCGGGGCAGAAGGTTTTGTTCTTGCCGAACAGCTGGGGAAATGACCAGCTCCCCATCATTTTTGCCGGCATCAATTGCGATCTTCGTTACTCGGTCGCTATGAATAATGGCGGTGTTACTTGTATCTACACGCCGCTCACGCCAAAAGAGAAAAAGGAGCAAACACCTTCCAAGCCTTGACGGGGGGCGTGGCCATGAAACGTGATTGGGATCTCCTGCGGAAGCAGCTGACCAATATTGAGGAAGGCCGAAATGTTGTCGCAGATATTCCTGAGGAGCCCACATGGGGGGACGGCATCAGTGGGGAGGAATACGACAAGGCTTTCCGCGAGTATCGCGACGTCGAGGAGAGGATTCTGGGGCATCTGGAGTTGCTCGTGGACGCGGGTTTTATCCAGGGCATCCAGATCATAAGGGGCGCGGACGGGGCTCCGTACTATGGGCTGGCGTCTCCACGGCTGACCATGGCGGGCCACGACCTTCTCGATACCATGCGTTCGTCGTCAATCTGGGAGTCCATCAAATCGACGGCAAAGGACAAGGGTATCGAACTAACTTTCGACGCCGTCAAAGCGCTGGGAGCCTTTGCCCTGAAGCAGCTGGCAGGGTAAGGGGCGCCGCGCCCCTTGGTTTTTTATCGGTGGATGGGGCGGAAATACCCCTTGATGCAGTCGTGGTTGCGGACGCAGATTTGAACCCAGATTATCCATTAGGACGCGAGAGGATGGCGAGGTGGGTTGCGAGACAGTTTCGTTGCTTGCGAGGAGTTCATGGTTATTCCATGGACGACGAACAAGCGGCAAAAATGGCCGCAAACCGACCGCCAGCGCTCGCGTAGGCGCGAAGCGCCGCCTAATGGATAATCTGGGTTGAATGTGGTTTTTCCGCTTGAAGCCGGCGTTGGGGTAGAGGTCGGCGCCCTCCCAGAAGGCGGCTCGCACTGAATCATAGGCATCAAGGCCCTCGTCCTCGCGGAATTGGTGGAGGCTGTTGACCACGGCGCAATCAAGAAAGCGGCGGGTGAGCTCGCCCTTGTTTTCCGGCAACTTTGAACCGGCGGCCTCTGTGGCGTCCTTGAGCAGGGCATAGGCGTCAGCCACCTGTTGAAGGCCGGAGCTGTCCAAGAGATCGAGGCAATGCTTGAGGTCAATGATGGCGCCCAGGACGAATGGTTCCCGGATTGTCCCCTTCGACGTGGGTGCGCCAGCGGCCCGATCGGCGGCAAACTCTAGCGCCCTTTCGGGGTTGCCCTCCCAGAAATAGATGCCGTGGCCCAGCCAGTCATAGTCATTTTTCGATGGCTTGATGTGAGGGGTTTTGCCGCTGAGGATGGCTTCGCCAACTGAGCGATCACAGCCGTGGAAACCGATAACGAAGGCAGGCTGGTACTCATAGAGCTGCCAGCGGGAGTGCATGGTCAGCCGCCGTAGGCCTTGGAGAGTTTCCCGGTGGGGGTGACGATGCCGGCGCGCTGGAGGAATGCACGTGCGGCCGCAGGATCCTTGGCGATCCTCCTGCCGAAGTCCTTCATGCTCTTGTGAAGGGCTTCTTCGGTCGGGGAAGCGCACAGGGTGGCCTTGGCAGTGGCTGCCGCGGTGGTTTTCCTGGTTTGGGATCGGCGTGTGGTCATGGGGAAGCGAAAAATCTCTGAAAGCGCTTAGCTATTTCGGAATTTTATTTCGGATTTTCTGCCTGTGCAAATAACTTTCAACAGGTGAAAGTTGTTTTGCCGATTCTTTGGCCAAGGAAAGCGCGTGGGTGCCGCAGTGATACAATCGCATGGCCGCATTCGTCGGTCAGAGGTCGAAATGCAGCGGGGCGGCAGAATTCTTGCCGCCCTTTTTTCTCCCTCGTCGCTAAATCTGTGACAGTTCCAAGTCCTGCGCCCCCTTGTTTTTCCGGCGGTCAACAGGTTCACATATTTGATGCAGCAATAGGCTGACTGAAACCGCCGTAAAAACAAAAAATATATGCAAAACAAGTGCTTGACGTTTGTTTTCTGCGGGACTACAGTGGAATTGAACTCGACGAAATCATGAGGGAAAGAAAATGAAAACCGCACTTCACAACACTACCTGGCTGCAACGCATTGCGTTCTACCTGCTCGCTTTGGCGGTGTTGGCGGTAGCGGGTTGGAGCGCTGGTGCTGTAATGCTGGCCGCCCTGGGCGGTGGACTTGCTCTGATCGGGTCGTGGATCGCTGGCCTGGGTTGGAAATCTGCCCCCTTGGAAGAAGCTGAGTGGACGGATAGACGATATGCAGACAAGCGATGCGCAAAATCTAAGCATTTCTTTCGCAGATGGGATCGGCGCGCGTCAAGGTAGTTGTCGCCTCGGTCATGCAGCCGACGGTTGAATATCGTGAGCAGCCCAATGCGTTTTTATGATGGAGTCGCGTTTTGGATTGAGCGTCACGGCACCGATCGGTTCCCTGCTTCGAGTGTCGCCGGACCCGCGCGCCGGGTTGAGGCGTCGCGCCCGGGGATACAAGTCATGTCGTGCCGCCAGAATCGCATGGTCGTCGCCCCCGTGGCGCTGAGCCGGGATGACGTATCGAATGCCGCTGTGACGATGATCGAAGTTGTACCACTGGACGAAGCCAGCCGCCCAGGTGCGGGCCTGGTCGAGGTCAGCAAAGCCCTTGGCAGGAAACTCCGGACGGTACTTGGCGGTACGAAACAGCGACTCGGCATAGGTGTTGTCATCACTGACACGAGGCCGCGAGTACGAGGGCTTGACGCCCAGCCAGTTGAGCATCGCCAGCCGAAAAAATGTTCTGCCCCCTGATAGGTTTTTCTGACCGCGTGCGCCTTGATCTTTTCCAGGTCTTCGCTGGCCAGTTCATGAAACACGGACTTCATGGCGCTCCTTCATGGTCTATGCGATCCCGTTGCCCCTCTATGACAGGGGGAGGGGCGAAACTCAGAACGTCCCGGTCATCCACAGCTTTACCGCGAAATATGCTCCCAGCAGCGCCCAGGCATAGGCGATGAAATTCCCTGGCTTGCTCGCCAAGTTGAGGTTGTCCAGCCAGCGCTTGCCGAAGACGAAGGCGAGGATGGCGGCGAGGATGAAGAAGAAGGCGTAGCCGGGATTCTTTTCCCACATCAGGTCCCAGCCCTCGGACAGCCAGCCTTCCGGCATGATGAACTTGAACACGATGCCGACCACGCCCAGCAGCATGAAGGCGAACAGGATCAGGTCGAGGATCAGGTGCAGGAAATTCTGGGCGGGGTTTTTCATGGGGCTCCTATCGAAATTCCGGCTGTTCGCCCTGAGGTATCGAAGGGTGAATGGCAGGCACCTTGATCCCGTTCATGGTTCGATACCTCACCACAGGTGTTCGATACCCCGCCACAGGTGTTCGGGACCTCGCCACGAACGGGATCGAGGGTGTTGCCTTTGCGATTTCCAACAAGTCAGGCACCGATGTCTTCGTTCCACAGGGTGGGGTGCTCGGCGGCGAAGCGGCGCATCAGCTCGACGCAGGCGGGGTCGTCCACCACTTCCACTTCGACCCCCCGGCTCTTGAGCCATTCCTCCTCCCCCATGAAGTTGCGGTTCTCGCCGATCACCACTTTGGGGATGCCGTAGAGGGCGATGGCGCCGCTGCACATGGGGCAGGGGGAGAGGGTGGTGTAGAGCACGCATTCCCGGTAGACGGAAGCGGGCTGGCGGCCGGCGTTTTCGAAGGCGTCCATCTCGCCGTGGAGGATGACGCTGCCTTTCTGCACCCGGCGGTTGTGGCCGCGGCCGATGATCCTGCCCTGGTGCACGATTACCGAGCCGATGGGGATGCCCCCTTCTTTCAGGCCCTGACGGGCTTCGTCGATGGCGGCTTGCAGGAAGAGGTCCATCTCAGCGCCCCTTGCCGCTCAGGGAGCCGCGGTTGTAGTCCTTGTCCCCCGGCATCACCGTGCGGCCCAGGCCCATCCAGCCCCCCTGGGCGGCCTCCGGGCGAAGCTGGTTTTCCGGGTACTGGTCGGCGACTTTTTTCGCGGCTTCGGCTTTGTTGGCGTCCACGTACTGCCAGCGGCCGTTGGGGTGGAGCAGTACCTTGTCGCCGCTGGCGGTGGTGGCTTCGACCGGGTCGGCAAGGACGGGGAGGGCGAGGAGCAGGCAGGCGAACAACAGCGAAAGGCGCATGGGCGGTTCCTGGTGAGGAATTTAGTCGTAGTGTAGGCGCCGTGGTTCCTGGCGTAAACCTTTAGCGGGCCTTCGGATGCTCCCACCCCCTTGACGGGGGAGCAACCGTGTTAAAGGTCAAGTCAAATTGGGGTTCCAGGGGGTGACGCGGTGTGGTTTTACTGAAGGCCTCACCCCCATCCCGGCCTTCTCCCGTCGCACCCACAAGGGGTGTCCTCGCCGGGTACCCGCTGCTTCGCAGCGACCACGGCGGGAAGGGGGAAGGAGAAAATCAGGAGGTGCCTAGGGGCCGACCTCGTGCAGCACCCCGCCCTTGAACACCAGGGCGCAGCGCACCGGCTTGCCGGGGAAGGCGGCGGCCACGGCGCTGCGGTATTCGGCCAGCTGGCCCAGGTAGGGCGCGGCGGCTTTGGCGGGGTTCGCGGCGCCTTCGGCGGCCTTGTAGTCCAGCACCCAGAAGGCGTCATCCCGTTCCACCAGGCGGTCGATGCGGCGGATTTCGCCGGCGGCGTTGCGGTAGGGGAGTTCGTTCCAGGCGCGGCGGTAGAGGGCCGGGTCGAAGAAGGCCTGGAGGTGGGGCGCTTGCAGCACCGCCTGGGCCTCCTGCCACAGGGGCTCGAATTCGTCGTGTTCCAGTTCCAGCCGGTCTTGCAGGACGGCCTTGTCGGCAACCGGGTCGGGGGGGGCGAGCCATTCCAGCAGGGCGTGGAGGCGGATGCCGAAGCGCTGCTGGGGCGTCTGCTCGGCCTGCTCCCGCTGGCCCACGGACAAGGGGGTGTTCAGGCGCGGGTCGGTGGTGACGGCGGCGGGGGTTTCCGCTGCGGGCGCTGCGGGCAGCACGGTTTCGAAAATCGGCGCGATGGACCCGGCGTCCTCGCCGGCGGCGGACTGGAGCTTGGCGTGCCAGCTGCTGCCGCTTCCCTTCCTGGTTTCGCAGCCGCTCACCAGCAGGGCCTGCTTGGCGCGGGTCATGGCGACGTAGAGCAGGTTGAGGTTTTCCCGCGCCGCGATGGCGGCCTCGTCTTCCAGCAGGCTGCGCTGCTGGGGCGTGAGGGCGGCGCTCGTGGTGTAGAGGGAGAAGTGGCGCGGGGCGGGGTCTTCCGGCGGCCAGTCCAGCAACACCCGGTAGCCCCGGTCCGGATTGGGGGCGGCGTTGGCGTCCAGCAGCCAGATCACCGGGGATTCCAGGCCCTTGGCCTCGTGGACGGTGTGGATGCGCACCGCGTTGGCGCTGTCGCCGATGGCCCCTTCGTCCGGCGCCTCCTGGTCGGAGGCCCGGCGCAGCTCGGCGATCTGGCGCAGGAACTTGGCCAGGCTGGGGTAGCGCCCGCTGTCCGTCGCCAGGGCCAGTTCCAGGTAGGCGTGGAGGTTGGCCGCCACGGCGCCCTGAAGGGCCTCGGGCACGGCGGCGCGGTAGCGTTCCAGCAGGTTGCTGTGGAAGTAGATGCGGTCCAGCAGGTCGTGGACCGGCAGGGTGTCCGCCAGCTTGAGCCAGTCGGCCAGAAGGTTATGGGCGCGGGCCAGGGCAGGGCTCGCCTCGCCGCTTTGCGCCAAGGCCCGCAGGCGGCGCCACCAGGTGGGTTCCTCCCGCCGGGCCAGCGCGACGAGGTCGTCGTCGGCACAGCCGAACACCGGCGAGCGCAGGGCATGGGCCAGCTTCAAGTCGGCGAAGGGGGCGGCGAGGAATTCCAGCAGGGCGGTGAGGTCGCGGCATTCCAGGGTGTCCAGCAGGCCGCCGCGGCGGGTGCTGACGAAGGGGATGCGGGCGTGCTTGAGGGCCTTCTCGTAGGCTTCCAGCTGGGTGCGGCGGCGCACCAGCAGCATCACGTCCCGGTAGTCGGCCAGGCGCGGGCCCTTTTCGCCCGCCACCGCCCAGTGGCCGACGATGGCGCCGATGCCGTCGGCCACCTGGGCGGCTTCGGCCTCGTAGCGGCGGTCCTCCGCGTCGGGGCGGGGGGTGGTGAGGGGGTTGCGTAAAGGATGAAGGAGGGGGGGCGAAGGATGAGGGGTGAAGGATGAAGGATGAAGGGCGGTCGCTTCGCGGTTTTTTATAATAGATTCGTCCGCAGGACACGTTCCTTCATCCTTCATCCTTCCGCCTTCATCCTTGCCGGCCAGAGGCAGCACTTCCACCCCTCCCGCCAACCCTTTTTGCAGCGAGTCGTGGGGGTGGAAGATGGTGTAGTCGGGCTCCTGGGCGAACACCTGGTTCACCTGCGCGATCACCGCCGGGGCGCAGCGGCGGGAAGCGTTCTGGGACAGGCGGGCGGCGCCGTATTCGGCTTCCAGGAAATCCCCCGCCAGTTGAAACAGCCGGGCCTCGGCGCGGCGGAAGCGGTAGATGGACTGCTTGGGGTCCCCCACCAGGAACACCGTGGGGGGAGACCCCGCTTCGCCGGAGGCGGCGAGCCAGGACTTGAGCACCTGCCATTGCAGGGGGTTGGTGTCCTGGAACTCGTCCAGCAGGATGTGGCGGTAGCGGGCGTCCAGCTTGTACTGCATGGCGGCGGCGTAGTCGGAGCGGGCCAGGAGCTGGTGGACGCGCCATTCCACGTCGGCGAAATCCAGTCCCTGCTGGTCCTGTTTGAGTTGCTGGAATTTCTCCAGCAGGGCGGCGCCGCACAGCAGGGCGTCCCGGTTGAAGGCGTAGGCGGCCTGGGCGGCCAGGGCGGTGCGGGCGGCTTCGAAGCGCTGGCACAGGGCGGCATGGAGGTCGAGCATTCTTTCGCCGCCCGAGGCACCAATTTTTTTCTCCAGTTCCTTGGAAACCTTGCGCTGGCGGCGTTCGTTTTTCTGGGTAAAGAACACAGGATAGGCACGGGAGAAAAATTCTTTTGCCGGTGTGTCTGGTGTCAGGGCAAGCCGCAGGGCGGCAGCCTGTTCCTGGTCTGTTTTGGAAGTGGCGTACTCCAGCAAACCGAGATAAGACTGCAAATCGCCAGCGAGGGCGGAATCATTCGGTAATGCGCCGAGAACGTCGGCTTCCGGGTCCACGGCCCATTCCTCCCGCAGCCGTTCCAGGGCGTAGGCCACGGCGTCGTCCCGCCCCCCGGCGAAGGCCCACCATTCCGCCCGCCGGGCGACGAAATTTTCCAGCAGGCCGTGGGTGGAAGCGAGGCCGCAGCCGGCGAACAGGCGGTTGAGGGCCTGGGCGGTGTCGCCGTCCGGGTCGTCCTGCAAGTCCTCGGCGAAGCTCTGCCAGGCTTCCTCCAGCAGGGCGGAGGTCTGGTCCAGCAGGGACTGGGCGCCGGCGTAGCCGCTTTCCAGGGGCGCCCGCTGGAGCAGTTGCAGGAACCAGCCGTGGAAAGTGTTGACGGTGAGGCCGGGGCGGGCGGTGAGGAAGGCTTCGAACAGGCTCCGGGCGCGGGGCAATGCGGCGTCCAGCTCAGCCTCGGGCACGGCTCGTTCCCGCAGAAACTGACGCACTGCGTCGTCATCCTCCAGGGCCAGGAATTCCAGCCATTCCCGCAGCCGGGCCTCCATCTCCTGGGCCGCCTTGCGGGTGAAAGTGATGGCGAGGATTTCCCCCGGCGGCACCCCGGCCAGCAAGAGGCGCACGATGCGGGACACCAGCAGCCAGGTCTTGCCGCTGCCGGCGCAGGCTTCGATCACCACCGAGCGTGCGGGGTCGAGGGCGGTGGCGTTGTCGAACTCACTCATTGCCAGTGGTCCTTGCGGCACAGGCCGCGCATTTCGCACCACTCGCACACTTCCGCCAGGCCCTGGGCGGGGAGGCCGGCGCCGTGGTGGAGGGCGTCGAACAGTTCCGCCAGGCGGGCTTCCACCGCGGCGCCGAGTTCGGCGGCGTCCTGCTCCAGGGGGATGCTTTCCACCCCGTCCCGATCCAGGCTGACGAAGGCGGCTTCCGTCACGTCGCCGCCCTGGAGCAGGGCGTAGACCGGGAGCTGCACGTCCTCGCCCGGCTCCTTGAGCTTGTCCTTCAGCTTCTTCACTCCCTGGGCCTTGTAGTCCAGGACGGCGAACTGCAAGGATGAGGGATGAGGGATGAGGGATGAAGTGTCGGCTCCTTCGGAGGTTTCTTTCATCCTTCCGCCTTCATCCTTCATCCTTGTCCTCATGTCCACCCGGTCGAGGCGCCCCTTGAGGGTGAGGGTGCGGCCGCCGGGGAGGGGGATTTCCCGGCTGCGCTGCACTTCGCTTTCCGCCACTTTCCAGCCTTGCGCTTCATGGGCCCGCTGCCAGTCCAGGTAGGCCGGAATCAGCGCCTTCCAGCGCAGGGCCCAGGCGTGGCTGAGGTAGCTGGCTTCGGTGGCGGCGGCGAAGACTTCGTCGGTGATGGCGGCCAGCTCGGCCTGCAAGGCTGCGTCGTCCCCGCTGGCAATGGTGGGGTGGGCTTGGTGGAAGCGGCACAGGATGGCGTGGAGGTATTCGCCGTAGTCGCGCTTTTCCAGGCCTTCCTGCACCTCGTCCAGCTCGTTCAGGTGCAGGCCGTGGCGGGCGTAGAACTGGTAGGGGCAGGCGAGCAGGCTGTTGTAGCCGCTGGCGGAGATGGTTGAAGGCACCAGGGGGACGGGCAGCGACGGGGAAGGGAAGGATGAAGGATGAAGGATGAAGGATGAAGGTGAAAAGCCGTCCCCAGGACACGGCACTTCATCCTTCATCCTTCCGCCTTCATCCTTGACTTGGGCCGCGGCGACCAGGGCGGCGAAGCCCTCGTCCCGTAGCCCTTCTCCGTGGGCCAGGCGGTGGAAGGTTTCCAGGCGCTCGAACCAGGGGGAGAGCAGGTTGGGTTCGCCGTCCTTGCGCGCCTGCCAGGTGACGAAGGCCTCGTCGCAGTCGGCCAGCACGTCCGCCAGTTCCCGCTCCTGGCGGGCGAGGGCGGTGCCGCGGGAGGGCAGGCCCAGCTCCTCCCGCACCGACTGGTTGAAGAACAGCTGGCCGGCGTCCTGGCCGGGGAGGTGGGCGGCGTCGGCGCCGGCGATGGCCACGCCGCCGAAGGCCCGCATCCGGGCGTTGGCCAGGTGGGTGAAGACCACCGGGCTGGCGATGCGCTCGTCCCGGAAGGTGGCGCCGTCCAGCAGGCGGTAGAGCCATTGCTTCCACTCGGCCAGGGCGAAGGTGGCGGGTTCATGGGACAGTTCCCGCTGCCGGCTTTTGAGCAGTTGCAGCAGCTGGCGGCCGGCGATGTCCTTCTCCAGGCCGGGCTGGATGCCCAGCAGGGCGAGGCTTTCCAGCAGGGTGTGGAGCCAGGCGCTGAGCGTGCGGGCGCGGCGGGTGAACAGGGCCTGGGCGGCGGCCAGGCGCTCCAGCAGGGCGACGGCGTCTTCCAGGCCTTCCCGGCGCTTGGCCGCGTCCAGGTAGCGGTTGAGGTGGGAGACGATGCTGCGCTCCCGCAGCAGGCGTTCCAGGCCGTAGACCGCTTCCTTGCGCCGGGCGGATTCCCAGTCGGCCAGCAGAAAAGGGGATTTCGCCAGGTCCAGCAGGTCCAGGTGGTAGAAGCGGCTCGCCAGGCAGTCCAGCCAGCGGCGCACCACGGTGCTGGCGGAGGAGGTGGAGAGGGTCCAGCCGGTTTCGTCCTCCACCAGCACCCCGGCCCGCTCCAGCAGGGCCCGGGCGCGGCGGGCCACGAGGCGGTCCTGGGCGACGATGGCGAGGGGGCCTTTGCCGTCCACCAGCCACTGGCGCACCTTCACGTCCACCGCCTGGGCTTCCTGCTCCAGGGAGTGGGCGCCGAAGAGGGTGAGGCGGCCGGTGAGGGGCACGGTGCCGGCGCCGGATGCCCGCTGCCGCAGGGGCGGGGCGTCTTCCCGCGGCCAGGCGGCGCGCAGGGTGAGGGAAATCGGGTCGGGTTCCGGCGTGTCGATGCGGTGCACCGGCTGGCGCTGGCCGTAGGCGTCGAGAAAGGCTTCCTCGGCGGGGGACAGGTCTTCCAGGCCCACGGCGTAAAGGGGGCCGGGGGCGGATTGCGCCAGGGAGGCCAGGCGCAGGGCGTAGGCGCTTTCCCGGTCGGGGGTGCCGCTGTCCCGGGCCAGGGCGAACCACATTTCATGCACCAGCTTCGCTTCGAAACGCAGGGAGGCGTTGGCCCGGGCCCGGTAGGCCCGGGCCAGGCGGTCGGCGAAATCGTCCCAGGAATCGGGCAGGGCCACCCGCCAGCGGGTGAGTTCGTCGGCCAGCTGGCGCAGCTCGGCGCTGACCTGCCACAGGTCGGTTTCGGGGAACCAGTTGCCGTCCCGCAGGACCTGGTAGAGCATGGCTTCCCGCCGGCTTTCGGGCAGGGGCTCCTGCCCCGGCACGCTTTCCGCCCAGTCCCGCAGGGTGGTGATTTTCGGCAGCAGCAGGGCCGGGCGGTCGGCTTCCCGGCCAAGCTCCCGGCTGAGGTCGGCGGCGGCCCGCAGGTGGGGGAGCAGCACGGTGACGCCGGACAGGTCCGGCAGCCGGGCCGCCTCCGTCCGGGCCAGGCGGGCCGCGGCGGCACGCACCAGCCGGCTGCTGCGGGGGAGGGGGGCGCTCATGGGGGCGGGGAATGGGGAGTCATGGGGGGACATTTTACCCTGTCGCGCCCGGCTTCCCATCCCCCCCGCTTTTGGTTTAGGATAGCGTCTGACCCCGGACCCGGGCCGTTCGATGCGGGTCGCTTTCTCCAAACACACACGAGGTTTCCATGAGCGAACACATCCATTACATCACCGACGACGGTTTCGAGGGAGAGGTGTTGCAGGCCGAACTTCCCGTGCTGGTCGACTTCTGGGCGGATTGGTGTGGCCCGTGCAAGATGATTGCTCCGATCCTGGACGAAGTGGCCCAGGAATACGCCGGCCGGCTCAAGGTGGCCAAGCTCAATATCGACGAGAACCAGCAGACCCCGCCCAAGTTCGGCATCCGCGGCATCCCCACCCTGATGATCTTCAAGAACGGCAACGTGGAAGCCACCAAAGTCGGCGCCCTGTCCAAGTCCCAGCTCACCGCGTTCATTGACAGCAATATTTGAAGCAGCTATTCTGCGCCTGAACACCTCCCTCCGGGCCAACCAAGCATAATACCCGCCCCGGACGGGTTCAGGCGCAACTCCTTTCCCGTCGTACCGTTCTCCCAACTCTCCCCGTTCCTACCACGAGTTTTCTCCGCATATGCATTTATCCGACCTGAAATTGAAGCACGTCTCCGAATTGGTGGAGATGGCCGTTACCCATGAAATCGACGGCGCCAGCCGCATGCGCAAGCAGGACCTGATCTTCGCCCTGCTCAAGAACCAAGCCAAGAAGGGGGAGAGCATCCACGGCGAAGGCACCATGGAAGTCCTGCCCGACGGCTTCGGTTTCCTGCGTTCCCCGGATACGTCCTACCTGGCCGGCCCGGACGACATCTACGTCTCCCCCAGCCAGATCCGCCGCTTCAACCTGCACACCGGCGACACGGTGGAAGGCGAGATCCGCACCCCCAAGGACGGCGAACGCTACTTCGCCCTGGTGAAGGTGGACAAGGTCAACGGCGAGCCGCCGGAGAACGCCAAGCACAAGATTCTGTTCGAAAACCTCACCCCCCTGCATCCCACCGCCATGCTCCAGCTGGAGCGGGACATCCGGGCCGAGGAGAACATCACCTCCCGCGTCATCGACATGATCGCCCCCATCGGCAAGGGCCAGCGCGGCCTGCTGGTGGCGCCGCCGAAATCCGGCAAGACCGTGATGCTGCAGCACATCGCCCACGCCATCACCGCCAACCATCCCGACGTGACCCTGATCGTGCTGCTGATCGACGAGCGCCCGGAGGAAGTGACCGAAATGACCCGCACCGTGCGGGGCGAAGTGGTGGCCTCCACCTTCGACGAGCCCGCCACCCGCCATGTGCAGGTGGCCGAAATGGTGATCGAGAAGGCCAAGCGCCTGGTGGAGCACAAGAAGGACGTGGTGATCCTGCTGGACTCCATCACCCGCCTCGCCCGCGCCTACAACACCGTGGTGCCCGCTTCCGGCAAGGTGCTCACCGGCGGCGTAGACGCCAACGCCCTGCAACGCCCCAAGCGCTTCTTCGGCGCCGCCCGGAACATCGAAGAGGGCGGTTCCCTCACCATCATCGCCACCGCCCTGGTGGACACCGGCTCCCGCATGGACGACGTGATCTACGAGGAATTCAAGGGCACCGGCAACATGGAAATCCATCTCGACCGCCGCATGGCCGAGAAGCGCCTCTACCCCGCCATCAACGTCAACCGCTCCGGCACCCGCCGGGAGGAACTGCTGATCAAGCAGGACGTGCTGCAAAAGGTGTGGGTGCTGCGCAAGCTGCTGTACCCCATGGACGACCTGGACGCGATGGAATTCCTCCTGGACAAGATCAAGGCCACCAAGAGCAACGCCGACTTCTTCGATTCCATGCGAAGGGGCTGAGCGAAGTTTGCGGCCAACAGACGGCGCCCGGTGGGCGCCGTTTTTGTTTGGTGCGCCCGGCAGGGCGCAC
>DDYH01000054.1 GCA_002347615.1 Gallionellaceae bacterium UBA2239 | reverse complement strand
GAATGCATTCGTGTTAATCCTAGATTATCCATTAGGCGGCGCTTCGCGCCTACGCGAGCGCTGGCGGTCGGTTTGCGGCCATTTTTGCCGCTTGTTCGTCGTCCATGGAATAACCATGAACTCCTCGCAAGCAACGAAACTGTCTCGCAACCCACCTCGCCATCATCTCGCGTCCTAATGGATAATCTGGGTTAATTAGTGTTCATTCGTGGTTGAACAGGTTTTTGGTATTCAAAATCAGACCGCCGTCCAATGGGCCAGGGTCAACAGCACCAACAACACCAGCCACAGCACCAGGGTGCGCCAGACCAGGCCGACGGCGCTGTCGATGTAGTCGGCGTCGGGATCGTCCCCCAGGCCCAGTTCCGGCCGGAACTCCACCCCGCCCTCATAGGGCAGGGGGCCGCCCAGGCGCACGCCCAGGGCGCCGGCACCGCTGGACAGGAGGATGCCGGCCCCTTCCTGGGCCCATTGCAGGGCCTGGGAGCGCCAGCAATAAGCGGCATCCTCGAAGTCCCCCACCACCGCGAAACTGATGGCGGTAAAGCGCAGGGGAACCCAGTCCAGCAGTTCGAACGCCTTGGCGGCGAAAACCCCGAAACGGCCGAAGTCCTTCTCGTCCTGGGAGCCCCATTTCTGGGCCAGTATCTGGGAAGCGTAGTAGAGCATCGCCCCGGCCGCCCCCAGGACCATGAACCACGCCACCACGCCGAACAGCTGGCGGTAGGAACAGAGGAAGGTCTGCTCCACGGCCAGCCGAGCCACATCGCCCTCCGAAAAGGTATCCACCGGCCGGCCGTGCCAGCGGGAAAGCACCTCCCGGGCACGGGCCAGCCCCCCTTCTTCCTGCCGCAGAGCGGAGGCCACCGCGGAGGCTTCCCGTGTGACGGACTTGAAACCGATGGTGACGTAGAGAATACCGATGTTCAGGCCCCACGCCAGAAACGGCGTGATGTGGTACAGAAGGGCGGAAACGATGAGCAGCCCCGCCGCCGGCGGCAATACCGCCAGGCACCAGGCCAGCACCCCATGCCGGTTTTCGCCGGCGTTGAGATGGCGCTCCAGATAATTGGCGTAGCGGATGAACAGGCGGTTGAGCTTGGCCCGGCTATCCAGGGGCCGGAACTGCTCCAGCAGCAGGACGGCGAGAAGGGTCAACAGGCTCATGGGTCAAAGGTCCATTTCCACGGACAGCTCCCGGTTCTGGAAAATCTCCAGGGTGGGCAGCTGGAAGGGAATGTGGTTCTGTTCCAGGTAATCGAGCATGGCCGAGTAGGCTTTGCCCGGCGCCATCAGGGGCTGGGCGTTGACCTGGGCCAGCACCACCCGGCGGGAGGGCACGTCGGCCACTTTGATCGGGTCGTGGACCCGGATGTCGGGGCCGATCAGGCAGCCCACCCGGGCGCGCTGCTGCTTCTTCGCCGTCTGGCGGGGATCGTCGTACAGCACCATCACCGTGGCGCCGCATTCCACTCCCTGGTCCCGCAGGCGCTTGGCCATGTCCTGCTGCTTCTGGGGAAGGTCGGTGTAGTCGCCCACGTTGTCGGCGTAGGCGTAGCGGTAGGGGCCCCGCTGGGTGATTTCCACGGTGGCGCTGTTGAACGCCCCCCACCACCAGAAAATCAGGATCAGGGGCGCCACGAACGCCAGAAGGAAGGCCACCCATTGCTTGTTCAACATCGTTCTCCGCGCCGATTTCCAACGGCCGAAAGATACCACATTCCGGCCCGCCCTGTCCCGCCGCCATGGCCTATAATGGCGGCTTTCGCAACGTCCCCTATCCCATGATGAAAGACTATCAAGCTCCCCCTGACCTGCTGCAAGGCCGGGTGATCCTGGTCACCGGCGCCGGCCAGGGCATCGGCCGCACCGCCGCCCTGACCTTTGCCGCCCACGGCGCCACCGTGATCCTTCACGGCCGCGACGTGAAGAAACTGGAAGCGGTGTACGACGCAATCGAAGCCGCCGGCCATCCCCATGCGGCCATCTTCCCCCTGGACTTCCTCAAGGCCGGGGAGGCGGACTACAAGGCTTTCGCCGAAGCCATCCACAGCCAGCTCGGGCGCCTGGACGGCATCCTGCACAACGCCGCCTACCTGCCCAACATCACCCTGCTGGAAAACGAGTCCCTGGACTTGTGGACCAAGAGCCTGAAGGCCAACCTGTCCGGTCCCTTCGCCCTCACCAAGGCCTGCCTGCCCCTGCTCAAGGCCTCGCCCGACGCCTCGGTGGTCATGACCTCCGACCACCACGCCAGCCACCCCGCCGCCTACTGGGGGGTGTTCGCCGTGGCCAAGGGGGGAGTGGAAAGTCTGGTGAAAATCTGGGCCCAGGAGTGGGAGCTGCATCCCCAACTGCGCATCAACGCCGTGGTCCCCGGCCCGGTGCAGTCCCCCCAGCGCCGCCGCACCCATCCCGGCGAAGTGCACGAAAGCCTGCCGGCCGACACCACCCTGATGCCGGCCTATTTGTACCTGATGGGGAAAGACAGCGCCGGCACGAGCGGCCGGATCATCGAACTGGGAAGCTAGTCTTCGTCGGTTTCCCCAGCGTCCGCCGGCGGGCGCTGGAGGATGAACTTCATCCGCACCCCGGCGATCTCCACGTCGTCCAGGTGCTCAAGGGAGGTATGCTCGTCCTCCTCCACCGGCGAGCCGTTGACCAGGGGATAGCTGTCCCCTTCCACGTAGGCCAGGGAGTAGCCCTCCTTCTGGCGGGTAATGACCGCCACCTGGATGCCGGGCTTGCCGAGGGTGGTGAGGGATCGCCCCAAGGCCACTTCCTTCCCCGCCGCCGGCCCGCTGATGACCCGCAGCGCCCCCAGGGGCAGGCCGCCCTCTTCCGGGCGGGCCTCTTCGTCGGGCGGGGAAACGTCGGGATGACGGCGCCGCACCTGGGTGCGGTTGAAATCCTGGGACGTGGCGGCGGCCTCTTCCTGCCATGCCGGCTCCTGGGAGGGCGATTCCTCCCCGGCGGCCATCTCGTCCACGCCGCACTCTTCCTGGCAGTATTTCAACACGTAGCGGGCAATGCGGACCTCATCCCCGTCCTGGAGCAGGCGCTTGGTGACCATCCGCCCGTTGACCCAGGTGCCGTTGGTGCTGTGGAGGTCTTCCAGGAAGGAATCGTTGCGCACCGTGACCACCAGGGCATGGTCGCCGCTCACGGCGCTGTGGGGCAGCACCAGGTCGTTGTGGGGCCTGCGGCCGATGTGCACCCGCTCCCGGTCAAGCAGGCACTCGCCGATGGGCTCGTCGTCTTCGTAAACAATCAGCCTGGAAGGCATGGGGGTCGGCGGGGTGATGGGAATCGGCCCATTATAGGCCATCAGCCGCGGCAATAGGCCACCGCGTCCTCCAGCCGCTCCACCGCCACCACTTCCATCCCCGCCACCGCCTGCCTGGGCTTGTTGGCCTTGGGAACGATGGCGCGCTCGAAGCCCAGCTTGGCGGCTTCCTTGAGGCGTTCCTGGCCCCGCTGCACCGGGCGCACCTCCCCGGCCAGGCCCACTTCGCCGAACACCACGGTCTTGGGCGGCAGGGGCTTGTTGCGCAGGGAGGAAACGATGGCCAGCAGCACCGCCAGGTCCGCCGCCGGCTCGGTGATCTTCACCCCGCCCACGGCGTTGACGAAAACGTCCATATCGAAGCAGGCAATCCCCGCGTGGCGGTGCAGCACCGCCAGCAGCATGGCCAGCCGGTTCTGCTCCAGGCCCACGGAGAGGCGCCGGGGATTGGGGGAATGGGCCTCGTCCACCAGGGCCTGGACTTCCACCAGCAGGGGGCGGGTGCCCTCCTGGGTGACCATGACGCAGGAACCGGCCACCTCGGCCCCGTGGTGGGACAGGAACAGGGCCGACGGGTTGCTCACCTCCTTCAGGCCCTTCTCGGTCATGGCGAACACCCCCAGTTCGTTCACCGCCCCGAAGCGGTTCTTGAACGCCCGCACCAGGCGGAAGCTGGAGTTGCTGTCGCCTTCGAAGTACAACACGGTATCGACGATGTGCTCCAGCACCCGGGGCCCGGCCAGGGCTCCCTCCTTGGTGACGTGGCCCACCATGATGACCGAGGTGCCGCTCTGCTTGGCGTGGCGGGTCAACTGGGCGGCGCATTCCCGCACCTGGGCCACGCTGCCCGGCGCCGACTGCAAGGCCTCGGAATAGACGGTCTGGATCGAGTCGATCACCGCCACCTGGGGCGGCTGGCTGGCGAGGGTGGAGAGGATTTTCTCCAGCTGGATTTCCGCCAGCAGGTGCACCCCGCCGGCATCGAGCTGGAGCCGCTTGGCCCGCAAAGCGATCTGCTGGGCCGACTCCTCGCCGCTGACGTAGAGCACATCGCGCTTCGCCGCCAGATGGCACAGGGCCTGGAGCAGCAGGGTGGACTTGCCGATGCCCGGGTCGCCCCCGATCAGCACCACCGCCCCATCCACCAGCCCGCCCCCCAGCACCCGGTCGAACTCGGCGATGCCGATGGGCTGGCGGGGCACTTCCTGGGCTTCCACCTCGGACAGGCGTTGTAATTTGCTGGCCTGGGCCAAGCCGGCGTAGCGGTGGGTGGAAGCCGCCTCCGGCAACGCCTCCACCAGGGTGTTCCACGCCATGCAATGGGGACACTGGCCCTGCCACTTGGGCACCTGGCCGCCGCATTCGGTGCAGGAGTAGATGGATTTCGCTTTTGCCATATGAAGAACCTAAGCCAATTCGTGGTGCAACTTGATGCCGGTATGTTCGCGGTACAGCAGGAAATCCCGGTCGGTGGTGAAAATCGCCATGTTGCGCCTCGCCGCCGCCGCGCAGATCAGGAAGTCGGTGTTGGAACCTTGGACGCCTTTTCCCCGGCACAGGTTGAAAAAGCCCGCCGCCGTTTCGAAATCATCCCCGGTCAGCGGCAGGTCTGGGAAGGCCCGCAGCTTGTCGCGCAGCTTCTCGAACTGCTCGGGGTGCCGGATGCCGGACAGCAATTCCTGGCGGATGGGGCCAAGCATGGCCACGCGGAAATCCCCGATCAGCCGCTCCAGTTCCCCCACCACACTGGCATCGGCCGGAGGGGAGTGGCGGCGCAACGCCAGGGACCAGACGGAAGTGTCGACGATGACCTTCACGCCGCGTTGCGTTGTTTCTTGTAGTCGTAGTCGGACTCGTATTCCACGGTGCCGAATTCACCCACGATTTCCTGCTGCTTCAAGCGCAGGATGTATTCTTCCAGGGCTCGGGTCACCGCTTCCCGCTTGGTGCGGTGGTGGCCGAGAAGCCGGGCGGATTCGATCAGCGTATCGTCGATGGCGAGGTTGGTAGCCATGGCCTGCTCCTCTAAGGAAGGAATTTCTTCATTTTACACACCGGAATGTGTAAGGCCAACTCAGTCCTCGATCACTGGCACCCGGGGCGCCAGGGCGCACAGCAATTCGTAGCTGATGGTGCCGGCGGCGGCGGCCACCTCGTCCACCGGCAGGCCTTCGCCCCACAGGGTCACCGGGCTGCCCACGTCGGCGCCCGGAACATCGGTGATGTCGGCGAACAGCATATCCATGGACACCCGGCCCAGGGTGCGGGTGCGTTGGCCGGCCACTACGATAGGCGTACCGGTGGGCGCGTGGCGGGGGTAGCCGTCGGCGTAGCCGCAGGCGACGATGCCTACCCGCGTGGGGCGGTCGGCGGCAAACAAGGCGCCGTAACCCAGTTTTTCACCGGGCTGCAATTCCTGCACGGCGATGAGGCGGCTTTCCAGGGTCATGGCCGGCTTGAGGCCGAGGGACGCCGCCGAACGGTCGGCAAAGGGAGAGGAACCGTAAAGCATGATGCCGGGGCGCACCCAGTCGGCGTGGACTTCGGGAAAGCCCAGCACGGCGGCGGAATTGGCGAAGCTGCCGGGGAGACCGAGTTCCTGGTGCAAGCGGGCCACCCCGCCGCTCTGCCAGGCGATGCCCAGGGGCTCGTCGGCGGTGGCGAAGTGGCTCATGAGGGTGATTTCCCCCACGTTGGCGCAACGGCGCAGGCGATCCAGGGCTTGTGGCAACCGATCGGCTTTGAAGCCGAGGCGGTTCATGCCGCTGTTGAACTTGAGGAATACGTCCACCGGCCGCTCCAGTGCCGCCTGCTCCAACGCCGCCAGCTGCCAGTCGCTGTGCACCGCGGGGGTGATGCGCTGGACTGCCAGGGCAGGAAGTTCGGCGGCCGCGAAAAAGCCTTCCAGCATCAGCAGGGTCTGGCCATAGCCCGCTTGCCGCAGGGCCAGCGCCTCGTCCAGGGACAGGACGGCGAACCCCTCCGCATCCTTCAACGCCCGCGCCGCCCGCAGCATGTCGTGGCCGTAACCGTTGGCCTTGATGACCGCCAGGGCGCGGGAGTGGGGGGCGTGGCGCTTGGCCACGGCGAGGTTGCGGGTCAGTGCGGCGAGGGAAATGCGGGCGCGAAGGGGACGCATGGTTTAAAGGATGAGGGATGAAGGATGAAGGATGGAGGGAAAGCCTTCCCGGAGGGGCACTATGCTTTTGCTTTCATCCTTCATCCTTGCGCCTTCCTATTAATAGCTGCCGCCCGAAGGCGCATAATTCTCGAAGCGGGTATTCTCGCCCAGGAAGGTCAGCCGCACGGTGCCGATGGGGCCGTTACGCTGCTTGCCGATGATGATTTCCGCCACGCCCTTGTCCTCGGGCTTGGTGTCTTCCTTGCTGTACACCTCGTCCCGGTAGATGAACAGGATCACGTCGGCGTCCTGCTCGATGGCGCCGGATTCGCGCAAGTCGGACATCACGGGACGTTTGTTGGGGCGCTGCTCCAAGCTGCGGTTGAGCTGGGACAGGGCGATGACCGGGACGTCGAGTTCTTTCGCCAGGGCCTTCAGGGAGCGCGAAATTTCCGAGATTTCGGTGGCGCGGTTTTCTCCCGCGGAGGTGGCGGACATCAGTTGCAGGTAGTCGATGACGATCAGGCCCAGCTTCCCGCACTGGCGGAAAACACGCCGGGCACGAGCGCGCAGGTCCATGGAGTTGAGGGCCGGGGTTTCGTCGATGAAAACCGGCGCGTCGTTGAGCTTGCCCAGGGCGTAGGTAAGGCGCTGCCAGTCATCTTCTTCCAGGCGGCCGGTACGCAGCTTGTGCTGATCCAGGCGGCCGACGGAACCGATCATACGGGTCACCAGTTGGGTGCCGCCCATTTCCATACTGAACACCGCCACCGGCAGCCCCGCCTCCAGGGCCACATGCTCTGCGATGTTGAGGGAAAAGGCGGTCTTGCCCATGGACGGGCGCCCGGCCACGATGATCAGGTCGCCGGGTTGCAGGCCGGAGGTCATGCGGTCGAGGTCCACATAGCCGGTGGGAATGCCCGTCACTTCGCTCGGGTCGTCGCGGTTGTAGAGCATGTCGATACGCTCCACCACCTGGGTGAGGAGCGGCGCGATTTCCACGAAGCCCTTCTGCCCCTTGGCGCCGGCCTCGGCAATTTCGAACACCTTGGCTTCGGCCTCATCCAGCAGTTGGGTGGCGCTGCGGCCCATGGGGTTGAACGCGCTTTCGGTAATGTTGGTGCCGACCTCCACCAACTGGCGCATCACTGAACGCTCGCGGACGATTTCCGCGTAGCGGCGGATATTGGCGGCACTGGGGGTGTTCTGCACCAGGGCGCCGATATAGGCCAAGCCGCCGACATTCTGCAATTCCGCAGAGTTTTCCAGGGATTCCGCCACCGTGATGGCGTCCGCCGGTTTGCCCTGCTCCAGCAGCTTCATGACGTGCTTGAAGATCAGCCGGTGGTCGTGGCGGTAGAAATCCTCCGCCCCGAGCACGTCGGCGATACGGTCCCAGGCGGAGTTTTCCATCAGCAGTCCGCCCAGGACGGACTGCTCCGCTTCCACCGAGTGGGGCGGGGTTTTCAGCGAATCGAGTTGTGGGTCGCTCATGGAAAGACAAGCCTAACGGTCATGGCGAATCGCCTTATGGAAATATGAAACGGCTATTCGCCATAACCGTTTCCCTCACCCCTGCCCTCCCCCGCTGGCGGGCAAGGGGGACGGCGTCTCGCTTCGCGAGTCTCCGGTTAACAAACGGAAAAGGCAGCTTGAAGCTGCCTTTTCCTTGGTTTTGCGCCAGCGCTTACTCGGCAGCCGGTTCGACTGGCGCCGCCGCCTCGGCGGGCGCCGGCGGTTCCAGGATGGCCTTCATGGAGAGGCGCAGACGGCCCTTCTCGTCGGCTTCCAGCACCTTCACGCGCACCATCTGGCCTTCCTTGAGGTGGTCGGAAACGGCGTTGACGCGCTCGTGGGCGATCTGGGAGATGTGCAGCAGGCCGTCGCGGCCGGGCAGCACGCTGACGATGGCACCGAAGTCCAGCAGCTTGAGCACCGTGCCTTCGTAGATCTTGCCCACCTCCACTTCGGCGGTGATTTCCTCGATGCGCTTCTTGGCCTTCTCGATGCTGTCGGAGCCTACCGCCGCGATGGTGACGGTGCCGTTCTCGGCGATGTCGATGGTGGTGCCGGTTTCTTCGGTCAGAGCCCGGATCACGGCGCCGCCCTTGCCGATCACGTCGCGGATTTTCTCCGGATTGATCTTCATGGTGAAGAGCTGGGGCGCGTAGGCGGACATGGCGGTGCTGGCCGTCGGCACGGCTTCCTTCATCAGGCCGAGGATGTGCATCCGGCCTTCGCGGGCCTGGGTCAGGGCCACGTTCATGATTTCCTTGGTGATGCCCTGGATTTTGATGTCCATCTGCAGGGCGGTCACGCCTTGCTCGGTGCCGGCCACCTTGAAGTCCATGTCGCCGAGGTGATCCTCGTCGCCCAGGATGTCGGTCAGCACGGCGAAGCGGTTGCCGTCCTTGATCAGGCCCATGGCAATGCCCGCCACGTGGGCCTTGAGGGGCACGCCGGCGTTCAGCAGGGACAGGCAGCCGCCGCAGACGGAAGCCATGGAGCTGGAGCCGTTGGATTCGGTAATTTCGGACACCACGCGCATGGTGTAGGCGAAGTCTTCCGCCTTGGGCAGCACCGCCACCAGGGCGCGCTTGGCGAGGCGGCCGTGGCCGATTTCGCGCCGCTTGGGGGAGCCCACGCGGCCGGTTTCGCCGGTGGCGTAGGGGGGGAAGTTGTAGTGCAGCATGAAGCGGTCGCTGTACTCCCCTTGCAGGGCGTCGATGGTCTGCTCATCACGGCCGGTGCCCAGGGTCGCCACCGCCAGGGCCTGGGTTTCGCCGCGGGTGAACAGAGCGGAACCGTGGGTGCGGGGCAGCACGCCGGTGCGAATGGTGATGGGACGCACGGTGCGGGTATCGCGGCCGTCGATACGGGGCTCGCCGGCCAGAATCTGGCCGCGCACGATGCTGGCTTCCAGGTCGCCGAAAACGGCCTTCACCTGATTGGCGGTGGCAAGATCGGTGTCGGCGGTAATCAGCTCACCGAAGATACGGTTGCGGACGTCGTCCACCTTCGCCATGCGGGCCTGTTTCTGCTTGATGCGGTAGGCGTCGGCCAGATCGTTGCCGGCCAGGGCCGCCACTTTCTGCACCAGCTCTTCGTTCTTTGCGGGAGGAACCCAATCCCAGGCCTCCACACCGGCTTCATCGGCCAATTCGTTGATGGCGTTGATCACCGTCTGCATCTGCTCATGGCCGAACACCACTGCGCCCAGCATCACGTCTTCGGGCAGCTCCAGGGCCTCGGACTCCACCATCAGCACCGCCTGCTGGGTGCCGGCCACCACCAGGTCAAGCGCGGACTTGCCAGACAGTTCGCTGGCGGTGGGGTTGAGAATGTACTGACCATCGGCGTAACCCACGCGGGCGGCACCGATGGGCCCCTGGAAGGGAATACCGGACAGGCACAGGGCGGCGGAGGCGCCGATCAGGGCCGGAATGTCGGGATCGACTTCAGGATTGGAGGAAACCACCGTGGCAACGATCTGGACTTCATTGTAGAAGCCCTCGGGAAACAACGGACGGATGGGACGGTCGATGAGGCGGGAGGTCAGGATTTCCTTCTCGGAAGGACGGCCTTCGCGCTTGAAGAACCCGCCGGGGATGCGACCAGCCGCATAGGTGCGTTCCTGGTAGTCCACCGTGAGGGGGAAGAAATCCTGGCCGGGCTTGGCGTCCTTCATGCCGACCGCAGTCACCAGCACCACGGTTTCGTCCATGTTCACCAGCACGGCACCGCTCGACTGGCGAGCGATTTCACCGGTTTCCAACGTCACTTGGTGACGCCCGTAAGCAAAGGTCTTCTTGATTGGTTTCAACACGCTATCCTCTATCATCCCCGTCAGGCCGTCTCCGGCCGCTTTTCCACCGCGCACCGGGCGCGGCAACCTTGATTACTTGCGCAGGCCGAGTCGTTCGATCAGGGTGCGGTAACGGTCGACGTTCTTGCCCTTGAGGTAATCCAGCAGTTTGCGGCGCTTGCTCACCAGGCGCAGCAGGCCGCGGCGGGAATGATGGTCCTTGACGTGGGCCTTGAAGTGCCCGGTCAACTCGTTGATGCGGGTGGTCATGATGGCCACTTGCACTTCGGGAGAGCCGGTATCGGTGGCGCCCTGTTGATAATCCTTCACGATTTGCGACTTTTCAGCGCTGGTGATTGCCATGTTTCTTTTACTCCGAATCCAAAAAAACGGTTATTTTACCTTTCCCGGCGGCGCTTTAACAAGCGATTCCTGTATTTTTACACCGACGGAAACACCACGAGGCGGCGGGGAGCGATTTTTCCTTCCCCCGTCACCTCCCCGATTCCCAAAAAACGACGCTTGTCGTCGTACAGGCGCACCACGCCGTCCACCGCCGTCCGCGGCAGCCACACTTCCTGGCCGCGACCGAGATAGAAGGCGCTGTCTGCATCCAGTTCCACTTGCGGGAAGCCTTGTAGCAGCGAATCAGCGGGAAGAAGCCAGGCGTCCCGCTCCTCCAGGCTCACTCCATCCAACTGCTCCAGGGTCTTGGCGTCCCCGATGGCGAACCCGCCGATGGCGGTGCGCCGCAATGCCTCAAGATAGGCGCCGCAGCCCAGGGCCTTGCCGATGTCCTCGGCCAGAGTGCGGATGTAGGTGCCTTTGCTGCACCGGACGGTGATGACCACCTCCTCCCCGGCAAAACGGTCCAAGCGAAGGTCGTAGATGGTCACCTCCCGCGCCTCCCGTTCCACCTCCACCCCTTGGCGGGCGTATTCGTAAAGGGGTTTGCCGTCCCGTTTGAGGGCCGAATACATGGGAGGAACCTGGGAAATGCGGCCGACGAAGCGGCTCAACACCTGCTCCACCTGCGCCAAGCCGACATCCACCGGGCTACGGCTCAGCACCTCCCCTTCCGGGTCGCCGGTGGTGGTGGTCTGGCCCAGGCGCACCCAGCCCTGGTAGGTCTTGTCGGCGTCGAGCAGGAATTGGGAAAACTTGGTGGCCTCCCCCAGGCACACCGGCAGCAGGCCGGTGGCAAAAGGATCCAGGTTGCCGGTGTGGCCGGCCTTGGCGGCTTGGTACAGCCGCTTGGCTTTCTGCAGGGCGGAATTGGAGCTGATGCCGGCCGGCTTGTCGAGCAACAGCACGCCGCTCACCGGCCGCTTGACCGCCTTGTACTGCAAAGCCGGCCCCGTCAATCCTCGGAGCCGCCGGAGCGCTGGCGATCCTGGGCGACGGCTTGATCGATCAGGTTGTCCAGGCGGATTCCCCGCTCCACCGACTCGTCATAATGGAAATGCAGCAGCGGCATGATGCGCAGCTTCATGCGCTGGGACAACTGGCTGCGCAGAAAACCCGCCGCGTGCTGCAGGGCGTGCTGAATCTGCGGTATCTGGCCGGCATCGCCGAGGACCGTGAAGAACACCTTGGCGTGGGACATATCCTGAGTGACCTCCACATCGGTGAGGGTCACCAGGGCCCCCACGCGGGGGTCCTTCAGCTCCAGTCGAATCAGGTCCGCCAACTCGCGCTGAATCTGCTCGGCCACGCGGCGGGCACGGGGAAAGTCCTTCGGCATTAGAGGGAGCGCGCCACTTCGACCATCTCGAACACTTCGAGCTGATCGCCTTCCTGGAGGTCGTTGAAGTTCTTCAGGGACAGGCCGCACTCGTAGCCGGCCTTGACTTCCTTGACGTCGTCCTTGAAGCGCTTGAGCGAATCCAGCTCACCGGTGTGGACCACCACGTTGGCCCGCAGCAAGCGCACCGACGCCGAGCGCTTCACCACGCCGTCCAGCACGTAGCAACCCGCCACGGTACCGACCTTGGAAATACGGAACACTTGGCGTATCTCCACCAGGCCGATAATGCTCTCCTTCTGTTCCGGCGCCAGCATCCCGGACAGGGCGGCTTTTACGTCGTCCACCACGTCGTAGATGATGTTGTAGTAGCGCACCTGCACGCCAGAGGAGTCGATCAGCTTGCGCGCGGGGGCATCGGCGCGGGTATTGAAGCCGACCACCACCGCCTTGGATGCCAAAGCCAGGTTGATGTCGGATTCAGTAATGGCGCCGACGCCGCTGTGGATGATGTTGACCTTCACCTCGCTGGTGGAAAGCTTCTGCAGGGCGTGAGCCAGGGCTTCGTAGGAACCTTGCACGTCGGCCTTGACGATGAGGGGCAACACCCGGACCTCCTCCTCACCCATCTGCTCGAATATGTTCTCCAGCTTGGCGGCCTGCTGCTTGGCCAGCTTCACGTCACGGAACTTGCCTTGACGGAACAGGGCGATTTCGCGGGCCTTGCGCTCATCCTGCAGCACCATCACATCTTCACCGGCACCGGGGACGTCGGACAGGCCGAGAATCTCCACGGGAATGGAGGGACCGGCTTCCTTGATGAGCTTGCCATTCTCGTCGTACATGGCGCGCACCTTGCCGAAGGCCGAGCCGGCCAGCATCACGTCGCCTTGGCGCAGGGTGCCGGACTGGATCAGAATGGTCGCCACCGGGCCGCGGCCCTTATCAAGGCGGGACTCGATCACCAGCCCCTTGGCCGGCGCATCCCTGGCCGCCGTCAGCTCAAGCACTTCCGCCTGGAGTACCACGCTGTCCAGCAGGGTGTCGATGCCCTGGCCGGATTTGGCGGACACTTCCACGAACATGGTGTCGCCACCCCAGTCTTCCGGCACGACTTCCTGCGCCACCAATTCTTGCTTGATGCGCTCCGGGTTGGCTTCCGGCTTGTCGATCTTGTTCACCGCCACCACGATGGGCACCTTGGCCGCCTTGGCGTGGTGGATGGCCTCGATGGTCTGGGGCATAACGCCGTCGTCCGCCGCCACCACCAGAATCACCACGTCGGTGGCTTTGGCGCCGCGGGCGCGCATGGCCGTAAAGGCCTCGTGGCCCGGCGTATCGAGGAAGGTCACCATACCTTTCGCGGTGTCCACGTGGTAGGCGCCGATATGCTGGGTGATCCCGCCCGCTTCGCCGTGGGCCACTTTGGCGCGACGGATGTAGTCGAGCAGGGAGGTTTTGCCATGGTCCACGTGGCCCATCACGGTCACCACCGGGGCGCGGGGAAGCTGTTCAGCCTCGTGCGCCTCTTCGCTCAAATAGGTTTCGGGGCTGTCCAATTGCGCCGGCTTGGCGATATGGCCCATTTCCTCAACCAGGATCATGGCCGTCTCTTGGTCCAGCACCTGGTTGATGGTCACCATGGAGCCCATCTTCATCAGGGCCTTGATCACTTCGGCCGCCTTCACCGACATCTTGTGGGCCAGGTCCGCCACGGAGATGGTTTCGGGAATCAACACCTCACGCACCAAGGGTTCCGTGGGTGCGGAGAAGGCATGCTTAGCGTCGCCGCCTTTGTGCTTGCCGCCTTTGCGATCACGCCAGCCGCCGGGGCCGCCGGCATCACCGCGTACCTTGAGGGAGCGTTTCTTGTTCTGCTCGTCGGCCCAACTGCCGGGCGCAGCGGTGGCGCCCTTGGCCTTCTTGGCCGCCTTCTTTTCCTTGTCCTGCTCCACCACCGGCTTGTGCAGGGTGGTGGGCTTGGCCTCCCCTTCCTTGGCGGGTTGTTCCGCCGCCTTTTCCGCTTCGGCCTGCTGCTGTTCTTTCGCGCGCAGCTCCTTCTCCTGCTTGGCGCGCAGCTCTTCACTCTGGATCGCGGCCAGTTCGGCGTGCTTACGGGCCTCTGCCTCACGCTTGGCGACCTGCTCGGCGTCCAAAACGGAGACGGGGGCCACAGGGGCTACGGGGGCGGCAGGAACCACAGGGGCCGCAGGGGCCACGGGAGCTGCCGCTTCAATCTGGGGCTCCTCGACCACCGGAGCGGCGGGAACCGGAGTCTCTTCCGTCGCGGCATCGCGCTTGACGAACACCCGCTTGCGGCGGACTTCCACCTGGATCGTCCGCGCCTTGCCGGTGCTGTCGGCCTTCTTGATCTCGGAGGTTTCGCGGCGGGTGAGGGTAATCTTGTTCTTCGGCTCGTCCACGCCATGAGAACGGCGCAGGTAGTCCAGCAGCTGTTTCTTGTCCTGCTCGGTGAGGCTATCGGCGACATCGCTCTTGTCCACGCCGGCAGCACGAAGCTGCTCCAGCAACAGGGCCGGCTGCAGGCCCAACTCCTGTGCGAATTGGCTAACGTTCATTTTTCCCATTCAGGCCGTCCTCCACTCATGCGAACCACGGGGCGCGGGCCGTCATAATCAACTGTTTGGCGCGTTCATCGTCCATGCCAGTCATTTCCACTAAATCGTCCACCGCCAGATCCGCCAAATCGTCGGCGGTCACAACGCCTTTTTCCGCCAGTTGGCGTGCTGTCTGGCTGTCCATACCCTCGAGCTTCAGCAAATCCTCAGAAGCCGTTCCTGCCGCTTCTTCGTTGGCAATGGCAGCGGTGAGCAGGGCATTGCGGGCGCGGCTACGCAATTCGTTGACCGTATCCTCATCGAAAGACTCGATCTCCAACATCTCGGACAGCGGCACGTAGGCGATTTCCTCCAGGGTACTGAAACCTTCCTCGATCAGGATATCGGCCACTTCCTCGTCCACATCCAGCTTCTCCATAAAGACTCGACGAATGGCATCAAACTCTTGTTCGTTCTTCTGGCGGGCCTCTTCGATGGTCATGATATTGAGGGTCCAGCCGGTCAGTTCGCTGGCCAGGCGCACGTTCTGGCCGCCGCGGCCGATGGCCTGGGAGAGTTGCTCCTCATCCACCACCACATCCATGGCGTGGGCATCCTCATCCACCACGATACTGCTGACTTCCGCCGGTGCCAGAGCGTTAATAACGAACTGGGCCGGGTCGGCAGACCACAGAATAATGTCCACCCGCTCGCCGGCGAGTTCACCGGTTACCGCCTGGACGCGAGAGCCGCGCATGCCGACACAGGTGCCGATGGGGTCGATGCGCTGATCGTTGGATTTGACCGCGATCTTTGCCCGCACCCCGGGGTCACGAGCAGCGGACTTGATTTCCAGGACACCGTCTTCGATTTCCGGCACTTCCAGGTCGAACAGCTTGACCAGGAATTCCGGCGCGATCCGGCTGAGAATCAACTGCGGCCCCCGTGCCGCGCGGTCGATCTTATGCAGATAGGCACGGACGCGATCGCCTACCCGAAGGTTTTCCTTCGGAATCATCTGATCCCGGGGCAACAGGGCTTCGACCCGGCCCGCTTCGACGATGGCGTTGCCGCGCTCCATGCGTTTGATGGTGCCAGTGACCAGGTGCTCCTTGCGTTGCAGGAAGTCGTTGAGCAACTGCTCCCGCTCCGCTTCGCGAATCTTCTGCAGAATCACCTGCTTCGCCGCTTGCGCGCCGATACGGCCGAATTCCACCGGCTCGATGGGCTCCTCGACATAGCCCCCGACCTCGAGCGAGGCATCGCGCTCTTGCGCCTCGGAAAGGGCAAGCTGATTGTCAGGAGTTTCAAGGGCCTCGTCTTCGACCACCAGCCAACGGCGGAAGGAGGAAAATTCTCCGGTTTGCTGGTCAACGGCCACGCGAATATCAACGTCTTCACGGAAACGTTTTTTCGTCGCGGATGCAAGAGCGGATTCCAACGCCGCAAAGACGATGTCCTTGCTGACGTTCTTTTCCCTCGCTAGCGCATCCACTACCAGCAGAATTTCGCGACTCATTCCTACCACCTCCGGCTCAAATTTGCGTAATCCCTAACGCCAAACACTTCAGAACTGCGGCACCAAACGGGCCTTGTCGAGATTATCCAAAGGCACGGAAATCACCGCACCTTCGACATCCAACTTCACCACCCCGTTCTCCACGCCCACCAGCTTGCCGCTAAACTTCCGGCTCCCTTCGAAGGGCACCCTTAGCTTGACCTTCACCGGCTCACCGACAAAACGAGCAAAGTCCGCCTCTTTTTTTAGAGGCCGATCCAATCCGGGCGACGAAACCTCAAGGCGGCTGTAGTCGTAATCCAACTCCACCGCCAGCAGCCTGGACACATGATTGCTCACAAACGTGCAATCATCGATATTCACCCCACCCGGCTTGTCGATGAACAAGCGCAACAGCTTGCTCCTGCCATGGGACGCCTGCTCCAGGTCCACCAGTTCGTAGCCCAAGCCAGCTAACGTCGATTCAAGTAATGCACCAATATCCATAGGGCCACACAAACAAAAAATGGGCTGAAAGCCCATCTTGAAGAATTCTGAAATGATACCAAAAAACAACAACCAATGGAACCCGCCCGCCCCATGCCACGCAACGAGCGGCATGGGCGAAGCGAGCGATATTCCACAAACGCCAAAGCC
>DDYH01000011.1 GCA_002347615.1 Gallionellaceae bacterium UBA2239 | reverse complement strand
GACAACTATTCTGACTCAGGGGGGGGCCTTAGGGGCGGTGTCCAATCAGCGCTTCCAATTCCCCGACGTGGCGGGAAACGGCGTCCGAATCTCCCCTCGTTTCCACGTTGAGGCGCAGCAGGGGTTCGGTGTTGGAAGCGCGGAGGTTGAAGCGCCAGTCGGGGAATTCGACGCTGATGCCGTCGGTGCGGTCGATGGCGGGCTTTTCAGCCGCGTAGTGGGCGAGTATCCGGTCCAGCACGACAGGGACGTTTTCCACCCGGTAGTTGATTTCCCCGCTGCACGGGAACGCCTGCATCCTTTCTTCCACCAACTCGGCCAGGGAGCGGCCGCTGCGGGACAGGATGCCCGCCACCAGAAGCCAGGGAATCATGCCGCTGTCGCAGTAGGCGAAGTCGCGGAAATAGTGATGGGCGCTCATCTCGCCGCCGTAGACGGCATCTTCGGCGCGCATGCGTTCCTTGATGAAGGCGTGGCCGGTCTTGGACTGCACCGGAATGCCGCCGGCGGCCCGCACCTGTTCGATGGTGTTCCAGGTCAGGCGGGGGTCGTGGATGATGGGGGCGCCGGGATGCTTGGCCAGCATGGCCTCGGCAAGCAGGCCCACCAGGTAATAACCTTCGATGAACCGTCCCGTCGCGTCGAACAGGAAGCAGCGGTCGAAATCGCCGTCCCAGGCGATTCCCAGGTCAGCGCCGTGCTCGACCACGGCGCGGGCGGTGGCGGCGCGGTTTTCCGGCAGCAGGGGGTTGGGGACGCCGTTGGGGAAGTTGCCGTCCGGGGTTTCCTGGATCAGGACGAATTCGAACGGCAGGTGTTTTTCCAGCAGGCGGATGACCGGGCCTGCGCCGCCGTTGCCGGGGTCGGCGACGATTTTCAGGGGGCGCAGGTTTGCGGGTTCGACGTAGGTGAGAAGGTGGGCGACATAGGCGCTCTTGTCCGGGTCGAAGGACATGCGGCCGGTCCGGCCCGGCGCGGGAAAACTGTCAGACAGCATCCGGTCCCGGATGGCGAACAGCCCGCTGTCGCCGCTGATGGGCCGGGCGCCTTGGCGCACCAGCTTCATGCCGTTATAGCCCTTGGGGTTGTGGCTGGCGGTCACCATTACGCCGCCGTCCACGCCCCGGTGGAAGGTCTGGAAGTAAATTTCCTCCGTTCCGCACAGGCCGATGTCCACCACGTCGGCGCCGCCGTCGTTCAGCCCCCGGGCCAGGGCCGCCGCCAGGGCGGGGCTTTCCAGGCGCACGTCGCGGCCGACCACCACCGTTTTGGGCGACAGCTCGGCGGCGTAGGCGCGGCCGAGGCGATAGGCCATTTCCCCGTTGAGTTCGTCAGGGACGCGGCCGCGGATGTCGTAGGCCTTGAAGCAGGTAAGCGGATGGGTCATGGCGTTGTCCTGTCAGGCCAGGAACAGCTTGTAGGCGGGGTTGTCGCTTTCGTCCCAGTGGGCGTAGCCGAGCTTGTTGAGGAAGTCCTTGAATGCCGGCTTGTCCTCCGGCGGCACTTGCAGGCCCACCAGCACCCGGCCGTAGTCGGTGCCGTGGTTGCGGTAGTGGAACAGGCTGATGTTCCAGCCCCGGCTCATGCTGTTGAGGAAGTTCAAGAGGGCGCCGGGGCGCTCGGGGAATTCGAAGCGGAACAGTATCTCGTTCTTCGCCTGGGGGGCGCGGCCGCCCACCAGGTGGCGCACGTGGAGCTTGGCCATCTCGTTGTCGGTGAGGTCCACCGGGCTCAGGCCCTTCTGCTGCAGCTGGCCCAGGAGCTTGTCGGTTTCGGCCCGGTTCTGCACCTGGACGCCGACGAACACCTCGGCCATCTTGGGGTCGTGGTAGCGGTAGTTGAACTCGGTGATGGAGCGGGTGCCCAGGAGGGAGCAGAACTTCTTGAAGCTGCCCGCTTTCTCCGGGATGGAGACGGCGAACACCGCTTCGCGCTTTTCCCCCAGCTCGGCGCGCTCGGCCACGTGGCGCAGGCGGTCGAAGTTCATGTTGGCGCCGGAGGCGATGGCCACCAGGGTCTTGTCCTTGAGCTTTTCCCGCTCGGCGTAGAGCTTGGCGCCGGCCACCGACAGGGCGCCGGCGGGCTCCAGGATGGAGCGGGTGTCCTCGAACACGTCCTTGATGGCGGCGCAGATGGCGTCGGTGCTCACCAGGATGACCTCGTCCACCAGCTTGCGGCACAGGCGGAAGGTTTCCTCCCCCACCTGCTTCACCGCCACGCCGTCGGCGAAAATGCCCACCTGGGGCAGCACCACGCGCTCCTTTTTCTTCAGGGACTGGTACATGGCGTCGGCGTCCACCGGCTCGACGCCGATGATCTTGATTTCCGGCTTGAGGCGCTTGACGTAGGCCGCCACCCCGGCGATGAGCCCGCCGCCGCCCACCGGGACGAAGATGGCGTGGATCGGCTTGGAGTGCTGGCGCAGGATTTCCATGCCGATGGTGCCCTGGCCGGCGATCACGTCCGGGTCGTCGTAGGGATGGACGAAGGTGAGCTTGTGCTCCTTCACCAGGGTCATGGCGTGCTCGTAGGCGTCGCTGTAGGAGTCGCCGCTCAGCACCACTTTGGCGCCCCGGCTGGCTACGGCGTCCACCTTGATCTGGGGGGTGGTGGCGGGCATCACGATGGTGGCTTCGCAGCCCAGCCGCTGGGCGGAAAGGGCCACGCCCTGGGCGTGGTTGCCGGCGGAGGCGGCGATGACGCCGCGCCTGAGCTGGGCGCGGGGCAGCTGGGCCATCTTGTTGTAGGCGCCCCGCAGCTTGAAGGAGAACACCTGCTGCATGTCCTCCCGCTTCAGCAGCACCTTGTTGTGCAGCCGCCGGGACAGGTTGGCCGCCTCTTCCAGGGGGCTTTCGATGGCCACGTCGTAGACTTGAGCGGTGAGGATTTTTTCCAGATAATCGATTGTGGATGACGTTTTCATGGATTCCGGCCGGTTCGGCAATGTATCCGGAGGGATTATACGGGATTTGAGAAAACGGCGGCTTGGGCTATTCTTACCCCCTTTACACGTATATAAGTTGAAACAGGAACACACATGACGCAGGACGAATTGAAACAGGCGGTGGCCCGGGCGGCCATCGAATATGTGCCCAGCGGGGCGGTCATCGGCGTGGGCACCGGCTCCACGGCCAACTTCTTCATCGACGAGCTGGGCAAGATCAAGCACAAGATCGAAGCCGCGGTGGCGAGCTCCGAGGCGTCCGCCAAGCGGCTGCGGGGCCACGGCATCGAGGTGCTGGACCTCAACAGCCTGGAAGAGGACCTGCCGGTGTACGTGGACGGCGCGGACGAAATCACCGAGCACATGCACATGACCAAGGGCGGCGGCGGGGCCCTTACCCGGGAGAAGATCGTTGCCGCGTGCAGCAAGAAATTCGTCTGCATCGCCGACGACAGCAAGCTGGTGCCGCTGCTGGGCAAGTTCCCCCTGCCGGTGGAAGTGATTCCCATGGCCCGCGGCTACGTGGCGCGGGAACTGAAAAAGCTCGGCGGCGACCCGGTGCTGCGCCAGGGCTTCACCACCGACAACGGCAACATCATCCTGGACGTGCACAACATGAAGATCATGAACCCGGTGGAGCTGGAAAGCGCCATCAACCAGATCACCGGGGTGGTGACCAACGGCCTGTTCGCCCGCAGTCCGGCGGACGTTTTCCTGATGGGCACCGCCAACGGGGTGAAAACCCTGACGGCGAAATAAAGCTGTAACACTCAAGGACTAGCCTCTCCCGGTTTGATGCCGAATTCAGAGAGCGAGGAGACCCCATGCTGCAAGAACATACCCTGAAGCAATTCGATGCCGATCTGGAAGCGGTACGCTCCCGCGTGCTGCAAATGGGGGGGCTGGTCGAGGAGCAGATCACCAACGTCATCGAGGCCCTGTCCACCGGCGATACCGATCTGGCGGAACGGGTGATTCAGGAAGACCACCGGGTCAACGCCCTGGAAGTGGCGATCGACGAGGATTGCAACCAGATCATCGCCCTGCGCCAGCCCACCGCCAGCGACCTGCGCATGATCATGACGGTGGTGAAGACCATCACCGACCTGGAGCGCATCGGCGACGAGGCGGAGAAGATCGGCCGCATGACCAAGCTGCTCTACGCCAACGACCAGCTGGCCATGCCCCGCTTCACCGAAATCCGCCACATGAGCGACATCGTGGTGGATATGCTGCGCAAGGCCCTGGACGCCTTCGCCCGCCTCGATGTCACCACCGCCGCCCAGGTGGTGCGCCAGGACATGGACGTGGACAGCGAATACCGCGCCAGCCTGCGCCACCTCATTACCTTCATGATGGAAGACCCGCGCAAGATTTCCATGGCCATCGAAGTGTTGTTCGTCATCAAGGCCCTGGAGCGCATCGGCGACCACGCCAAGAACATGGCGGAATACGTGGTCTACATGGTCAAGGGCAAGGACGTGCGCCACGTGGCCCTGGAGGAAATCGAGCAGGCGGCGTCGGAGTAAGCGTGCACGAAGCCTCCACCCTCGCCGCCGTCGACCTCGGCTCCAACAGTTTCAGGCTCGAAGTGGCGCGGGTGGTGGATCACCAGATCTACCCCCTCGACTCCCTCAAGGAAACCGTCCGGCTCGCCGCCGGCCTCACCGACGACAAATACCTGGAGGCGGACGCCCAGGAGCGGGCCCTGGCCTGCCTCAGGCGCTTCGGCGAGCGCCTGCGGGGCCTGCCCCGGCAGGCGGTGCGGGTGGTGGGCACCAACACCCTGCGGGTGGCGAAAAACGCCCCCGACTTCCTGGACCGGGCCCATGCCGCCCTGGGCTTCCCCATCGACATCATCGCCGGACGGGAAGAGGCGCGCCTGATCTACCTCGGCGTCTCCCACGCCCTGCCGCCCAGCGACGAAAAGCGGCTGGTGGTGGACATCGGCGGCGGTTCCACCGAATTCATCATCGGCAGCCGCTACACCCCGCTGGAGATGGAAAGCCGCTACATGGGCTGCGTCAGCTACAGCCGCCAATTTTTCCCCGACGGCAAGATCACCAAGGCCGCCCTGGAAGCGGCGGAACTGGCGGCCCGCACCGAAATCCGCAACATCACCGTGGACATGGCCCATCCCCGCTGGGACAAGGCCATCGGCTCCTCCGGCACCGCCAAGGCCCTGTCCGAAGTGCTGGTGGCAAACGGCCTGGCCGACGAAGGCATCACCGCCGACGGCCTGGCCCAGCTGCGCGCCATCCTGCTCAAGGCCAAGGACGCCGCCAAGCTCCCCCTGGCGGGCCTCAAGCCCGACCGCATCCCGGTGCTCCCCGGCGGCTTCGCCGTCATGTCGGCAGTGTTCGCCGAACTGGGCGTCGAACGCATGAGCGTGTCCGACAGCGCCCTGCGGGAAGGCCTGCTCTACGACCTGCTGGGCCGTATCGAGCACCACGACACCCGGGACGCCACCGTGCGCCAGTTCATGAAGCGCTACCACGTGGACCGCAAGCAGGCGATGCGGGTGGAGGAGCTCTCCGCCGCCTTCCTGGAGCATCTGGCCGAGGGCCAGCCGATGGATATGTCCTGCGCCCCGCAGCTGCTGGGCTGGGCCGCCCGTCTGCACGAAATCGGCCTCGCCATCGCCCACAACGGCTACCACAAGCACGGCGCCTATATCATCAGCAACGCCGACATGCCCGGCTTCTCCCGCATGGACCAGGCCCGCCTGGGCATGCTGGTCAATGCCCAGCGCCACTCCCTGGGCAAGGTTGCCCCCCTGGTGGCCGACCCCGCCGAATGGAGCATGATCCTGGCCCTGCGCCTGGCCATCCTGTTCTACCGCAACCGGGTGGACGTGCAACTGCCCCGCTTCGAACTCCGCATCTCCGGCAAGGGCTTCACCCTGCGCCTGGACAAGGCGTGGCTGGCGCAGAACCTGCTGGTGGAAACCATGCTTGCCGCTGAAGCGAAAGAGTGGAAGGCGGTGGGGGTGGGGTTTAAGGTGGAGGGGGAGTGAGGGGAATGCATGTCGTCTTTTCCCTTAATCTGCGATCTTCCGGATGTGTTGGATACAAGAAGACTGGTCGTGGCGTGTCTTTAACCCAGATTATCCATTAGNNCATGGTTATTCCATGGACGACGAACAAGCGGCAAAAATGGCCGCAAACCGGCCGCCAGCGCTCGCGTAGGCGCGAAGCGCCGCCTAATGGATAATCTGGGTTAAACCCAGATTATCCATTAGGACGCGAGATGATGGCCGCAACCCGGCCGAGCGCTTCTTCCGCGGTATTTCGACGGATCGACTGGAGCGCGGTGTCTTCCGCAGCGTTCCCGACGGATTGCTGCCATCGAGGAGCACATTGCCGTGGATAATCAGAATCCCAAACCCCTCGTCTGGACCGCCAAGGCCAATGGCATTCTCCAGAAGGTCATTCGTGCCAATCGCCGCATGGGTTCCAAGAGGAACGAAGCACTACCCTAGGAAGGGCGCCAGCCGTTCCATGATGCGCCGGGTGGCGCCCTGGTGCTGCCCGGCGAAGGCCTTTCCCGCTTTTCCCATGGCTTTCCGCCGTTCCGGGCTGCCCAGCAGGGCCGCGGCTTCCCGCAGCAATTCCCCCGCCGATTGCACCCGTAATGCCGCACCGGCGGCCACCGCCAATTCGCTGGCCTGGGTGAAATTGAAGGTATGGGGGCCGATCAGCACCGGCACGCCCACGGCACAGGCCTCGATCAGGTTCTGCCCGCCGTAGGGCAGCAGGCTGCCGCCGATGAAGGCCGCATCGCAGGCGGCGTAGTAGGCGAACATTTCCCCCATGCTGTCCCCCAGCACCACCCGGGTTTCCGCCGGGACGGGGCGGTTTTCGCTGCGGCGCTGAAAGGGAAAGCCGTATTTGGCCAACAGCCCGGCCACTTCGTCGAAGCGCTGGGGATGGCGGGGGACGATGACGGTGAGGAAGCCATGATTCCCCTCTCCCGCAGGCGGGGGAGGGGGAAGCTTGGCCAGGGCTTCCAGCAGCAAGGCTTCTTCTCCGTCCCGGGTGCTGGCGGCCAGGAACACCGGCCGGTTTTCCCCGAGCAGGCGGCGCAGTTCCCGGCCTCGCTCCAGCATCCCGGCGGGGGGCGGGATGTCGAACTTGAGATTGCCGACCACCGTCGGGGAGGCGGCCCCCAGGACGGCCAAGCGCTCCGCATCCGCCTCGGTCTGGGCGGCCACGGCGGCGAGGCCTCGCAGGCTTTCCCCGCTGAGGGCCGGCACCCGGGCGTACCGGCGGGCGGATTTTTCCGACAGGCGGGCGTTGACCAGCAGCAGGGGAATATGGTTCCTTCGGCAGCCGGCGATGAGGTTGGGCCACAGCTCCGTTTCCAGCAGCAGCCCCACGGCCGGGCGGAAGCGGCGCAGGAAGCGCCCCACGGCGAAGGGGTAGTCGTAGGGCAGGTAGACCCGCTGCACCCGTTCGCCGAACAGGTCCTCCCCGGTGGCGCGGCCGGTGGGGGTCATGTGGGTCAGCAGGAGGCGGTGATCCGGATAACGTGCCAGCAGGGCGTCGACCAGGGGGAGGGCGGCGCGGGTTTCGCCCACCGATACCGCATGGAGCCAGATGGTTTTTCCCTCCTCCCGGCCCTCCCCCGCTTGCGGGGGAGGGGGCTTAGGGTAGAAGCCGAAGCGTTCCGCCACGTGCCTGCGGTAGCCGGGCTGGCGGCGGCCCCGCCACAGCAGCCGCAGCAGGACCACGGGCAGCAGCAGCCACAGCAGGAGGGTGTAGAGACGGCGGTTCATCCCAGGGCCTCCTCCACCGCGGCCTGAGCGGCGGCGAGGGAGGGGGGGGCGCCGGCATCCCCCAGGTTGCGGGCGAAGCCGGTGGCGTAGACGCCGGTGAGCCCCGGCTGGCTGGCACAGTAAAGGGCGACCGTCGGGGTTTTCAGGGCGGCGGCGAGGTGGGTGAGGCCGGTGTCGACGCCTACCGTCACTTGCGCCCCCCCCAGCAGGGCGGCAAGCTCGCCCAGGGATTGGGCCGGCGGCACGACGGCAGCGGGAAAGCCGCGGGCCAGCCGTTCGCTGCGGGCCTTTTCCGCCGTGCCGCCCCAGGGAAGCACGCCAGCGATGCCCTTTTGGGCGAGCCAGGCCCCCAGGGCGATCCAGTTTTCCTCCCGCCACAGTTTGTCTTCCCGGCTGGTGGCGTGGAGCAGCACGGCGTAGCGTCCCGGGGGCCGCCAGGGCAGAGGCAGGTGGGGGGCGGAAATGCCGTAGTCCGCCGGGGTGTCCAGGGCATAGCCCAAGGCCTGGGCCGCCAGCAGCCGGTTTCGTTCCACCGCGTGGAGGGAACGGTCGACGGCATAGGTGTGCTGGTAGAACCGGGCGGCGAGGGGTTCCCGGGCGCTGGCCCGGTCGAAGCCGTAGCTTTCCCCTCGGGCAAAAGCGGTGATGAGGGCGCTTTTTATCAGTCCCTGGGTGTCCAGGACGGTGCGGTAGCGGCGGCTTCGGAGTTGACGGCGAAATGCGCCGATTTCCTGCCAGGTGGCGGGCTGGAACAGGGCTTTGCGCCAGCGCCGCATCGCCACCGGAAAGACCTCCCCTACGGCCGGATGAAGCCGGGGGATGGCGGCGAAAGGCGCTTCCGCCACCCAGTCGATGGCGGCACCGGGAAGGTGCCGGGCGATGTCGGTGGCGACGGGCAGATTGTGGATCACGTCGCCCAGGGAGGAGGTCTTCACCAGCAGAATGGGGGTCATGGGGCGGCATTGTAGAGCCTCCGGGCAAAAACTTCACGCAGGCACCCGTTGTTTCAAGGGCCGTTGACTCCATGCTATAAAGGTGCTTTCCACACCGGAACCGTAATGAGCCGCCCAGCCCCCTTGCCCTACTACGACATCGCCGCCTGGACCGTCATGGCCGTGGTGCTGGTGCTGATCCTGAAGGTTCACTTGCTGCCGGCGCTGCTGGGGGGGCTGCTGGTGCACCAGCTGGTGCATTTGCTGTCCCCCCGCCTCAGCCGCTTCACCGGCAGCCGGGCCAAGATGGTGGTGGTGGTGCTGATTTCGGTCATCGTGATCCTGGCCCTCAGCGCCGGCAGCCTCGGCCTGGTGGCCTTTTTCCGCGGCGAGGCCGGCAATCTCACCTCCCTGCTGCAGAGGATGGCGGACATCATCGAAAGCTCCCGCACCGTGCTGCCGGCCTGGGTGCTCCAGTACCTGCCGTCCAACCCGGAAAGCCTGAAAACGGCCATGGCGGAGTGGCTGCGGGCCCACGCCGGCGAATTGCAGGGAATGGGCAAGGAGGCCGGGCGGGCGCTGGCCCATATTCTGGTCGGCATGGTGGTGGGGGCGATGGTTTCCCTCCACGAGACCCAGCCCATCCATCGTTACCGTCCCCTGTCCCGTGCTCTGGTGGAACGGGCGGCACGCCTCTCCGACGCCTTCCGGCGCATCGTCTTCGCCCAGGTGCGGATTGCGGCGCTGAACACGTTTTTTACCGGCCTCTATCTCGGGGTGGTGCTGCCCCTGTTGGGCGTTCAGCTGCCGTTCACGAAGACCCTGATTGCGGTCACCTTCCTCGCCGGACTGTTGCCGGTGGTGGGAAACCTCATTTCCAACACCGTAATCGTGGTGGTGAGCCTCAGCCAATCCCTCCAGGTGGCCATGGGTTCCCTGGTGTTCCTGGTGGTGATCCACAAGCTGGAATATTTCCTCAACGCCAGGATCGTGGGCTCCCAGATCCGGGCCAAGGCCTGGGAGCTGCTGCTGGCCATGCTGGTGATGGAGGCCACCTTCGGCCTGCTGGGGGTGGTGGCGGCGCCGATCTACTACGCCTACCTCAAGGACGAGCTGCAGCAAAGGGGGTTGGTCTGAGTGCTATTCTCCGTAACCCGTTTGCGCATAGAATAGCGCCTGGATTTTTCGGCCTCCCCCGTGCATAAGCTATCGGTCGTCATCATTACCCTTAACGCCGCCAGTCAGTTGAAAGACTGCCTGGAGAGCGCAGCCTTCGCCGACGAGGTGGTAGTGGTGGATGCGGGCAGCACCGACGGCACGCCAGCTCTCGCGACGGAACGCGGAGCCCGGGTGATGCATCAGGAATGGCTGGGCTTCGGGCGGCAAAAGCAGTTTGCCGTGGCCCAGGCGGCCCACGACTGGGTGTTGTGCCTGGACGCGGATGAGCGGGTGAGCGGGGACTTGCGGCAGGCCATTGCCGAAGTCCTGGAGGCCCCCCGCTTCGGTGCCTACCGCATGGCCCGCTGCAACCGCTTCCTGGGCCGCTATTTGCGCCACGGGGAGGGGTATCCGGACTGGAGCCTGCGGCTGTTCGACCGCCGCCGCGCCCGGTGGAGCGACGATACGGTGCACGAACAAGTGCTGTTCGAGGGGGAGATGGGGACGCTGGCGGGCGATCTGCTCCATGAATCCTGCGAAACCCTGGACAGCTACCTGGCCAAACAGAACCGCTACACCACGCTCCAGGCGGAGGAATTGCACAAGCGGGGGAAGCGGGGCCGTGCCGGGCAGCTGGTGTTGAGTCCCCTCCTGCGGTTTGTTAAGTTTTACCTGTTCCGGTTGGGGTTTCTGGACGGGACGCCGGGCCTGGCGCATACCCTGATCGGCTGTTTCAATAGTTTTGCCAAGCACGCCAAGCTGATTGCGCTTGAGCGGGAGAAGAAATGAAAGTACTGGTGACCGGCGCCGCCGGCTTTATCGGCATGCACACCTGCCTGCGCCTGTTGGAGCGGGGCGACGACGTGGTGGGCGTGGACAATCTGAACGACTATTACGATGTGCGGCTCAAGCAGGACCGCCTGGAGCAGCTGCAGGCTTTCGGCCGTTTCCGCTTCGAGCGTCTCGACATCGCCGACCGGGCGGCCATGGAGGGCCTGTTCGCCCGGGAGGGATTCCAGCGGGTCATCAACCTGGCGGCCCAGCCCGGCGTGCGCTACTCCCTGAAAAACCCCCACGCCTACATCCAGAGCAACATCGTCGGCTTCACCAACGTGCTGGAAGGCTGCCGCCACCACAAGGTGGAGCACCTGGTTTTCGCCAGCAGCTCCAGCGTCTACGGCGCCAACACCGCCATGCCCTTTTCGGTGCACCAGAACGTGGACCATCCGGTGAGCCTCTACGCCGCCACCAAGAAGGCCAACGAGCTGATGGCCCACACCTACAGCCACCTCTACGGCTTGCCGGCCACCGGGTTGCGCTTCTTCACCGTCTACGGCCCCTGGGGCCGGCCCGACATGTCGCCTTCCCTGTTCACCGGCGCGATCACGGCCGGCCGGGCCATCGACGTGTTCAACCACGGCAAGATGCAGCGGGACTTCACCTACATCGACGACATCGTGGAGGGCGTGGTGCGCGTCCTGGACCAGCCCGCAGCGGCCGATTCGGCCTTCGACTGCGCCCACCCCGATCCGGGCACCAGCTACGCCCCCTACCGCCTGTACAACATCGGCAACCACGAGCCGGTGGAGCTGATGGCCTTCATCGAAACCATCGAGGAGGCGGTGGGCCGGAAAGCGGAAAAAAACATGCTGCCCATGCAGGATGGGGACGTGGTGGCCACCTACGCCGACACCGGGGACTTGCGGCAGGCGGTGGGTTTCGCCCCGCGCACGCCCTTGAAGGAGGGGGTGGCGAAATTCGTCGCCTGGTACCAGGCCTACTACGGCAAACGTGGGGAGTGAGGGGAGCGCCTTGATTCTCGTTACCGGCGGCGCAGGGTTTATCGGCTCGAATTTCGTTCTCGACTGGCTAGTCGGAGGCGGCGAGTCGGTGGTGAACCTGGATAAGCTTACCTACGCCGGCAACCTGCGGAATTTGGCGGCGCTTGATGGCGACAGGCGGCATGTTTTCGTGCGCGGCGACATCGCCGACCAGGAGTTGGTAAGGGGCTTGCTGGAGCAACACAGGCCCCGGGCAGTGGTGCACTTCGCCGCTGAAAGCCACGTGGACCGCTCCATCCTGGGGCCGGAGGAATTCATCCAGACCAATGTGGTGGGCACCTTTCGTCTGCTGGAATCGGTCCGCGCCCACTGGCAAATGCTCCGGGGGGATGAGAAAGCGACCTTTCGCTTCCTGCACGTATCCACCGACGAGGTCTACGGTTCTTTGGGACCCAACGATTCCCCCTTCAGCGAAACCACGCCCTACGCTCCCAACAGCCCCTATTCGGCCTCCAAGGCCGCATCCGACCACTTGGTGCGGTCTTGCCACCATACCTACGGCCTGCCGACCCTGACCACCAACTGCTCCAACAACTACGGCCCCTACCAGTTCCCAGAGAAACTGATTCCCCTGATGATACTCAACGCCCTCCAAGGCAAGCCGCTGCCTGTCTATGGCGATGGCCGAAACGTCCGGGACTGGCTCTACGTGGGCGACCACTGCGCGGCTATCCGCGCCGTCCTGGCCAAGGGCCGCCCTGGTGAGGTGTACAACATCGGCGGTAACAGCGAAAAAACCAACCTGGAAGTGGTGAACTCGGTGTGTACCCTTCTTGATGAACTGCATCCTCAGGGGAAACCCCACGACCGCTTGGTTGCTTTCGTCAAGGATCGCCCTGGCCATGATCGCCGCTATGCCATCGATGCGGGCAAAATTGAAAGAGAACTGGATTGGCGCCCCACAGAAAGCTTCGAAACCGGAATTCACAAAACCGTCGAATGGTATTTGGATAACCAAGGATGGGTTGCGAATGTATTGTCGGGTGAATACCAGAAGTGGGTGGATATCAATTATCGGGAGAGGGGGCGGCAGTGAAAGGCATCATTCTTGCTGGCGGCTCTGGCACTCGGCTGTATCCGGTGACCCAGGTGGTATCCAAGCAGTTGCTACCGGTTTACGACAAACCATTGATCTACTACCCCCTTACTACGCTGATGCTCGCCGGAATTCGAGAAATTCTGGTGATTTCCACCCCCCAGGATATACCTCGCTTCCAACAGCTGTTGGGCGACGGAAGCCAATGGGGGTTGGCGCTCTCCTATGCCATACAGCCTCAGCCGGAGGGTATCGCTCAAGCTTTTCTTATCGGGCGGGAATTCATTGGGCAGGATAATTGCGCGCTGATTCTTGGCGACAACATTTTCTACGGCCATGAACTTTCCCAGGATTTACAGCGGGCCGCCAAGAAAGCCAGCGGTGCAACGGTTTTCGCTTATCCAGTGCGGGACCCTGAGCGCTATGGGGTAGTTGAGTTCGATGGGGGGGGTAAAGCGATCAGCATCGAGGAGAAACCGGCACGGCCTAAGTCCCGGTACGCGGTGACAGGGCTCTATTTCTACGACGATCGGGTGGTGGAAATTGCTTCCCATATCCGGCCTTCACATCGGGGAGAACTGGAGATCACCGACGTCAACCGCCGTTATTTGGAAGAGGGGGGACTGGAGGTAAATGTCATGGGCCGCGGCATGGCCTGGTTGGATACGGGTACTCACGAATCCTTGCTTGAAGCGGCGCTGTTTATCGAAACCATTGAAAAACGGCAGGGCCTCAAAGTGGCTTGCCCCGAGGAGATTGCTTATCGTATGGGCTATATCACGGCAGCCCAGGTGGAGTCATTAGCGCAGCCCCTGGCCAGGAGCGCGTATGGGCGTTACCTGCTGGAATTGTTGGGGGAGCGGCTGTTCTGATGAGGGTGATTCATTCTGACATTCCAGATGTCCTTATCCTTGAGCCACGAGTGTTCGGTGACGAGCGGGGATTTTTCTTTGAGAGTTACAACAAACGGACTTTTGCCGAAGTGGCGGGCATTCATGCTGACTTCGTGCAGGATAACCATTCACGCTCTGCACAAAATGTCCTGAGGGGACTCCATTATCAGATTCAGCAGCCCCAAGGAAAGTTAGTGAGGGTAGTGGCGGGAGAAGTGTTCGATGTGGCGGTAGACCTGCGCAGAGACTCGCCTACTTTCGGCCACTGGGTAGGGGAGAGCCTGGCGGCAAACAACAAAAGGATGATGTGGGTTCCGCCCGGGTTTGCGCACGGTTTTTATGTTCTGTCGGAATATGCGGAATTCGTATACAAGACAACGGACTATTATTCGCCCGAGCATGAACGGTGTATTCGCTGGGATGACCCCGAATTGAAGATCACTTGGCCGCTAATCCGCGCGGAGCCTATCCTTTCCCAGAAAGATAAGCAAGGGAAACCCTTTTCGGAGCTTCTCGCTCAAAATCGAGTCTAGCCCGTCAGGGTTGAATATTATGCTTAATTTAATTTTTTTCGCCATTCCATGCGGATTTCCTTCCTATCCATGTCGAACAGGGCTAAATTTGACCGGGTTTGTTGCCATAGAGCGTCAAAATGAAGCTCTTGATTTTCGTTGAGGGGCTGCGTTAGCCCGAATTGCAATTCCTGCCGTTTGAGATGCCGTTGCAGGCTCCCCAGCAAGGCCATGCTGTACGGTTGGCTGTCGTTTTCTCGCTCCGCGCGAAGGTTGAACTCCCAAACGCGCCCTCCTTGTTGGGGATATCGGACGCCCACATCCAGGTAATGGTTTGTGCGGTCCCCGCCTAAGCGACCATTGGTCGCGTTGTCAGCAATTACGCCAACTGTTGCATGGGGCTGAAGTGCCCCCTCCTTTTGCGACATCAGGGAAAGAGAGATTTGATGTAAATCCGCATCAAAGGCATTGTCCAGGGGGTAATGGCGCCTTTCCAATTGCAGGCGCAGGGATCCCGTCAAATCTTGGTAAAGGGGGCTTTCGAATTTAATCATGGCTATCGTGCTGCCCTGATGGTAATTCCCGCCAAACGCCACGGCCAACTGGTAAAGACCAAAATTAGCTTGATACCGTGGGCGCTCTATCATGAGCCCCCCTCCTCCCAGCACCCAGCTAAGATTGTAGGCGCCGAGAGAGTGGTTTTGCCGGTGCTGGGCGACGAGCAGCCCATAGGGATAAGTGTTGTTGCTGTTAACGGCCATCCACTGGCTTTCCCATCCGAATTCCGTGAACGTGTCGTCTTGGGCATGTATGGAAGAGTCCACGCCAAGCTCAATGTCTCCTACGACCAGCGGCAGGACGATGCGTTCGCTGGACAAGCCCTGATTGGCATTGCTGTTATATCCCATGCCAACTTTCAGTTCATGTGACCGCAATGGTAAGCGCTTTTTTTCAGCCATCTGGTGGCGATAGTGGGACACAACCTGGGCAATAGCCGGAGGAAGAGGGCTGATGTGTTCCAGTTGGTCCAGGCGCCGGTCGGCCTCATCGAAATCACCATATTCGGCATTGGCAATGGCCAAGTCCAGCAATGCCCCGGCATCGTTTGGCCGTAACGCGATAGTGCGTTCAAGGGCCTCAATGGCAAGGGAATAATCCTTCCTTTGCAGGGCTGCTACCCCAAGGCGATAACTGATATCGGGGTCGTCAGGGTGCTCGTTTTGCAACTTCTTGAGTTGCTCGACGGAAACGGCCGAAGGGGACGCGTCTTCCGCAAACACATGGGTCGGCGCGGAGAAAAGACAAGAAATGGCGGAAAAGATGAAAATCATGGCCAGGGGCCGGGAAATGGGGACCGGCGAATTCTTGCCGCGAATGGATACTTTGCCTATTTCACTGCATTGATGGCGTTTTAGCCTGCGACAGATGCCTTCACCCAGCAATATGGGCTGGTTTTGTTCCCGGGTTAGAGTCTGAAGGCGTGCAGCCACGTTCACGCAGTCCCCCAACGCCGTGTAGGCGCGACGGAATACCGAGCCCATATTTCCCACGGCGGCCACGCCGGAATTGATGCCTATCCCCAAAACAATGGGTGGAAAATCCTGTTTCGCAAGCTCTTCATTCAAAGCAATGAGTTTTTCATGAATAGCCAGGGCGCATTCGAGGGCTTGGTCGGCGTGGTCATCACACGGGAGAGGGGCGCCCCAAAAGGCCATCACTGCATCCCCCATGTATTTATCAACGGTGCCGTTGAATCTCAGAATTTCCGCCGTGATGGTCGTCATTACTGATTGGACCAACTGGACCAATCGTTCGGCGGAGAGTTGTTCTGCGACATGGGTAAAATTCTGAATATCCGCAAAAAGAACCGTGATTTCCTTTCGTTGCGCATCAAGTTGATTGGGATTGGCATCCGTCCGCACCAACTCATCTAGAACGCCTTGCGGGACATATGATTTAAACTGGTCATAGAGATGCTGCCGTGCCCTTTGGGTTGACCACCATTCCCATACCGCCATGACAAGGGTAAGCCAAATGCCAAAGACCAGCGGCTCGACAAGTGGCAAGTCGATAAAGGCATAGCGGAAAAGGGATAAATTCAGAACGCTCCACGAAAGAATTCCGCTTGCCGAAGAGACGACAGAGGCGGCGATAGATCCCCGATGAAAGAAATAGGCTGTCAGAACGGTATACAGCAGGCACCACATGCCCACGGCGAAATATGCCCAGTTCGGGCGAGTTACCCATTCGCCGTCCAAGATTGCTTCAAGCAGATTGGCGTGAATGGAAACCCCGGGAACAAGGGCGTCGCGGGGCGTCGCGGCGCGATCCCCAAGGCCCACGGCAGATGACCCGATCAGAACAAGCGCGTTGCTGAGAATCGCGGAATCCACTTGGCCGCGCATCAGTTGGCTTGCAGTGTAGACATGGAAGGGGTTTGATGGGCTTAAAAAAGGAATGGTTATCAGCCCATTAGCATCGATTGGAATGCGGACGCCAAACGAGGAAAGCTCTAGCATAAATTTCGATCGGGCGCTTGGCTCGGTGGTGGACACTATGCGAAGGTCCACCTGTTGTTGGCCGCCCAGGGTCGAAAGCATGGCAAGGGCCAAGGGGGGGTAATAGGAGTCCCCATAACGGACCAACGCGGGAATTTTCCGGATTATTCCATCCCGATCCAAGGTGGGGGTTATGTGGCCCATGCGCAGTGTGGAACTTTGGTCAGAGTAGAGGCCGATATGGCCGGTGGCAGTGGGCCAGGGGACAGGGGACTTGCCTGCCAGGCGTGCCGGTTGTCCCAAGGTGCCGCTGCGCAGATGGGTGGCACGTGTCGAAAAATCAAAGGCCTCAGCCGCTACGATGGGTTCCGTGGCAAGCGCGTGAAATAGTTTTTGGTCGCCCTCAGGATTATGCAAGTCGGGCTCTGGCAGCAGGACATCCAAGCCAACCACTGCGACATGGTAATCCCGGGTAAGGCGCGACAGGAGATCGGCAAGCACGGCCCGCGACCAGGGCCACCGGCCCATGGCAGCCAGGCTGCTCTCGTCTATGTCGATGATGACAATGGGCGGTGCGGTGCGGGGGGATCTGAATGTTTCCCACCGCAGGTCTTCAAAAGGTTGTCGGAGGACCGGAAAATGTTGTAGTACGGGCAGGATCCCAAGAAAAAAGACAGCAAGAGCCAATCCGACGGCAAGCAGCCAAGATCGCATGGGAGCCTTATGACGGAGCGGAAAAGACGTCTAGCGTTGCCAGTGTATGACCCCGGAAGCCGTGAGGGAATCGGCCAAGCGCCGATTGAAAAGATAGGCGGCCTCTTTCCCGTCGTTTGATAAGGCGCCACGCAAGGTAAAATTGGACTTGAAAAGTTCGCTGTACATGCGGCCGTCACCGTTTACGGCGCCCACGGCATGGAAAGGAACGGGCTGAGAAAGGAGAGGCGCGTTGAAGTTGAACTGGGTTTCAAACCAGTGCCGGGCGAAATCGATGGAAAGCCTTGCGTTGTCTAGAGTGGCAGGAGTCAGCACTTGACCGCCACCATTCAACAAATAAGACTCCTGTGCCGCCATGCGAAAATCAAAACGCCCCCTTTCCGGGAGGGAAATGGAGGAACGGTCGCGCACCAGGCCGAACATTTCATTTGCCACCACCAACTCCCGGTCGTCCCCCAGGAGGCCAAGGGGGGGGGTATTGTGCTCCGCGAGGGAGGCGTATTTTTCCCATCTTCCCCAATGAAGCTGGGGGGCAACCGGGATTGTGGCCTCGGGGGACGGAACGGAGCGCAGGGCTTGAATAGTCGACTGCTCGGGTTCGGGAATTTGGGGCGAAAGCAGATTCTTGTCCTCGCTTGAGGAGGCGTTTGCCGAGGGCAGTTTTCTAGACAAAACCTTGCGTTTGCCGTCGGCTGAATTGTTTTTCGCCGTGGTATTAAGATTTTCCTCGGGTAGGGGCGGCGCAATGGTTTCCGGCAATAAATGCAGTGTGGCGCGATCGAGGATGACAGGTTTGGCCGAGCCCTGTTCCAGCTGCAGGAGTCGTTGAGCTTTATCGGCAAAGAGTGCCATGACGTTGCTTCCCTGGCACGGCGCCAAGGCTTCCGCGGTGCAAGAGGCGTTGAAAGGAGACATGGCGACGCCACCTTCCCGTACCGAGATACGCGTTACTTCGCCCGAGGTGAAAACACTAAAATCCGTTCCGCGGATGCTGATGGCAGCCACCGGGGTGTTCAGCCGAAACTGCTGTTTTGCGGCCTGGGCGCCTTTGCCGCTAATGCTTCGCATCACCCCTTTGGTCAATTGCAAGCGAATCCTGGTGTTTTCGGGGTGGTCTTTGTCGAACTGGTAGATTTCGATGGTCGCCATGCTGCCCGGCCTGATGCTCAGGAAACCCTCGTCGCTGGTACGGATGTGAATGTGGCCGTTGACGCCGGTCAGGAGCTTGTCCCCCTCCAGGAGTGGGGTCCCAGGGGGAAGGGGCATGGTTTTGCCTTCACGCTCAAGATGGGTGTCACCCGCCGAAAAGACGACGCTACCCGCTTTCCCCGCGTCTGCCGATGCAAAACCGGGGAAAATCAAAATGGGCAAGATGGACAAAAAAGCAACGAAGCGGCTTATCATACGTCACACTCGATTTCTCAATTCCATGGAGCTTAGGCTGTTCCGAAGCGATGGGGCCATCGAGTATCGCACGGCCTCAAAAATGCTTACATTATAGCCACTAATCAACAGGAATAGGAAAACCATCATTCGGTTAGGGAAAGTTCGCTTCTTGACGCATGGCGACGGTGAACACATGTCCAGGTTTATAGACGGCAAGCCATTGACGCATATGCCCCCCCCCATTTTCTTGTTGCAACAGGTTGATTTGTTTCGCGCTCTTTCGCTAGACAAACTGCACTCCCTGGTTGCGCCCGCCGTTTTGTCGCGCCGTTATGAAAAGCAGGAGTTCGTGGTTCACAAAGGGGACGCGGGAACGGACCTGCTCCTGCTTTTACAGGGAAGATTGCAGGTTGTGGACATTACGTCGACCGGGCAAGAGGTGGGCCTGCACATCATCGAACCGGTTTCCTATTTTGGCGAGCTGTCGGTAATAGATGACATGCCGCGCTCCGCCTCGATTCGGGCCATGGAAGCTTCCATTGTCGGGTCTATCGCCAAGGAAACGTTCCTGCAACTGATGCATCAGGAGCCCGTCATTTCCCTGGCGCTGATGAAAAGGCTGGCCGCCATCATCCGGAGCAACAATCAGCACCGGGCCGTGCTCAGCATTCACAATGTGCAGCGGCGCCTCATCGCGCTGCTTTTAGAAACGGCCAAGCCAGCCGACGGCGAGAGTTTGGCTATTCGCAACTTGCCTACCCAACAGGAGATGGCCGCCATGATCAGCACCACCCGGGAATCCGTCTCCCGCGCATTGTCGCTGCTGCACGCTCAGAACTTGATAAAGAAGCAAGGTCGCGTGCTGATATTGGTTCGGCCGGGTGACCTGAAAAAAAAGCTCGAGGAAAATTAGGATGGTTGTATGGGCTTGAAAAAATCCTTGTCGGCCACGAAAGGTGGCCAACGGCTGCGCAGGAAGACTGCATCCCGGCCTTTATGTTCAGTCGAGGCGAGTCAATGCGTGGCCGGGGTTCAAGAATGACTCGATTCAAAGGCATTCCCCAATGACGGCACGGCGTCTTTTGCTAACGGGCAGGACTGGTTTCGTCGGGCAAGTCCTGCGCGGCCTAGTGGAACGGGAGCCGGCTTACAACCTTCAAGAGCGGGCGCCCTCGGGCAGAATGGACTTGCGGGAGCGGGAAAGCCTGCTGCGGGGAATCGAAGAAATTCGGCCCCATTACGTCATTCACCTGGCCGCGCAAAGTTTTGTGCCCCGCGCGCTGGAAAATCCCCGCGAAACCCTGGAAATCAACCTCATGGGGACGTTGAACCTGCTTGAGGCATTACGCCAGGCCAAGTTCAGCGGACGTCTACTGTACGTTGGTTCCGGGGATGAATATGGCCTGATTGAGGCGGCAAAATTGCCGGTGAGGGAAGATCATCCCTTGAGGCCCCGAAATCCCTACGCCGTTAGTAAGGCGGCGGCCGAAATGCTCTGCTATCAGTGGGCCCAGACGGAGAAATTGGACATCGTCATGGCGCGCCCTTTCAACCATATTGGGCCGGGGCAGGACGAGCGTTTTGCCATTTCTGCATTTGCCAAGCAACTGGCTGAAATCCGGTTAGGGCGGAGGCCGGCGAAAATCGAGGTGGGCAATTTAGAAGTGAGCCGGGATTTTTCCGACGTGGAGGATGTGGCCAGGGCCTATTTGCTGTTGCTTGGCAAAGGAAAGAGCGGGGATGTGTATAATGTTTGTTCCGGAAACGAGCATGGTTTGAAAGAACTCCTGACGCGGCTCATCGAACTCGCCGATATAGACGTGGACGTCGTGCTCGATCCGGCGCGCCAGCGCCCTGCGGAACAAAGCAGGATGGTTGGCGACCATCGGCGCCTGACGGAACATACGGGCTGGGAGCCTGAAGTGTCCATTGATCGTTCGCTGGAAGGAATATTGGCATATTGGGAACATAAATTAAAAAATGAGTAACAGCGCGCTTATAACAGGAGTCACCGGACAGGACGGTGCCTATCTCGCCCATTTTCTTCTCCAGAAGGGTTACCGGGTTCATGGGCTGATCGCCCGCCGCGCTAGCGACACCACGTGGCGTCTTCGTGAACTGGGGATCGAAAAAGAAGTAAACCTAATCAATGGGGACATGACGGACCTTTCCTCGCTCATTCGGGCCATGGGGCAATCCGGCGCACAGGAAGTCTACAATCTTGGCGCGCAGAGTTTTGTGGCCACCTCCTGGGAGCAACCTATCCTGACCGCCCAGGTGACGGGTGTCTCGGTTGCCAACATGCTGGAAGCGGTACGCGCCGTTAATTCCTCTGCGCGCTTCTATCAAGCGTCCACCAGTGAAATGTTTGGCCTGATCCAGGCGGATAGCCAAGATGAAAAAACCCCCTTTTATCCCCGAAGTCCCTATGGCGTAGCAAAGCTTTATGGACACTGGTTGACCGTCAATTATCGGGAAAGCTTCGGGATGCACGCCTCCAGCGGCATCTTGTTCAATCATGAATCGCCGCTGCGCGGCATTGAGTTTGTCACCCGCAAGGTGACGGACGCGGCAGCGCGTATCAAGCAAGGAAAGCAGAAGGAGTTACGCCTCGGGAACATTGATGCCAGGCGTGACTGGGGTTATGCCGGCGACTACGTGGAAGCCATGTGGCTAATGCTGCAACAGGAAACCCCTGACGACTACGTAATCGCCACCGGGCGCACCACCACCGTGCGCGACATGTGTGAAATCGCCTTCCGCCACGTTGGCCTGGATTATCGGGACCATGTCGTTGTCGACCCGCGCTTTTTCCGGCCGGCCGAAGTCGACGTATTGCTCGGCAACCCGGCCAAGGCGCGGGAAAAGCTCGGGTGGCAGCCCCAAACGGCACTTCCGGACCTGATTGCGATGATGGTAGACGCCGACATGCGCCGAGTGAAGCAAGAGGGCGCATGCTAGTACCCGTAGTGCTTTCCGGCGGCGCGGGCACCCGGCTTTGGCCGGTTTCCCGCGAAGGGCACCCCAAGCCCTTCATCAAACTGCCGGATGGTCAAAGCCTGCTGAAGAAAACTTATTTGCGGGCCATTGGCTTGGAGCAGGTAGCCGAGATTCTCACCATCACCAACCGTGACTACTATTTCAAAAGCAAGGACGAATTCATTCTTGCCACGGAAAGGGCGCAAAAGGCGGCAAAGAAAGCCTACGTGCTGGAGCCGTTTGGCCGCAACACCGCGGCGGCCATCGCTCTTGCCGCCTTTTGGGTGGCGGAGCACCATGGGGCCGCCGCCTCCATGTTGATCCTTCCGGCGGACCACCTCATACGGGATGCATCCGCCTTCGGCGATAACGTCAGGGAAGCGCTTCCCTTGGCACGAGAGGGAAAGCTGATCACGTTCGGGATACCCCCGTCTTCGCCGGAAACTGGGTTTGGCTACATTGAGTGCGGCGACCCCATCGAAAAAGGGCCCGCGTTGGCGGTCAAGCGGTTCACCGAAAAACCCTCCCTTGCGGCGGCACAAGAATTTCTTTCAGCCGGCAACTACTTGTGGAACTCCGGCATGTTCTGCTTCACTGCCGGCGGCATCCTGAGCCAACTGGAACGCCACGCCCCCGACATCCACCGCGCCGCGGCAGCGTGCTGGGAGGCCACCCTGCGCAAAGAGGGCGACATGAGCCGGGTCCTGGAGATCGACGAAACGAGCTTTGGAGAACTGCCGGATATTTCCATCGACTATGCCGTCATGGAACGCTCGGCCGACGTGGCCGTCATTCCCGCCACCTTTGACTGGAGCGACATCGGCTCCTGGAATGCGATCGGCGGACTGGTGCCTGCGGACGAGAACGGAAATCGGGTTCAAGGAGAAGCCGTGCTGGTGGAGGCATCCAACACCCTCATCCAGAGCGAAGACCGTTTGGTGGCGGCGGTTGGAGTGGAAAACCTCGTCATCGTCGACACCCCCGATGCGCTGCTGGTTTCCCACCGGGATCACGTGCAGGACGTTCGACAAGTGGTGCATCGCCTCAAGCAGATGGAGCACGATACTTACCGGCTGCACCGCACCGTTTTTCGGCCGTGGGGTTCCTACACCGTCCTGGAAGAGGGCAGCCACTTCAAGATCAAGCGGCTAGAAGTGAAGCCTAGCGCCTCCCTCTCCCTCCAGCTGCATCACCACCGCAGCGAACACTGGATTGTCGTCAGTGGCATGGCGCGGGTAATCAACGGCGAGCGGGACCTGCTGGTCAACACCAACGAATCCACCTACATTCCAGCCGGACACCGGCACCGCCTGGAAAATCCAGGCGTGGTAGACCTCGTCATGATTGAAGTCCAAAGCGGCAATTATCTTGGCGAAGACGACATCGTCCGCTTCGATGACCAATATGGCCGCGCCTGATCCTTTCGGAACCCTGGGCGCGCACCATTTTCGGCTCTTTAGAATTCGAGTGGGTTGAGCGGCATGTGGATGGATGGTGCTGAAATCGAGTTTGCCGGCGGGCAGGAAGACGACGGCGCGGAGGGTGGAGAAGCTGGCGTATCCGCGCGCCTTGCGCTTGGCGGCTTGGAACAAGCCGTTGATGGCTTCGAGGAAGCCATTGGTCTGGCGGGTTTGGGTCCAGGCGACGATGCCGTCGAGATGAGAACGGACCATCCTGGCCCCCCCCTTCATTGGCTCGGCCATCGAGCGCATCACGTTGCGGGCCCATTGCGTGAGCATGGCGCGCGCGACCTTGACCTGCTTGCGCTCCATGATGTCCCGCACCCTGCGGGGCCAGGCACGAGCCGTGCGCTTGGCCGCAACCTGCGCGACAAACGCATCCCGGCGTGCCTTCGTGGCCGGGCTGGCGCGATCCCCCATCATGTTCCGTTCAATCGTGTCTCAAATAGGGAACGGAATCCTGCGCGTTCAGAGGCGCAAACGGCCGCCGCCCTTGTCCCCCTCCAAGGCCGGATGCGCAAATGCGCCCCATCCAGCCATGGGCCGGCGTATTTCCCGATTCAGGGGGTCAAGAGTTCGCTTCGCCGGGCCACGCTCGCCCTTGACCCCCTGCCTCGGGACGCCTCCGCCACGCGCCTAACCCCGAAAGGGGCCGATTTTTCATGAAACGCATCCCCTTGGCGGTCAACGCGAAAGCCCTGCTTTTCCCCTTGACGGGCATAGGGCGGTACACCCGGCAACTCATGGAACAGATCGGGAGGGAGGGCGCATTTGAGCCCCGTTACTTTTACGGAGCCTGGTGGGACGCCCGCCTGTATTTCCGTCCCCCTATGGATGCGGACCGGCTGCGTGGATGGATAAAAAAGCTGCTGCCCGGCCATTACCGGCTCGCCCGTCTTTTCGAGCAGCAACGGTTCACCGCCGGGACCCGGGGAAAAGGGATGGCCCTTTACCACGAACCGAACTTTATACCTTATGAAACAGACCTGCCCACGGTCATCACGGTGCATGACCTTTCCCATCTCCGCTTTCCCGAAACGCATCCCCGTGACAGGGTAAAGATGCTGAACAAACGGTTGCCTCGCGCCATCGAAACGGCCTCCCGCATCCTGGCGGACTCCGAATTCACCCGCCGCGAAATCCTGGATGTTTTTCGGCCTTCGCCGGAAAAGGTCATAGCCACTCCCCTGGCCGCATCCGGAATCTTTCATCCCCGGACGGAAAGCGAAACGCAACCCTGCCTAACCCCCCTGGATTTGAAGCATGGGAAATACATACTCGCCGTGGGCACCTTGGAGCCCCGCAAGAATCTCATCACCGCCTTGCGGGCCTATCGGCGGCTGCCCTCCGCGCTGCGTCGCCAAATCCCCATGGTTATCGTCGGGAAAACCGGCTGGGGCATGGAGAAATTCCAGGACGAATTCAATGCCCTGCTTGCCTCGGGGCAGGTTCGCTGGCTTGGGCACGTTCCCGAGGAATCCTTGCCCATGCTATACGCCGGAGCGGCGTTGCTGGCCTATCCTTCGCTTTACGAAGGATTCGGGCTGCCCCCCCTGGAAGCAATGGCCAGCGGAGTGCCGGTGGTGGCGGCGGATCGGGCTTCCATTCCTGAAGTCGTGGGCGATGCCGGAATCCTCGTCGAACCTCTGGACGAACGGGCCTTGGCCGATGCCATGGGCAGCCTCCTGGAGGACGCCGTGTACGCCAGGGCGCTAGGGAGCCGGGGTCTTGAACGCGCCGCTGGATACTCCTGGGAGGCGTGCGCCGCCCGCACCCTCCAGGCCTACCATCAAGCCCTGGGTGCCCGATGATGAAGGTGCTTCATTTCGGCCGCTTTTTCCGGCCAAGCTTTGGTGGCATAGAACGGCACGTGGACTTGCTGCTATCGGCGCTTAAGGATGAGATTCACGTCGACAATTTGGTGGCCAACGATCGTTTTGCCACAGAAACCATCGCCCCCCATGGCTACCCGGTATACCAAATAGCCTCCCTGGGCACCCTGGCGAGCACCGCCCTGTGCCCCACCATGCCCTGGTGGGCGCGCAAGCTCCACCGGATTCACGCCTACGATATCGTTCACCTCCATTTTCCCGACCCCTTGGCGCATCTTGCCTTCTCCTGCATCCCGTCCCGGGTCAAGCTGGTCATCAGCTGGCATAGCGACATCGTGCGGCAAAGAAAACTGCTGCGCCTGTACCGGCCGTTTCTTAAAGACATCATCGAACGGGCAGACGCCATCATTGCCGCCACGCCGCGGCATTTTTCCTCCTCCACGCAACTGGAGAGGCGATACGAAGCCAAATTTCATGTGGTGCCTTATGGCCTCGACTACTCCCCCTTTTCAAGCGCGGCGGCGCCGGATGACGCACAGCGCATCCGGCGTGATTTCCCTGGAAAAACCCTGGTATTCGCCGTGGGGCGGCACGTCTACTACAAAGGGTTTGACCACCTCATCCGCGCGCTGGAGCACACGAAAAACGTCCACCTCCTCCTGGGAGGCGAAGGCCCCCTGACCGATGAATTACAGGCCCTGGCCCGCCGCCGGGGACTGGGCGACCGGGTCACTTTTCTGGGCCGGATACCCGAAAAGGCACTGGCCGCGCATTATCATGCCGCGGACATCGTTTGCCTGCCTTCCATCGAGCCCAGCGAAGCGTTCGGGCTGGTGCAACTGGAGGCCATGGCCTGCAAAAAACCGGTAATCAGTTGCGAACTGAACAACGGCGTGACCTACGTCAATCAGCACGGCGTAACCGGCCTCGTCGTTCCCCCCGGAGACTCCCCCGCGCTGGCTGCCGCCATCAACGGCCTTGCCGTCGATCCGGAACGCCGCCATTACCTGGGCGAGGCCGGCCGCCTGCGCGCCACGGAAGAATTCAGCCTGGAAAAAATGAAGCGCGGAACCCTGCGAATTTATGAACAGCTGATAAACGCCAGATCGTTGCGCGATACATTGTAAAATGGGCAGCCATGATGAAGCTTCATACCCCCACCCATGATCCCCGCGCGCTTCGGGTAAAACTAGACGAGCTACTGGCAGCCCCCCCCGAAAAGGCCATGCTGACGAAGGCCGGGGATGCCTGCGAGCCCTCCCTGAAAGAGCGGTTGGCGCGTCGCCTGCCCTGGCTCCGTAGCGCCAGAAATGCCTGGAACGCCTGGCGCCTCACTGGCTGGTCGGTGCGCTGGATGGTATTGCGCCTACCCCTGGTGCGTCCCGTCGCCGGAACGTTGTGGGCCTTCCTGACCGGATGGCGGTTCCGGCGCCACGTCACCGCCGAGATCGGGCGCTTGGAAACGCTCTTGCAGCACGCCCAGGAACAGAACCGGCGCCTGATCGAAAAATTGTCCCAACGGCAGCGTTCGCTGGCAGTCGCGCAGGCCTGCCAGGAGCATTCCCTGTCCAGCGCCCACCACCGCCTGGCGCGGCTTGAAGCAGGGCTGGGGCAGGTGGAGGAAGAACGGAAAAAGGAAATCGCCGACGCCTTTCCCGCCTGCTACTTGGCCCTGGAAAACGCCTACCGGGGAGATTCAGCCACCATTGAAGCGCGCCAGGCCGCCTACCTGGAGCCCATCCAGGAAGCCGGCGCCGGAACAAAGGACGCGCCGGTGCTCGACCTGGGCTGCGGGCGGGGGGAATGGCTGGCCTTGCTGGGCAAACGCGGCCTGGTGGCGATAGGCGTGGACAGCAATCCCCGCATGGCGGAGGAAGCGGCCCGCCAGGGACTGCACGTGATTGACAGCGACCTGCTGCTGTTCCTCGAAGCCGCCGCGCCCGCAAGCCTGGGCGCCGTCACCGCCTTTCAGGTTGCGGAGCACCTGGACACCGAATCCCTTCTGCGCCTCCTGGCATCCGCCCGGCGGGCCTTACGGCCCGGTGGCGTGCTGATCCTGGAAACCCCCAATCCGGAAAATCTTCAGGTCGGCGCCTACAGCTTCTGGCTTGATCCCACCCATCGCCGGCCTCTGCCGCCGCCGCTGCTCGCCTTTTACGCCCGGCATTTCGGTTATTGCGACATCCGTATTGCCCGAGCCAACCCCTGGTCGGAAAACCCGCGGCTGTCGGAAAATTCCGTCGCCGCGCGCCACATCGAAAAAATATTGTTTTGCGAACAAGACTACGCCCTGATTGCACGAAAAGCCCATGAGTGACCCCATTCTTCACCTGATCTGGCCGCCCCTGGAAGCCGGCAGCGAACTCCACCGCTATAGCGAGGCCCTGGCCACCCGCCTGGAAATGCTCGGCTTTGAGGTCAAGCGCCACAACGGCGAGCCTCCCCCGGCCGGCGGGCACCGGATAGTGTTCCACGGCGCCGAAGGTGCACCGCCCGCATCGGGCGAGGGCGCGATAAGCGTCCGCCCTCCCGGCCTGCCTATGTCCCAAGGACGGGATGTCCCCGAGGAAATGCCGTTCGTCTTTGACGACAAGGCTTTTTTCCGTGATGCGCCCCCTCCCCTGGCAAACCGCTGCCCGGAAAACATCCTGCGCTTCGTGGTCTTCTCGACAAAGAGCGGCGCCGAAGAAGCGCAGGAATTCATCCGCCTTCGCGAGCACCTCACGGCTTTGGCCCCCCTTCCGATTCACCTCACAGTGGTAGGCGACGGCAACGAAGGGGGGCAAGAAGCCTGCCAAAGGGCCGGCCTTGAGTGGTGCCCGCCGTCAGGCCCCGAATTTTCCAGAGCACTGCTGGCCGCAGAGGCCGCCCTGCTTTCCCGCCTGGGTTGCAGGCAGAACCTGTTTTCACTGCTCCATGCCGAACTGCCGTTCATCGTGGTCCCCTCTGGCCAAGGAGAGGCCTACCCGGGGGCCGGGATCGGAGTCGACGGCGCTTCCCTGGCGGAAATCGCGGGCCTGCTCCTCCTCCTTGCCATTGATCCCCCCACCCGCCGCCGCACGCTGGATGGCCAGCGCAGCCTGCGGGAAGCCCACGGCGAAGGGGCGCAGTTGGCAGCCCTTTCTGCCTGGCTGGAACAGCAGGGCATTGCCGTGCCCCCGCGCACCGTGCCGGAACTCCCCCCTTCTTCGCGCCCGTGGCGCATGGAGGGCCTTTTCGACTCCAGCTACAGCCTGGCCATTGTCAATCGGCGGCTCGCCATGGCACTGGCCGACCTGGGGGAGCCGATGGCGCTCTACACCTACGAACAGGGCCCCCACCCCAAGCCAAGCTGGGCCACCGTCGAAGACCCCGCCCGCTTGCGAGACATGTGGGCCCTGTCCGCCTCCCCCCGCCCCCCCCTCGTCGCCCTGCGCAATGCCTGGCCGCCCGTGGTGCGGGACATGCGCGGCGCGCGGCGCGTGCTGGCCAACTACGCCTGGGAAGAAACCACCTTCCCGGCCGAACATGCCGACGACTTCAACCGCGTTCTCGACCTGATCACCGTGGTTTCCACGCAGACCGCGAAACTGCTGCGAGATGCCGGCGTTCGCACCCCCATCGCCGTAGTGGGCAATGGCGTGGACCACCTCCTGGACCTTGCTCCCGCCCCCCTCCCCCAGCCCTTGCCCGACGGCTTTCGCTTTCTTCACGTCTCCTCCTGTTTCCCGCGCAAAGGGGTCGATGTGCTATTGGAGGCGTATGGGCGCGCCTTTCGGGCATGGGACGACGTCGTCCTGGTCATCAAAACCTTTCCCAATCCCCACAACGACGTAGCCGCCCAGCTGGGAGCGCGGCGCGCGAACGATGCCCACTACCCCCGGGTCCAGTTGATCGAAGAGGACTGGAACGCGGGCCAGATCGTCGGCCTTTACCGCGCCTGCCAAGCCCTGGTGGCTCCCAGCCGGGCGGAAGGGTTCGGCCTGCCGATCACCGAAGCCATGCTGCACGGCCTGCCGGTCATCGCCACCGCCTGGGGGGGCTTCATGGATTTTTGCAGCGAAGAGACGGCCTGGCTGGCGGACTACGCCCCGGTCCCGGCCAAGACCCACCTTGCCCAGCCGGATTCCCTATGGGCGGAGCCCAGCGCCGAAAGCCTGGCGGACCGGATGCGTGAAATTTACGCCTTGCCCGCCAAGGAAAGAGAGCGCAAAACAGCGCGGGCGAGAGAACACGTATTGTCGCGTTATACCTGGCGCCAAGTGGCCGAGCGGACGCGGCAGGCCCTGGCCGCGGTGGATGCCCTCCCCGGGCCCCTGCCTGCGCCCCGGGTCGGCTGGGTCAGCACCTGGGGCAGCCGATGCGGCATTGCCGCGTATTCCGAGCACCTGTCCGCAGCGTTCCCAGCGGAAGGGCTGCACGTGTTCGCCCCCTGCAACGAAACGGCCGAACGTCCCGATCCCCCTCGCCTGATGCGCAACTGGGCCCTCGGATCGGAGCGCCTTGACGACGTGGCGGCCGAAGCCAAGCGCCTCCGGCTCGACGCCCTGGTGATCCAGTTTCACTGGGCGTTCTTTTCCCTCGGCGCCCTGGCGCGCCTGGTCCAGAGCCTGAAAGAGGCCGCCATCGGCGTTTACGTCGACTTCCACAACACCCGCAGCGCCCCCCGTGGCCATGGGGCGGAAAGCGCCTGGAAAATCCTCGCCCGGGCGGACCGCCTTTTCGTCCATGCCGTGGACGATGTTCAACGGATGAAAACCTGGGGCCTGGCCGACAACGTCACCCTGTTCCCCCTTGCGGTCTACCCCATCCCCCGGCCCTCGCCCGAAGCCGTCACCCTCCACCGGGAAGCGATGGGGCTGGCCGGCAAGCGGGTGGTCGCCACCTACGGCTTTCTCATGCCCCACAAAGGGCTCGCCCAGATGCTCGACGCCCTGCCGGCCCTGGCCGCGGCCCACCCCGATGTTCACCTGCTGATGATCAACGCCTACTATTCCCCGGCGCACTCGGAAGAGGAACTGGCCCGCCTCAAGGAGCGCATCGCCGCCCTGGGGCTTGGCGAGCGGGTAAGCCTGAAAACCGACTTTTTGCCGGAAGAGGAATCCGCCGCCCTTCTGGCCTGCGCCGACCTGGTGGTATTCCCCTACCAGGGGACGGAAGAATCGTCCTCCGCCGCCGTGCGCATGGCCCTGGCCGTGGGGCGGCCGGTGGCCGTCACGCCCTTGCCCGTCTTTGCCGACGTGGCGGACGCCGTGGCGACCTTGCCCGGCACCACCGCCGCCGCCCTCGCAACCGGCCTGGCCGAACGGCTGCACGCCCTGCGGTCGCCGGCGGCCCGCGCCGCCGCCGAGGAGAAAGCCCGCCTCCATGCCGAGCGCCGCAGCAGCCGCCGCCTCTCCGCCCGCCTGCGCGGCATGATAGAGGGAAACGCCATCGACCTGGGAGTGAAAGCGTGATCACGCCGCGCATGCTGCGGGACGTCTGGGCGTTTCGCGGCTTCATCCTGTCCAGCGTCAAACGGGAATTCCACTCCCGCTACCTGGGCACCCAGTTCGGACCGTTCTGGGCCATCATCCAGCCCCTGGCGCTGATTACCCTCTACACCGTGGTATTCGCCAAAATGATGCGCCCCGCCCTGCCGGGCCACGATTCCCCCTTCGCCTACAGCATCTACCTGTGCGCCGGCCTGCTCAGCTGGACCCTGTTCAGCGAACTGCTCGGCCGCTCGGTGAGCATCTTCGTGCACCACGCCAACCTCCTGAAAAAGGTCAACGTCCCCAAACTCTCCCTGCCCCTGATCGTAGTGTTCTCCAGCCTCCTCCACCACGCCATCGTCATGGGCATTTTCCTCGGCTTCCTGTTGCTCACCGGCAGCTTCCCCGGCTGGGCGGTCGTGGCGGCGGTGCCGGTCATCGCCATCCTGATCGCCTTTGCCGTAGGGCTGGGCATCCTGTGCGGCACCGTCAACGTGTTCTATCGCGACGTGGAGCAGGCGGTGGGGCTGGTGATGCAGTTCTGGTTCTGGCTCACCCCCATCGTCTACGTCACCAAGGCCCTGCCGGATTTTCTGGCGCAACTGCTGCAATGGAACCCCCTGTGGCCCATCGTGCGGGCGCTGCAAGGCATTTTTCTCGAAAACCGCCTGCCCCAATGGAGCACCCTGGCCTACCCTGCGCTGCTATCGGCCGCTCTGGTGTACCTGGGCATGGTCGCCTTCGCCCGCCTCAACGGCGAAATCGTGGACGAACTGTAATGGGCTATCTGCGCGTTCGCCACCTTGGCAAAGCCTACAAGCGCTACCCCCGCAAATGGGGGCGGCTGGCCGAATGGCTCGGGCTGGGGCGCCGGCATCACCTCCGCTGGATACTGCAAGACATAAGCTTCGACATCGCCCCCGGCGAAGCAGTGGGCATCATCGGCATCAATGGCGCGGGCAAAAGCACCCTGCTCAAGATGATCGCCGGCACCACCCGCCCCACCACCGGCACGGTGGAAGCGGGGGGGCGCATCGCCGCCCTGCTGGAGCTGGGCATCGGCTTCCATCCGGATTTCACCGGACGGCAGAACGTTTACATGTCGGGGCAGCTGGCGGGCCTGGACAACCCAACCATCGCCGCCAAAATGGGCGAAATCGAAGCCTTTGCCGGCATTGGCGACTATATTGACCAGCCCGTGCGCACCTACTCCAGCGGAATGCAGGTACGACTGGCCTTCAGCGTCGCCACCGCCGTGCGCCCCGACATCCTGGTGGTGGACGAAGCCCTGGCGGTGGGCGACATCTTCTTCCAGCAGAAATGCTTCGAGCGCATCGCCCGGTTTCGCGATGCCGGCACCACGCTGCTGTTCGTCTCCCACGCCATGAGCACCGTCTATTCCCTGTGCAGCCGCGCCATCCTGCTGGACGGCGGGCGGGTCGCCCTGGACGGCGCGCCGCGGCAGGTGATCGACCTCTACAACGCCCACGCCGCCAACCAAGCGGGTTCCGGGGCGCTCCGCGTGGTGGGCGCGGGCGGCGACCTGGCCCCCGGCTCCTATTTCCGGGGGGGGGTGGAAATCCTGTCGGTCACGCTGCTTTGCCGCAACGAGCCGGTCCACAGCATCGCCAGCGAGAGCGACGTGGTCGTCCGGGTGCGGGTGGCGTTTCATGCCGCCTTCGACGACCCCCACGTGGGCTTCCAGATCCGCGACCGGCGGGGCGAAGCCCTGTTCATGACCCACACCCACGGCATGGGGCGCAAAATCGGCCCGGTTCAGCCCGGCACGGAAGTGGAGGTCAGCTACGCCTTCAAAGCGGCTTTTGCCCCGGGGGAATACACCGTCACTGCCGGCGTGGCCGACATCGGCCAGCTCGACGGCCGCCTCAAGGAATCCCTCGCCCGGGTCCAGGACGCCTGGCATTTTGCCGTTGCCAAGAACCTCGACGCCATTGCCTGGGACGGCCTGTACAATCTGGCCCCGGCCTGCGAAATCCGCGTGCTTCCCGGGGCGGGGGCGTGACGGGAAACACGGATTCAGTGAGGTAAACCCCCGGCTTTGCCGGAGGTAATTCAACCCGGAATGTCCATTAGGGAAGTGCTGATTAATTCAGGCCGTTCGCCCTGAGGTATCGAAGGGTGAACGACAACTTGTTGTTCTGTAGCGTGTTCGTGCTTCGATACCTCAGCACGAACGGATTTCTTCATCACCTCTTTAGGCCATATTTGTCATGTCTGCTGTTGTTGTTGTGTTGACAATCATCCCTGTAGGAGCGCCCCATGGGCGCGACCTGCCGGGTTCGCGCCCATGGGGCGCTCCTACATCGGTTTTACGGCAAAATCAGCTTGGATGCCGCCCGCGATCAACGATCCGCAGTGCCCGCAATCATCGCGGCCAAGGCCGCTCCTACAGAGGATGACACGACAAATATGGCCTAAGGAAATGCTGAAATAATCGCGACGCCGTCATTGCGAGCGTAGCGAAGCAATCTGGTTTTCCAGATACATCAATGAACTACTAGATTGCTTCGTCACTTCGTTCCTCGCAATGACGAATTATTCAGCACTTCTTTACCCTAAACCGACCGCAACCATGAAACTCCTAGTCACCACCTCCTATTCCCTGTTGCTGCTGGACGCCGGCACCGGCGCCGTCGAGCGCCTCCATCACGGCGCCGGCCTGTACTATGGCATTGCCGCCTCCCCCACGTTTTATTATGTCGCCGCCCGCCACCGCCTGGTGTCCTCCGACACCCCCCCTGAAGAGGAAAACGGCGAAATCCTGGTGTTCAACCGCCGTTTCCAATTAATCGCCCGCTGGCAAGCCCCCTTCCCCCTGCGGGACGTGCACGAAATCCGCTACCGCCAGGGGCAGCTGTGGGTCACCTGCTCCTTCGACAATCTGGTGGCCATCCGCCGTCCCGACGGCAGCTGGCAGCGCTGGCACCCCCTGGGGGAACCCCAAGGGGAAAGCCGCGACCGCAACCACTTCAACTCCCTGTATTTCGAAGGGCCCCGGGTATGGGTGCTGGCCCACAACCGGGGGCCCAGCGAACTGCTGGCCTTCGACATCGCCAGCCGGGCCCGGCTGGACACCGTGCCCCTGGGCCGCCAGGCCCACAACATCTGGCGCCAGGGGGGAGAGCTGCGCACCTGCTCCTCCGCCGAGGGCCGCCTGGTGGGGCACCAGGGCTTTGCCGTGGAAACCGGCGGCTTTCCCCGCGGCATCGCCAGGCTGGAAGACGGCTACGCGGTGGGGATTTCGGAAATCGCCGAGCGCCGCGAGCGGGACCTGTCCACCGGCCAGGTGGCGTTTTACGACGCCGCCTGGCGGGAGCGGGGCCGGGTGCGCCTCCCGGGCGAGGGGCTGGTGCTGGACCTGCACCCGGTGCGGTGAAAACCGCCCCCATCGACGCCGCCGGCTAAGCGTAATAAAATGAACCGGTTGCAAAACAATCCTGAAAATTATTTCATGCGGAATGTGATATCCGTCACATCTTTATTCCCGGCTTGGGCTAGAATGCACAGGTCCTTGTAAAGGGGTTTGCGCCCCGCAGGGGGCAAAGCTTTGCATCAAATCGCAACAAACTTGTTCGCAACATTTCGATAAACTGAAGGAGAAAATCAATGGCTACTTCTACTTGGCTCGGCTCCGTGCAAACCATGTACGTCGCTTACTTCGGCCGTCCTGCCGCCCCCACGGGCCGGGATTACTACGCCGGCCTGCTGGACACCGCCGGCGGCAACTACGCCGCCCTGCTGGACGACTTCTGGAATTCCACCGAGTCCCAGGGCCTGTTCAACCAGACTTCCACCGAGGGCAAGGTTAACGCCATCTTCAATCAGCTGTTCGGCCGCGACGCCCTGCTCGACGGCCTGACCTACTGGACCAACCAAATCAACACCGGCAAGGTGTCCCTGCCCGCGGCCGCCTACACCATCGCCTACAACGCCGCCGCCGCGGATACGGCGGTGCTGAACGCCAAGCTGACCGCGGCCGATGCGTTCACCGGCGCGCTGGATACCACCGCCGAAGTGCTGGGGTATATCAGCAATGCCAGCGCTGGCCGCACCTTCCTGTCCACGGTCGAGACGGACGCCCAGGCCGCTGCGGCGGTTGCCGACATCGACACCACCATCGCTGACGTGGTGAGTGGTAGCAACACCAACCCGGGGTTGACGTTTACGCTCACTACTAGTGCGAACAACTTCGCTGGCGGCACTGGCAATGACACGTTTGACGCCGGCTTGGTTGACCAAGCTACTCCTGCAAACAGCACGCTGACTGCCGCGGACGTTCTGAAGGGCGGTGCAGGTACCGACACCCTGAACATTACTGGCGTTGGCACTACGCTTGATGCTCTGGGTGGCGCTCAGGTCAGCGAAATTGAAATCATCAATGTTCGCGCTACCACTGCTAACACGTTGAACGCAGCCAATGCTGCCGGTGCGACCACGGTGAACGCAAACCAAGGTGCTGGCACCTTCGGCGTTACCAATCTGGCAACTGGCGCGGCTGTCGGCGTTATCGGCAACGGCACCGTTGTTAACGGCGCTGTTTCGTTTGCATACGCAACTGCCACTGATGCAGCCACCATCAATCTCTCTGGCGGTACCAAAGCCGGCACCACCATCACGAACAGCGATACCGCATCTAACGTTGCTGCCGCTACCGTTAACTCGACTGGCGCAGCCAACACGATCGGCGCTATCGATTTCGACGGCGACACTGCTGCTAGCCTGGCTGCGTTGACCATCAATGCGACTACTGACCTGACCGCCACACTGACAGCAGACGACTTCGTCGCTGCTGGTGCTTCCCTGACCGTGACCGGCGCAGGTAAGGTTAATGTCGGTGCTCTCGGTAATTTCAAGACTGTTGATGCTTCCGGCAACGCCGGTGGTCTGACCATGACCCTGGACACCGTGACGACCTCGTTCAAGGGCTCGACCGGTAACGACACCGTCACGACCGCCACGCTGGCTGCTCCTGCAGCTGGCATCATCGATGCTGGCGCCGGCACTGCTGACACTCTGGTGGTTGCTGCTGCAGCCGACGTCGCTTCTGCCGCATTGCGTGGTTCTTACACTAACTTTGAAGTGCTGAATAACGCAACTGTCGGTGCAATCGCCGCTGATGGTTTCACCGGTATCACCTCGGTGGTGACGTCGGTGGCTGGCGGTGGTTTCACAGGTCTGACTGCCGCTCAAGCAGCAGCCGTGACTGTAACTGCCGACCTCGGCGCAACTGCCACGACCTACGCGTTGAAGTCCGATATCGGAACTGCTGATGTGCTGGGTCTGAACTTCAAGAACGCCACTGCAACGTCCGTTGAAAACGCAACGAACCTGACGGTGACCGGCTTTGAAACCCTGAACCTGACCGCCTCCAGCGGCAGCAAGTCCCTGTACAACGCTGCTGGCACCACCCAGCTGACTGCTGGTGCTACTACGCTGACCGCTGGTGTGCCTGATGGTTACGACAGCTTCGCAATCGGCGCTGCCACGACCGACCTCAAGACGGTCACGCTGGCTGGTGATTACGCTGCCAAGGTGGATCTGTCCGCTAACGCGACCAAAGTGACTGCCGTCAATGCAAGCGCCAACACCGCTGGTGCCGACATCGTTATCGGTGGCCAAACCGGTGCCGTGGTTGTGACGGGTAGCGAAAACCGCGACATCATCACCCTGAATGCAGCTGGTGCAGGCGGTCTGCAGACCGTGAATGCCGGTGGTGGTAACGACAGCATCGTTGCCGCGCAGGCTCAAGTGGCCGTTGCATCGATCAATGGTGGTGCTGGTACTGACACCCTGACCGTGAATGACGCGGGTGCCGTGGTTGTCAACGACAACAACTTCGCCGGCGTGAGTGCTATCGAAAAGCTGAACTTCAGCGCTGCAACCGGCCTGACCTTCTCTGTCGGTGGCTATGCTAATGGTCTGGCCACGGCAAACGCTGGCGTGCTCGATATCACTGCTGCTGCTCTGACTGCTGCAGCTACCATCGACGGTACCGGTCTGTCTGCTACCAACGCCCTGAAGCTCACCCTGACGAACGTTGATGCGCTCGCTAACGCGACTGCAACGACCATCACGCTGTCGCAAGGCGCTGACAACATCAAGATCACCCAGGCTGGTGCCGCCACCACCGATACCATCACCATCAGCGGTGGCGTTGCTGCCCTGGCTTCTACCACGGCCAAGACCATTGACCTGTCCGGCGTGACTGTTGGTGGCGCTATTTCCGTGACCACCGGCGCTGGCGCTGACGTGATCAAGGCTGCTGGCATCGCTGGTACCTACACTGGTGGTCTGGGTGCTGATAGCTTCACAGCTGGCGCTGCGGTTGACACCTTTGCCATGGGCACCAACGGTTCTGTTGCAGGTACGTCGATGGACAAGATTGCCAGCTACGGTCTGACTGCTGACATTCTGACCTTCGGTGGCGCAACGACGCTGCTGGCTGCTGACGCAACTGCGACTGTGGCTGGTGTCAACGTGGCCCAATCTGCTGGTGGTCTGGTTACCTTCGCCGCTGCCGACAACACTCTGGCACTGAAGATCGCTGCAATTCAAGCTGACGCTCAACTCGACGCTGCTGGCTCTGTTGCCGTATTCAACGACGGTGGTAATGCCTACGTGTACTACGCAGGTGCTGCAATCGGCAATACCGATGACCAGCTCATCGAACTGACTGGTGTTGTCGCGACGTCTATCGCAGCCGGTGCAACGACCATCGTTTCCTAATCTCCCACTAAGAGAAAGCCCCTACCGCAAGGTAGATGCTTAGCCAAAACAGAAACCGCCCCTTGGGAAACCTCGGGGCGGTTTTTTTGCGTCTGCAGAAACTAAAAAACCCTGCCCCTCTTACGAAGGACAGGGTTTCAATCACCTCAAGCACCTACCCGGGGGTGGGTGCTTGTCTCCGAGGGAGGAGATTAGACGATGGTCAGCTCGTTGGTGGTACCGCCGGTAGCAGTGCTCAGGTCGACCAGGCCGGTCAGCTTGACAACGATATCGGTGCCGTTGGCGAAGGTGGCGTTGTCGCTATTGTCCTGAACCAGGTAGGTGTTGCCGGCCCACTGGAACCAAGCGTAATTACCGTTTGCAGCAGCGTTGGTAGCAGCAGCTGCAGCATCCAGATAATCCTGGAAAACAGCAGTGTCAGCCAGAACCTTCTTCGCGCTAGCGAAAGTCTCAGTTCCTTGATCAGCGAACCGAATCTTGTCGCCAGCCGTTGCATCAGTAATAGTGGCGTAGGTGTTGCCGTTAGCAGGAGCGGTGATGATGAAGGTGTCGTTACCTGCGCCGCCGGTGATGGTATCGAGACCACCGCCAGTGGTGATGGTGTCTGCACCAGCGCCACCGTTGATGGTGTCTGCACCAGAGCTACCAGTGATTGCGTCATCGCCGGCACCACCGGTGATAGTCGCAGCAACCGCAGCGGTCACAGTAACCTTGCCACCAGCACCGGTAGCAGTCACGCCAGACGCATCCAGCGAGGTCATGGCAGACAGTGTGGAGTCCGTGAAGTTGAAACCAGCATCACCAGCGACGGTAATGGTCTTGGTGTCAGCAAGCTGCAGCAGGCCGGTGAAAGCCGTGGTAGCAGCAGTGGTGTCGGTGTCGTCGGTGGTGATAGCAACCGTCTCAACCTTGGCCAGAGTAACCGTACCAACGTTCGCAAAACCGTCGGTAGCGCTGAACTTCAGGTTGAAGGTATCAGCCGTACCAGCGGTGAAGCCTGCACCCGACAGAGTGACGTTTTGGTCAGTACCCAGCGCAGCCGTTTGGGCAAACGTACCACCGGTCGTGAAACCGGAGATGGCCTGCACCCGAGCACCACCGGTCGAGGCAGTAGCACCGGCAGAGATGACGTAGTTGATGTCATCGATATTTGCCAAGTTAACCGTAACGCCAGCAGCGTCGGCGTAGGCAGCCAGGGACACACGCTCGAAACCAGAAACGGACTCTTCGAAAGTCAGACCACTAGAGGCGGTTTCTGCATTGGCTGCAGTCATACCCAGAACGTCTGCCTCGCCAGCGCCTGCATCGACCGTACCACCGGTACCGAGGGCCGAACCGCTCAGAGCAACGGTATCGTTACCAGCACCCATGGTGATGGTCTTCGTGGTAGCGCCGAGAATGATGGAGTCGTCGCCCGCTGCACCGGTGAAGGTCACGTCGGTGTCCAGCGCCGTCAGAGTAGAAAATAATAGGGGACAGACCACGGTTTTCCTCGCTCTACCCAAGCCCCACCCGTCAAACGGTGGGGCTTTTTTACATCAGCCGAAATGATAAAAGGGGTCAGACCCCATTAAGTTGTTTAACCCAGATTATCCATTAGGCGGCGCTTCGCGCCTACGCGAGCGCTGGCGGCCGGTTTGCGGCCATTTTCGCCGCTTGTTCGTCGTCCATGGAATAACCATGNNCCTAATGGACAATCTGGGTTTAAGCCAAACCCGCAAAGTGTGAGCGTGGCAGTATCCAGCGGCCGGGTTGGCCGGGCAGTTCGATAAAACCGAAGTGCTGGTAGAACGCGGCCGCTTTCGGGGATTTGGCATCTACCACGATGGCAGCGACCGCCAGCGTTTCACTGGCGGCAGCAACGCGCTTGCACGCATCCACAAGAAGGATCGAGCCCAGGCCCTGTCCATGGGACTGCTGGCCCACGGCCAAACGGCCGAGCAACGCGACCGGCACCGGGTAGCGAGGTAGTTTCTTGCGCCACTTCTCGGGCAGCGTCTCTGCAGCGACGCTGGCTGCGCTGAGCGTGTAGAAACCCGCCATGACCTGTGGCTGTTTGGCAGGTGAGGCCACGAATACCCGCGCCACGCCACGCTTGATGTCCTGAGATGCATAGCGCTGCAGGTATTCGTCGAGCGCTTTCTCGCCACACTTGAAATCAGCCGTCTGCGCGTCGGCGTCAAGCGGACGAATGGAATAAGTCATTTACTGCACGTGCTTGGCGTGGCGCTGGAACGCGCGCTGCAACGCCGGATTAGCTGGGGCCGGTGTATCCAGTGCGTCCAGGAAGGCTGCGAAATCATCCTGAGACAGGGTGATGGCTTCATGCGCCTGCACGACCGACTGAGCTTGTTCAACCGCGTTCCGGAGCACAAATTCGGACACGCTCATATGGGCATAAGCAGCGGCTTTGTCGAGCAAGCGGCGCATCTCCTGATCGCAGCGGATGTGTAAACGGGTGTCTTTGGCAAGGGTTGGCATGACGGGCTCCTGATGATTACCTTGCTTATTGTGCGCCATTTGTGCGCACATGGTCAAGTTGCCAGAATAATAGGGGACAGACCACGGTTTTCCTTAAAAAGGGGTCAAAAAGGGGTCAGGGTCATTTAACCCAGATTATCCATTAGGCGGCGCTTCGCGCCTACGCGAGCGCTGGCGGTCGGTTTGCGGCCATTTTTGCCGCTTGTTCGTCGTCCATGGAATAACCATGAACTCCTCGCAAGCAACGAAACTGTCTCGCAACCCACCTCGCCATCATCTCGCGTCCTAATGGATAATCTGGGTTTAACCCAGATTATCCATTAGGCGGCGCTTCGCGCCTACGCGAGCGCTGGCGGCCGGTTTGCGGCCATTTTTGCCGCTTGTTCGTCGTCCATGGAATAACCATGNNAATCTGGGTTTAACCCAGATTATCCATTAGGCGGCGCTTCGCGCCTACGCGAGCGCTGGCGGCCGGTTTGCGGCCATTTTTGCCGCTTGTTCGTCGTCCATGGAATAACCATGAACTCCTCGCAAGCAACGAAACTGTCTCGCAACCCACCTCGCCATCATCTCGCGTCCTAATGGATAATCTGGGTTTAATTCGCCTTTTGACATCTTCGATTACATCGAGCCGCTCTATAACCGCAAGCGGTTGCATTCCACGCTCGGCTTCGCCTCGCCAGCCAACTTTCTGCAGCACTGGATCAACGCTCAGCACGAGCAAAAGGTGGCGGCATAATGCCGTTGAGTTGGAAGACGAAAAACAGAGGGAAGCTCACAGCCGCTACCGCCAGTTCTCCACCTGCAAGCCGCTCACCCGATTGAACTCGCCGACATTGGACGTCACCACGATCAAGCCACGCGCTACCCCGGTGCCGGCAATCAGGACATCATAGGCGCCAATCGGCTGCCCCTGGATTTTGAGAGCCGCACGAATCGCTGCGGTGGCTTGTGCGTCGGCCTCTTCGAACGGCACGGTGCCGACGACCGAGAAGAAGGCGTCCAGCATAGGCGCCAACTTCCTGGCGCGATCACTGTTCAAGGCCAGTCCGTAATCAATCTCCATGCGCGTGAGCGCGGAGACGACGATCTGTTTCGGTGATAGCGCCTTGATACGCGCCATCACGCCGGACTGGCCTTTGACGAAATCGGAGACCGTGCAGGTGTCGAGTAGGTACTTCATGCCAGCGGGTCATCCACTGGCGGTTTCAGTTGGTCGCGACCGGCCTCGAACAGTGGCACATCGGCCATGCCCTTGAAGTTCACCACGACTTCCGGCCACTGCGGCTGAGACTGGTGCGAGAGCCAATCGCTGACGGCCTGTCGGATCAGCGCATTGCGGCTCTCGCCAGCCTGCTGGGCAATGGCGTTCAGTTGCTGCCCGGTCGTGTCGTCAAGATAGATGTTGAAGTTCATTGCGGCCTCCGCATACTGGATATAACACATCTCCATGTTATACGGCATGGACTGCAATTTCAAGGTTTGTGATCGAGTCGGAAATATGAAAGTCGATGGCCATAGATCGCGCCAGAAAGGCTTCTGAGCGGTTTTTCAATCCAGATAACAGCGAGCCTTGCTGAGGTAGTAACCCGGTCACGTCGCCAGCGCCGATTGTGCCAACGACCGAGCAGGTCGCCGCTGGCGAAGAGCAGCGGTGTCAATAACCGGAATTCCAAGTTGATCCCCCTGGGCAAAAAGGCGCGGAGGATAAGTGCGGGCATTTGGGGATGCAACCTGATCTACCCTGCATGGCCAGGCATGGCCCTTGACGCCATAGCCTGTCTATGGTCTGATACACCCCATGAAAGCGCAAGAGGTTTTTCGGGTCAAGCAAGCATACGGTGCCGGGACGGTCGAAATCGTCATCTGGCAAGTGTCGCAGCCGGTTCCTCCATCCGAGCATCCCTATAAATACCGGTTGGTCTATGTGGTGAATGGCCAACGGGTGCTGGGCTATGACAATGAACGCGGCAAAGGCGACCATAAGCATGTCGGTCGGCACGAAGAACCCTACCGCTTTATCAGTCCGCAACAATTAATGGCCGATTTCATGGCCGCCCTGAAGGAGTACTGTCATGACTGAACGGATTCTTAACGTCAAGGTCGGCGAGCCCTTGGCCGCCTCGCTGGCATTGGCGTCGATGACGATGGGGGCGCTGGAACAGGGCAAGCCTGTGGTGCCTTATTTCGGCATTGGCTTTGCCGATGTTGGCCAGCTTTTTGCGGTCTTCACGCCAAAGCGCTGGGACTTGCTCGCGGCGCTGAGGGAAGCGGGGCCGATGACCATCGCCGAGTTGGCGCGACAGGTGCGGCGCGACTACAAAAACGTCCATGGCGATGTTGAGAAACTGATTGAATGGCGAGCCGTGGAGAGGGATGGTCAGGGGCGGATTTCGGCACCCTATGATGAGATCATCGTCGACGTTCATTTGCCGCAAAAACGTGCGGCCTGAATTTCCGAATCCATCGGCTGGCTCCCGCTGGGTGAATAATAGGGGACAGACCACGGTTTTCCTCGCTCTACCCAAGCCCCACCCGTCAAACGGTGGGGCTTTTTTACATAAGCCGAAATTGTTCGCGCCTCATCAAGCGGGCCAAGGGAATCGTTTACGCCGCCGGCCCAGCAGGTCGCCCCTGGCGAAGAACAGCGGCGTCAATAACCAGAATTCCAAGTTGATCTCCCAATGAATAATAGGGGACAGACCACGGTTTTCATAGGGGACAGACCACGGTTTTCCTCGCTCTACCCAAGCCCCACCCGTCAAACGGTGGGGCTTTTTTACATAAGCCGAAATTGTGTGTGCCCCATCAAGCGGGCCAAGGGAATCGTTTACGCCGCCGGCCCAGCAGGTCGCCCCTGGCGAAGAACAGCGGCGTCAATAACCAGAATTCCAAGTTGATCTCCCTGGGCAAAAAGGCGCGGAGGATCAGCGAAAATGATGTCGCGGCATTTGCAATGTATTCGCCTTAAAGCTAATATTGTCGTATGCACGAGATCATCCACTACCTCGACGAAGCCGAGAATGACCCGTACCAGTCGTGGCTCGAATCACTGCGGGACCGGGTGGCCAAGGTGGCGATCATCAAGCGCGTTGCCCGTATGGAAGTTGGGTTGTTCGGTGATTGCAAATCTTTGCGCGAGGGTATCTGGGAGCTCAAGATCGACGTCGGTGCCGGATATCGCGTTTATTACGCGCACGTTGGCAATCGAGTGATCCTGCTGACCAGCGGCGGCGATAAGAAGTCACAGAACCGTGACATCGAACGTGCCGTTAACTTGTTGAAAGACTGGGAGAAGCGAAATGGCTAAGACACATCGAACCCATGAGGAAGCAACAGTCGAGATGTTCCGCAAAGACCCGGATTTGGCCGCCGACTACCTCAACTCCGTTCTGGAAGATGGCGACGAAACTGATTTGATGCTGGCACTGCGCACCCTGAGCAAGGCGTTCGGCGGCGTACAGGAAGTGGCCCGTCAAGCGGACGTCAATGCGCACACCCTCTACCGTACCCTTTCGGAAAAAGGCAATCCTGAACTGAAGACCCTATCGGCAATTCTGAAAGCGATGGGCATGCGTCTGGCGATTCAACCGCTAAACCACCACGCCCGCGCTTGAATCGTAATAGGAATAATAGGGGACAGACCACGGTTTTCTGATATGCTGTCGGTGTTCTGAAGACTCAGGAGTCGCCATGCCACGTCGCCCTCGCGTGGTCTTGCCCCAAATTCCATTGCACCTGATTCAGCGTGGCAATAACCGACAAGTCTGCTTCGTGGCGGATGAGGATTACCGGTTTTATCTGGATTGGCTGAAGGAGTTTGCCGTCAAGGCAGGTTGCCGGATTCATGCCTATGTTCTGATGACCAACCATGTGCATCTGCTGGTCAGCGCAGATCGTGGCGAGTCGCCGGGACAATTGATGAAGACGCTGGGACAGCGCTATGTTCAGTATTTCAATCGCTCCTATCGCCGCAGCGGCTCCTTGTGGGAAGGCCGCTATCGTTCCTGTCTGACCCAGGCGGAAGACTACTTGCTGGCCTGCCAGCGCTATATCGAACTGAACCCGGTTCGTGCCGGTATGGTGGAGCATCCGGCGGATTACCGTTGGTCGAGTTATCGTGCCAACGCCCAGGGGGAAGCAGATGTCCTGGTGACGCCGCATGAGATTTATCTTGCGTTGGCAAGCACTGAGGCAAGCCGTCAGGCTGCCTATCGGGAACTCTTTCGATCTGAACTTGAGCCTGGGCTGCTGGATCAGATCCGCCAGGCGAGCAATGGCAATTTCGCCCTGGGCAGCCCCCGCTTTGCCGAGGAGGTTGCCGCAGCACTGGGCCGGCGCGTGACGCCGGGCAAGTCCGGCCGGCCGCGCAAGCTGCCGGAACCGGCGTCGGGTGATCTTTTTTGAGATAAACAAGCGGCCAGTCCGTTGCATATCAAAGCGCCGAGGATCAGCGCGGTGGGTTGCTGATGAATAGTTCAGGTTTGCTGGACGCTGACGGCATGGTTATACTGGTGTAATCATGAGAATTGTTTTAGACACATCCGTCTTGGTTGCCGCTGCCCGTTCCCGGCAAGGTGCCAGCTTTGCTTTGGTGAGCAGTCTTCCAGATCCGCGGTTTGAAATCGTCCTGTCAGTGGCGATCTATACCGAATGGCAGGCCGTGCTGACGCGGCCCGAGCACCTGCCGCCGGGGCTGCGGGTTGAGGATGTCTTGGCTTACCTGCGCTATCTGACGTCCATCGCCCATCCGCAGGATGTGTATTACCTGTGGCGTCCATTTTTGCGCGACCCGGATGACGATATGGTGCTGGAGTGTGCCGTGGCTTCGGGTAGCCAGTATTTGGTTACCCATAATATCCGCGACTTTCAGCGGGTCGGCGAGCTGGGGGTTACCCCAATCACGCCGGCGTCTTTTTTAGCCTTGTTGAGGAGTTCATCATGACCGCTCTGACTGTACGCTTGCCGAATTCGGTGCATGCCAAGATTCGCGAACTGGCTGCGCGGGATGAAATTTCGGTGAATCAGTTCATCGCCAGCGCTGCGGCAGAAAAGCTGGCATCGATGCTGACCTTGGACTATTTGCGTCAGGAAGCAACGCAAGGCCGTCGGCAGGATTTCGAGCGTTACCTGAATGCTGTTCCGGATGTTCCGGATGAGGTGGACAAGATTTGACGGGGTTCTCCCTGCATCCCGCCGTCCTGCCAGCGCCCAGAATAATGAATAATAGGGGACAGACCACGGTTTTTCCGCCAAGTCCCCTAACCCTCAAAACACCGAGGGTGCACTAACCCAAAACCCTGTCCTTCTCACGAGGGGCAGGGTTTTTTCATGGTGCGCCCGGCTACCTGCACCTGGCTGCCCCGGATGCACGGGTGATCGAGGGGGTCGGTGTGCCGGAGGTGGGGATGAACATGCTGTGGGTATTCGGCAACCTTGGTAAAACTCTTCACAAGCGGCGTGTCCACCTCCAGAGAATTAAACCCAGATTATCCATTAGGCGGCGCTTCGCGCCTACGCGAGCGCTGGCGGCCGGTTTGCGGCCATTTTTGCCGCTTGTTCGTCGTCCATGGAATAACCATGAACTCCTCGCAAGCAACGAAANNTAATGGATAATCTGGGTTGAAATTTGCTGGCCCCGATCTGAAGAATGGATAAATGCGAACGGTTTCATCTTCGATCTTCTGTTCGGTCAGCGAAAATCCGGATTCCGTGTCGACATACACAGGAAATGGGAAGCTGAATAGGCAAGCGATATTTGAGTTGTCTGATGCCCACGGCTCGCTGGTGTTAATTTCCATATCTGCCCCCCTGACTCTTGGCGAATTTATCCTTCCACCCACTTCCAGCGAAGCTCCTCGGCGCCGCCGACTCCAACACCAGCAGCGACAACACCCGATTGCCGCCAGGATAACTGTGCTTCATCTCGCGCAGGGTGATGCCGGGTGGCTCTGATGAACACCAGTGCTGCAGCTCATTTCCTGCCATAGGTAGCATCGTGATCAGGCGCGATAGTGAGCAGTCGGATGAAATCCCCGTCACGGTACGCAGTCGCCCGGCGTGCCTGGGTGATGCGCAGGGAGTAGATCGCATCGATGCCCTGGGGTGGCCTGACGCTGGTGATCTTCTCCCACTTCAGGCCCTGGTCTCGGTACAACTGGCGCCAGGTCAGCTGGCGAATTTTGTGGAGCGTATCCAGGGCTGCGTGGCGCTCGGGTTTTTGCAGCGTGAGCAAGTTGTCCTGAAACACCGGGTTGTTCAGGTCGAGCCTGACTTTGGCATCACTGCTCGCCATGGCCCAGGCGCTTGAGCGTGTCTTCGGTATCGGCATCCGATGCGGCATGGGCCACGGACCAGGCCATGGCCGTTTGCAGATCGGCCGCTGCTTGAGGCGCGTGCAGCCAGCGCTCGTTGTCGGGAACGACCGTGGCCGTGCGCACCAGCCAGACGCCGGGCTCGTACTCTTCCACCAGCACCTGGCGGCCAGCGTATTGCTTGCCCAGCGAAATCTGGCCGTTGGTGCCGACGACCTTGACGGTGGGAATGTGTGCTGTGATGGCCATAGTGAGGCTCCTTGGTAGCTATGCACGACATTATAAATTTCGTGCAGCACTAATTCAAGGTGCGTGGTAGCAGCACTAGGATTGCCAAATCCGCAAATGTGCGAATTTCCCACGCTGAAATAATAGGGGTCAGACCACGGTTTTTCGGCCAAGTCCCCTAGCCCTCAACTCACCGGGGGTCGCAACAAACCCTTGAACCCCATCCCGTCACAAGCGGGGTGGGGTTTTCTCCGTCTACGGCGCCGTATCGCCAGCGCCGACTTTTGGGGCCGAAAAGCATTTGCCTCGTGTAGCCGTTGAGCTACAATGATCGCATGTACGAATTGCGCCACTATGTCGATTCCGAAGGGCAGGATCTCTTTGCTCACTGGCTGGATCACCTTCAGGATAGAGTGGCTCAGGCACGTGTGGCCGCTCGCTTGCTGCGGTTGCAGAACGGTAACTTCGGCGATTGCAAACCTGTTGGCTCAGGGGTCTGGGAGTTGCGTGTGGATTGGGGGGCCGGGTTATCGGGTTTACTACGCCATTGCAGGCAAGCGGGCGATTCTGCTTTGTGAGGGTGGCGACAAGCGGACGCAATCGAACGATATTGCCCGCGCGATCCTGCGCTGGAACGAATGGCAAACAAGGAGCAATCGATGAAAACGTGCGCCAAACATGATGATTGGTTGAATACGCAACTCGCGGATGCAGAGTTTGCCGCAGAGTATCTGAACGCGGCCAGCGAGGACGATGACCCGGCAAGCTACCTGGCGGCACTCAGGAAAGTTGTCGATGCACGGGGCGGCATTGCCGTCGTGGCCGAGAAAACGCATTTGTCGCGTGAAACGCTCTATCGCACCTTGTCGAGCCGAGGCAATCCAACGATTCGGACGCTCAATGCCGTGCTCAAGGCGACGGGCTTGAGGTTTGGTGTCTCGCCGAACGTAGGGTAACAAGAATAATAGGGGACAGACCACGGTTTTCCTCGCTCTACCCAAGCCCCACCCGTCAAACGGTGGGGCTTTTTTACATAAGCCGAAATTGTGCGCGCCCCATCAAGCGGGCCAAGGGAATCGTTTACGCCGCCGGCCCAGCAGGTCGCCGCTGGCGAAGAGCAGCGGCGTCAAAATCTAGAATTCCATCCATCCTCCTGAGCAAAAAGGTGCGGAGGATAAGCGATGGCGAATCCCTCCTTACTTCTTGTTTGATGATTTGCTGTCGTATATGCTGTCACTATGGTTCGATTGGTTATTGATACAAATGTGTTTGTAGCGGGACTGCGCTCGGCAGGTGGTGCGTCGCGTGCCGTCTTGCGCCGTGCTCTTGAAGGCAGCTATCAGCCGTTATTTGGTAATGCCCTGTGGCAGGAGTATTGCGATTTGCTGGGGCGGGATGTCTGGGGAGTGGCAACGACTGCTCAGGAACGGGAGCAGGTGCTGGCAGCACTGGCCAAACGGGGTAGGTGGGTGACGATCTACTATGGTTGGCGTCCCAATCTTCCCGATGAAGCTGACAACCATTTGGTGGAACTCGCGCTGGCGGGAGGTGCCGCGGGGATCGTGACACATAACTTGCAGGATCTCGGTCGGGGCGAACTGGTATTTGATCAATTGCGGGTACTGACACCCGCACAATGTCTGGAGGAATGGCAATGACGACATTAACGATCCGTTTGCCGGACGACACGGCGGAACGTTTGAAGTTGCTGGCGAAGAGTCGTGGCATCAGCACCAACAAGTTGATTGAGGAAATGAGTGCGCGGGCATTGGCGGCATGGGATACCGAGAACCACTTTCGGGCAATGGCCGCAACAGGCGATGTCAAGCAGGCACTGGCGATTCTGGATCGGCTAGATGCCGATGATCAACGGGCGCATTGATCGGTGAGATGAACTCGCCGCCATCGAAGCCGAGTCCATCGGCTGGCTGCCGATAGGGGACAGACCACGGTTTTCCTCGCTCTACCCAAGCCCCACCCGTCAAACGGTGGGGCTTTTTTACATAAGCCCAAATTGTTCGCGCCCCATCAAGCGGGCCAAGGTAATCGTTTACGCCGCCGGCCCAGCAGGTCGCCGCTGGCGAAGAGCTGCGGCGTCAAAATCTAGAATTCCAAGTTCGTTCCTCCTGAGCAAAAAAAGCGCGGAGGATAGGCGAGGTGGGACTCAAAATGAGGTGACGCGAGCCACAACAGGCAATTAACCTATTTGCAAAATAAACCAGATAGGTTATAGTGGGCCCATGGAAAAAGGCACACCGCACAGCAAGCTGCCCGTGGCCAAGGCAATGATCGAAGCCGGTCAGGTCAGGGCTACCGCCAGTGCCTTTGGCGGTGCGCGTGGGCTAGGCGTCAATGACCTGGCAGGGATGTGTGCGGTAGTCATGGCGCTGACCCCGGCCGATTTCTACAAAAGCATGACAACCCATGCTGATCATCGTATTTGGCAAGACGTGTACCGCACCCGGACGGCCGACGGCGTTGAGGTGTACCTGAAGCTGACTGTCATTGATGATTTGCTGATTGTTTCGTTCAAGGAGTTGTGACCATGAAATGTCCTGTTTGCGGCGCGGTCGAACTGATCCACGATACGCGCGACATTCCCTATGCCTACAAGGGTGAATCAACCCTCATTCCAGCAGTGACGGGGGAGTTTTGCCCGGCTTGTGACGAAGTTGTCCTCAACCGCGAGCACGGTGATCGTTACAGCGAATTGGTTGGCGCATTCCAGCGACAGGTAAATGCGGCATTTGTCGATCCGAATTACATCACCCGGGTGCGCAGAAAACTCGATCTCGATCAGCGTCAGGCAGCCGAGTTGTTCGGTGGGGGTGTGAATGCGTTCTCACGCTACGAAAACGGCAAGACCAAGCCGCCGCTGGCCTTGGTCAAGCTGTTCAAACTGCTCGACCGCCATCCAGATTTGCTCGACGAATTGAGATCTGCCTGACCTCGCCATCGCATAATAGGGGACAGACCACGGTTTTCCGGCCAAGTCCCCTAGCCCTCAGAACACCAAATCAATGGGGTCAGACTCGATTGATCCGCCTTTTTACATAAGCCGAAATTCTGTGAAGTTGTTTTTCTCGCCAAGGCTGGCTGGCTACCGCTGCTGACTTTATGCTAAGCTGAGATTATGGCTACCATACTTTTCGACTCCCACACCTTCATCAAACGCCTGCGTGCTACTGGTTTTACTGAGGAACAGGCGGAAGTGATCGTTGACGCCAGCCGTGATGCGCTGGAGAACCTTGTTACCAAGGATGATCTGAGGAGCGAAGTTGCGCGAATTGAAAATAGACTTGATTCGCTGGAGTTGCGGTTAACGATCAAACTTGGGGTCTTCATTGCCGCCGCAGCCGGTGTCATCATTGCTGTGCTGCGAGCGCCCTAAAAATAGTAAAAATAGGGGTCAGACCACGGTTTTTCCGCCAAGTCCCCTAGCCCTCAGAACACCGGGGGTGCACTAACCCAAAACCCTGTCCTTCTCACGAGGGGCAGGGTTTTTTATGGTGCGCCCGGCAACCTGCACCTGGCTGCCCCGAAATAATAGGGGTCAGACCACGGTTTCATCGCTCTACCCAAGCCCCACCCGTCAAACGGTGGGGTTTTTTTACAGAATCAATGGAGTCTGACCCTATTGATTGCGCCTTTTTACATAAGCCGAAATTGTGCGCACCCCATCAAGCGGGCCAAGGTAATCGTTTACGTCGCCGACCCAGCAGGTCGCCGCTGGCGAAGAGCCGCGGCGTCAAAATCTAGAATTCCAAGTTCGTTCCTCCTGAGCAAAAAAGGCGCGGAGGATAAGCGAGGTGGTTTCTTGCCTGCAACGAACACCTTGTGAACTGTTAGATTTTATGGTAATTTATCTAACAAATAGGCAGCCATGAACACATCACAAGCCATCCGCGAACGCATCGCGGCCCAACCTGCTGGAGAACCTTTCAACCCAGCCCTGTTCGCCGGGTTGGGTTCGCGCGCGTCCATTGATCAGACCTTGATGCGTCTGACCAAGGAAGGGTTCATCGAGCGCCTCGGCCGTGGCCTCTACACTGTCCCCAAGACCAGCCGCTTTGGCTTGAAGTCCATGCCTTCGCCCGAAACGGTGGCGCAGATGGTGGCTACCACCGAAGGCGCTTCCATTGAAGTTCACGGGGCCGAGGCCGCTCGTCGTTTTGGTTTCAGTACCCAGGTTCCGACCCAGCCGGTCTTCTACACCACCGGCTCGTCTCACACCGTGCGCATCGGCAAGCTGCAGATACGACTACAGCACGTCGCGGCGCGCAAGCTCGCACTGGCAGGTCGTCCGGCGGGCCAAGCGTTATCGGCCCTCTGGTACCTAGGCCGTCGGCAAGTCACGCCGGCCACGTTCGGGCGTATTGCCGCCAAGCTGCCACAGGTCGAATTCGAAGCATTGCGCAGCGCCAAGGCCTCGATGCCGGCCTGGATGATCGAAGTCCTTCGTCGGTACGAAGAAGGCGCGGTGGCGCATGGTTAAGATTGACCGAGAGAGCTACTTCGACCTGCCTGTAAGCGATCAAGTCGATTTGCTTCAGAGCCTGGCACCTGTGATGGGCCGCCGGGCTGATATCCTCGAAAAAGACATCTGGCTGTGCCAGGTGCTCGACATCCTGTTTCAGCTGCCCTGCCGCAAGCCCATGGCCTTCAAGGGTGGCACCTCGCTGTCCAAGGTCTACAAAGCGATTGACCGCTTCTCCGAGGATATCGACGTCACCGTCGATTACCGCAGCCTGGTGGCTGACGCCCCTGAGCTGGAATCCATCACCAGCAATAGCCAGCGCAAGCATTTGTCGGACGCATTGAAGGCGGCGCTCACGACGCACGTCATCGACGAATTGGTGCCGGCATTACAGGCGGCGCTTGCCACGGCGCTTCCCAAGCAACCCATCAGCATCGAGGTCAGCGATGATACCGAGAAGCTGTGGGTGTTCTACCCCAGCGCGGTAGAAAACACCGACAACTACGTGCGTCCGAGCATCCTGATCGAGTTCGGCGGTCGCAACTCGACCTTGCCACAGAGCCTGCTTTCCATCACGCCAGATATTGCCGAACACGTCCCCGACCTGGCCTTGCCGACCGCACAGGTGTCCGTGTTGTCTGCGGCGCGCACCTTCTGGGAGAAGGCCACGCTGATTCACGTCGAGTGCCTTCGCTCGAGCCTGAGACCGAGTGCGCAGCGCCTGTCTCGCCATTGGTACGACCTGGCGCGGCTGGCTGATCACGAGCTCGGGCAACAGGCCGTGGGCGATTCGGAGTTGCTGCGCGACGTGCTGCGCATCAAGGAAACCTTCTACCGCAGCGGTTTCAGTCATTACGACCAATGCATCGCGGGTGGCCTGCGATTGATTCCGGATGAGCCACTGCTGGAGGCCTTGCGGCAAGACTACCAGGCGATGCTGGCTGCCCAGATGTTCTACGGCGACACCCTGGCCTTCGAGACTATCGTGGAACGGCTGGCGGTTCTGGAGTTGGAAATCAATCAGAAGGTGCTGCCGGGGTGAGCGAGTCGCTGTTGCTTGACCTGGAGATAGCAAAAAAAGGGGTCAGGTCTTGCAATCACGCATCCATAATAAAATGCGCGAAAAAGGGGTAAGGTCTTGAAGGAATCAATGGGGTCAGACTCGATTGATCCGCCTTTTCAAGCGTCACTGTTTTTGTATAAGATGAACCATCTACAATCTATGAAGTGAGTGCAATGATGAGCACAATTACTTTCGATACCTTAGACTTCACCCGTCGGCTGCGCGAAGCTGGCTTTGATGAACGGCAGGCCGAAGCTGTCGTTCGTGTCATGGCTGATGCTCAATCGACATTGGTTACGCGAGAACATTTCGACGCAAAAATGGAAACTTTGGAAACACGATTAGATGCCAAAATCGACAAGCTTTCTTGGATGATGGGTATTCTTATTGCCTTGGCTGTCGCCAACTTTGCCAAGCAGTTCTTCTAGCAGCCTGTCGAAAATAATAGAGAAATAATAGGGGACAAGCAAAGAATCAATGGTAAGTAATAAAAGTAATAAAAGGGGTCAGACTCCTTTCCAATCCCTCGAGGCCACGCCCTGGTACCACGTTGTTTCGCGCTGCGTGCGCCGCGCCTTCCTCTGCGGGCAGGATCATGCCTCCGGCCAGAACTACGAGCATAAACTATGGGACACCCACTTACTTGAGGTCAGCGTGTAGCCGTAGTTGCCGGCCACCTTGGTCTTCCTCATGCCGTCAATTCGATGCGCAAATTCTTGCCTAGCGCCTTTGCGGCACTGGCGAGCGTCGTCAGTGTCAGGCTGGTATCGGTCTCATCCAGCAATCGATTCAACGCCGCCCGACTGGTGTGCATTTTCTCAGCCAGTGCAGTCTTGGTCAGGTGCTGGGTTTTCATCTCTTGCGCGATCTGCCATGCAACGACCCGTTTGATCGCCACGGCGGTGGTTTCTTCCAGTACCGCCTCGTCGACCAGGAAGTCATCGAAGCTGCTGCCGATGTGCTTGTTCATGAGGCGCTCCTGAGTTGTTGCAGACGCCGCTTGGCGACGTCGAGTTCTTCGGGGGGTGTGGCTTGGGACTTCTTGATGAAGCTGTGCAGTAACACCATCGTGTGGCCGACCACGGTGAACAGGACCCGGGCGATCCGGTCCATGAGGTGAATGCGGACCTCCCACAAGTCTTTGGCCAGTTTACGGACCAAGGGCATGCCCAGCGGCCAGCCGAACTGTACCGTCTTGATGTCTTCGCCGATGGTGCGCCGCTCGCTGGCCGGTAACGTCTTCAGCCATTCCCGCACAGGCTCATTGCCGCTGTCGGTAGCGAAGAAGCGGATATCCAGAATAGGCGTGTTCATACCCATAAATGTACCAATGTTGGTACGAAAAGGCAATGCGCCTTCTCAAACTATGGGACACCCACTTATTGACGCCCCCTCCTCCGCTGCCAGACTGAAGTCATAATAAAAGGGGTCAGACCCCTTTACCAATCCTTGAGAAAGAGAAAGAAAGGGGTCAGGGTCATTGAACCCAGATTATCCATTAGGACGCGAGATGATGGCGAGGTGGGTTGCGAGACAGTTTCGTTGCTTGCGAGGAGTTCATGGTTATTCCATGGACGACGAACAAGCGGCAAAAATGGCCGCAATCCGGCCGCCAGCGCTCGCGTAGGCGCGAAGCGCCGCCTAATGGATAATCTGGGTTTAATCAGGGGGCGGTTTCAATGCGGCCAAGTCCCCTAGCCCTCAGCCCACCGAGGGTGCAGTAAACTGAAACCCTGTCCTTCTCACGAGCAATTAAAGGGGTCAGGGTCCCATGGCACTACCTTAAGCCTGATTTTCCCCGGGCACGGAGAAGGGTTGCCCGCGCGACTTCTCTTGTGACGGTGAAAATTAAATAAAAGGGGTCAGACTCCATTCTTAGTCAGGGAGGGCAGGCGCAAGCCTGTTCTCTACTCTACCTATTGATCTTGATCCAGCCAGTCCGCAAACTCGGCGACGGTCAGGATGGGAATGTGGAATTGATCCCGAACGGCCTGAATGTCACCGTCACCACTGACGAGTGCATCGGCTTGGGCCACGGCAGCGAGCACCAGAAAGATGATGTCGTCCGCATCGCGGATGCCGGGCAAGCCCTCGGGTGTCTGGTCGATCTTGACGGTCTCGACGTAAGGCAGGAAGTCGGCCAGCAGCGTTTCCTGCTCGTCACGGGTCAGCGTGAACTTGGGATAGGCGAGCACCCGCAAGAGTTCACTGACCGTGTCGTGACTGGCCAAGGCGCTGAAGCGCTTGGCCTGCCAGGCTTCCCGCAGCCAGGTAAATCTGCCCCGCGAGAAGATCAGTGCCGAGACCAGGCAGTTGGTGTCGAGGACAACGCGTGGGACGCTCATGCCTGCTTTCTCGCCCAGGCGATGGCGTCACCGACATCGTCCTGCGTGATCCCCAGTTCTTCCAGCTTTGCCCGCACGGCATCCGCCTGCTGCAGGCGAACCGGGGTCAGCACGATCTTGCCGTCCTGAACGGTGACGTCGTAGTAGTCCGCCTCGCCCGCCTTCTGGACGATGGCCTTGGGCAGGGTGACCTGATTCTTGCTTGTGCGCTTGGCCAACATCGCAGCCTCCGGAGGTAATGAAGTAAGGAATTCAATTTTAGCCCGTTTTTTGACTTAATTAAATAATTAAAGGGGTCAGGGTCATTTAATCAATGCGGCCAAGTCCCCTAGCCCTCAGCCCACCGAGGGTGCAGTAACCCAAAACCCTGTCCTTCTCACGCGGGGCAGGGTTTTTTCCATGGCGCGCCCGGCTACCTGCACGTCAGTGGAATTAAAGGGGTCAGGGTCATTTAACCCAGATTATCCATTAGGCGGCGCTTCGCGCCTACGCGAGCGCTGGCGGCCGGTTTGCGGCCATTTTTGCCGCTTGTTCGTCGTCCATGGAATAACCATGAACTCCTCGCAAGCAACGAAACTGTCTCGCAACCCACCTCGCCATCATCTCGCGTCCTAATGGATAATCTGGGTTGAAAGGAAACGCCGTGACCCCGGAAATCGACACCACAAAAATCGACCAAGCCGTCCTTGCGCTCCTATACCT
>DDYH01000028.1 GCA_002347615.1 Gallionellaceae bacterium UBA2239 | reverse complement strand
ACAGCAGATTTTGGACTTGACCTTCGCATCATTTAACGCATTTTCAATAGTATCCCCGCTGCTTTTAGCAAATTCCCACTTTTCATATGCGTCGGCAAAACGCGGATTTACATATCTGAGAGCATCTGAAAACCAACCCATTGTTTTCCCCTTTCAAAAAACTAGCGTTTTACAGCCCTAGCCCTCTCAAGCCACATATTTGCCTCCTCTTTGTTGACGGAGACCCCTAATAACCCCATAGCATATATTTCACTTAATGACCGCATTGCTGGGTATGAACCGCTGTCTGCGGCACGGCGATACCAATAAAGCGCTCTCTGCTCGTTCTTCGTGACTCCTCTACCTTTTGCATACATATCCGCAGTTTCAAATTGAGCCTGAACCACTCCATGCTCAGCAGCCTTCTGCATCCAATAAAAAGCCTTTTCATAATTTGGCTTGTTTGTACCAAATCCTATGGTATATGCGCTTGATAATGCGAGTTCAGCGGATGGCTCATCTTGTCTCGCTGCCATCTCAAACCAGTGGACGGCAGCCACTCTATCCATCCCAACACCTAATCCTTGCCAATATCTCGCGCCGATCTTTGTCTGGGCTTGGGGCAGACCTTGCCCTGCCGCTTTGAGATACCAATAACTAGCTTTCTCCTGGCTTTTTTCAATTCCATCCCCCTCCTGATATTTGATCGCCAAGTTATATTGCATAACCGGGTCGCCTCGTTCTGCTCCTTTGGCTATTTCGGATAATGCCAATTCAGAAGGTAGATCAGATTTCTCCTCGTTATATTTTGTAGTGCCAAATAACGAAGAAATAACGATTTCATTAACTGTGTCATTCTTTCCAATTAGGAAAAGAAGAGTGATCGCAGCAAAAAAAATGATTCCTAAGACGGCAATTGATCGCAGAACAAATTTCTTCATAAAGCCTCTTTTTTGATTTTGGACCGCTTCTCGATGCTCAATTTTCTTACCCCCTCTTTCCAACTCCCTCCCCCTTCCCTCGCATTCGAAAAGGCCGGCATGAATTCATGCCATGGAAGTGAAGCCCCCTTGTCGTCGCCGAGAATAGCCTTAGATTTTGTGCGGGTATAGGGGCCGAATATAGGCACTTTGCATGTACGGGTAAAGTGCGTATTTTCCCGTACAAGATCAACGCCCGAAGGACAAAACCAATTCTCGCCGGCAGAATAGCTTAAGCCGTGTGGGCGACCTTATTCGGAATCGTAAGTAGCTGATAGCGCCTCTCCCGTTCGTAGCGAGGTATCAAACCATGAACGGAAGCATGGTGCCTGTCGTCCGCCCTTCGATACCTCAGGGCGAACGGCGGAGATGATCGGCAGGCATTTATGCGGGCTTCAATACATATCAGGCCCCAGCCCGCCTTCGTCGGGCGATACGAGTGAGGTCGCCTGCGCTACGCGGCTTCGCTATAATCTCGCAACCCCTTATCCCGGCGCCCATCATGCTGCTCTGGTTCGTCGTCCTGTACCTGCTGGTTTCCGTCGGCATCGGCCTGTATGCCGCCACCCGCGTCCACAACGCCAAGGACTTCGCCGTCGCCGGACGCAGCCTGCCCCTGCCGGTGGTCACCGCCACGGTGTTCGCCACCTGGTTCGGCGCCGAGGCGGTGTTCGGCGTCTCCGCCACCTTCGTCAAGGACGGGCTGGGGGGCGTGGTGGCCGATCCCTTCGGCTCCTCCCTGTGCCTGATCCTGGCGGGCATCCTCTTCTCCCGCTACCTGTACAAGCTCAACATCCTCACCCTCGGGGACTTCTACCGCCTGCGCTACAACCGCAGCGTGGAGGTCATCACCACCCTGTGCATCGTGGTGTCCTACCTGGGCTGGGTGGCGGCCCAGATCAAGGCCCTGGGGCTGGTGTTCTTTGTCGTCACCGACGGCGCCCTCAGCCAGGAGTGGGGCATGGTCCTGGGCGCCGCCATCGTCCTCACCTACACCACCTTCGGCGGCATGTTCTCGGTGGCCATCCTGGATTTCGTGCAGATGGCGGTGTCCATGGGGGGACTGCTGTTCATCGCCTGGATCGTCAGCGGCAAAACCGGCGGCGCCAGCAACGTCATCCAGCACGCGGCGGACGCCGGCAAGCTGGACTTCTTCCCGCCCCCCGATCCCATGATGTGGGTAACCTTCCTCGGCGCCTGGATCACCATGATGCTGGGCTCCATCCCCCAGCAGGACGTGTTCCAGCGGGTGACCTCCGCCAAGAGCGCCAAGGTGGCCTTGGGCGGCTCCATCCTGGGGGCTTCCATCTACTTCAGCTTCACCTTCGTGCCCATGTTCATCGCCTATTCGGCAACCCTGATCGACCCCGCCCTGTTCGCCGATCTTCTGGAAAAGGACAGCCAGCTGGTGCTGCCCACCCTGGTGCTCCAGCACACGCCCCTGGTGGCCCAGGTGTTCTTCTTCGGCGCCGTGCTGTCGGCCATCATGAGCTGCTCCTCCGCCACCCTGCTGGCCCCCTCGGTGACCTTCGCCGAGAACGTCATCAAGGGCTTCTACCCGGACATGCGGGACCATCAGTTCCTGTGGGTGATGCGGGGCAGCTTGGTGGTCTTCGCCATGATGGTGCTGGCCTTTGCCCTGAATTCCGAATCCTCCATCTTCAAGATGGTGGAGAACGCCTACAAGATCACCCTCGCCGGGGCCTTCGTGCCTCTGCTGTCGGGCATCCTGTGGAAGCGGGCCACCACCCAGGGCGCCCTGTTCGCCACTTCCGGCGGCCTGGTGTCCTGGATCCTGGTGGAGGCGCTGATCGGCGAGGCCAGCGCCGTCCCGCCCCAGCTCATCGGCCTCGGGGTTTCCGCCCTGGGCATGGCGGCGGGCTCTTTGCTGCCCCAGTGGGTGGGCCGTCCCACGCCCCTGGAACCGGGCCATGGGGTGCTGCACCACCACGCCGCGGGCCAGACCCACCACGTGACGGAACATCACTCCACCGCCGAATCCTGACCCGGCCTCTTCGGGCTGCTGTCTATACTGAAGCACCATGGCCCTGCTCGAAATCCAAGGCGTCACCCGCCGCTACGGCGACCTCGTCGCCGTGGACGACGTGTCCTTCTCCGTCGAGAGCGGCGAATTCTTCACCCTCCTCGGGCCCTCGGGCTGCGGCAAAACCACCCTGCTGCGCATGATCGCGGGTTTCGAAGACCCGGACCGGGGCCGCATCCTCCTGGACGGCAAGGACCTGGCCGGCACCCCGCCGGAAAAGCGCCCGGTCCACACCGTGTTCCAGAGCTACGCCCTGTTCCCCCACATGACGGTGCGGGACAACATCGCCTTTCCCCTGCGCATGGCGAAGAAGTCCGAGGAGGAGGTGCGGCAGCGGCTGCAGGAAACCCTCGACCAGGTGCATTTGGCGGACAAGAGCCGCCACTACCCCCATGAGTTGTCCGGCGGCCAGAAGCAGCGGGTGGCCCTGGCCCGGGGGCTGGTGAACAAGCCCCGCCTGCTGCTGCTGGACGAGCCCCTGGGCGCCCTGGACGCCAAGCTGCGGGAGCGGATGCAGCTGGAGCTGATCGGACTGCAACGGGACGTGGGGGTGACCTTCGTCTTCGTCACCCACGCCCAGCAGGAAGCCCTGGCCCTGTCGGACCGCATCGGCGTGATGAACGAGGGCCGCGTCGAGCAGCTGGACGAGCCGTCCCGGATTTACGGCTTTCCCCGCAACCGCTTCGTGGCCGACTTCATCGGCGACATCAACCTGCTGGAATCGGAGGTACTGGAAGCCAATCCTGCCCACCTCAAGCTCCAGGTGGCCGGCCTGGGGGAAATCGCCGCGCCGCCCACCGCCGGCATAAAGCCCGGCGACAAGGGCGCTCTGGCCCTGCGCCCGGAGCAGCTGCGCATCGCGCCCCACGGCTCGCCCCAAGAGCTGAAGAACCATTTCCCGGGCACGGTGCTCGACTTCCTCTACCTGGGGGACGTGACGGTGTACAAGGTGGCGCTGCCCAACGGCGTGGTGATGGACGCCCTGCTGGCCAACTCGGCGCCGGGCCGGGCCAAATTCTTCGAAACCGGCGATGCAGTGGAAATGGCGTGGCGCCACGATGCGGGGCTGTTCCTCCGTGAGTGAGGCTGAAAAAGCTCCCTCACCCGCGCTGTCGCGCACCCTCTCCCGCCTGCGGGCGAGGGTTTTCCCTTCGCCAACGCCGGTGGACTCCCCTGCCCCGCTTGCGGGGGAGGGGCGGGGGGAGAGGGCGCGCCGCCGCCAACAGGACCTGACCAAGTGGGCCATTACCACCCCGCCCTTCGTCTTCCTCACCGCCTTCTTCCTGCTGCCCTTCCTGCTCGTGGTGGCGGCCTCCTTCCGCTACCCCGGCGAATTCGGCGGCCTGGCCCCCCTGTTGCCGCTGCTGGGCGCCCCCGGCAAGGACGTGGGCCTGACCCTGGAAACCTACCGCTTCTTTTTCGGCGACCTCACCTACGCGGAGATTTTCATCCGCTCCTTCCTCGTCGCCGGCCTCACCACCCTGATCTGCATCCTGCTGGCCTACCCGGTGGCCCTGCTCATCGCCCGCAGCCCGAAGAAGCGCCGGGATCTGATGGTGCTGCTGGTGATCCTGCCCTTCGCCAGCAACCTGTTGATCCGGGTCTACGCCTGGATCATCATCCTCGGCCCCCTCAACCTGCTCTACACCCCCTATGCGGTGGTCATCGGCATGGTCTACGTGCACCTGCCCTTCATGGTGCTGCCTCTCTACACCAACCTGGAAAAGCACGACCCGGCCCTGCTGGAAGCCGCCCAGGACCTGGGGGCCAACGGCTGGACCCGGTTCTGGCGCATCACCTTTCCCCTCTCCCTGCCGGGCATCTTCTCCGGCTCGGCCCTGGTGTTCATCCCGGTGCTGGGCATGTTCGCCATTCCCGAACTGCTGGGGGGCACCGGCGACATCCTGGTGGGCAACCTGATCAAGGAGCAGTTTCTGGACAACCGGGACTGGCCCCTGGGCTCCATGCTGTCCATCATGCTCACCCTCGCCGTCCTGGCCCTGGCGGGGCTGGCGGCGTGGGCGGCGCGCAGCCGCCGCGGGGAGGCGTGATGCCCCGCCACTTCTGGCTGTGGGCCGCCACCCTGGGCGTCTACGCCTTCCTCTACGTGCCCCTGGCGGTGGTGGTGCTGTTCTCCTTCAACGATTCGGCTCTCAACGCCGCCTGGGTGGGCTTCACCACCGGCTGGTACGTGAAGCTGGCCCGCAACCAGGACATGCTGGGGGCGGCCCTCAACTCCCTGCTCATCGCCCTCACCGCCAGCACCGTCGCCACCGTGCTGGGCACCATGGCGGGCATCGCCATGCACCGCTACCGGCCGAGGCTTCTGCCCTTCATGGTGATCACCCCGGTGGCCATGCCGGAAATCCTGCTCGGGGTGTCGCTCTTGCTGTTCTTCAGGCAGGTGCTGGACATGACCCTGGGCCTGTTTTCCATCGTCGTCGCCCACATCACCTTCAGTATCGGTTTTGTCGCCATCATCATCCGCGCCCGGCTGGCGGGCATGGACGAGAGCATCTTCGAAGCCGCCCGGGACCTGGGCGCCACGCCCTGGCAGACCTTTCGCCGGGTGACCCTGCCCCTGATCCTGCCGGGGGTGGTCGCCGGCTTCCTGATGTCCTTCACCCTGTCCATCGACGACTTCGTCATCACCTTCTTCGTCGCCGGGGTAGGGGTCACCACCCTGCCCCTGCAGATTTATTCCATGATCAAGGTGGCGGTGACCCCCGAAGTCAACGCCGTCTCCACCCTGCTGATGGCCCTCACCCTGTCCATGATCCTGCTGGCGTCGCGCTTCGCGCCGGACGTGCTGAAAGGCAAGGCATGAAAAACCTTTCACCGCAGAGGACGCGGGGGACGCAGAGGAAATCGTTTTATTCCGTTTTCCTCCGCGCCCTTTGCGTCCTCTGCGGTTCCCTGCTTTTTTCGCTGTCTCGCGCCGACGACGTGCTGCACCTCTACATCTGGAACAACTACATCTCCGACCAGACCGCCCAGCGCTTCGAGGACTACTGCCGCTGCCGCCTGAAGCAGGACTACTACTCGGACAACGAGGAGATGCTGGCCAAGCTGGATGCCGGCGCGGTGGGCTACGACATCCTGGTGCCCACCGGCAACGCGGTGGAGGCCCTGGTCCGCCGCAACGCCCTGCGCCCCCTGGACAAGGCCAAGCTGCCCGGCCTGAAGAACATCAAGCCCGAATACCGCAACGCCTGGTACAATCCGGGCAACCGCTATTCCGTGCCCTACGCCTACACCGTGACCCTGATCGGCTACAACAAAACCAAGCTCAAGGAGCTGAACCTGCCCACCGACACCTGGGCCCTGATCTTCGAGCCCAAGTACCTGGAAAAGCTCAAAGGCCGCGTGACGGTGCTCAACAGCCAGCGGGAGCTGATGGGGGCGGCCATGATCTACCTGGGCTACGACATCCAGGACAGGGACCCGGCCAAGTGGGAACAGGCCAAGGAGCTGCTGATCCGCGCCAAACCCTACTGGGCAACCTTCTCCAACTCCACCTACATCAAGGACCTGGCCATCGGCAACATCTGGGTCGCCCACGGCTACTCCAACGACATGTACCGCGCCCAGCAGGACGCCCTGGCGGCCCGGCGCCCCTTCGCCATCGGCTTTGCCACCCCCAGGGAGGGTGCGGTGCTGGCGGTGGACAACTTCGTGCTGCACCAGGCCGGACCCCGGCCCGACCTGGCGCAGAAGTTCATGGAATTCATGCTCGACGGCCAGAACGCCGCCGACGTCTCCAACCTGATCGGCGCCGGCAACCCCAACGCCGCCGCCATCCCCTACATCCGCTCCGACATTGCCGGCAACCCCGCCATCTTCCCGCCGCCGGAAGAGCTGAAGCGGCTGCAGATGATCCGGGACTTCGACGCCAAGAGCCGGCGCACCCTGTCCCGGATGTGGACCGAAGTGAAAGTGAAATGAACCCAGATTATCCATTAGGCGGCGCTTCGCGCCTACGCGAGCGCTGGCGGCCGGTTTGCGGCCATTTTTGCCGCTTGTTCGTCGTCCATGGAATAACCATGNNCTAATGGATAATCTGGGATGAACGTTTCCCGCCCCGTGGCCAGCCCCCAGGCCGGCCCCCACGAAAAGCTGGCCGAAGTGGTCGCCCGCCACCTCAATCATCCCTTTTTGAAACCCTACGCCGCCCACACCGTCGCCGCCTTTGAGGACATCCGCCCCGTGGTGGAATCAGGCGGCAAGCCGCTGATTTTCGACTCCTGCTGCGGCGTGGGGGAAAGCACCGCCTGGATCGCCCGGCTGCACCCGGAAGCCCTGGTGGTAGGCATCGACCAATCCCTGCACCGCCTGGACAAGCACGACCGTGCCTACCGCAAGGGCAATGCCGACTACCTGCTGGCGCGGGCGGACCTGAACGATTTCTGGCGCCTGGCGCTGGATGCGGGTTGGCGCCTGAGCCGCCACTACCTGCTCTACCCCAATCCCTGGCCCAAGCCCGGCCACCTGCAACGGCGCTGGCACGGCGCCCCGGTGTTCCCGGCCCTGCTCGGGCTGGGGGGCCGGTTGGAGGTGCGCAGCAACTGGAAGACCTACATCGAGGAATTCGTTCGCGCCCTGGAAGTGGCGGGGGTTCCCTCCGCCGTCGAGCCGTGGAACCCGGCCACGCCCATGACCCCCTTCGAGCGCAAATACCAGGGCAGCGGCCAGGACTTGTGGCGCTGTGTGGCGGAGCTGGCTTCGGGGTAGAATTCCCCACCCGTCGTTGCGAGCGCAGCGAAGCAATCTCGCCGTGTAAGATTGCTTCGTCGCTTCCGGCTCCTCGCAATGACCACCTCTTTCCTAGGAGACTTTATGCTGAACCGCTTTCTGCTTTCCCTCGCCGGCCTCCTGCTGGCCTTTTCCGCCCACGCCGCCAACCCCCAGGTGGAGGTGAAAACCTCGATGGGCGACGTGGTGATCGAGCTCTACGCCGACAAGGCGCCGAAGACGGTGGAAAACTTCCTGGAGTACGCCAAGAGCGGCTTCTACACCGGCACCGTGTTCCACCGGGTGATCGACGGCTTCATGATCCAGGGCGGCGGATTCGACCGCAGCCTGAACCAGAAGCCCACCCGGGCGCCGATCAAGAACGAGGCCGACAACGGCCTGAAAAACGCCGTCTACACCGTGGCCATGGCCCGCAAGCCCGACCCCCACTCCGCCAGCGCCCAGTTCTTCATCAACGTGGCGGACAACGGTTTTCTCGACCACACCGCCCCCACTTTCGACGGCTGGGGCTATTGCGTGTTCGGCAAGGTGGTGAAGGGCCAGGAGGTGGTGAGGCAGATCGCCCAGGTGCGCACCGGCGCCGCCGGGCCCTTCCCCAGGGACGTGCCCCTGGAGCCGGTGGTCATCAAGGAAGTGAAGCTGGTGGCGGCGAAGAAGTAATCTGGAGACATCCCCCCATCCTGGCCTTCCCCCGTCAAGGGGGAAGGAAGGGGAACGCCTTCGGCGGCTTAAATCAACGTAGACTGGCCATTCTCCACCACCGCGTGGAGGGCGGCGATGAGGCGCTTGGCCGCCTCGATGGCCTCGGCCCGGTTGTGGGCCTGGGCGCGCTCGCTGACGCGGGCCTGGGCGGCGGCGAAATCCTTCAGATCCCCTTGCAGCATTTCCCGCGTCCGCTGGCTCAGGTTGGCCATCATGCGCTCGGTGAAGGTGGCGTCGTCCATGAACCACAGGGTTTTCACCAGGTCGTCGGACTGGACCTCCCGCAGGAACACCTGAATATCCCGGTCGGTCATGTCCATCAGCCGCCGCAGGGGGATGCGGTACACGTCCTCGTCCTCCCGCACCTCCACCCCCGGCAGAATCCCCGGCAAGTGCCTGGCGGCCTGAAGGGTGAGGTTCTCCAGTTCCGGACGGGTGAGGGAAATGCGGGCATGGCTGAACGTCAGGTGGTAGAGGCCGGTTTCCGGCGCATAATCGACTTTGATGTCCATGGGTTTCTCCCGTGCGATGCGTTAATTTAACCCATCAAGCCTTGCCTGGATAGGCGGCCCGAAAACGGGCGAGGAACTCGTCCAGCAGGTCCGACGGCAAGCGGTTTATTCCCGCCGCGCCCTTGCGCCCGCCCCCGGTGGGGAAAGAACGGCATAGCTCGTCCGCCCCGGCGGGGTTGTCGAGGGGCGCCCGGACGCTGACGGTGTAGCTGCCGTCGCTGCGCCGGGTCAGCACCCCGTGGGCCCGATGGGGATGGGCGGTGGCCAGGTCGTTGGCGAAAATCCCCGACACCCGCCGGCTCCATTGGGCATCCGGCAGCAAGTAAATCGCCCCCCCGGCCGTTTCGGCCTCCGGCCGCAGCCCGGCGGCCCGGGCCATATCCTCCCGGTAACCGTTGCGCAGCATGGCGAAGGCCGGTTCCCCGGCGACGAAGGAGAACGGGTCGGCGTAGGCGCTGACGATGCGGTACAGCTCGGCGGGATGAAAATGGAGGTCGTCCAGGGACTCGCCGTAGCCGTTGTAGTTGAGGCATTCCCCCAGCTCCCGCAGCTGCTCCAGTTCCCTCTCGGCCAGGGCCAGGGGCTCCGCCGCCCGGCGGGCGCTGGCGTGGAGGTTGTCGCCGAAGGCCGCCGCCACCGCCCAGGAGCGGAAGCGCCCGTTGAGATGGCGGTCCACCAGGAGGCTGGTGCAGACGTCGGCGGCGGTATCGATGAAGGTTTCGAGGCGGGGATGTTGCGGAATATCGCCGGGAAAATGGTGGTCGAAGTAGCGCACCGCGGCGCCGCCCTCCAGCAGGCGCAGCAGGGCCTCCCGGTTCTTGTCCAGGGAGACGTCCAGGACCGTGACCGCATCCCCCGCCGCGGCCGTCACCCGCTCCAGCAGGGCGATGTCCCGCTTGAGGCCGGTGACCAGCTCGGCTTCCGCCGGCTCGGCCAGGCGCAGCTGGTGCAGGGCGCAAAGGCCGTCGGCGTCGCCGTTGAAAACGTCGATGCGCTTCACGGCAGCTCGATTTCCCCGTCGAACACCGTCACCGCGGGCCCGGTCATGAGCACCGGTTTCCCTTCCCCGTCCCAGCGAATCACCAGGTCTCCGCCCCGGGCATGCACCGTCACCGGGCTGTCCAGCAGGCCCCGGGAAATGCCGGCCACCGCCGCCGCGCATGCGCCGGTGCCGCAGGCCAGGGTTTCCCCCGCGCCCCGTTCAAAGACCCGCAGCTTGATGGCGTGGCGGCCGAGGACTTGCATGAAGCCGGCGTTGACCCGGCGCGGGAAGCGGGCATGGCGCTCGATCAGGGGTCCCTGGCGTTCCACCGGCGCGGCCTCGGCGTCCGCCACCACCTGTACCGCGTGGGGATTGCCCATGGACAGGGCGGAGACCTCCACCACCTCCTCCACCAGATCCAGCTCGTAGGTAAGCGCCCGCTGGGCGGCCTCGAAGGGAATATCGGCCGGCTCGAAGCGGGGAGCCCCCATGTCCACGGTCACCTGGCCGTCCTGTTCCAGGCGGGGGCCGATGATGCCCTTCACGGTTTCCACCCGGATTTCGGTCTTGTCGGTGAGGCCCTGGTCGTGGACGAAGCGCACGAAACAGCGGGCGCCGTTGCCGCACTGCTCCACCTCGCCGCCGTCGGCGTTGAAGATCCGGTAGCGGAAATCGGCCTCCGCCACGGTCGGACGCTCCACCAGCAGCAGCTGATCGCAGCCGACACCGAAATGGCGGTCGGCGAGAAAGCGCACCCCCTCGGGGGTGAGGGAAACTGCCTGGGTGACGCCGTCGATAACGACGAAATCATTGCCCAGGCCGTGCATTTTGGTGAACTTGAGCCGCATGATGGGATTCTCGCTTGCCGGCGGGTGATAAGGGAAACCCGGATTTTCCGTTTCGCCAATCCCCTGTCAAGTGACGGCCGGGTAACGGTTACCTATACTAGATCGAAACAATTTGACGACCAGGGGGAGAAAAAAATGCTGTTCCGTCCGCGCACAGTGACCGCGTTGCTCGGCCCATTCCTGCTTCTCGCCCTTCCTTCCCAGGTTGCCGTCCTGTGGAGCGACGGCCCCAACGAACTCGGTTCCAACGGCTACCTGCGCGCCGGCGGGGGAATGTCCGACGGCCAGCCCCATACCTGCTTCCAGGCCCCCGGGGCCGGGGGCCAAATACCGTCTCGGCAATGAGTGCGAAACCCACGTCCGTCCCGGGCTCTATTTCCGCCGCCGCCTGGCGGAAGGCGAAGACGCCCCTTACCTGCGGGCCGAACTGATGCCCGAATTCAACTGGATTTACGGCGACGCCGCCGAATACAAGACCATGGCCCAGGCTTTCGTGGAGGCGGGAAACCTGGGAGGCACCACCGCCAAGGCCTGGGCAGGCCGGCGCTACCACAAGCGGCGGGACGTGAACATCAACGATTATTTCTACATGAGCCTCAAGGGGGGCGCCAACACCATCGCCCTGCAATACGGCAAGGGGGCGGCCCGCAGCCCATGGAACACCGCGGTGGAAGGAGGGAGCGCCCTGGGCCGACTGACCTCGGCGGCCGCCGCCGACGCCCTGGAAGCCGCAAAAACCTGGCGCCTGGTGGACTACCATTTATACGAGGGGGAACGCTGGGCAATGCAGAGCGCCTTCATCCGGGAACGCCGCCAGCACGCCACCTTCGACGGCACCGGGCTCAGCCTGGGGGCGAGGCCGATGCTGTTCCTCGGCGGCCACTGGCGGCTGGTGGGCGAGGCCGGCCATGACCGGGTGAGCAACCATGCTGCGCACGCCCGGGGAGCGGTGTGGAAATTCACCGCCGCCATGGAATGGGCGCCCCGCCGCGTTTTCCTGTCCCGGCCGGCCCTGCGGGTCTACCTCACCCGGGCCGGCTGGTCGGAGGAATTCCGCGGCCGGGCGGGAGCGCCGATCTTCAACGACGACACCCGGGGCTGGAACGCCGGGGTGCAGGTGGAAACATCGTGGTGATTCTCAGCAACATGACCCGCAACAAATGGATGCTTCTCGCCCTCCTGGCCTCGGCAGTCCTCGCCTTCGGCGCCTGGCTGCTCCAGGGTCCGGCGGCATCCCCGAAAAAACCCTGGGTCGTGAGCGTGGTCCAGCTCACCCGGGTGGATGCCATCACCCTCCAGGGCTTCAAAGACGGCATGGGGGAACTGGGCTACCGGGAGGGGCAAGACATCGTCTACCTGGACGACGGTCCCGCCGAAACCATCGACCGGCTGGAACCGATGATCCGGCGCCACTTCTCCCGCCGGCCGGACCTGTTCTTCGTCTCCAGCACCCCCGCCACCCAGGCGGTGAAAAAAGCCACCGCCGGCACGCCCGTCCCGGTGGTATTCGCCCCGGTCAACGACCCGGTGGCCAGCGGCATCGTGCCCAGCCTGCAAAAACCCGGCGGGCCCATCACCGGCATCCGCCTGCCCGCCGGCGACGACCTGCGGCTGGGATGGCTGGCCAGGATCGCCCCCGGGGTGAAACGGGTATACCTGCCCTACAACCCCGGCGACCCCAGCGCTCGAACCTCCGTGGCTCTGGCCCAGGAGGCCGCCTCCAAGCTGGGGCTGAAACTGATCCTGGGGGAGGTGCGGAACGGCGCCGACATCCAGGCTGCGCTGGCCGCCTTTCCGGCCGGGGTGGACGCCATTTTCCTGCCCCGGGACAGCACGGTGGAATCCCATATTGCGCATTTCGTCACCCTCGCCCTGGAGCGCCGCCTGCCCCTGTGCGCCCCCAGCATGCAGCAGACCGAAGCCGGCGCCTTGTTCAGCTACGGCTTCGTCCACCGCCAGATCGGCCGCCAGGCGGCGCGGCTGGCGGACCAGATCCTGCGGGGCATTCCGCCGGCGGACCTGCCGGTGGAAACGGCGGAAAGCTATCTCGTCATCAACCAGCGTACCGCCCGCGCCATCGGCCTGCCCCTTCCGGGAGAAATCCTGATGCAGGCGGATGAAGTCATCCGCTAGAACTTCGACCATGCCCGAATATACCCTGCGCAACCGCCTGATCGCCGCCTTCATCGGTTTGGCCATCGTCCCCCTGCTGGTGACGGGGGGACTGCTCGGCTGGCACAACTACTCCCTGCACCTTTCCGACTCCTACGCCCGCCAGCAGCAGCTGGCCCAGCGCATCGCCGTCCAGCTGACCAGCTTCCTGCAAACCTTCGAGCTGCGGCTGGAGGACGCGGACACTTTGTCCGATTTCGCCGAACAGGATCCCCCCCGGCAGCGCCAGGTGCTGGCCCGGCTGCTCGCCAAGCAGCGCCCCTTCCGGGAAATCTGGTACCGGGACATCGACAACCGCGAGCGGGTGCGCCTGTCGAAGGTGCAGCTGGTGGCGGAAAAGGCAACCCCCGGAAGCAAGGAGGGCGAGTTCTACCGCTCCGTCCTGAAGGGGAGCCAGGCCTATTTCGGCCCCATTTACTACGACCCGGCCACCGGCGAACCCCTGATGGAGGTGGGCCTGCCGGTTTTCGATCCGGTGAAGGGGAGCGCCGCCGGGGTTCTGGCCGCCCAGGTGCGGGTGAAGGCCATCTGGGAACTGATTGCCGACCTCAAGCCGGGCCCGGGGGAGGACGTCTACATTCTGGACGCCCAGCAGCGGGTCATCGCGCACCGCAACCCCTCCGTCGTCCTGCGGGAAACCTTGTCCCGCATCGTTCCAGGCAAGGAGCGGCAAGTGGGGCTGAGGGGCGAGGAAGCCTTCATCGCCACCCAAAGCGTGACCGTGGGCCGCCAGTCCTTCACCGTGGTGGTGGAGCGCGCCTCCTCGGCGGCCCTGGTGCCGGCCATGACCGAGCTGAAGATTGTCGGCGGCGTGACCTTCTTCGCCCTGGTCATCGCCCTCGGCCTGTTCTACGCCGCCCTGCGCCGCATCGTCCATCCAATCCAGGAGGTGGCCGCGGCGGCCCGCGCCATCCGCGACGGCGACCTGGACCGGCGGGTAGCGGTGACCCGCGACGACGAGGTCGGCGAACTGGCCCGGTCCTTCAACAGCATGACCGCCCGCCTGCGCCATACCCTGAAAGAACTGGAAGAGGAGGTGGGGGAGCGCAAGCAGGCAGAGGAACAATTGCGCAGCACCACGCGGCTGCTCGACTCGGTGGTGGAAAACATCCCCACCATGCTGTTCCTCAAGAACGCCGGCGACCTGCGCTTCGTCCTGCTCAACAAAACGGCGGAGGATATGCTCGGCTTCAAGCGGGAACAGATGCTGGGCAAGAACGTCCACGACTTATGCCCCGGGAGCCAGGCGGACCTTTTCACCCGCGACGACCGGGAGGTACTGGATTCCATCGAGGTCCGGGACATTCCGGAAGAAACCATCGAAACCCACCAGGGCACCCGCATCCTGCACACCAAGAAACTGGCCCTGCGGGACGAAAGCGGGCGGGCGACCCACCTGCTGGGCATTTCCGAGGACATCACCGAGCGCAAGCAGGCGGAGAACGCCCTACGGGAACTGAACGCCCACCTGGAGGAACGGGTACGGCAACAGACCGAGGAAAACCTGCTCAAGGAGCGCCTGATGCTCCAGCAGTCGCGCCACGCCGCCATGGGGGAAATGGTCAGCGCCATCGCCCACCAGTGGCGTCAGCCCCTCAACGCCCTGGGGCTGCTGCTGGCCAACATCCGGGACGACTATGAATTCGGCGAACTGAACCGGCAGTCCCTGGACGGGTCGGTGTCCACCGGCCAGAAGCTGATCCAGAAGATGTCCACCACCATCGACGACTTCCGCAACTTCTTCCGCATCAAGGAAACCCGGGAAACCTTCGACGTGGGCGATGCCATCGGGGAAACCGTGAACCTGGTGGCGGCCAGCCTCACCAGCAAAAACATCCGGCTGGAACTGGACTGCCCGGCAGGCATCCAGGCGGTGGGCTCGGCCAACGAACTGGGGCAAGTGGTGCTGAACCTGATCATGAACGCCAAGGATGCCTGCCTGGAAAAGGGCATCGCCGAGCCCTTCATCTTCGTCGGCCTGGCCGGCGACGGCAAGCGGGTCGCCCTCACGGTGGAGGACAACGGCGGCGGCGTCCCCCCCGAAGTGGCCGAGCGCATGTTCGACCCCTACTTCACCACCAGGGACTGCGGCACGGGAATCGGCCTCTACATGGCTCGCATCATCGTCGAGCGCCACATGGGGGGGCACATCGCCTTCACCAACACCGACCGCGGCGCCCGTTTCACCGTGTCCTTCCCCGCCACGCCGCCGGAGGCGAAGGAAACCGACCCGCAGCAGCCTGTTTTATTTAATCGGGAGGGGGAAGGCTGACTTCCCTTGGAGCCGAGCCCTTCCACCGGCGTGAGGCGTCGCCGTCAGGGCAGCAGGGCCACATAGTCCTTGTAGATGCAGCGGTCCATGACCACCGCCATTCCCGCCGCCTTTGCCCGCTCCGCGGCGGCCTCGTTGACGATGCCCTCCTGAATCCAGATCGCCGGAAGATTCAGGGCCAGGCATTCGTCCACTACCCCGTCGAGGTGCTCGGCGGCGCGGAACACGTCCACCAGGTCGATTTTCTCCGGCACGTCCTTCAGGCTGGGGTAGGCCTTCTCCCCCAGCACCTGGTCCAGGGCCGGGCGCACCGGGATGATGCGGTAGCCGAAGCGCTGCATCGCCTTCGCCACGCCGTAGCTGGGCCGGTCCGCCTTGGGGGACAGGCCCACCACGGCGATGGTCTTCACCTTCTTCAGAAGTTCGCGCCGCTCGTCGGCACCCGGATTTTCAAAAACCATGGTCACGTCTCCCCCAGGGGTTTTTCCATAATATAGTCGTCCATCACGAAGCCGCCGCCGATGTCCTGCACCACCGCCTCCCGCACGGTGAAACCGTATTTCTCGTAGGCGGCGATGGCCTGGAGATTCCTCTTGTTCACCGCCAGCATCAGGGTGCGGCAGCCTTGGTCACGCGCCGCCGCTTCCACCCGGCCCAGCAGACGGGCGCCGTAGCCGCGCCGCTGGTGGGCGGGATGGACGTAAAGCTTGTCCAGCTTCATCTCCCCCGGCCGGCAAGCGAGAAAATAGCAGGCGAAGGCCACGATCTCCCCGCCGGCCAGCAGCACCTCCCACCACACGTCCCCCGACGCCAATCCCGCCCGCATCCACTCCGCGCTATAGCGCTGGGCCAGCATGGTGTCGATCTGGGCCTGGCTGATGATGCCGCGGTAGGTGTCCTGCCACACCACCCGGGCCAGGGCGGCGACGGCCTCGGCCTCTTCCGCTTGCATGGGGCGCAGCTCGATCTTGCTCATGGCATCAATAAGGTTTGGCTTCGCCTTCGGGGCGGGTCTTGAAGCGCTTGTGGAGCCAGAAATACTGCTCCGGCATTTCCTTCACCCGTTGCTCGATGAAGGCGTTCATGCGCCGCACGTCGGCCACCACGTCAGAGGTGGGATAAGCGTCCCAGGCCGGGTAGAAACGCACTTCGTAGCCCCGCCCCCAGGGCAGCAGACGGGTGACGCAGGGGACCACCGCCGCCCCCGCCAAGGCCGCCAGTCGCGGCAGGCCGGTGATGGTGGCGGCGGGAACGTTGAAAAAGGGCGCGAACACCGCGTCCCGGGGGCCGTAGTCCATGTCCGGCAGGTAGTAGAACGGCAGGCCGTCCTTCAGGGCGCGGAGAAGGGGACGCAGGCCCTCCTGGCGGGAAACCAGAACCGGGGCGTTGAAGCGGCTGCGCCCTTCCAGCATGCGGCGGTTGAAATGGGGATTCTTCTGGTTGCTGTACATGGAGGCGAGCCGCCCCTCGACGGTGAGCCGGGTCCAGCCCATGTCCAGGCCGACGAAATGAGGCGCGAGAAGAATCACCGGCCGGCCCGCCAGGGCTTCCAGATGCTCGGCCCCTGCCACCCGCACCAGCCGCCGGAGGCGGGCGGGGGAGGCCCACCACGCCAGCCCCCGCTCCAGCAGGCTGCGGCCGAAGGCCTGGAAGTGGCGCCGGATCAGCGCTTCCCGCCCATCGTCGCCCATCTCCGGAAAGCACAGCCGCAGATTGATCCGCGCCACCCGCCGCCGCTCCCGGCCGAAGGCGTAAAGCAGCAGCCCCAGCCCCCGGCCGACCAGGGCCAGCAGAGGCAAGGGCAGGAAGTGCAGCAGCCAGATCAGGAACAGACCGAAGCGAACCCTCATCGCAATCCCGTGAGGCGTAAAACGCGAGGGGTGAGGGGAACCGCTCCCCACGCGCCCGTCACGCCTCCCCCCTCACGCCTTTCGGCGTCTTGTACCGGTTGTAGCTCCACAGGTACTGCTCGGGCTTCTGCCGCACCAGATTTTCGATTTCCCGGTTGAGGGCGGCGGCGGACGCCTCCGGTGGGCCGCTCCAGTCCCCGGCGAAGGGCCGTATCCACAGCTTGTAGCCGCGGCCGAAAGGCAGACGCTCGCCGAAGGCCATCAGCACCGTGGCGCCGCTGGAAGCCGCCAGCCGCCCCACCAGGGTCATGGTGTAGGCCGGGCGGCCGAAGAAAGGCGCCCATACGCCCTCCCCCAGCCCCGGCACCTGGTCCGGCAGGATGCCGATGGCCTCCCCCCGTTTCAGCGCCTTGAGCAGGGCCTTGACCCCGGACAGGTCGGTGGGGGCCAGGGCGGCATGGCCCTGCACCCGGCCGTGGGCCAGCAGGGGCCGGAGCCATTTCAGCTTGGGGGGCCGGTAGAGGATGGTGATGGGGTCCTTCGCCGCATAGTACAGGCTGGTGATCTCGAAGCAGCCCAGGTGGGGGGTGAGGAAGATGATGCCCTTGCCGGCCTTCTGGGCGGCGTCGATGTGCTCGCAGCCATCGCACTGGCGGAGCAGGCGCAGGGTGCGCTCCTGGGGGCGGAACCAGATGGCGGGAAGTTCCAGCACCCCCTTGCCGGCCTCGGCCACCGCCCGGCGCAGGACACCCTTGCGAGCCAATCCGCTGGCCGCCAGATTCTCCCGCAGCCGGGCACGGTAGCGGGGAGAGAGGAGATACACCGCCCATCCCGCGCCCCATCCCAGGGAATGGAGCAGCCCCAGGGGCAGGCGGGCGAACAGGCGGAGGAAAAAAGCGGTCATAGGGTCATGTGTTTGACGGGCTGCGGGCAAAAAAATACAATCTGTTCCGTTATGCCGCCGAGTTAATAGGGACAACTTGCGGGCGGGGTATAAATACGGCTAAAGCGTCACCTGCTTCCCCCCCGGAGCTGGTAACGCCAGTTTAAATGGGGAATTACCGTAGGAGCAGGACATGCCTCAAGAATTTCTTTTCACTTCCGAATCCGTATCCGAAGGCCACCCCGACAAGGTGGCCGACCAGATTTCCGACGGCGTGCTGGACGCCATTTTAGCCCAGGACCCGTACAGCCGTGTAGCCTGTGAAACCCTGGTGAACACCGGGCTGGTGGTGCTGGCGGGCGAAATCACCACCAACGCGGCGGTGGACTTCCAGCAGGTGGCCCGGGAAACCATCAAGCGCATCGGCTACGACGAATCCGCCGGCGGCTTCGACTACCGCAGCTGCGCCGTCCTCGTCACCATCGACAAGCAATCCCCGGACATCGCCCAGGGCGTGAACGAAGGCCAGGGCATCGACCCCGACCAGGGCGCCGGCGACCAGGGCCTGATGTTCGGCTACGCCTGCAACGAAACCCCCCACCTCATGCCCGCGCCGATCTACTACGCCCACCGCCTGATGCAGCGCCAGGCCGAATGCCGCAAGGATGGCCGCCTGCCGTGGCTGCGCCCGGACGCCAAGTCCCAGGTCACCTTCCGCTACGTGGACGGCAAGCCGGTGGCCGTGGACGCCATCGTGCTCTCCACCCAGCACGCCCCGGACATCGAGTACACCACCCTCACCGAAGCCATCATCGACGAAGTCATCAAGCCGGTGATTCCCGAACACCTGTTCACCCCCCACACCAAGTACTTCATCAACCCCACCGGCCGCTTCGTGGTGGGCGGCCCCATGGGCGACTGCGGCCTCACCGGGCGCAAGATCATCGTCGACACCTACGGCGGTGCCGCCCACCACGGCGGCGGCGCCTTCTCCGGCAAGGACCCGTCCAAGGTGGACCGTTCCGCCGCCTACGCCGGCCGCTACGTGGCGAAGAACATCGTCGCCGCCGGCCTCGCCACCCGCTGCGAAGTGCAAGTGGCCTACGCCATCGGCGTCGCCAAGCCGGTATCCCTGATGGTCAACACCTTCGGCACCGGCAAGATCGCCGACGAGAAGATCGTCCAGTTGATCCAGGAGCACTTCGACCTGCGTCCCAAGGGCATCATCATGGCCCTCGACCTGCTGCGCCCGATCTACGCCAAGACCGCCGCCTACGGCCACTTCGGCCGCGACGAGCCGGAATTCTCCTGGGAAAATACTGACAAAGCGGACGCGCTTCGCGCGGCAGCCGGGCTGTAAGCCCGCGCCGAAGGCGTTTGTCAGTATTTCAGCGAAGGCTAACCTGCGCAGCAGGTTAAGGTGCAAAGCACCGGCCGAAGCTAAAACACCGACAAGGCCGACGCCCTGCGCTCCGCCGCCGGGCTGCATTTGACGGTGATAGAAGCCCTGTCTTCAAAGGCAGGGCTTCTTTGCTTTTGGCGGTGCCCGGAGCACGTCGCCCACCCGCAACCTCGCTTAAACACCCCCGCCCGACTTGAACTATCATGAGCAAGCCCGCATCAAACAACATTTTTTGCGCCGTTTCCTAATTCAAGCGAGACATTGGCCGCATCATGAAAAAGCCATGGAAAGACAGCATCTATCTGCAACGGGAAGAATTGGCCCGCCTATTGCGCGAACCCCTGGCGCAACTGGCCGAGAAATGCGTGCCGGCCTGGGGCGGCCGGGAACGGCTGGACGAGGTGCTCACGGAAGGCTACGCCGACATTCCCTATTGCACCTTCCTGTACTGCCTGGACACCGGCGGCATCCAAATCTGCGACAACGTCGGCCGGGAAGGGCTTGCGCCTGAACACTTCGGCCGCAACCGTTCCGACCGCCCGTACATGAAGGAAGCCGTGCCGCCCTGGGGTTTTCTTCTCTCCGACGCCTACATCAGCCTGATAAAGCACCGACCGTCGCTCACCGCCTTGCAGATCGTACGCGACGGCCCCCGCACCTTGGGCTACCTCGGTGCCGATTTCGACCTGAGCGGACTGCCGGTGACCGCCGGGCTCTACGACGAACCCGGCTATTGGCAGCAGGTAAAGGGCGACCCGTCGATCCGCGGCACGGTATTCCAGCAGTGCCGCGCCGAAAGCCCCATGGATCGCAACATGGAACAGGCGCTGTCCATCCTGGAAGAGTTGCTGACGCAGCGCGGCGTGTTTCAATGCCAGATACACTTCTCCAGCAGCCAGGCCACCATCTGGACCGTGGACGACCCGTTCCGCTACCGCATGCTGGATCACGAAGCCTTGAGCGATCCGAACATCTGCCTGGTGTACCCACCCCAACCCTACCCGGCAGACGCCGCGATTCCGCAATCCGACATCCGACAGATTCTGAATGTCATGAAATCCCTGCGCTTCGCCGACCCGAACATCTACCTGCGCATGGCCTCCATCAACCTTTTCAACGGCATGATCAGCCTGACCTTCTCCTGCGACGGGTCCCACTACATGTCACACGTTGAATTCCTGATGAAGGACACGTCGTTCTGGTTCTGAGCGACGATCGGCACGCCCAAAATCCTGGGATTTTGTAGATGGGAGCGAGGGCAAGGGGGTTTTGTCGCGCTACGCGCGTGTTATTTAGGTGTCGGGGGCTGCCCGACAGCAGGTTACCTTTTCTTGGCGAGACAAGACACCGGAACACCCCCTGAATCCTTTGGATTCAGGGGGTGTTCTCTTCCACAAACTGCGGGAAATATTCCGCGTCCACGATATAGGTCCCGTCGCAGTTGAACGACGCCCGCACCAGCCGCTGGGACAGCGAGATGGCGGCGTTGCGCAGGTAGTAGCCCTCGATTTCCCGCAGGCGGTTGAAGGACTGGACGATGGTCTGGATCTGGCTTTTTTCCAGGGGTTTCCATTCCTGGCGCTGGTAGTCCAGGAGTTCGCGCCAGTGGGATGGCAGATACTGGCGTGCCGCGCCCTTCTGCACGATGCGGCGCAGCTGGCGGATGATTTTCATCTTTTCGCCGTAGGGCATGCAGACGAAGTGGCGCTCCAGATAGCCTTCCTGGATCAGGGCTTCGGCGTCGTGGATTTCGTAGCTGAAGGGGTTGAATACCGATTCGGTACGCACTTCGCTGCTGTTGAAGCCGACGTAGATGCTGTAGCAGCCGCTTTTGCGCAGCAGCCATTCGCAGGTTTCCAGCACTTCCTTGGCGTGGCGGTCGATGCGGCTTTCCTGCCGCGGGCGGGTGGGGGCGGTTTCCCGCAGGGTGGGATCGCCGCGGACGCTGACCGCGAGCTTGCCCGGCGGCAGGCCGAAGGCGCCGACGATGGCTTCGCGGATGACCGCCTGCTCCTTCTCGAAAAGGGTTTCGTCGCGTTTCATGGGGAATCCTCTTGGGGGCGGCAAAAGATAAACGCCCGAGATGAAAAGACGATGACACCCGGGGGTGGATCGAGTTCCGGGGCTAGGTGAAGGTACTTACTGAATTGGCGCTTACTTGCGCGGCGTGGCCAGGAGGTCCAGCAGGGCGGCCTGGGCCGCGTAGGGTTTGGCCCGGCCGGGCTTGGCGCGGGTGTAGCGGCCTTCGGCGTCCATCAGCCAGGCTTGCTGGTTGTCCTTGAGGAAGGGTTGCAGGCCTTCGCGGATGACGCGTTTCTTGAGCTTGGGGTCCAGCACCGGGAAGCAGGTTTCGATGCGGCGGAAGAAGTTGCGGTTCATCCAGTCGGCGCTGGCCAGATAGAGGGGTTCCCGGCCCTCGTCCCAGAAGTAGAACACCCGGGAGTGTTCCAGGAAGCGGCCGACGATGGAGCGCACGCGGATGTTTTCCGACACGCCGGGAATGCCCGGACGCAGGGCGCAAACGCCGCGCACGATGAGCTCGATCTTCACCCCGGCGGCCGAGGCTTCGTACAAAGCCTGAATGATCTGGGGCTCCAGCAGGGAGTTCATCTTGGCGATGATCAGCGCCTTTTTCCCCCCCCGGGCATGGTCCGCCTCCCGGGCGATGGCCTTCATCAGGTTGGGGTGGAGGGAGAAGGGCGACTGCCACAGGTGCTTGAGTTCCCCCGCCTTGCCCAGGCCGGTGAGCTGGAGGAACACCTCGGCCACGTCGGCGCACAGAGCCTCGTTGCAGGTCAGGATGCCGAAGTCGGTGTAGAGCTTGGCGGTGCGGGGGTGGTAGTTGCCGGTGCCCAGGTGGACGTAGCGGCGGATGCCGCCTTCCTCCCGGCGCACCACCATGGCCATCTTGGCGTGGGTCTTGTAGCCCACCACGCCGTACACCACGTGGGCGCCGGCCTCTTCGAGCTTGGCGGCCCAGTTGATGTTGGCTTCCTCGTCGAAGCGGGCCAGCAGCTCCACCACCGCGGTGACTTCCTTGCCGTTCTGGGCGGCGGTGATCAGGGCCTGCATCAGGGCGGAATCGGAACTGGTGCGGTAGACCGTCTGCTTGATCGCCAGCACGTTGGGGTCGGCGGCGGCCTGCTCGATGAACTCGATCACCGGGTTGAAGCTCTGGTAGGGATGATGGAGCAGGTGGTCGCCGCGCCGGATGACGCTGAAGTAGTCGGCCTCTTTCTTCAAGCCTTCCGGCAGGCCGGGGGTGAAGGGCGTGAACTTGAGGTCCGGGCGGTCCACCCAGTCCGGCACCTGCATCAGCCGCACCAGGTTCACCGGGCCTTCCACCCGATACAGGTCGGCCTGCTCCAGGCCGAACTGGCCCAGCAGGAAGTCGGCCATTTCCGGAGAGCAGTTCTCCGCCACTTCCAGGCGCACGCTGTCGCCGTAATTGCGGTGGGGCAGCTCCCCCTGGAGGGCGGTGCGCAGGTTGGAGATTTCCTCCTCGTCCACGAACAGGTCGCTGTTGCGGGTGGCGCGGAACTGGTAGCAGCCCCGCACCGTCATGCCGGCGAACAGCTCGCCCACGTGGGCATGGAGGATGGAGGACAGGAACACGAAGCTGTAGCCGCCGTTGGCGATTTCCTTGGGCAGGCGGATCACCCGGGGCAGGGAGCGGGGCGCCTGGACCACGGCGGTGCCGGAGTTGCGCCCGAAGGCGTCCTTGCCTTCCAGTTCCACGGCGAAATTAAGGCTCTTGTTGAGGATGCGGGGAAAGGGGTGGGCGGGGTCGAGGCCGATGGGGGTCAGCACCGGCTCCAGTTCCCGGGCGAAGAAATCCTTGATCCACGCCTGCTGGGCTTCGGTCCATTGGCTGCGGCGCAGGAAGTGGATGCCCTGGGCGGCCAGTTCCGGCAGCAGCACTTCGTTGAACAGGCGGTATTGCCGCTCCACCAGGCGGTGGGCTTCCTCCCGCACCTGCTCGAAGGCGTGGCGCGGCGTGGTGCCCTCGGGGCCGGTGGTGGGGGCGCCGAAGCGGATCTGCTCCTTGAGGGACGCCACCCGCACCTCGAAAAACTCGTCCATGTTGCTGCTGACGATGCACAGGAACTTCAGCCGCTCCAGCAGGGGGTTGGCCGGGTCCGCCGCCTGTTCCAGCACGCGGCCGTTGAATTGCAACAGGCTGAGTTCCCGGTTGATGTAGTACTGGGGTGCGGTGAAGTTGGTCATTGGGCGTGCTAAGCGAGGTGTGTGGGGTGACCCGGTCCGGTGGGGGCCGGGCTTCTTGTCGTCGTTACTGCTTGGGCGGCACGTAGCCCGTCACCTGGTCCACGCCGCCGCCGAAGAAGTAGGATTCGGCCTGGGCCATCAGGTATTTGCGGGCGTTGGGGTCCGCCAGGTTGAGGCGGTTCTCGTTGATCAGCATGGTCTGGTAGCGCAGCCACACCTGCCAGGCTTCCTTGGAAACGTTGTCGTAGAGGCGCTTTCCCAGGTCGCCGGGATAGGGGGCGAAGTCCAGCCCTTCCGCTTCGCGCCCCAGCTTGATGCAATTGACCATACGTGCCATGTTCTGCTCCAGCAATGATTTGTCGAAGATAATAGCGCAAATCCACGGGGGCAACTATCGTGGGCGCCGGGTCCTAGGGAAGCGCTGATTAATTCAGGCCGTTCGCCCTGAGGTATCGAAGGGCCCGTCCTGAGCTTGTCGAAGGGTGAACGACAACTTCTTGTTCTGTGGCGTGTTTGTGCTTCGCTGCCTCAGCACGAACGGATTTCTTCAGCACTTCCTCTAGTCCTCGCGGCGGAATTCCCCTTCGATCACCCCGTCGGGGGGCGGAGTCCGGGGCGGGCGGCGGGGTGGGGCCAGGATCAGCAGCATCAGGGCCATGGCGTCGCTGACCACGCCGGGGAAAATCAGCAGCAGGCCCGCCAGCAGGGTGGCGCCGCTGGACAGCAGCCCCCGCAGGGGGGAGCCCCCCTGGAGGGCGGAGTGCAGCATGGCGGCGGCGAAGGCATCCGGCACCCGGCGCAGCAGGGACCAGCCGGCCACGGCGCTGGCCACCAGCCACACCAGCAGCCAGATGCCGAGAATGCCGGACAGCTTCCACAGGACGTAGAATTCCAGCACCGGGAAAGCGAGTAGGATGACCAATAGGAGAAGCGCGCGCATGGAAGAAAGCCAAAAGATAGTTCTGGTGATGACCAACCTGCCGGATCGGCCTGCTGCCGAGGGCCTGGCCGATCGCTTGGTGGCCGACCGCCTGGCGGCCTGCGTCAACATCCTGGCGCCCTGTACTTCGGTCTACCGCTGGCAGGGCAAGCTGGAGCGCGCCGAGGAAGTGCCGCTGCTGATTAAAACACCGGCGGCGCTTTACGGCAAGGTTGAACAAACCATAAAGGAATGTCATCCTTACGAACTTCCCGAAATCGTCGCGGTCCCACTGGCCGCCGGGCTGCCGGCCTATCTGGCCTGGGTGGCGGGGGAGACGGCCGAGTGATCGTGGCCGGCCAAAACAACAAATATCTTACGAACAGAAACCATAGGAGAGACATCACGTGATGATCCGCTGGCTGCTCGCTGCCTGCCTGCTCTGGCTGCCCTTGTCCGGCCACGCCGAGGAGGGCGACCTGCTGGACCCGGAGCAGGCGTTCAAGTTCTCCGCCCGGGTGGTGGACGCCGAAACCGTCGAGGTGCGCTACCAGGTGGCCGAGGGCTACTACCTCTACCACAACAAACTCAAGTTCAGCGTCCAGCCGGCGGAAGCCGCCCTGGGTACGCCGAAGGTTCCGGCGGGCAAGGTGAAGGAAGACGATTTCTTCGGCAAAGTGGAGATTTTCCCCGGGCCGACCACGGTTTCCATCAAGCTGCCGGTGAAGCGCCAGGACGCCTCGGCCCCCATGAAAATCACCCTCAAGGCCGTGTCCCAGGGCTGTGCCGAGGTCGGGGTGTGCTACCCGCCGGTGGAGGGCAAGGCAGGGCTCACGCTGCCGGCGGTGGCCCAGGCCGTTGCGGCTCCCGCCCCGGCCATCCCGGCGGCGGAGCCCCCCCAGGCGGTGGCTGCTGCCGCGCCGGCGGCGGACCCGGCGCCGGTGGAGCCCTCCGAGGATTCCCGCATCGCCGGCCTGTTCAAAGGCGGCAACGTGGCGCTGATCGTCGCCAGCTTTTTCGGTTTCGGCCTGCTGCTGGCCCTGACCCCTTGCGTGTTTCCCATGATCCCCATCCTGTCCGGCATCATCGTCGGCCAGGGCAAGCCGGTGACCAAGGCCCATGGCTTCCTTCTGTCCCTGGCCTACGTGCTGGGCATGGCGCTGACTTACGCCGCCGCGGGCGTGGCGGCGGGGCTGTCGGGCACCCTGCTGTCCAACGCCCTGCAAAACCCTTGGGCCCTGGGAGGCTTCGCCGCCGTGTTCGTGGCCCTGGCTTTTTCCATGTTCGGTTTCTATGACCTGCAGCTGCCCAGCTTCCTCCAGAGCCGCTTCACCGAGAAGGCCAACCGCATGAAGGGGGGCAGCTACGCCGGGGTGTTCGCCATGGGGGTGCTGTCGGCGGTGATCGTCGGTCCCTGCGTCGCCGCGCCCCTGGCCGGCGCCCTGCTGTACATCGGCCAGACCCACAACGTCTGGCTGGGAGGCTCGGCCCTGTTCGCCATGGCCCTGGGCATGGGCGTCCCCCTGCTGCTGCTGGGCCTGTCCGCCGGCGCCCTGCTGCCCAAGGCGGGAGGCTGGATGAACGCGGTGAAGGGCTTTTTCGGCGTGCTGCTGCTGGCGGTCGCCATCTGGCTGGTGACGCCGGTGGTGCCGGCGCTGGCCTCCATGCTGGCCTGGGCGGCCCTGCTGATCGTTTCCGCCATCTATCTCCACGCCATCGACCCGCTGCCGCCCACCGCCCGGGGTTTCGCCAAGTTCTGGAAAGGGGTGGGGGTGCTGGCCCTGGTGACCGGGGTGGCGATTTTGATCGGCGCCCTGTCCGGCAGCCGGGACGCCCTTCAGCCCTTGTCCGGCCTGCGGCTGTCCGCCGCCGGGGAGGCGGTGGCGGCGGAGGCCCCTTTGCCTTTCCAAGGGGTTAAGTCGGAAGCCGGGCTGGCGCAGCGGCTGGCCGAGGCCAAGGGCAAGTACGTGATGCTGGATTTCTACGCCGACTGGTGTGTGTCCTGCAAGGAGCTGGAGCGCTTCACCTTCGGCGACCCCAAGGTGCGGGCCCGTCTCAAGGACGTGGTGCTGCTGCAGGCCGACGTCACCGCCGGCAGCGCGGAGGAGTTGGCCCTGCTGAAGAAATTCCAGCTGTTCGGGCCTCCCGGCCTCATCTTCTTCGACCGGGAGGGGCGGGAAGCCGGCCGGGTGGTGGGCTACGAGCCGGCGGAGAAATTCCTCGCCAGCCTGGAGCGGATACTGAAATAAGGAGTATGCGTTGAAGATTCGGCTATTGACGGTGTTGGCCGCCCTGGCGGCGGTTCTTTCGGCTTGCGGCGACGGCAAGGCGTCGGCGCCCTCCGTGGCGCAGGCGGCGGATGCCGGGGCGGTGTTCTCCACCGCCTTCCCCGACCTGGCCGGCAAGGAGCAGCCCCTGAAACAGTGGCAGGGCAAGGTGATGGTGCTGAATTTCTGGGCGCCCTGGTGCCCCCCGTGCCGGGAGGAAGTGCCCGATTTCATCGCCTTGCAGGACAAGTACCGCGATCGCGGGGTGATCTTCGTCGGCGTGGCGATCGACGAGGCCCAAAGCGTGCAAAGCTTCATCGACGAAACCGGCATCAACTATCCCATCCTCCTGGGCGGGATGAACGGGGTCGAATTGTCGTCAAAAGTCGGCAACCGGCTGGGAGGGTTGCCCTTTACTGCGGTGATCGACCGCAGCGGCAAGATCGTCTCCACCCACGTGGGCGGCCTTTCCAAGGCGCAACTGGAAGGCACTCTCCAGCCCCTGCTTTAAGACGGCCGCCAACTAATCCTTTCGCCACAAGAAGTTAAGCAAAAATCGGCGAAAAACTGGACAATTTCACCTAACTTGCGGCAAACTTGCGGCTTACAAAAATAGCCGAAGGGGATGGGAATGCCTGAAAATCAGGTAGCCGGAACCGTTCTGGTGCTGCACGGCCCCAACCTGAACCTGTTGGGGACACGAGAACCCGGGCATTACGGGACAGACACGCTGGAGGACATCAACCGTCGCCTGGGCGCGGCGGCGGAGAAGGCGGGAATCCGCCTTTCCTCCCGGCAAAGCAACTCCGAAGCCGAGTTGGTGGATGCCATCCAGCAGGCCCGGGGAACGGCCGACTTCATCCTCATCAATCCCGCCGCCTACACCCATACCAGCGTCGCCATGCGCGACGCCCTGGCGGCGGTGGCGATCCCCTTCATCGAAATCCACCTGTCCAACGTCTACAAGCGGGAGCCGTTCCGCCGCCATTCCTATTTCTCCGACCTGGCGGTCGGGGTCATCAGCGGCCTCGGCGCGAAGGGCTACGAGCTGGCGCTGGACTACGCCGTACAACACTTGAAAGGTTGAACATGGACCTGAGAAAACTGAAAAAACTCATCGACCTGGTGCAGGAATCCGGCATCGCCGAACTGGAACTGACGGAAGGCGAGGAAAAGGTGCGCATCAGCCGCTTCGGCGCCTCCGCCCAGCCGATGATGATGCCCCAGATGTACCAGCTGCCTACGGCGCCCGCAGCGCCTGCCGCTGCCGCTCCGGTCGTGGCTGAAGCCGCTCCGGCCGCCATCGAGGGCCATGTGGTGAAGTCCCCCATGGTGGGCTCCTTCTACCGCGCCTCTTCCCCCGGCGCCAAGCCCTTCGTGGAAGTGGGCCAGTCGGTCAACGCCGGCGACACCCTGTGCATCATCGAAGCCATGAAGCTGCTGAACGAAATCGAAGCCGACCAGGGCGGCGTAATCAAGGCCATCCTGGTCGAGAACGGCCAGCCGGTGGAGTACGGCGAACCCCTGTTCATCATTGGTTGAAGCAGGGACTAGGGGCTGGAGGCTAGGGACTAGGGGTTGAGCCGCCATGCGGCAATAAATCCCACTGTGGCCGGAGGCCACTCCAACCCTAGCCCCTAGTCCCCAGTCCCTAGCCCCTCAATAGGGAAACATATGTTCGAAAAAATACTGATCGCCAACCGGGGCGAAATCGCTCTCCGCATCCAGCGCGCCTGCCGCGAGCTGGGCATCAAGACCGTGGTGGTGCATTCCGAGGCGGACGCCGAGGCCAAGTACGTCAAGCTGGCCGACGAGTCGGTGTGCATCGGCCCGGCCGCCTCCGCCCAGAGCTACCTCAACATTCCGGCCATCATCAGCGCCGCGGAAGTGACCGACGCCGAGGCCATCCATCCCGGCTACGGCTTCCTGTCGGAAAACGCCGACTTCGCCGAGCGGGTGGAGAACAGCGGCTTCGCCTTCATCGGCCCGCGCCCCGAGAGCATCCGCCTGATGGGCGACAAGGTCAGCGCCAAGGACGCCATGCGGAAGTCCGGCGTGCCCTGCGTGCCCGGTTCCGAAGGCGCCCTGCCGGAAGACAACGACGTCATCATCCGCACCGCCCGGGAAGTGGGCTATCCGGTGATCATCAAGGCCGCCGGCGGCGGCGGTGGGCGCGGCATGCGCGTGGTGCACACCGAAGCGGCCCTGCTCAACGCCGTCAGCATGACCCGCACCGAGGCCCAGACCGCCTTCGGCAACCCCATGGTGTACATGGAGCGCTTCCTGGAGAACCCGCGCCACATCGAAATCCAGATCCTGGCGGACCAGCACGGCAACGCCGTGCACCTGGGGGAGCGGGACTGCTCCATGCAGCGCCGCCACCAGAAGATCATCGAAGAGGCGCCGGCCCCCGGCCTGGACGCCAAATTGCGGGACACCATCGGCGAACGCTGCGCCCAGGCCTGCCGCGACATCGGCTACCGGGGCGCCGGCACCTTCGAATTCCTGTACGAGAACGGCGAGTTCTTCTTCATCGAGATGAACACCCGGGTCCAGGTGGAGCATCCGGTCACCGAGATGATCACCGGCATCGACATCGTGCAGGAGCAGATCCGCGTTGCCGCCGGCGAGAAGCTGAGCTTCAAGCAGAAGGACGTCCCGTTCCGCGGCCACGCCCTGGAATGCCGCATCAACGCCGAGGGGGCCTATACCCTGATTCCCTCCCCCGGCCGCATCAACCAGTACCACGCCCCCGGCGGGCCCGGCATCCGGGTGGACTCCCACGTCTACCAGAACTACCTGGTGCCGCCCTATTACGATTCCATGATCGGCAAGGTCATTGCCTACGGCGCCACCCGCGACCAGGCCATGGCGCGGATGCGCATCGCCCTGTCGGAGATGATCGTGAGCGGCATCGACACCAACATCCCGCTGCACCAGGACCTGCTCACCGACGCCAACTTCATCCAGGGCGGATGCAGCATCCACTACCTGGAACACAAGCTGGCGGAGCTGAAGAAGCTGCGGGAAGCAGCCAAGTCGTAAGGGAGCGTAGCCATGGCGTGGCAATCCCTGAAAATCCGTACCGATGAAGCCGCCGCCGAGCGCCTGAGCGACATCCTATTGGAGCTCGGCGCCCTGTCGGCGGGCATCGAAGACGCCGACGCCGGCACCGAGCGGGAGCGGCCCATCTTCGGCGAGCCGGGAGAAGAACCGCCGGGGGTGTGGCACAACAGCGTGGTCAGCGCCCTGTTCGAAGAGGATGCGGACATCCCCGCCCTGATGGCCGAAGCGGGCCGGACCGCCGGCCTCGATCTCGACGGCTGCTGGACGGTGGAGCGCCTGGAGGAGGCCGACTGGGTGCGCCTCACCCAATCCCAGTTCGACCCCATCCCCATTTCCCGCCGCTTGTGGATCGTGCCCACCTGGCACACCGCACCCGATCCCGGCGCCATCAACATCGCCCTCGACCCCGGCCTCGCCTTCGGCACCGGCAGCCATCCCACCACCCGCCTGTGCCTGCAATGGCTGGACGAGAACCTTCAGGGCGGGGAAACCGTGCTGGACTACGGCTGCGGCTCCGGCATCCTGGCCATTGCCGCGGTGAAGCTCGGCGCCGGCAAGGTGGCGGGGGTGGACATCGACCCCCAGGCGGTGCTGGCGGCCAAGCAGAACGCCGAGCTCAACCAGGTGGCGGTGGAATTCTCCCTGCCCAACGCCGCTCCCGCCTTCCAGGCCGACGTGGTGGTGGCCAACATCCTCACCAACCCCCTCAAGATGCTGGCGCCGATGCTGTCCAATAGCGCCCGTCCCGGCGGACGCATCGTCCTTTCCGGCATCCTCGCCACCCAGGCCGATGATGTGGCGAAGGTCTACGGCCAGTGGTTCGATATGGACACCCGGCGGGAGGACGAAGGCTGGGTGTGTCTTTCCGGGGTACGGAGGAGCTAGGCGTGAGTTGGCTCACCACCTGCCCCCATTGCCGCACCACGTTCCGGGTGGGGCGGGAGCAGTTGGACGCCCACGGCGGCGACGTGCGCTGCGGCAAATGCCAGCATGTTTTCGATGCCCGTCTGGCGCTGAAGCCCGAGGCCGAGCCGGAACCCGAACCGGTTCAGGAGCCGGAAGAAATTCCTCTCCCCCAGGAGGAAATCGTCCCCCCCGTGGAGGAAACTCCTGAAGCGGAGCCGGTACAGGAAGAAATCCTTCCCGCCATGGAGGAAATCGTTCTGCCTCCCGATGAGGCCGCTGCCCAAGGGTCGGCGCCGGAGTTCCTGGTCGAGGAAGAGATCGTTCTCGGGGAAACGCCCGAAGAAGGCCCTGCGGTGGAGCCGATGGCGGAAGTTCCTCCCCTTCCCGAATCGGCGGAACAGGCCGTTGCGCCGGCCACCGACGACGTTCCGCCGGAAAAGCCCCGCCGGAACTGGAACTGGCTGTGGGCCCTGGCGACCCTGTTCCTGCTGCTGGCCCTGGCCGTGCAGGCGCTCCACGCCTTCCGCGTCGAACTGGCGGCCCGCTCCCCGGCCATGAAACCCCTCCTGGTGCAACTGTGCGGCGTACTTCAGTGCCGGCTGGGTTTGCCGCGTCAGATTGAAACCCTGGGCATCGAGGGCTCCGACCTCCAGGCCGACCCCCTGCACCCCGGGGTGCTGACCCTCAGCGCCGTCCTGCGCAGCCGAGCCGATCATGCTCAGGAATATCCCCTGCTGGAACTGACCCTCACCGACACCGCAGACAAGGCCCTGGCCCGGCGTGTGTTCCAGCCCGCCGAATATCTGCCCGGGGACCGGGATGTGGCGGCGGGGATGCCCGGCCCGGGAGAGGTGGCGGTCAAGCTCACCCTGCAGGTGGGTGACCTCCAGCCCCTGGGCTATCGGCTCTACCTGTTCTACCCCCTGGCCGAGTGAGTCGTTGCCTTTCAGCGGGTCGGGCGGTATAGTTTCGCCAGCCAAAGAGCCTATCTCAGGAAATTCCGAGCCCGCGCCGCCGAAGGCGCAATCGCCCGAAATCGCTCAGGCACAGATACTTCCCGGGATTGGCGACTCTGGAGAGCGGCGGCTTTGACCGTCCACCGAAGGGGCATGCCGCGGACGCCGCGGTAATCTCTCAGGTACCAAGGACAGAGGGGTGAAGCCGGTTCCGCCGGCTTCACCCCTTTTTCGTTAGAGCGGCTCCACAACAAGAAAGGTTCGTCACATGCTGAAGACCACCCCCCTCAATGCCGTGCACCGCGAAATGGGCGCCAAGATGGTGGATTTCGGCGGCTGGGACATGCCCCTGCACTACGGCTCCCAACTGGAAGAGCACCACCAGGTGCGCCGGGACGCGGGCATGTTCGACGTTTCCCACATGCGGGTGGTGGACGTGGAAGGCGCCGGGGTGCGGGACTTCCTGCGTGCCCTGCTGGCCAACAACGTGGACAAGCTGACCCTGCCCGGCAAGGCCCTCTACTCCTGCCTGCTGAAGGAGGACGGCGGCGTGCTGGACGACCTGATCGTCTACTTCCTGCGGGAAGACTGGTTCCGCATCGTGGTCAACGCCTCCACCGCCGACAAGGACGTGGCCTGGATGCTGAAGCAGCGGGACGTCCTGGCTCCGGCCCTGAAAATCACCCCCCGCACCGACCTGGCGATGGTGGCGGTGCAGGGTCCCACCGCCCGTGAAAAGCTGTGGCAGGCCCTGCCCGGCTCCCAGGCCGTGAGCGAGAACCTGATCGCCTTCCAGGCGGCGGAGTTCGGCCCCCATTTCATCGCCCGCACCGGCTACACCGGTGAGGATGGCTTCGAGGTCATGCTGCCGGCGACGGACGTGGCCGCCTTCTGGAAAGCCCTGGCGGCGGCGGGCGTGAAACCCATCGGCCTTGGCGCCCGGGACACCCTGCGCCTGGAAGCGGGCATGAACCTTTACGGCCAGGATATGGACGAGGGCATCAACCCCCTGGAAGCGGGCCTGGCCTGGACCGTGGACCTGAAAAGCCCCCGGGACTTCATCGGCAAGGCCGCCCTCCTGGCCAGCCCACCGCAAAAGCAGTTGACCGGCCTGCTGCTCCTGGACAAGGGCGGCGTGCTGCGCGCCCACCAGAAAGTCATCACCGCGGCCGGCGAAGGAGAAATCACCAGCGGCACCTTTTCCCCCACCCTGGGCCAGTCCATCGCCATGGCGCGGCTGCCGGCGGCAGTGAAAACCGGCGACACGGTGCAGGTGGAAATCCGCGACAAGAAGCTGAATGCAAAGGTGGTGCGCTACCCGTTCGTGCGCAACGGGCAGGCGTGCTATAAGGAAGCTTGATTCGATTCAACCCAGATTATCCATTAGGCGGCGCTTCGCGCCTACGCGAGCGCTGGCGGCCGGTTTGCGGCCATTTTTGCCGCTTGTTCGTCGTCCATGGAATAACCATGNNCCTAATGGACAATCTGGGTTCAAGAGTCTATTTCAGTGGATTTCATATCCCGCGCCATAACCATTTGGGGTACAGTGCAAGGCGCGAGCCGCGCGGTTTGGCCATTCCAAACAAGCGGCGAGCAACACCGCAATGTGCCCCAAATGGTTATGGCCCTCCGGGTTGCGTCCAGAAAGGGCGCCTGCTTTGTCGCGCGGCTCGCCAATGGAATGACCATTGGCTTCGCCGCGCTTCGCGCATCCATCCCTTTCTGGACACAACGCGGGACATGAAATCCACTGAAATAGACTCTAGGAAACTTGGGAGCAAAAACATGACCATTCCGGCAGACCTGAAATACACCTCCACCCACGAGTGGGCCAAGCTCGAAGCGGACGGCACCGTGGCCGTCGGCATCACCCACCACGCCCAGGAGCTGCTGGGCGACATGGTGTTCGTGGAAGTCCCCGCCGTGGGCCGCAAGCTGGCCGCCAACGAAGAGTGCGCGGTGGTGGAGTCGGTGAAATCCGCTTCCGACGTTTATGCCCCCATCGCCGGCGAAGTGGTGGCGGTGAACAGCGACGTGGAAGGCTCCCCGGAGCAGATCAACCAGGACGCCTACGGCGCCTGGATGTTCAAGCTCAAGCCGGACAACGCCGCCGACCTGAACGGCCTGCTGGATGCCGTCGGCTACCAGGCGGTGGTGGACAGCGAAGCACATTGAGAGAGCTTGTAGCTCGTAGCCGGTAGCTTGTAGCTCTAAAGGTGCGCGAAGCGCGCGGCATCTGCTACCAGCGACATGCTACTAGCTACCAGCCGGAGCAAAGCGACATGCCCTACATCCCCCATACCGAGGAAGACATCCAGGCCATGCTGGCCGCCATCGGCGCCAACAGCGTGGAGGACCTGTTCGACGAGATTCCCGCCGCCCTCAAGGCGGTCGGCCTGGAGTTGCCCGCTGGCCTGAACGAGAGGGAAATCTCCCGCCTGATGGAAGAGCGGGCCGCCCAGGACGGGCGCTGGCTCAACTTCATCGGCGCCGGCGCCTACGAGCACCACATCCCGGCGGCGGTATGGCAGATCGCCGGCCGCGGCGAGTACTACACCGCCTACACGCCCTACCAGGCCGAAGCCAGTCAGGGCACCCTGCAGACCCTGTACGAATACCAGTCCATGATGGCGTCCCTGACCGGCATGGACGTGTCCAACGCCTCCCTCTACGACGGCGCCTCGGCCCTGGCGGAAGCGGTGCTGATGGCGGTGCGGGCCCACAAGTCTTCCCGCCGGGTGCTGGTGCCCGCCTCCCTGAATCCGGTGTGGCAGCGGGTGGTGAAGAGCATCGTCGGCAACCAGGGCATCGAACTGGTGCCCCTGCCCTACTGCACCGAAGGGGGCCACGTGATGGCCGAATCCCTGGCGTCCCACGGCGGCCAGGACTGCGCCGCCCTGGTGGTGCCCCAGCCCAACTTCTTCGGCGTGCTGGAAGAGGCCGACGCCCTCACCGACTGGGCCCACGCCCACAACATGCGGGTGATCGCGGTGGTGAACCCCACTTCCCTCGGCGTCCTCAAGGCTCCCGGCGAGTGGGGCACCAAGGGCGCCGATATCACGGTGGGCGAGGGCCAGCCCCTGGGGGCCCCCCTGTCCTCCGGCGGCCCCTATTTCGGCTTCATGGCCTGCAAGCAGGAGCTGGTGCGCCAGATGCCGGGCCGCATCGTCGGCCGCACCGTGGACCTGGAAGGCCGCGAGGGCTTCACCCTCACTCTCCAGGCCCGGGAACAGCACATCCGCCGCAGCAAGGCCACCTCCAACATCTGCACCAACCAGGGCCTGATGGTCACCGCCGCCACGATTTACATGGCGCTCTTGGGGCCGGAAGGCTTGGCCAAGGTCGCCGCGACCAGCCACGCCAACACCCGCCGCCTGGTGGAGAAGCTCACCGCCATCCCCGGCGTGGAGCGCCTGTTCTCCGAGCCCTTCTTCCACGAGGCGGTGATCACCGTCGAGCCGCCCGCCGGCGAAGTGCTGCGGGCCCTGGAAGCCCAGGGTATCCTGGGGGGCCTGGACCTCTCCGAGTGGTGCCCCGAACTGGGGGGCCACGCCATCCTGGTGTGCGCCACCGAAACCAAGACCGAAGGGGACCTGGACCGCTACGCCGGACATCTGGAGCGCATCGTCAGCAAGCGCAGCCAGGGGCCGGCGTGTACTAAGCTTAAACCCACCGCTGATTCAAAGTGGTGAGCGCGGATGGAGAAATCTACTGCGCGTCCCGATTTCGCCCCTGCGATGCTCACCGTACCTTTAGTGCGGCTGCGCTTCTCGGAACGAACTCGGGCCGCTCGCTACGATTCCTCATCCGCTCTGACATCATCTCGTTAGAGGAGCCAAGCCATGTCTACCGTCACCCTTGAAGGCAACCCTGTCAACGTCGCCGGCCATTTTCTCCAGCCCGGCGATACCGCCCCCAGCTTCATGCTGGTGGACAACAAGCTGAACGACGTGTCCCTGAGCCAGTTCGCCGGCAAGAAGAAAGTGCTGTCCATCGTCCCCAGCCTGGACACCTCGGTGTGCGCCGCCTCCACCCGCAAGTTCAACGAGGAAGCGTCCTTCGTCAAGGATGCGGTGATCCTGGTGATTTCCGCCGACCTGCCCTTCGCCCAGGCCCGTTTTTGCGGCGCGGAAGGACTGAAGAACGTGATCACCCTCTCCACCATGCGGGGCCGGGATTTCCACAAGGACTACGGCGTGATGATCACCGACCATCCCCTTTCCGGCCTGTGCGCCCGGGGCGTGGTGGTATTGGATCAGAACGACAAGGTGGTCTACTCCCAGCTGGTGCCGGAGATCACCCAGGAACCCGATTACGCCGCAGCCATGAAGGCCCTGGCGAGCATCCCCGACTGAAATACGCTAAGTAGGCGCTAACCCATGCTGATTTTCGAACTCTCCCAGTCCGGCCGCGGCAATCCCGCCCTGGCCCCGTCCCAGGCCGCCGATTTGGGCGACATTCCCGCCGAATGCCGCCGCCGGTCCAAGCCCCTGCTGCCGGAAGCCTCCGAGATGGACGTGGTGCGCCACTACACCCGCTTGTCCCAGAAGAACTTCTCCATCGACACCCAGTTCTACCCCCTGGGTTCCTGCACCATGAAGTGCAACCCCAGGGTGGCCCATGTGCTGGCGATGCAACGGGAGTTCCTGGCGCGCCATCCCCTGGCGCCGGAGAGCAGCGGCCAGGGCGTGCTGGCTTGCCTGTACGAATTGCAGGAGATTTTGAAGCAGGTCACCGGCATGGCCGGCGTGTCCCTCACCCCCATGGCCGGCGCCCAGGGCGAGTTCGCCGGGGTGGCCATGATTCGCGCCTACCACGAGTCCCGGAATGATTCCGCCCGCACCGAGATCATCGTTCCCGACGCCGCCCACGGCACCAACCCGGCCACCGCCACCATGTGCGGCTACACGGTGAAGGAGATTCCCACCGACCAGGACGGTGCGGTGGACCTGGAGGCCCTGAAAGCCGCCGTGGGCCCCCACACCGCCGGCCTGATGCTGACCAACCCCTCCACCCTGGGGGTGTTCGAAAAGCAGATCCAGGACATCCAGAAAATCGTCCACGATGCCGGCGGCCTGCTGTATTACGACGGCGCCAACCTCAACGCCATCCTGGGCAAGGTGCGCCCCGGCGACATGGGCTTCGACGTGATCCACGTCAACGTCCACAAGACCTTCGCCACCCCCCACGGCGGCGGCGGCCCCGGCGCCGGCCCGGTGGGGGTGGGCAAGCGCCTGCTGCCCTTCCTGCCTGTGCCGGTGGTGGGTTGCGACAACGGCGTCTACCGCTGGCTGACGGAAAAGGACATCCCCCAATCCATCGGCCGCCTGTCCGCCAACATGGGCAATACCGGCGTCCTGCTGCGGGCCTACGTCTACGCCAAGATGCTGGGGAAGGAAGGAATGGTGCGGGTGGCGGACATGGCCACCCTCAACGCCAACTACATGATGGCCCAATTGAAAGCCGCCGGCTTCGACGTCACCTACGGCAGCCGCCGGGCGAGCCACGAGTTCATCGTGTCCCTCAAGGGCTTGAAGGACCAGACCGGGGTTTCCGCCATGGACGTGGCCAAGCGCCTGCTGGACAAGGGCTTCCACGCCCCCACCACCTACTTCCCGATGCTGGTGGCCGAATGCCTGCTGATCGAGCCCACGGAAACCGAAAGCCGCCAGACTCTGGACGCCTTCGTGGAGGCCCTGAAGGAAATCCGCGCTGAAGCCGAGGAGGATGCGACGATGGTGAAAGGCGCCCCCTACACCACTCCGGTGCGGCGCCTGGACGACGTGAAGGCGGCCCGGGAGCCCGATCTGGCGTGGAAACCGGCCTGAGCGTAACACTACCGTAACCCGCAGAGGCGATACTGGCGCAGATATGGAAGAAAGCCCATACAAAGGCAAGACCGGCCTGCAGCGCGTGTGGAACGCGCTGTTCTATTCCCTGGAGGGCTTGCGCGCCGCTTTCCGCCACGAGGACGCCTTCCGCCAGGAAGTCGCCCTGTCCCTGCTGCTGATCCCCACCGCCTTTTTTCTTCCCGTCTCCGGCACCGGCAAGGCCCTGATGGTGGCCAGCGTGCTGCTGGTGCTGATCATCGAGCTGATCAATTCCGCCATCGAAGCCACCGTGGACCGCATTTCCCTCGACCGCCACCGCCTCGCCAAGCGCGCCAAGGACATCGGCAGCGCCGCCGTGCTGGTGGGGCTGGTGAACGTGATCCTGGTATGGAGCCTGGTGCTGTTCGGGTAGAGCGCCCCATGGGCGCGAACGCCGCTGGTCGCGCCCATGGGGCGCTCCTACAAGGTCAAGCGCTTCCGCTGTCGCCTTCGTCTTCCCCGGTCTGCTCCTTCGGCCCGGAAAAAATCATGGCGGCGGCGACGCCGATGACGATCAGTATGACGACAAGAAAGGTGATGGCGGCAACCATGGGGTCCCCCGATTAAAAGCCTGTTTCGGTAATTCCCGCCCTGGGGCGGGGCGACAAGGTTCCCACCCCGGGGGCGCTCCGTCAAGGGGCTGCGGGCTGTAACGGTTCCATCACCGATTCTTCATCAAACGGTCGTGTCCCCCGCGCACAGTAGGGCGCTATGAACGACCTGCCCTTTCTCCTCCAGACCTTCCATGCCCCGCGGCGCGCCCTGCGGGTGGCGGTGGTATCCGAAACCTACCCGCCGGAGGTCAACGGCGTCGCCATGACCGTGGAGCGCACGGTACAGGCCCTCCAGCAGCGGGGCCACCAGATTCAGCTGGTGCGGCCCAGGCAAAGCCCGGAGGACGCCCCGGCGGCCCAGCCCCGCTTCGAAGAGTCTTTGCAGCGGGGGGTGCCGATTCCCCGCTACGCCGGCCTGAAAATGGGGCTGCCCGCCAAGTCGGCGCTGCTGCGGCTGTGGCAGGCCCGCCGGCCGGACCTGGTGCACATCGCCACCGAAGGCCCCCTGGGCTGGTCGGCCCTGGCCGCCGCGGCCCGGCTGCGGCTGCCGGCCACCACCGACTTCCACACCAATTTCCACGCCTATACCCGCCACTACGGCCTGGGCCTTCTGCGGGCGCCCATCGGGGCCTACCTGCGCAAGTTCCACAACAAGGCCCTGTGCACCCTGGTGCCCACCGAGGAATTGCGCCGGGAACTCCAGACCGAGGGCTACCGCAACCTGCTGGTGGTGGCCCGGGGGGTGGACACCGCCCTGTTCCGCCCCAACCGGCGCAGCGCCGAGCTGCGCCGCCAATGGGGCGCGGCGGACGGGGATCCGGTGGCGATCTGCGTCGGCCGCCTGGCGCCGGAAAAGAACCTGCCCCTGGTGGTGGAAGCCTACCGGCGGATGCGGGAGGCGAATCCGCGCATGAAGCTGGTGTTCGTGGGCGATGGGCCGGAGCGGGCCGCCCTCCAGGAAAAGCATCCCGAGGCGGTCTACGCCGGCATGCGCACCGGGGAGGACCTGGCGCGGCACTACGCTTCCGCCGATGTTTTCCTCTTTCCCAGCACCACCGAAACCTTCGGCAACGTGACCCTGGAGGCCATGGCCAGCGGCCTGGCGGTGGTGGCCTACGATTACGCGGCGGCCCGGGACCACGTGTGTCACGGTGAAAACGGCCTGCTGGCGGCGTTCGACGACCGGGAGGGCTTCATCCGCCAGGCCGAACGCCTGGCCGCCGCCCCGGTGGAAGTGGCCCGCCTGGGCGCCGCGGCGCGGCACCGGGCGGAACAGGTGGACTGGGAGGACGTGCACGACCGGTTCGAGCGCATTCTGCTCGGCATCGTGCAGGAAGAGGAGCGCAGACATGATACAAAGGCTCAGTTGTCGTTTGTCCCGGATTAGCGAACGGGAGCAGGCCCTGTGCCTGCGTTTCAACCGCGCCAGCCAGGTGCGCTGGGTGCGGGAGCTGTTCGCCCTGGTGAGCCGCCTCGGCGACGGGGTGGCCTGGTACGGCCTGATGCTGTTCCTGCTGCTGCGCCATGGTGCCGACGCCGCTCCGGCCGTGGTCCACATGCTGGCGGTGGGCATCGCCGCCCTGGCGGTCTACAAATGGCTCAAGGGCAAGACCCTGCGGCCCCGCCCCTTCCACCTCAACGGCGAACTGTTCATCTCCGTTCCGCCCCTGGACCAGTACAGCTTTCCCTCCGGCCACACCCTCCACGCCGTGGCTTTCACCACCGTGCTGTTGGCCTACTTCCCGGTCTACGCCTGGGTGGCGGTGCCCTTCGCCGTGCTGGTGGCCCTGTCCCGCCTGGTGCTGGGCCTGCACTACCCCACCGACGTGATGGCCGGCACGGTCCTCGGCGCCCTGGTCGCCTCCCTTTCCTTCGCTATTTGAAGAACCTGTTGCACCGCAGAGGACGCGGAGGACGCAGAGGAAATACAAAATTCCTGCCAGGATTTACGGGCTAGGTTTTTCCTCTGCGTCCTCCGCGTCCTTTGCGGTGAAGGATTTTCTCAAGCGGCTTCGAAGAAGCTTTCCGGCAGGGGGATACGCAGGCCCAGCTGGCGGCGGCTGTGCTCTTCCTTGACCCGGTCCCGGGCGGCGCGGCGGCAGGGGGCTTCGGCGTTCCAGGCCGGGGTTTCCCCCTCCAGCAGGCGGTTGATCTGGGACAGGCGCTCGGCGGTCTGTTCCACGTAGTTGTCGAAGCGGCGCGGAATCCGGCTGTCGAGCCGTTTTGCGGTGCCGTACAGAGCCCAGGGGAGCCGGGTCCGGCGCAGGAACCCCTCGGCCCTCGTGAGGGTGGCCACGGCGCGCAGGCCGTCTTCCCGTGCACAATCCCAGTGGTCGGCGATATAGGCGGCCAGCCGCGCGGCTTCCCCTTCCAGCAGCTGCGCCGGGGTGACGAACAGTTGGGGCGAGATGTGGGCGTCCATGGCCCACTCGCTGAACACGTGGGTGATGATGGGAACGTCCAGCCACAGGTTTTCGTGGGCGGGGACGAAATGGTGGTGGGCCACCACGTCCACCAGCAGGTGGCTGGCGTAGCCCAGGGCCAGGGCCCGCTCCTCGTCGCTGCGGGCGGCACCCAATAAGCTCAGGGCGGTTTCCCAGCGGTGGTTGTTCTCGTAGCGCCCTTCGTCCTTCTTGCCTGCGATCACCGCCAAGTCCGGCAGGCAGGCGCCGGCCATCACCAGCCGGGGCAGGTTTTTCGCCAAGCGGCGCAGGCGGGGGTCGGCCAGGGGGACGGCCCACACCAGCAGCTGGGCGAAGTAGACGTGGGTGTAGAGTCCCCAGGCGTGGGCGTCGGCGCTGAACAGCGCCAGGGGAGGAAGCCAGACGAGACAGGTGATCCATTTGCCCATGGCGCCCATACTGCCGCGCCTGTGCAACGGGGGCGTTACGATGGGATGAAATTAGCGTTTCAGCGCCGGCGGCGGTGGAGCAGCCACAGTCCCAGCCCGCACGCGGCTATCGCGGCCATCACCTCCGGCTCGTAATGGCGCAGGTCCGCCAGCAGCCATTCCAGGGTCTGGCCGAAGAGGTGGCCGGCCCCGGCCACCGCCACCGCCACCGACCACAGCAGGGCGCCGAGGGCCAGGAAAAGCCAGGGCGGTATCCCGCTCATGCCGATGGCCAGGGGGCCAACGGTACGCAGGCCGTAGAGGAAGCGCAGGCCCAGGATGAGGGGCACCGGATGGCGCTGCAGCAAGCCCCGGACCTTTTCCAGGCGCGGGCGCAGGCGTTCGAGGCGGGCCGGCAGGGCGTTGCCGTAGCGGCGCCCCAGGTAATAAGTACAGCGGGTCCCCGACCAGGCTGCCGGCCAGGGCCGCCGCCATCACCCAGGGCAGGGACAGGTAGCCCCGGTGGGCGGCGAAGCCGCCGAGGGCCAGCACCGTCTCCCCCTCCAGCAGGGTGCCGGCAAAAATGGCAAAATAGCCGTAGCGCTCGATCAGGGCCTCGAATGCCACGGGGGTTCGCGGGTGCGGACGATGGCACAAAAATGATAAAGCAAATCTTCTACGACTGGGGCGGGGCCAACACTGGGCTGTTTTACGGGATCAACGGCCTGCGCGGTGAATTCATCGACGGTGTGATGGTGGCGGGCAGCGCCCTCGGCGACCACGGTGCATTTCCCCTTTACATGGCCCTGGTGGCGCTCTTTGGCCTGTTCAACCTGGCCGCCAAGCGGCGGGACGGCCTGCTGGCTTTCCGGGAGCAGGTTCTCGGCTGGATGCTGGTGCTGGCGGTGTTTTCCGCCGCCCACGTGGTGGACGGCCTGCTGGTGGGCTGGATCAAGCAGGCCCTGGATTTCCCCCGTCCGCCTCTGGCCCTGCCGCCGGGAACGGTAAACGTGGTGGGAACGGCGGAATTCCATCACAGTTTCCCCAGCGGCCACGCTTCCTTCGCCATGGTCACGGCGGCGTCCCTGTGGCCCCTGCTGGGAGGGGGCGGGCGCTGGGGCTTGGCGCTCTACGTGCTGTGGGTGGGGCTTTCCCGGGTCAACCTGGGCTTCCATTTCCCCGCCGACGTGGCCGCCGGCTTTCTTTTCAGCCTGGCGGTGGTGTGGATACTGCGCCGGCTTCTGCTGGCGATCCTGGCCCGGGTGGAGGCCCGGCCGTAAGGGTATAATCGACGGACTTTGACAGGAAGGAACGAGGAACAATGCACACCCTGATCTGCGGCTCCATGGCCTACGACAACATCATGGTCTTCCCGGACCGCTTCAAGCACCACATCCTGCCGGACAAGATACACATCCTCAACGTTTCCTTCCTGGTGCCGGAAATGCGGCGGGAATTCGGCGGCTGCGCCGGCAACATCGCCTACAGCCTGCATCTGCTGGGGGGCAAGCCCCTGATCATGGCCACCGTGGGGGACGATTTCCAGCCCTATGCCGAACGCCTGGACAAGCTGGGCCTGGCCCGCGCCCACGTGCGCCACGTCCCCGGCGCCTACACCGGACAGGCCTTCATCACCACCGACCTGGACGACAACCAGATCACCGCCTTCCACCCCGGCGCCATGAGCTTCTCCCACGAAAACCACGTGGCCGACGCCCTGGACGTGGGCCTGGGCATCGTCTCCCCCGACGGGCGCGACGGCATGATCCAGCATGCCAAGGAGTTCCGCGAAGCCGGCATTCCTTTCATCTTCGACCCCGGCCAGGGCATGCCCATGTTCAACGGCGAGGAGCTGCTGCACTTCGTCGAACAGGCCGATTACGTCACGGTCAACGACTACGAGGCCCAGTTGCTGCAAGAGCGCACGGGGCGCACCGTCGAGGCCCTGGCCCGGCAACTCAAGGCCCTGGTGGTGACGCGGGGGGGCAAGGGCTCGGTGATTTACGCCGATGGTAAACGGATGGAGATCCCCTGCGTTGAAGCAGATATGGTGGTCGATCCCACGGGTTGCGGCGACGCCTACCGTGCCGGTCTGCTGTACGGCATCGCCAAAGGCATGGACTGGGAACTCACCGGCCGTCTGGCCGCTCTTATGGGGGCGGTGAAAATCGCCCACCGCGGCCCCCAGAACCACGCGCCCAGCCGGGACGAACTGGTGGGGATGTTCAAGGGGCATTTCGGCACGACTTTCGAATAGAGGAAACAGAAATGAACACGTTGCAAGGAACGGCGTTACTGGTCGCGGCGGTACTGGCCCTGGGGGGCTGCGCCACCGGCTCTTCTTCCGGCGGAGCCTATTCCCGCTCCCAGGCCCGGCAGGAACAAACGGTGCGCATGGGGGTGGTGGAGAGCGTGCGCCAGGTGACCATCGAGGGCGAGAAAGGCCCGGTGGGCACCATCACCGGCGCGGTGATCGGCGGCTATGCCGGCCGCAACGTCGGCGGCGGCCGCGGCAGCGAACTGGCAACGGTGCTGGGGGCAGTGGCCGGCGGCGTGGCGGGTTCGGCCATCGAGGAAAAAGTGACCACCCGGGCCGGCCTGGAAATCACGATCAAGCTGGACAACGGCCAGTTCATTGCCGTGACCCAGGAGGCGGATGAGGATTTCCGCCCCGGCGACCGGGTGCGGGTGCTTTCCGGGGGCGGCGCCACCCGGGTCAGCCACTGAACACAACTTTTCCGGGCGGCCTAATCGGTCCCGTTTTTTATGTCTTTCTCCCTCCTGTTGCTGCTTCTCCGTCTCGGTTTTCATCTGGCGGAAGGCCTGCTGACCATGCTGCTGGTGTTCCCCTTCATCGGCGAGCGCCGCAAGGAACGCCTGGCACGGCGCTGGTCCCGGCGGCTGCTGGGCATCCTGAAGGTGCGCCTGACGGTGGGGGGGGAGGTTCCCGGCCCGGAAAGCGGCAACCTGCTGCTGGTGGCCAATCATGTTTCCTGGCTGGACATCTATTCCTTGCTGGCGGTGCGTTCCCTGCGCTTCGTTTCCAAGGCCGAGGTGCGCCAGTGGCCGGTGTTGGGCTGGCTGGTGGAGCGGGCGGGGACCCTGTTCCTGGAGCGGGGAAAGCGGGCGGATGCGGTCCGGGTCAACCGCCACATCGGCGACGTGCTGGCGGCGGGGGGGCGGGTGGCGTTCTTTCCGGAAGGGACCACCAGCAACGGCTTGGAACTGAAGCATTTCCATGGGTCCCTGCTGGAGCCGGCGGTGCTCGCCGGCTCCCGGGTACAGCCGGTGGCCCTGCGCTACCGTCGCCCCGACGGGAGTCCGTCCCAGGCCCCCGTCTACACGGGGGAGGCCACGATGATGCAGACCCTGAAAGCCATGGCAGCGGAGGGGGAAATCGTGGCGGAAGTGGTTTTTTTGCCCCCCATTCCCGCCCAGGGCCACAACCGGCGGGAGCTGGCGCGGCTGGCGGAGGAGGCTATCCGTGGCGCCCTGGGTTTTGCAGCGGCGGGCAGTCCACCTGGAACACCTGCCGGTCCTCCAGCCGCATAGCCGTCAGCCGCCCGCCCCACAGGCAACCGCTGTCCAGGGCGGCGAAGTTGTCCTCCCGCCGCAGGCCCAAGGCCGACCAGTGGCCGCAGACGATGAAATCCTCCCGGCTGGCGCGATTCGCCACTTCGAACCAGGGAACGAAGCCTTCTGGCCGGTCCTCCTCCCGCCCCTTGTGGGCGAATTCCATCTTCCCTTCCGGGGTGCAGAAGCGCAGCCGGGTCATGCCGTTGACGATCACCCGCATCCGGCCGATGCCCTGGAGGTCGTCCCGCCAATGGTCGGGCTGGTTGCCGTACATGTGGGCGAAGAACTCCCGGTAGCCGTCGCCCCGCAGAACGCTTTCCGCTTCAGCCGCCAGTTCCCGCGCCCGTTCCACGCTCCACTGGGGCAGCAGGCCGGCATGGACCAACGCGAAGCCGTTCTCCACGTGCATCAGGGGGCGGCGGCGCAGCCAGTCCAGCAGTTCGTCCCGGTCGGGGGCGTCCAGCACGTCGTGGAAGGTGTCGCTGCGCTTGGGGGATTCGGCCCGTGCGGCCACCGCCAGCAGATGAAGGTCGTGGTTGCCCAGCACGGTGACCAGGCTGTCCCCCAGCCCTTTCGCCCAGCGCAGGGTGGCGAGGGACTGGGGGCCCCGGTTCACCAGGTCCCCCACTTGCCACAGGCGGTCCTTGGCGGGGTCGAAGGCGATGCGTTGGAGAAGCTGTTGCAGGCTGTCGAAGCAGCCCTGGATGTCGCCGATTGCGTAGGTGGCCATGGAATACCGAAGATGTTGGATTGGCGCTATGGTAGGCGGGACGGGGATTGCGGGCAAGTCGTTGTGTATTTCCGACCGGCGCACTACACTTTAGTGGCAGTCATAAAAACACATCACACTTTGGAGTCAACATGGCTATCCTCAATCGCTTCGTTCTCGCCCTCCTGCTTGCCGTCCTGCCTTTCGCCGCGCTGGCCGGGGACATGGTCGGACCCAAGGACCGGGTGGTGTTCCAGGTCAGCGACAACGACCCCCCCCGCTGGAACCTGGTGCTGAACAACGTCAAGAACCTGCAAAAGGAACTGGGCAAAGACAAGGTTCAAATCGAGGTGGTGGCCTTCGGCCCCGGCATCAACATGCTCAAATTCGACTCCGAAGTGGGAGTCCGACTGCAGGAAGCCGCCGACAGCGGCGTGGTCCTCGCCGCCTGCGGCAACACCATGAAGGGGCAGAACCTCACCCCGGCGGACATGCATCCCGCCGCCAAGGTGGTGCCGGCGGGCATCGTAGAGCTGGTGCGCAAGCAGCAGCAGGGGTGGGCTTACATCCGGCCGTAGTGGCGGGCCAGCACGGCCATGGCGGCGTTGATCGCCTGAAGCGTTTCGTGGTCGCCGCCCCGGTCGGGGTGGTGGCGCATGGCCAGTTCCCGGTAGCGGCGTTTGGCGGCGAGATAGTCCGCGCCCCGGTCCAGCCCCAGGGTCTGGAGCGCTGCCGCCAGTTCGTCCTGGCCCACGAAGCGCTCCCAGAATGCCGCCAGCAGGGCTTCCACGTCCTCCCGCCCGGTGGCGGCAAGATTATCCAGGTCCAGGTAATAGTCCCGCAGGGGATCGCCGGTTTCCGGTAGAGCGGTGTTTTCCCCCTCCCACGGCCCCAGGACGATCTTCAGGCAGTGGATTTTCAGCCGCGATTCTCCCCGCAACTGTTCCCCCAGCCGGTAGAGGTGGTGGAACAACAGGAAATGGGCCTGGAACAGGGACAGGGTGTCCGACAGGGCCTCCTTGCGGATCAGGGGGTCGTCCTCCAGGGCCAGGATCAGGGCGTGCTCGCTCAGGCCGCCGGGGTGGCTTCGCAGGAGATGGTGCAGGCGCTTGATCAGAGCGGTGTCGGATTCGGGCATGGTGGAACGACTCTAGCGGAATCGGCGGCGGGGGGCCAGGGCCGGGCGTGATAAAATCGGGCCTCAATTCTGCGAGTTTCTGCCCATGCTGTCCCATCTCAACCCCCCCCAACGTGAAGCGGTGAAGCACCTGGACGGCCCGCTGCTGGTGCTGGCCGGGGCGGGCAGCGGCAAGACCCGGGTGATCGCCCACAAGATTGCCTACCTGGTCCGGGAGTGCGGCTATTCCGGCCACCACATCGCCGCCATCACCTTCACCAACAAGGCGGCGCGGGAGATGCAGGAGCGGGTGGGCACCTTGCTCGAAGGCAAGTCCGGCCGGGGCCTCACCGTCTCCACCTTCCATTCCCTCGGGTTGATCATGCTGCGCCAGGAGGCCGCCGCCATCGGCTACAAACCGCGCTTTTCGGTGCTGGACGCGGCGGACGCCATGCACATCACCAGCGAGATCATCAAGGCCACCGACAAGGCGGAAATTCGCCGCGTCCAGGGGCGGATTTCCCTGTGGAAGAACGCCCTGGTGTCCCCCGAACTGGCCCTGAAGGAGGCCAAGGACGAAGCCGAGCACCAGGCGGCCCGGGTCTTCCTCACCTACCAGGACACCCTGCGGGCTTACCAGGCGATGGATTTCGACGACCTCATCCTAAGGCCGGTGGAACTGCTGCGGGACCATGCGGCGGTGCGGGAGAAGTGGCAGAACAAGCTGCGCTATCTGCTGATCGACGAATACCAGGACACCAACGCCTGCCAGTACCAGCTGCTGCGCCTCCTGTCCGGGGTGAGGGGCATGTTCACCGCGGTGGGGGACGACGACCAGGCGATCTACGCCTGGCGCGGGGCCGACGCCAACAACCTGCGCCTGCTGCAGGAGGACTATCCTCGCTTGCATGTGGTGAAGCTGGAGCAGAATTACCGTTCCACCCTGCGCATTTTGCGCTCGGCCAACACCCTCATCGCCAACAACGCCAAGCTGTTCGAGAAGAAGCTGTGGAGCGAGTTGGGCCTGGGGGACCCGATCCAGGTGATGGCGGCCAAGAACGACGAGCACGAGGCGGAAATGGTGGTGATGCGCCTCCTGGCCCACAAGTTCCAGCACCGCACCCGCTTTGCCGACTACGCCATCCTCTACCGGGGCAACCACCAGGCGCGGGTGTTCGAGCAGATGCTGCGCAACGAGAAAGTGCCCTACCAGCTCTCCGGCGGCAGTTCCTTTTTCGACAAGGCGGAGATCAAGGACCTCACGTCCTATTTGCGGCTGATCACCAACAGCGACGACGATCCGGCCTTCATCCGCGCCGTGACGACTCCCAAGCGGGGCATCGGCGCCCAGACCCTGGAAAAGCTCGGCCAGTACGCCGCCGGGCGTCACGTCAGCCTGTTCGAAGCGGTGTTCGAGTCCGCCCTGGAGGAGCAGCTCGCCCCCCGCCAGTGGGAGCCCCTCAAGGAATTCTGCGACTTCATCAACCGCCTGCAAACCCGCGCCGAGCGGGAGCCCGTGCCCCAGATCATGAGCGATCTGCTCGCCGCCATCGACTACGAGGCCTACCTCTACGACGTGGAGGAACCCCGGGCTGCCGAAGGCCGGTGGAAGAACGTTCAGGACTTCGTCGGCTGGATCAACCGCAAGGCCGAGGAGGACGAAAAAAGCCTGGTGGAGCTGGCCCAGACCATCGCCCTGATCAACATGCTGGAAAACCGCGAAGACGGCGAGGTGGACGCGGTGAAGCTGTCCACCCTCCACGCCGCCAAAGGCTTGGAATATCCCCACGTGTTCCTGGTGGGGGTGGAGGAAGGCATCCTGCCCCACCGGGAAAGCCTGGAGCCGGAAAAAGTGGAGGAGGAGCGGCGCCTGATGTACGTGGGCGTGACCCGCGCCCAGTGGAGCCTGAACCTGACCTACTGCCACAAGCGCAAGCGGGGCGGGGAATGGCAGGCCTGCGAGCCGTCCCGCTTCATCGGCGAACTGTCCCAGGAAGATTTGCGCCACGTGGGGCGGGACACCACGCCGACGGAGGAAACCAAGGCGGACGGCAACGCCCGGCTGGCCCAGTTGAAGGCCATGCTGGGGCAGAAGAAGGACGCCGCCTAGAACCATCGCTGTAGTAGCGCAGGCGACCCCGCCTGCACTGCCCGCCGGAGGTGGGCTTTTGCCTGTTGCAGGCAAGGCCGCCCGCGCTACAAGGTGTTTAGCCTGGTCACGTAGTCCAATAAGGCTTGGCGCTTTTCTTCCGGCAACCCGGCGTAAACCCGCACGATTTCCGCCAGCCGGTCATCATCACAATAGAAATAGGCCGGTGGCACCCCCAGGGCGGCGGCCATTCTTTCGACCCACAAAAAAGGCGGTTCATGGGCACCGCTTTCATAGCGGCTCATCCTTGCGCTGCTGCATCCCTCGTCCAAGCCGATCATGACGCCCAGCTTGTCCTGAGCAATCCCCACGCGCTGCCGTGCTTCCCGCAGGCGGCGGCCGAATAGGGTCTTTGCAGGAGCGGGGGGACGCTTTGGCATCCTTCGATATTCGTAGAATAGTTTTGTTTGGTATCTACGAAAAACGTAGAATACGCGGCAAAGGAAAACCTATGCCGCGTCTCACCTGGGTCGGTAAAGACAAAGTCGAAAACCATCATCATGACGTGCCGTTCCGGCTGCTGGAGCGGCAGTACGTCTACGCTTCCCCCTTCCCCGCAAGCGGGGGGAGAGCAAATTCCACCGGCAACAAAATCATCCACGGCGACAACCTGGAAGCGCTGAAAGCCCTGCTGCCCGAATACGAGGGGCGGGTGAAGTGCATCTACATCGACCCGCCCTACAACACCGGCAACGAAGGCTGGGTTTACAACGACAACGTCAACGACCCCAAGATCAGACGCTGGCTGGGGCAGGTGGTGGGCAAGGAAGGCGAAGACCTGAGCCGCCACGACAAGTGGCTGTGCATGATGTATCCGCGCTTGAAACTGCTGCATCGGTTGCTGGCGGAGGATGGCTTCATCCTCGTGTCGATTGATCATTTCGAGATACACCATCTTCGTGTCCTGCTTGACGAGATATTTGGTAGCCAGAACCACAGAAACACTATCGCGGTTAGACGTGGGATCAAAAACGTCCAGTCGCAGTTTGAGGACGTTCAGGCCCTTGCTGTAGGGCATGAGTATTTGCTTCTTTATTCAAAAAGACAGGGTGCCCGTTTACCGAAGCTCGCGCATAAGCTTGAGCAAGCGAATGCAGGGAAATGGGATACTTTTTGGCGCGGCACAGACCGGCCCACCATGCGTTATCCGTTGCTGGGACTCACTCCAGATCGCGGTCAGTGGCGATGGGAAGAGTCTCGCGCTCGGCGAGCAGTCGAAAATTACCAGCAATACCTTAGGATCCAGCAAGACGCGGGAATTTCGCTTGACGACTACTATGCCTCGCACTTGCAAGCCACAAACGAAGGCCTCGATTTCGTCCGTTTGAGCGATGATGGCGTAGTTCAGTATTACGTTGCTCCACGCGATTTTCGCTTGATGAGTGACAACTGGATGGATCTGACTCTAAGCGGATCGGAGACTTCCTTCGATACCGAGAAAAGCATTGGAGTTATCGAGCGGATTCTCGGGTGGATGACACCACATGGGACAGAGCTAGTGCTCGACTCCTTCGCCGGCTCGGGCACCACCGCGCACGCGGTGCTCAAGCTCAACGCCCAGGACGGCGGCAACCGCCGTTTCATCTTGGTGGAAATGATGGATTACGCCGAAACCATCACCGCCGAGCGGGTACGGCGGGCGATGGCGGGTTATGGTGAGGGAACCAGGGCAGTGGCCGGCCTGGGTGGTGGTTTCGAGTATTGCACCATTGGTCCGGCGCTGTTCGGCGACGATGGAAACCTGAATGAGGTGGCCGGGGTGGCGGCCATTCGTAACTATGTGGCCTACACCGAGGGCCTGTCCGCCGAGGAGCGTTCCGGTGCGGATAACTCGGTGTCGCCCTATTTTCTTGGCCGCGCCAACGAAACCGATTACTTCTTCTACTACGAGCCGGAACGGGTTACGACGCTGGATTACGCCTTCCTCGGCACGCTCAAGGGCAAGCCTGTTTCTGCCGTGATCTACGCCGACGCCTGCGCGCTGTCAGCGGAATTCATGCGTAGCCATGGCCTCATCTTCAAGAAAATTCCCCGCGACATCAGCCGATTCTGACCATGGAACTGAACAGCTACCAGGACAAAGTGATTGCCGATCTGGCGAGATATTTGGCGCTCCTGGCCGATGGTCGCGGCTTGCGGGCGGCATACCGGGCCTTGTGGAGCGAACGCGGCGTTAACATGCCCGACTACCAAGACACGGTGCATGAGGTGCCCCATGTGTGCGTGAAAGTGCCCACTGCCGGGGGGAAGACCTTTATCGCCGTCAATGCCTTGCAGACCATTTATCAGGGCCTTAACGAATTCAACCCGGACATGGTGCGCTTCGTGGTGTGGCTGGTGCCGTCGCTACCTATCCTGCAACAGACTCTGCGCGCTTTCAACGACCCCTTGCATCCCTATCGGCAGAAGCTCAACAGCCACTTCAAGGGGCGGGCGGAAATCTTCGATAAACAGCGCCTGCTCAGCGGCGCGGGCTTGTCGCCGGACGGAGTGCGCGAGGCGCTGCATGTTGTGGTGTTGAGCTACGATTCCTTGCGGGCGCGCAACAAGGAAGACCGCAAGATTTTCCAGGAAAACGGCCAGCTTGCTGCATTCGAAGGGGCCTATGAGCTGGAGCCGCTGGAGAATGTCGATCCCTCTGCGCTGATAAATGTGATTCGGGCGCTCAAGCCCGTGGTCGTGGTGGACGAGAGCCACAACGTGACCAGCGATTTGAGCGTGGATATGCTCAAAAATCTCAATCCATCTTTCATCCTCGATCTCACCGCCACGCCGCGGGATAACGCCAATATCATCAGCTTCGTAGATGCCATGGCGCTCAAGAAGCACCATATGGTGAAGTTGCCGGTGATCGTCTACAACCACCCGGACAAGACTGCGGTGGTGGCAAGCGCCATTGACCTGCAAAAGCGGCTGGAGCAGGAAGCCATGGCGGAGGAAAAGGAGGGCGGGGCCTACATTCGGCCCATCGTGCTGTTCCAGGCACAACCGAAGGTGGGAGAGGATGCCACGACCTTCGGGCACATCAAGGAAAAGCTTATTGCAGCCGGTATTCCAAAGGAACACATCCGTATCAAGACGGCGAACATCGACGAACTCAAGAACGAGAATCTGATGAACCGGGATTGCCCGGTGCGCTTCATCGTCACGGTGAATGCCTTGAAGGAGGGCTGGGATTGCCCGTTCGCCTATGTGTTGGCTTCACTGGCAGACAAATCCTCGGCAGTGGATGTGGAGCAGATTCTCGGGCGTGTCCTGCGCCAGCCTTACGTGCGTAGGCATACGCGGGAGCCGCTGAATCTGTCCTATGTGATGACGGCCTCAGGCAAATTCCTGGATACCCTCAGTAACATTGTGAAGGGGCTGAATCGGGCGGGTTTCAGCGCGCGGGATTATCGGGATATGACTCCCCCAAATGTTGAAGAAGAGGGGGCAACGGCCGAACAGCTTTCCCTCACCCCCAGCCCCTCCCCCGCTCGCGGGGGAGGGGAGCCAAGGCCGCTTCTCATCTTGGGCGGGGGTGCGGGAATGGCCGAGGAGATCGAACCGGAACGAATTGCCGCAGGTGAGCCGGTGGCAACCGCGACGGAAGCCATCATTGCCCAGGCCATCGAGGAAAGCCGTTCGTTTTCTGAAAAGGCGGCGGCGTTGCCGGTCGATGCGCTGCCGTCGGAGGTGGAAAACAGGATGAACAAGTATGCCGTGAAGCCCGCCTATGCGGATGACGCGCAGGACCTTGTGTTGCCGCAGTTTTTCATCGAGGTGGAAGGGGGTTGGTTCTCCGACGCGAACAATCGGCTGCCGCTGGAAAAGGAAAACCTGCTGGCCGGTTTTCAGCTCGGAAGGTGCGATACCCTGATCAACTTCGAGGATACCGGCGAAAACATTTACCAAGTGGACCTGGAGCAAAGTGGTGTAGAAGATTACACCCCAGTATTCAAAAAAGTTGACCTCAAGGTACGGGAGAAAATTGCGAACTACCTCCGCACTCTGCCGGATGAGGCAAAGGTGCGTGAACTGTCTGGGCGCTTATCCAAGCTGGTCGGGAATATGTATCCGATCCCGGACAAGGAAATTTCCGACTATGTACGCCGTGTGGTGGGCGGGTTTTCCGCCGACCAAATTGCTGATTGCGTGGAACGGGAGCATCTCTATCTGCTCAAGATCAAACGCAAGATTCAAGAGTTGGCGGGAGCCTATGCCAAGGGTGTTTTCGGCGATTGGCTACAAACCGGCAGAATCCAGGTACGGCCCAATTATCGGTTGCCGGAAACCATTAATCCGACCCAGTCGATTTCCGGAATTACCAAGTCGCTTTATGCGCAAGAGGCCGCGCTCAACGGTTTTGAAGCCCGCCTCATCAATGAAATTGCGAATTTGCCCAATGTAACGTGGTGGCATAAGAACATCGAGAAGCGGGGCTTTGCCATCAATGGTTATATCAATCACTATCCCGATTTTTTGTTGCGCCTGGAATCGGGCAAGCTGCTGGTGGTGGAGAGCAAAGGGGATGACCGGGACAACTCCGATTCATCCAACAAGCTCAGGCTGGGAAAGGAATGGGCCGCCAAGGCCGGGGATACGTTCCGTTACTTGATGGTTTTCGATAACAATAGGGTTGACGGTGCTTACACGCTGTCAGATGTCTTGGGGCTGATTAGGCAGATGTAGCGCCCATCAAGAGTCATGCAAAAAACAACGCCCCGAAGCCGGGGCGTTGTTTTTTTGGAACGGGTGCCTGGACTATTTCGTCATGTAGGCCACGGCGGAAGCGAATTCTTCGTCGCTCAGGTCGGCAGCGCCGCCTTTGGGGGGCATGGCGTTGAGGCCCTTGATGCCGCTCTTGACCAGGGCGTCCATGCCCTTGCCGACGCGGGGACCCCAGGCGCTCTTGTCGCCGATCTTGGGGGCGCCGAGGGCGCCGGTGCCGTGGCAGGCGAAACACACGGTCTTCACGATGTCTTCACCGCTGCGGCCGGCCTGGGCGGCACCCGCTTCGGCGGTGGCGATTTCACCCACCGGCTTGAGGCGCTCGGCCACCGCCGCACCGTCCTTCTCGGCGTCGGGGGCGCCGAATTCGGAGACGTAATTCATGACGTGGCCGGTGATCAGCACGGCAACGATCAGAACGGGAACCAGCGCACCGACGACGGCCAGCAGGAACTGGGTGACGGTGGTCTTGGGCATGGAGTGGTGGTCGCTCATGGTGTGTCCTTCAGGGAGATAAGAATTTCAAAAGGTGCTAATTATAATCAGATTTGCGTCAGGCGCAATCGAGGGGTGATGGACGGCGGGGGGAAAAGTCGTTATGCTTCACATCTTTCCGCGCCCGTAGCTCAGTTGGATAGAGTGTTGGCCTCCGAAGCCAAAGGTCGGACGTTCGAATCGTCTCGGGCGCGCCAGTTTTCCCTTCGAGCACCGCCGTTCCGCGGTGCTTACCAGAAATTCCGGTTGTTCTTCTCCATCACCTTCAGGCAGCAGTCCACCACGGCGGAATCGTAGAGCTTGCCCCGGTTGGCCTGGATTTCGGCCAGGGCGGCGTCGATGCCCAGGGCGGCCCGGTAGGGGCGGTGGGAGGACATGGCTTCCACCACGTCGGCCACGGCGACGATGCGGGCTTCCAGGGTGATTTCCTCTCCCTTCAGTCCTTCCGGATAACCGGAACCGTCCCAGCGCTCATGATGCTGGCGGATGATGGTGGCGATGGGCCAGGGGAAATCGATATCCCCCAGAATTTCCCCCCCTTCATGGGCGTGGGTCTTGATGATCGCCATTTCCGTGGGGTCGAGCCGGCCGGGCTTGACCAGGATTTCCGCCGGCACCGAGATGAAGCCGATGTCGTGGATCAGGGCGCCGAGCTTGATTCCCAGCACTTGTTCCTTTTCTCGGCCCATTTCCTGGGCGATGGCCTCCGCCAGTTGGGCCACCCGTTTCTGGTGGCTGTCGGTGTAGGAGGCGCGTTTTTCGATGGCGCGGGAGAGGGCGGCGATGGTCTGGGTCAGGGTGTCCAGGATGCGCTGACGACTTATTTCCAGCTCCCTTTCCTGGAAGCGCACCTGGGTGGCCTTGTAGATGGCCTCGATCAGCAGGTTGGGGTCCACGGGTTTTTTCACGTAGCGGTCGACGCCCACCTCGATGGCGCGGAGGAAGTAGTCGGTCTCGTTGTAGGCGGTGACCACGATCACCGGCACCTCTTCCCGGTAGAACTTGATCTGCCGGGCCATTTCCAGGCCGTCCATGACGGGCATCTTGACGTCGGTGACGACCACGTCGTAGCCGTCCCCGCGGAACAGCTCCAGCCCCTGGGATCCGTTTTCCGCCACATCCACCCGGTGGAAGCGGCGACGCAGGAACTTGGTGAGGGCGGTGCGCACCTCCTCCTCGTCCTCCACGTAGAGGACCGACAGGGTATGCAGGAAATTGGTATCGACGGCGGCGGTTTCGGGGGAGTTCATAGGGTTTTTCCTTCTTCGTGCAGCAGGGGAAGGGTGATGGTGACGATGGCGCCGTTTTCCCCGTTGGCGGCGACGATGCGGCCATTGATGTTGCGCTCTATGATCATTTTAGTCATGTAGAGGCCGATGCCGCTGCCTTTTTCCTTGGTGGTGAAATAGGGGTCGAAGATGCGCGGCAGCGCATCCTCCGGGATGCCGCCGCCGTTGTCGCGGATGGTGAGTTCGGCCTCCCCGTCGAGGGCCCGCAGCCGGATGCTGATTTCGCCCCCGGCCGCCTGGCGGGCGACGATGGCTTCTTTGGCGTTGGCGATGACGTTGAGCACCGCCTGGGCGAACTGGTTGGCATAGCCATAAGCCTGAAGGTCCGGTTGGAAGTCCTTTTCCACCAGGATGTTGTTGTTCTTGAGGGAGGCGTCCATGACGAACAGGGCGTCTTCCACCGCGGCGGCGATGTTGAATTCACCGGGCTCCCGGTCGGGGCGGAAGAAGTCGCGGAAGTCGTCGATGGTGCTGGACATTTTCTCCAGTATCCGGCGGGATTGGCTTACCGCCTTGCCGAGGGATTCGCCGTTGAGTTCGCCGAAATCGAAATCGTCCTTGATGTTGGTGATGAGGATGGACAGCGCGTTGAGGGGCTGCCGCCACTGGTGGGCGATGTTGTGGACCATCTCGCCCATGGCCGCCAGCCGCGACTGCTGGATCAGGATATGGTCCTTCTCGCGGTTCTGGGCCACTTCCTGTTCGACCCGGCGTTCCAGGCTTTCGTTCAGTTCCAGCAGTTCCTCTTCCAGCCGCTTGCGGTCGGTGATATCCCGGTTGCTGGCGCGGCGTCCCATGAAGCGCCCGTCGGACCAGTACACCGCCCGGCAGCCATGGGCAATCCAGCGCATTTCGCCGTCCCGGCGCAGAATGCGGAAATCGAGGGTGCCGCTGTCCTTGTGGGCCACATCGTTCCGGTGGGCCTCCATCAGGGCCCGGTCATCGGGGTGGATGATGGCGTAGACCATATCCGGGTCGGCCAGGAACTCCTCCTGTCGGTAGCCGGTGATGCGCTCGCAGGAAGGCGTCACGTACCACATTTCCCCCTGCGGGCCTTCCCAGTATTCCCAGTCGTAGGTGTAATCGGCCAGGGTACGGAAGCGTTCCTCGCTTTCCCGCAGCCGGTCCTCGGCCAGCTTGCTTTCGGTGATGTCCTGCGCCGTGCCTAGGGAACGGATCGGTTTCCCCGCTTCGTCGTAATCGGTCTTGCAGTGTTCGCGAACGAATTTGATGCGGCCGTCGGCGAAGCGCAGGCGGTGGAGGATGTCGTAGGGGGTGCGGTTGGCCACCGATTCGGTATAGGCCCGGTTCACCTGTTCCCGGTCGTCCGGGTGGATGGCGTTGAGGAAGGCTTCATAGGAGGCGCCGAATTTTTCCCGGTCGATTTCGAACATGTGGAAGATCTCGTCCGACCAAATGAGTTTGTTGTGCACCAGATCCAGTTCCCAACTGCCGATGTGGGTCATGTGCTGGGCCTCGTTGAGGCGGGCCTCGCTTTGCTTCAAGGCTTCCTCCGCTTCCTCCCGCTGGGCCATGCCGAGCCGGGACAGCAGTATCAGGCCGATCACCACCAGGCTGAACACCCCGGCGGCGATGCCATAGGACGTCACATGCTGCCGCCACTCGGCCAGGTAATCCTCCTCGGCCAAGCCGGCAAACACTACCAGGGGCAGGTCCCCCACTTGGCGGAAACTGTACAGGCGTTCGATGCCGTCAACCTGCCCCTTCGCCCGGTAAACACCGTGCTTGAGACCGTGGCCGACGTAGGGCGCGGCGTGGTGGCCGGGGATGAGCTGGCCCATGTGCGGTTCGCTGGAGGGGTAGCGCGCCAGGAGGCGGAGTTCCATGTCCCGCAGCACCACGGTGCCGTGGGGGCCGAGTTGGAGGGACCGATAGAGGGCCTGAAAATACTCCAGGTCCAGCACGGCGTTGACTACGCCGGCAAAGCGGCCGTCTGCGAAGCTGACCCGGCGTGTAAGCACTACGGACCACTTGCCGGTGGTGCGGGCCAGCAGGGGCGGGGAAATAACCAGGCCGGCCCGGGGGTCTTCCGCGTGACGTTTGAAATGGTAGCGGTCGGCGATATTGACCCGGGGAACGGGGTCGTAGGCGCTGTAGATGAAATTGCCCCGGCGGTCGACGACGTTGAGGCCGGTGGCCTGAGGGACGGTGGCGAGCCGGGAGGTGAGCAGGGCATGGAGTCTTTCGGCCCGGGCGGGGCCGGCTTCGCCCATCATGTCCTCGGGATCCAGGTGGCCTTCTACGTCCCGAATCACCAGATCGATGCTCTGGACGGTGGCGAAGATGTGTTCCTCCAGGACCCGGGATAGGTTTTCGGCATCGATCCGTGCCCGGTCGGCCGCGTCCCGGTATTCATGGGCGAGGCTGATCACCAGCAGGACGATGAGGCCGATCAGGCCGACAACGCTGGCCCCGGTGGCTAGCCCGAAAACGCGGCCATGGGTAAGGGGAGTCTTCATCTCGTTATGATAGTTCCGGTTGTTTCCCCATGTTATCGGGTAAACCCTGACTTGCCCAGGGTCGGCGGGAAAATGGGGGAGGGGGCTATAATCTCCCGGTGGATTCTCGATCCGGAGCGCAGATGGAACGTCTCACCATATCTTTGAATGAGGAACTGGCCGAACAGTTCGACGCTTTTATCCGGGACAAGGCGTACACCAACCGGTCCGAAGCGATGCGCGACTTGATCCGTGAGCGCCTGGAGCAGGAACGGCTGCGGTCCCCGGTGGCGGAAGGGCACTGCGTCGCCTCCCTGACCTATATCTACAATCATCACCAGCTCGATTTGGCGGGGCGCCTTGCGGAGTCCCACCACGAGCATCACGACCTCACCCTGGCCACCCAGCACGTTCACCTGGACCACGACAACTGCCTGGAAACCGTTCTCCTCCGGGGGCCGGTGACGACGGTGCGGGCCTTCGCCGACGGCGTGATCGCCGAGCGGGGCGTGCGCCACGGCAAGCTGCACATGATCCCGGTGGCGGTGGACGAAGGGGATCACGGTCACGTCCACAGCCATCCCATCACCTGAGTTTCTTCCGGGGCGGAAAATTTTGCCGCCCCTTTTCTCTTCCTGATGCGTTTCTGTTGTTAATCCGTGGGTTGCCGGCATGGAACGGGGTTTGCTCGTCTCTTTCCCTGCCCGCCCTTGAGCGCGGGCAAAGGAGATCGAGATGAAAGTCGAGGAAGCCCAATTGGCGCTGAAGGGCGAGCGCCACGCCGAGGAAAGCCGGGAATCCAGGGAAGAGAGGAAGATTTTCCTGAACGGGGAGTGGCAGCGTTTCGAGGACGTGTTCCAGGGCCGCAAACGCGCTGCCGGTGCGGAATCCGCCGCTCCGCCAGGGGGCGTGAAAATGGCCTGCGGGGGAAGCGGGGAGATCAAGGCCCTGATCCAGAAGATGCTGCTGGCGATCATCGACGCCATTACCCGGGGAGGGCGCGTCACCGTGGACGGCTGCAAAATCGCTGCCGGCCGGCGCCAAGGGGTGCCGGCCACGCCGGAAGGGCTGCCGGAAGGGCCGCCGGAAATCGAAGTGGCCTACGAGCGCCGGGAGCGGATGGTGGAACAGGAATGCACGCGTTTTTCCGCCTGTGGCGAGGTGCGCACCGCGGATGGCCGGACGGTGAAATTCGACCTGGACCTGGAGATGAGCCGCCGCACCGAGGCGGAAAGCGTCGAGGCGGGCGTCAACACCTATCGCCTCAAGGACCCCCTGGTGATCAATTTCGACGGCAAGGCGGCTGAATTGACGGCGTCCCGTTTCAGCTTCGACCTGGAAGGGGACGGCAAGGCCGAGGACATTCCCTTCGTCGGCGCGGGTAGCGGTTTCCTCGCCCTGGACCGGGATGGCAACGGCAAGGTCGACGATGGGCGGGAACTGTTCGGTGCCCTGAGCGGCGACGGCTTCGCCGATTTGGCGGCTTACGACGGCAACCGGGACGGCTGGCTCGACGAGGGCGATGCCGCATTTGGCGATTTGTTGGTGTGGAGCCGGGGGCAGGACGGCGAGGAATCCCTGGATGCCCTTAAAGACCGGGGTGTGGGGGCTTTGCATCTGGGCAGCGCCGACACCGAGTTCTCCCTCAAAGACGGGGGCGACCGCATGCTGGGGCGGGTGCGGGCCAGCGGAATCTATCTCACCGAAGCGGGCGAGGCGGGGACGCTCCAGCAGGTGGACTTGGCCGTTTAGGCCGGATAGATCGCGCCCAGTAGGCAGGGGTGCCGCGCCCCGGTGACTTCCGGCAGGTTGCCGGGCCGGCCGAGCAAGGCCTGCTGCGCCAGCCAGGCGAAGGCGGTGGCTTCCACCCAGTCGGCGGAAATGCCGAGGTCGTCGGTGAGGCCGGTTTCGATGCCCAACAGCGTACCGAGGCGTCGCCTGAGGGCGCCGTTATGGGCGCCGCCGCCGCACAGGAACACTTCTTCGGTGCCGGGGCAGAAGCGGTGGATGGCATCGGCTACGGCGCAGGCGGTGAGCTCCAGTAGCGTGGCCTGGACGTTACGGGGTTCGTAGCCGGCCTCCAGATGGCTTTCCAGCCAGGGCAGGTGGAAGTCGTCCCGTCCGGTGCTTTTCGGCGGAGGCAGGCGGAAAAAGGGATGGGCCAGAAGCTTGTCCAGCAGGACGGGAATCACGGCTCCGCCGGCCGCCCATTCCCCGTTCCGATCGAAGGGATGGCCGGTGTTGCGCTCGCACCAGCCGTCCAGGAGCAGCCCCCCGGGGCCGCAGTCGAAGCCGGCCACCGGGCCTTGGGTGGGGAGGTGGGTGAGGTTGCTGATGCCGCCGATGTTGACGATGGCCCGGTTGCGCCCCGGATGGCGGAAGGCCCCGGCGTGGAAAGCCGGCACCAGGGGGGCGCCCTGGCCGCCAGCGGCGATGTCCCGGCTGCGGAAATCGGCCACGACGGTGATGCCGGCAAGCTCCGCCAGCAGGGCGGGCTGGTTGATTTGGAGGGTGAAGCCCAGGTCGGGACGGTGGCGCACCGTCTGACCATGACAGCCGATGGCCGCGACTTCCTCCGGGGCAACGCTGGCCTCCTCCAGCAGGGCGGAAACAGCCTCGGCGTAACAGCGGGCGAGCTCGATTCCGGCCACGGCGGCGGTTTCCAGTTCGTTGTTTCCCGGGCGGTTCAGGGCCAGCAGGGTCTGGCGCAGGGGGGCGTCGAAGGGACGGAAGAGGGTGTGGCGCAGGCGGGTTTCCCCGCCGCCGAAGCCAACCAGGACGGCGTCGACGCCGTCCAGGCTGGTGCCCGACATCAGGCCGAGATAAACCTCCGGGGTGTCCAAGCTGCGGGGTTTATTCCAGGGAGGCCAGGTTGGTGCCGCGCAGCAGGTCCAGTTTGGTGGCCAGGGGTTTTTGCTGGCCGAGGAAGTCGTTGCGGTATTTCGGCGCAATGGGGAAGGCGGTGGGTATGGCCACCGTCAGGGGATTGCGCTGTACGCCGGCCACCCGGAATTCGTAATGGAGATGGGGGCCGGTGGACATGCCGGTCATGCCCACGTAAGCAATGGTGTCGCCCTGGTTCACCTTGGCGCCCTTGCGGACGCCGGCGGCGAAACCCTTCAGGTGGCCGTAGGCGGTGCTGTACTGGCCGTTGTGCTGAATAATGACGATGTTGCCGTAACCCCGCTGGGAACCGGCGAAAGCCACCATGCCGTCGGCCACCGCGCGCACCTTGGTGCCGATGGGGGCACCGTAGTCAACGCCTTTGTGGGCGCGCCACGTCTTGAGGACGGGATGGAAGCGCATGGAGAAGCCGGATGTCACCCGGGAGAATTCCAGGGGGGAGCGGAGGAATGCCTTCTTCAGGTTTTTGCCATCCGGGGTGTAATAGCCGTCGCGGCCTTCCCGGTCCTTGAAGTAGACGGCGCGGTAGACCTTGCCCTGGTTGACGAATTCCGCCGCCAGAATGTGGCCGGTCTTGACCAGGGCGCCCTTGTTGTAGGCGGTTTCATACACCACGCTGAAGCGGTCGCCCCGGCGCAGGTCCAGGTGGAAGTCGATCTCGGAGGAGAAGATTTCCGCCAGTTGGGTGGCGATGGCGTCCGGGATGTTGGCGGCATCGGTGGCGCCGAAGAGGGAACTGCGGATGGTGGCGGATTTCATTTCCACCCGGTTTTCCAGGGTGGCGGGCCGCTCCACGGCGGCGAAACTGTCGCCCTGTTTTTCCACCGTCAACACCATGTCGCTGTTCAGCAGATAGCGCAGGGACAGCAGTTGCCCGCCGTTGGAGGTGCGGGCTTCCACGGTTTTGCCGGGAATCAGTTGTTGCAGGGTGGCGGCACCCTGGGCGCTTTTGAGAAATTCGGAAATGTCCTGGCTGTTGACGCTCAAACGGGACAGCAGGCTGGCGATGGTGTCACCGCGCTGGATTTTCTCTTCCCGCCAGAAGTTTTCGCTGGCGAGGGGAATGGAAGCGGCGGCCGGCAGGGGCAGGGTTTCCACCACGGTTTTGACCTGGACGTGCCGGGCATCGGTATCGGGGGCGATACCGAAAGCGGCGACCATGCCAAAGAGGGGAAGACTGGAAAGGCCGATCAGCCAGCGGAGTCGGATTTTTCGTTCATCGGGGAGGGGGGTTTGCGCTAAAATCGAGTCTTTGCCGTTTTGCATCGCGTTCCCTGAGCGGTTTATTTTTTAGCCAGGCGCAAGCTTAACAAAAAACCACCGGGGCGCAAAGGAAAAATTCCTCGCCTGCGGTGTCGAGAGTGTGTCGGAACTTATTGAACCGAAAAGGTTTGTGAAGGGATGGTTTTTGGTGCCGCTATGAGCGAGTTGGATGAAATTCTACGGGTGGTGAAACGGGGCAGCGATGAGCTGCTGGTGGAAAACGAACTGAAGGAAAAGCTGGCCAAGGGCCGGCCCCTGCGGGTCAAGGCGGGCTTCGACCCCACCGCCCCCGACCTGCATTTGGGCCATACGGTACTTCTTAATAAGATGCGCCAGTTGCAGGACCTGGGCCACCACGCCCTGTTCCTGATCGGGGATTTCACCGGCATGATCGGCGACCCGACGGGGAAAAGCGCCACCCGGCCGCCCCTCACCCGGGAGCAGGTAAAGGAGAACGCCCGATCCTACACCGACCAGGTGTTCAAGATACTCAAGCCGGAGCAGACCGAGGTGGTGTTCAACTCCACCTGGATGGACCCCATGAACGCCGCCGACATGATCAAGCTGGCGGCCACCCATACCGTGGCCCGGATGCTGGAGCGGGACGATTTTGAAAAACGGTATAAGGGTAACCAGCCCATCGCCCTCCATGAATTCCTTTATCCCCTGATCCAGGGCTATGACTCGGTAGTGCTGAAGGCCGATCTGGAACTGGGGGGCACGGACCAGAAGTTCAATCTGTTGATGGGGCGCGAATTGCAGCGCCACTATCTGCAGCCCCACCAGTGCATCCTCACCATGCCGTTGCTGGAAGGCTTGGACGGGGTCAATAAGATGTCCAAGTCTCTGGGCAACTACGTGGGCATCACTGAAGCGCCGGAGCAAATCTTCGGCAAGCTGATGTCGGTGTCCGATGACCTCATGTGGCGCTATATGGAGTTGCTCTCCTTCGAAAGCCTGGAAACCATGGCGACGTGGAAGAAGGAAGTGGCCGAGGGGCGGAATCCGCGGGACATCAAAGTGGCCTTTGCCCAGGAGATCGTTTCCCGCTTCCACAGCAAGGCGGATGCGGAGCGTGCCCTGGCCGACTTCGAGGCCAGATTCCGCCAGGGGGCGATGCCGGATGAGATGCCGGAATTCACGCTACCGGCGGAAGCAGGGGGGCTGCCCATCGTCCAGGCTCTCAAGCAGGCGGGGCTGACTGCCAGCACTTCCGAGGCGATTCGCATGATCGGCCAGGGCGGAGTGAAGGCCAACGGCGAAAAGGTCAGCGACAAGGGGCTGGTCTTGGCCAAGGGTGAAACCGTGGTTTTGCAGGTGGGCAAGCGCAAGTTCGCCCGAGTCACGGTAGCCTAGTTCCCTGTTTTGTAATGGCGCTGCAATTGCGGCGCCATTTTATTTTCACAAACGCCTTGACCGGGTGTTTTTGCCCCGTATAATGCGCACCTTCTCGACGGCGCCACAGGCGGCGCGGGAAGCGAAAAAGCCGATTCCGAAAGGGGTTGACGAATTCGCGAGACGCAGTAGAATGCGCACCTCTTCGACGTAGCTGGAAGGCGCGGAGAAGGGCGAAAAAGAAGGCCTCGAAAGGGGTTGACGATTTCAGAATGTGCTGTAGAATGCGCACCTCGCTTCGACGAAACGAAGCAACGTTCTTTAAAAAGCTAACAGCCGATAAGTGTGGGCGCTTGTTACGAGCAGCAAGTTCTTCGGAGCTTGTGAGCTTATAAAGTAAAAGTAACGAGTGCTTGTAT
>DDYH01000030.1 GCA_002347615.1 Gallionellaceae bacterium UBA2239 | reverse complement strand
AGGTATAGGAGCGCAAGGACGGCTTGGTCGATTTTTGTGGTGTCGATTTCCGGGGTCACGGCGTTTCCTTTCAACCCAGATTATCCATTAGGACGCGAGATGATGGCGAGGTGGGTTGCGAGACAGTTTCGTTGCTTGCGAGGAGTTCATGGTTATTCCATGGACGACGAACAAGCGGCAAAAATGGCCGCAAACCGGCCGCCAGCGCTCGCGTAGGCGCGAAGCTCCGCCTATATGGATAATCTGGGTTCAAGGGAGATAGAAGAAATTTATTGGCCACCAAGCCCCTACGTTCCCTCCCCGATTGACAAGGGAGGGGGTGAGTCGAGTGGTACTATTCACCCCCATCCCAACCTTCCCCCGTCAAGGGGGAAGGAGTACTCCGTAGCTGCCGCTATAGCCGCCGCAACTCCTCTACCGCCGCATCGGCGAGGAGCTCGTAGTCCTCGGCCTGGTTGTATACCTGCCCCGAAATCCGCACCCACAGGCGGTTGTCGATGCACTGCACCGGCACCTCGATGCGGTGATGCTGCCACAGCCGATCATGGAGCCGCCGGGCGTCGGCGAGAGTTCTCTCTTGGGTGTCCGGCAAGGGAATGGAAGCCATGGCGGCCAGCATGTTTTCCGGCGCCGGCAGCGCCGTTTCCCACTCCCGGGCCAGACTGTCCGCAGCGCCCACAACCAGCCGGTGCATATAGTCCCGGGCCGCCTCCGGCCCGAGGCTGCGCAAAAACTCCACCGCCGCCGGCACCGCCAGCCACGGGGTGGGGTCCTTGGTGCCGGTCCAGTCGAACTCGGCGGCAAAGCCCTCCCCGAGATGGAGCGAGATGGCCAGAGGGTGCAGCAACTCCTGGGCTTCGCTGGCGGCCCATAGGAAGGCGCTGCCCTTGGGGGAATAGAGCCATTTGTGGCAGTTGCCGGTGTACCAGTCGGCGCCGATCTTTTCCAAATCCAAAGGCAACATGCCGGGGGCGTGGGCGCCGTCCATCAACACCCGCACGCCCCGCTCCCGGCACAGTTTCACCAAAGCCTTCACCGGGTAGACCAGGGACAGGGGCGAGGAAACATGGTCGATCACCGCCAGGCGGGCGCGGGGCGTGAGGACGGCGGCCAGGGATTCGGCCAGTTGCCCCTCGTCGGCCAAAGGCAGCGGCACGGGAACGGTGCGCACCGTCACGCCGTGGCGCTCCGCCGCGAAGCGCACCGCATTGGCCACGGCGGGATAGGCGTGGCGCAGCAGCACCAGTTCGTCCCCCGGCTGCCAGGGAAAAGAATGCAGCACCGTGTTCACCGCCGTGGTGGCGTTGTCCACGAACACCAGCTTGTCGTCGGAGGTGCCGAGAAACTCCGCCAGAACCCGGGCCGCGGCCCGCAGGGCATGGGGCATTTCGGCGGAGAAGAAGCGCACCGGCTGGGCCTCCATGCGGTCGCGCCAAGCCTGCTGCGCCGCCAGCACGCTTTTCGGCGTGGCGCCGTAGGAGCCGTGGTTGAGGAAGCGCATCCCCTCCTCCAGCCCCCACAGGGGGCGCAGGCCGTGGCCGAATGGGGGCAAAGGCGAAGCGGTCATCAAAGCTCCAGGCGATTTCGTTACTCTGCATTATTGGGGCAAATCCGTCCCATGCCAAAGGGCTTTCCCTCTCCCCCATCCCCTCCCCCGCCTGCGGGGGAGGGGAGACTTGGAACGGCCTTGCACTTATCGCCGCTTTTAGGGAACAATGGACACAGGCTAAGGCTTCACCCAAGACGAGAATAAATGCTCAATAAGACCGTACCCGACTTCGAATTGCCTGCCAGCGGCGGCCAGACCTTCCAACTCTCCGCCCACCAGGGCAAACCCCTGGTCCTCTACTTCTACCCCAAGGATTCCACCCCCGGCTGCACCACCGAAGCCCAGCAGTTCCGCGACCTCCACCCCCAGTTCCAGGGAGCGGGGTGCGAGGTGGTGGGCATTTCCCGGGACAGCGTGAAGTCCCACGACAACTTCAGCGCCAAGCAGTGCCTGCCCTTCCCCCTGCTCTCCGACGGCGAGGAAACGGTGTGCAATATTTTCGGCGTCATCAAGATGAAGAACATGTACGGCAAGCAGGTCCGCGGCATCGAGCGCAGCACCTTCGTCCTCGACGGCCAGGGCGTGCTGCGCCGGGAGTGGCGCGGGGTGAAGGTGCCCGGCCACGCCCAGGAAGTGTTGGAATTCGTGAAATCCATTTGAACCTACCAGAAGAAGGAAGAGGAAGCATGGCGCGTAAACCCAGCGTACAAACCAAGCTGTTCGTGCTCGACACCAACGTGCTGATGCACGACCCCACCAGCCTGTTCCGCTTCGAGGAACATGACATCTACCTGCCGATGACCACCCTCGAAGAGCTGGACAACAACAAGAAAGGCGTGTCGGAAGTCGCCCGCAACGCCCGTCAGGCCAGCCGCTTCCTGGACGAGATCGTCACCGACACCCGCAGCGACATGGAGAAGGGCTTCCCCCTCACCGCCCACAACCAGACCGCCGCCGGCAGCCTGTTCCTGCAAACCCAGGCCATTTCCACCGACATCCCCATCGCCCTGCCCAGCACCAAGGGCGACAACCAGATCCTCGGCGTCGCCCTGCACCTCAAGCACCAGCACCCCAACCGGCAGGTCATCATGGTGTCGAAAGACATCAACATGCGCATCAAGGCCCGGGCCCTGGGGATTCCGGCGGAGGACTACTTCAACGACAAGGTGCTGGAAGACACCGATATCCTCTACTCCGGCACCCGGGAACTGCCCGCCGACTTCTGGGAAAAGCACGGCAAGGACATGGAATCCTGGCAGGACAGCGGCCGCACCTTCTACAAGGTGAAGGGCCCCCTGTGCGCCTCCATGATGGTCAACGAATTCCTGTTCCTGGAAGGCAGCAACCCGTTCTACGCCATCGTCGCCAAGACCGAAGGCAAAACCGCCGTCCTGGAACTGCTCAAGGACTACACCCACCATAAGAACGCCGTGTGGGGCATCACCGCCCGCAACCGGGAGCAGAACTTCGCCCTCAACCTGCTGATGAACCCGGAGATCGATTTCATCTCCCTCCTGGGCCAGGCCGGCACCGGCAAAACCCTGCTCACCCTGGCCGCGGCCCTGACCCAGACCATCGAGCAGAAGGGCTTCTCCGAAATCATCATGACCCGCGTCACCGTCCCGGTGGGCGAGGACATCGGCTTCCTCCCCGGCACCGAGGAGGAAAAGATGACCCCCTGGATGGGCGCCCTGGAAGACAACCTGGACGTGCTCAACAAGACCGACGACGAAGCCGGCGAATGGGGCCGCGCCGTCACTCAGGACCTGATCCGCTCCCGCATCAAGGTAAAGTCCCTCAACTTCATGCGGGGCCGGACCTTCCTGAAGAAATTCGTCATCATCGACGAAGCCCAGAACCTCACCCCCAAGCAGATGAAAACCCTCATCACCCGCGCCGGTCCCGGCACCAAGGTGGTGTGCCTGGGCAACATCTCCCAGATCGACACCCCCTACCTCACGGAAGGCAGCTCCGGCCTGACCTATGTGGTGGACCGCTTCAAGGGCTGGGGCCACAGCGGCCACGTCACCCTGCAACGGGGAGAGCGGTCGCGGCTGGCGGATTACGCTTCGGAAGTGTTGTAAGGCCTACGCCGAGAAGCGGTTTGAAAAGTGAAGCGCCGGGATTTCCCGGCGCTTTGCTTTTTGCCTGAAATCACCGCTGTCCGGCTAAATGAAGGGTCGAATCTCTGAAAGCCATGACTGATGCGGATTTCCAAGCGACGAAGGGTGGTGTCGATTTGAACAACGATTGCCAATTCGGGCAGTCCTGTAGGGCGCAATAGGCGTGAGCCGTATTGCGCCGGATGTTAAACCATGCGGCGCAATGCCCTTCGGTTATTGCGCCCTGCACGGGCTGTCGCCCCCCGAGCATGCCCTGGTCCTGTGCTGCGACGAGAAGAGCCAGGTGCAGGCGCTGGATCGCACCCAGCCGGGCTTGCCCCTGATCCTCTTCAGTTTCAAGCACTTTTCGGCCTGAATTCCGCAGGAATACTGCGGAAGCAGCTCCGCTTTTGATAGCGCCTCGCGTCGTTACCAGCCTCCGCCCAGCGCCAGGAACAGCCCCACCTGGTCGTCCGCCAGTTGCGCTTCGCTGGCGGCCAGGGCGGCCTCGCTGCTGGCCAGGCTGCGCTCGGCGTCCAGCGCTTCCAGGTAGCCGATCTTGCCCTTGCGGTACAGGGCGCGCGCTTGCTCGGCCACCTGGGCGCTGTCGTCGCGCGCGGCTTGCAGGTTGGCGCGGCGGTCCAGCTCGTGGGCGTAGGCGTTGAGCGCGGTTTCGGTCTCGCGCAGCGCGGTGAGCACCGTGCCGTCGAACTTCGCCGCCGTGGCGCGCGTGGCGGCCTCGGCCTGCGCGATGCGCGCCTGCGCCGTGCCGGTGTTGGGAATCGTCCACGAGATCAGCGGCCCCAGGCTCCAGCTGAACGTGTCGCGCCGGCCGAAGCTGCTGCCCGGGCCCACGGATGCGGCCGACAGGCCCAGCGACACCTTGGGGTACAGGTCGGCCATGGCCACGCCGATGCGCGCCGTGGCCTCGGCCAGTTCCCGCTCGGCCTGGCGGATGTCGGGCCTGCGCCGCAGCAGCGCCGCGCCGTCGCCCACCGGCAGCGTGTCGGCCACCCGCGGCGGCGTGGCGCAGCCGGCCACGTCCCGGTCGAAGTCCTGCGGCAGCACGCCCGTGAGCGTGGCCAGGCGGTAGAGCGCGCCCTGGCGCTGCGCTTCGAGCGGCGGCACGGCGGCCTCGAGCTGGCGCAACTGGGCGCGGGCGCGGGCGGTGTCGATGGTGCTGGCGCGGCCGGCGCGCTGCAGGCGCTCGGTCACGTCCAGCGCCTCGGCCTGCACCTGCACCGAGCGGCGCGCGCTCTGCAAGCGCAGGCCGGTGGTGCACGCCTCGGCATAGGCGCGCGCCGTGCCCGCCGCCACGTTCACGCGCACCAGATCGAGCGCGGCCTGGGCGGCCTCGCTGCCGGCGGACGCGGCCTCCAGCGCGCGCTGGATCTGGCCGAACAGGTCGAGCTGGTACGACAGCGAGGCGCCCGCGCTGTAGTGGAAGGCGTTGGGCGGCGCGTAGTCCTCGCGCAGCATGGACAGGCCCGAGGCGTGGCCGAACGACGGCCCGCCGCTGACCGCCAGGGTGGGGCGCTTGCCGCCCGCCACCTCGTCCTCGATGGCCTGCACGCGCTCCAGGTTGGCCGCGGCCTGGCGCAGGTCGGTGTTGCGTTCCAGCGCCTGCGCCACCAGCCGGTCGAGCCGCGCGTCCTGGTACAGGCGCCACCAATGGGCGGGCAAGGGCTCGGACGAGAACACGGCGCCGCCTTCGCCGGCCCGCGCCCCCAGGAAGGGCCGCGCCGCGCCCGGCTGGCTGGCGAGGGCGTCCGCCGGCTGCCGGTAGTCGGGGCCCACGGGCGCCAAGCCGCAGGCCGCCAGCAGCGAGGCGGCCAGCAGCGGCGCCATGCGCAGGACCGGCTTGAGAGATGCCATGTCGCGCCTCCTCATCCCTTGGGCGCGGCCGGCGTGGAAACCGCATGGCGCGCGCCGTCTTCCACGATCTCCACCGTGACGGTCTGGCCGGCCACCAGGCGCGTGCCTTCGGGCAGCGGGTCGAGCTCCACGCGCACAGGAACGCGCTGCGCCAGGCGCACCCAGTTGAAGGTGGGGTTCACGCTGGGCAGCAGGTTGGGGCTGGTGGAGCGGTCGCGGTCGGCGATGCCGGCCGCCAGGCTGACCACGGTGCCGCCCAGCTCGCCGCCGCCCATGGGCGTGATGCGTACTTTGTCACCGATGTGGATGCGCGGCAGCTTGGTCTCCTCGAAATAGCCCTCGACGTAGAACGAGCGCGCGTCCACCAGCGCCAGCGCCGGCTGGCCGGCGGTGGCGTAGCTGCCTTCGCGCAGGTCCAGGTTGGTGACCAGGCCGTCGGTGGGCGCGCGCACTTCGGCCCGCGCCAGGTTGAGCTGCGCGTTCTCGAGCGCGACCTCGGCCTGCGCCACGGCGGCGCGGGCCTGTTCCGCGCGCGCCTGGGTCTGCTCGCGTGCCTCGCGGGACACCAGCGTGCCCAGGCCGGCGTTGCGCTCGTCCTCGCGCAGCGCCTGGGCCAGCGTGGTGCGCTGCGCGGCCAGCGCCGCCTGCGCCTGGCGCACGGCCAGCGCGTAGCGTGCGCGGTCCACCTCGAACAGCAGCGCGCCGGCGGCCACCATCTGGTTGTCCTGGATGGGCACGGCGGTGACCAGGCCCGACACGTCGGGCGATATCTGGACCACGTTGGCGCGGACGCGGCCGTCGCGCGTCCAGGGCGCGAGCTCGTAATGGTCCCACAGGCGCAGGCCCGCCCACACGGCGGCGCACAGCATCAGCGCGGTGACAAGAAAGGGCGCGGCGCGCGGCAGCCGCGCGCGGGCGGCATCGATCAGGGGCGTCATGGCAAATCTCACTGTAGAAAAGCGGTTGCGCGGCTGAGGGCATAGAGCAGCAGCACGTAGAGCGCGGTGTCGAACAGCGCCGGGTGCCACACCCAGCGGTAGAAGCCGGCGGCGGCCAGCAGGCGGCGCACGCCCCAGGACAGCGGCCAGGCGGCCAGCGCCAGCAGCATGATCCAGGGCAGGTACAGGCCGTAGAAACTCACTTCGCCGGTCATGCGGCCGCTCCTTGGGAAACGGTGAGCGCCGCGGGCGCCTCGGGAAACAGGTTGCGCCGCAGGCCCACCAGCGCGGTGACCGCCGAGCGCCATTCGTGCGACGCGTCGGGCGCGCCCAGCGCGCCCGCCAGCGCGGCGTCGATGCGCGCCAGCAGCGCGGGCGGCCGGGCGCCCTCCCCCAGCCCGCCGGCCCGGCCGCGGAAGAAGGCGGCGATGTCCGCCAGCACCCGCGCCGCGGCCGCGGCGGGCAGATGGGCGCGCGTGCGCTGCAGCGCCACGATGTCGGCGCCCATGCGCAGGTCCAGCATCGCGTCGTGGGCCGGCAGTCCTTCCAGCGTGCCGCCGGCCTGGGCGATGCGCGGCGCCAGCAGGCCGATGCGGTCCAGCATGCGCACGGCGTAGGCGCCGCCCGCGGCTTGCAGGCGCGGCGCGGCTGCCATCTCGCCCAGCTCGCGCCAGGTGGCGCGCTGGATGCGCCGCGCGCTCCAGTCCGCGCCCACCGAGCGCACCAGGCGCGTGATGCGCGCCGCGGCCACCACGCCGAGCACCTGGCCGGTCATGGAGTTGATGAAGCTCACCAGGTCCGCCGTGGCGGTGTCGTGCAGCGCCAGCGTACCGCCGACGCCGAACACCAGCGCCAGGGCCGCCAGCGAGTTGGCCGGCCGCACCATGTAGCACCCCAGCACCAGGAAGGTGGGCGCGCACACCAGCACCAGCATGCCGAAGTCCTGTATGCCCGGCATCAGCAGCAGCACATAGACGGCGGAGATGGGAACGGACCACAGCGTGAACTTGAGAAAGCCGTGGATCGCCGGCACCGGGTCGTCCATGGTGGCGAATAGACAGCAGAACACCGCGGCCATCATCGTCGCCACCGAGCCCATGGACCAGCCGGTGAGGATCCAGAAGCCGCCGCAAAGGCACACCGCCAGCATCGCCGCCAGGCCGGAGAGCAAAGCCATGCCGTGGTCGCGGTGCAACTCCCGGTCGCCCAGCGCCGCGGTGCGCCGCAGCGGCACGGCCTGGCCCTGGAGGCCGGCGTCCACGTCGCGGCGCAGGCGGGCGCAGGCGCGCCAGCCCTCCACCAGCTCTTCGAGCCGGCCAGCCAGCCCCACGCGCAGGGCGTGCGGCCAGTCCACGGCGCCCGTCGGCGCGCCCAGCGCGCGGATGGCGGTGCGCAGGGCGTCGTAGGCGGCATCGACCTCTGCAGCGCCGTCTGCCGCCGCCACGGCCTTGCGCTGCAGCCAGCGGTCGATGTCGGCCAGCACGGCGGCCACGTCGGCCGGCATGGCGCCTTCCGCCTGCTCGATGGCGCGCAGGCGGTCCTCCACCGCCGACAGCGTGGGCGTGAGCGCCGCCACGCGGTCCTGCATGGCGCGGATGGCGCCCGCCGTCCAGCGCAGGTGCGTGGTGTCGAACGGCACGTGGGTGGACAGCAGGCGCAGCTGCGTCACGTCCGCCGCCAAGCGCCGCCGGTCGGCGGCCAGCGCGCGCGGGTCGGCCTCCTGGCCGCTGCCGCCGGGCTGCACCAGGTCGGTCAGCCAGCGGCGCGCGTCGCCCAGCGTGCGGTCCAGCAGCCCGAGCACGCTGGGCGCCAGCCCCTGGGGCAGCACCAGGCTGTGCACCAGCGTGGCGCAGAGGATGCCCAGGCCGATCTCCTCCACGCGCGCCACGGCGATGTCGAACACCTGCAGCGGCGTCTCCACCGACGGAAAGCCGATCAGCGCCGCCGTGTAGCCGGCCAGCATGAAGGCGTAGGAGCGCGGCGTGCGGTCCAGCAGCGAGATGTACAGGCACCCGCCCACCCACAGCGCCAGGGCCAGCGTGAGCAGCTCGGGCGCGTTGGACAGCAGGGGCACCAGCAGCACCGTGGCGGTGCTGCCGATGAGCGTGCCGACGAAGCGGAACAGCGCCTTGGAGCGCACCGCCCCCGCCAGCGGGTGCGCCACCACATAGGCCGTCAACAGCGCCCAGAACGGGCGCGGCAGGCCGGCGCGGCTGGCCAGGTACATGGCCAGCATCGCCCCGGCGAAGCTTTTGAGCGAAAAGACGATTTCCGCGCGCGTGAAGCGCGGCAGCGTGGGCAGCCGCATGGCGTCAACGGGTTGGAAAATCCGCCGGCGCCCCGGCATACGGCGCCAGGCCGGACACCGTGGCGCCCAGGCGCCGCTCCAGCACGGCGAACACGCGCAGGCAGGCGGCCACGTCGGCATCGGCCACGCCGTCGTACAGCGTGGCGCGCAGGGCGAGCAGCGCGGTTTCGATCTGCGCGCAGGCGGCGGCGCCGGCGTCGGTCAGGTGCAGGGTTTTGGCGCGGCGGTCCGCGGCGTCCTCGCGGCGCTCGACGAAGCCGGCCTCGACGAGCTGGTCCAGCGAGCGCACCAGCGACGGCGCCTCGATGCCCAGCCGGTCGGCCAGCACCCCCTGGCGCATGCCGCCTTGGCGGCCGATCATCACCAGCGGCCAGGCGAGCGCCTGCGACATCCCCACGTGCGCCACCGCCTTGTCGGCCGCCGCGCGGTAAGCGCGCTGCAGCACCGGCAGCGCAGTGGCCGCGGCCATGAGGGCGGATTCGCGGCTCAGTCCTTCGGGATAGGCAGACATGGTAACCATTCCAATAGTTAGCTTGCTATTTATTAAACCAGCTTTTGGCGAAGCGTGCTAGCAGCTTTTGGCGAAGCGTGCCAGGTTCTGTTGACAAGTACGTTTAAGCTATTGCTCCAACTCATTGATGTAGTTTGCGCAACGCCCCGGACAATTCTGCGCGATGACCAGTGCGCTCACATTGAGGGAATGCAGCCCGGCAAGGCCACCGACGTCGGGGTCACGGCCAAGGACAACCGCTTGTTCGTCGAGGCCGTCCTGTGAATCGCTCGCACCGGTTCGCCGTGGCGGGATCTTCCGGTGAGCTTCGGCCCTTGGAACAGCGCGTACAAGCGCTTCGCACGTTGGTCCGATCGCGGTGTCTGGCATCGCGTATTCGCGGAGCTGGCCAAAGAGGGCGACTTTGAGGAGGTCTTCCTCGACTCCACCATCGTCAGAGCCCACCAGATCAGGATGTGGACCCATTACGAGTAGGCGGCGGCCCTTTGTTGGGCTTCGCAGGCTCAGCCCAACCTACGATTCGTTCCCTCCGCCCTTGTGCTCCTCATAGCGCTGGGCGAACACCGCTTCCATCTCGTCGATCACTTCCTTCGCCGGCTTGCCGTGGACCATGTGCTTGGTCATGAAGCCAGCGGTTTCGTTGAGCAGTTTGGCGGGATCGATCATCGGGTAGGTGGCCCGCAGGCGTTTGACGGCGGCGATGACGCTTTCCTGTTCCGGGCGGGGGATGGGCAGGGGTTCGGTGGGGACGGGGGCGGCTTCGGCGGGGCCGGCGCGGGAGGCCAGGAAGTCGGCGAAGTCCAGCAGGGTTTCGCGCCGCGCTTCCGGCAGGGTGCGGAACAATTCCAGCAGTTTTTTCTCGGCCGGCTTCATGGCGTCATCCTTCTATGGCGGGGGTTTGCTACACTCAAGACACTTCAACGGCCCGCATCTTACCATGCCCACCGACGCGACCCCCCCCTTCATCCGCGCCCTGCTGGCCCCTGCGGCCTATCCCCATGCGGCGGATTCGGTGGAGCTGATCGAAACCCACATCTCCTGGGTGCTCCTGGCGGGGGATTTCGCCTACAAGCTCAAGAAGCCGGTGGATTTCGGCTTTCTCGACTTCTCCACCCTGGACAAGCGCCGCTTCTACTGCGAGGAGGAACTGCGCCTCAACCGCCGCCTCGCTCCCGATGTCTACCTGGAGGTGCTGCCCCTCGCCGGCTCGCCGGAGAAGCCCCTCCTGGGCGGCGAAGGAGAGGCCTTCGACTACGCCCTGAAAATGCGGCGCTTTCCCCAGGACATCCGCCTCGACCACCTGCTGGAAACCGGCCGCCTTACGGCTGCCCATATCGACCGGCTGGCGGAGAACCTGGCGGCCTTCCACCTGGGCCTGGCCCCCGCTCCCGAGTCCGCCCCCTACGGCACGCCGGAGCGGGTATGGCATCCCATGAAGGAGAACTTCGGGCAGATCCGCCCCCTTTTAAGCGAGGAGGAGGACATCGCCCGCCTGGAGGCGCTGCGGCAATGGTCGGAACAGGAATGGAAAAACCGGCGGCCGGCCCTGGCCGGACGCAAGCACGGCGGCTTCATCCGCGAGTGCCACGGCGACCTGCACCTGGGCAACATCGTTCTCCTGGACGGGGAGCCGGTGCCCTTCGACTGCATCGAGTTCAACGACAACCTGCGCTGGATCGACGTCATCAGCGACCTGGCCTTTGCGGTGATGGACCTGCTGGACCGGGGACGGCCGGATTTCGCCCACCGGCTGCTGAACGGCTGGCTGGCGCATACCGGGGACTACAAAGGGCTGGAACTGCTGCGGCTGTACCAGGTGTACCGGGCCATGGTGCGGGCCAAGGTGGCGGCCCTGCGGGGCGCCCAGCCGGGCCTGGACGACGGGGCCGCGGCGGCGATGGGGGAGGAATACCGCGGCTACATCGGCCTGGCCCGCCGGCTTGCCCGGCCCGGCGCCCCGGCGCTGCTCATCACCCACGGCTTTTCCGGCTCCGGCAAGACCACCCTCACCCAGCCCCTGGTGAAGCGGATTGGAGCCATCCGGCTGCGGTCCGACGTGGAGCGCAAGCGGCTGTTCGGCTTGAAGGGTTTGGACAAAAGCGGCTCCGGGCTGGAAGACGGCATCTACACCGCCGACGCCTCCGCCCTCACCTACCGCCGGCTGGCGGAACTGGCGCAGCAGGTGGTGGAGGCCGGTTATCCAGTGGTTGTGGACGCCACCTTCCTGAAGCGGGGGCAACGGGACGATTTCCGCGCCCTGGCGGCAAAGCTCCACGTGCCCTTCGCCATCCTGGACTTCCAGGCCCGGGAGGAAACCCTGCGGACCCGTATCCGGCGGCGGGCCGAGGCGGGAAAGGACGCCTCCGAAGCGGATTTGGCGGTGCTGGAGAAGCAGTTGGCGGGCACGGAGGCGTTGACCGAGGACGAGGCGCCCTACGTGGTGGCGGTGGATGCGGAAACCCCGGATGCCAGAGACCGGCTTTTCGCCGAAGTACAGCGAATGGGTTTGGCCGATTCTCTCTTTGATCGTTGATTTAGGGCATTTTGTAGGAGCGCCCCATGGACGCGACAAGACGGGTCGCGCCCATGGGGCGCTCCCTGGCCAATCACCTGGCCTCGCTGAACCGGGAAATCGCCCGGCTGAAACAGGCGATTGACGATCACATCAACCGCCATCCGGGATTGAGGGCGGACCGGGAACGCCTGCTATCGATCCCGGCGGTGGGCGACAAGACCGCCAACCGGATGTTGGCGGTGCTGCATAGCCGGAAGTTCACCAGGGCGGAACAAGTGGCGGCGTTTCTGGGCTTGGTCCCGGTCGAACACCAATCCGGGAGCAGCATCCAGAAGCGTCCCCGGCTGGCGAAGAATGGGGATGCCAAAACCCGCGCTGTGCTTTACATGGCAGCCATCGTGGCCACCCAGCACAACCCGCATGTCCGGGCACTCTATACCCGCCTGTGTGCCAAGGGGAAAGCCAAAATGGCGGCCCTCGGTGCGGCCATGCGTAAGCTCGTTCACTTGTGCTTCGGGGTGCTCAAGCATCAGACTACTTACCAGTCCAATTGGGCGGGTAGCTGTTGACAGACGAGACGGTATCTACATAGCCAAAACCCTTTATACTCGCTTCCAGCAGGGTCGCACCGACATTCCCAACCATTAGCCAAGAGCCCCAGGCCATGTCGATTTTCCATAAAAAGAAACTCTCTCCCCGCCTCCTGCAACTTTCCCAAATCCCCCTGTTTTCGACCCTCAACCCTACCGGCCTGGCCGTGGTGGGGGCGCTGCTTCACGAGCGGGAATACGTCGCCGGGGAGGTGATTTTCGACCAGGGAGAGGAGGCCCAGGCCCTCTACGTGGTGCTGTCGGGCAAAGTGCAGATCGGCCACCAGAGCACCACAGGGATGCACCGTATCGCCGAACTCGGCCCCGGCCAGTTCTTCGGCGACATGGCCCTGCTGGACAACTCCCCCCGCTCCGCCCAGGCCCGTGCGGCGGAAAACTGCGTGCTGGCGGCCCTGATCCGGGAAGATTTCCTGGGCCTGCTGGAAACCCACGTCGCCATCGCCTCCAAGCTCTCCCTCCAACTGGCCCGCCACATGGGCAGCCGCCTGCGGGAAACCCTCCAGGCCGGCATCGTGGAATAAGCCATGGAAACCGCCGCCAAGCACTCCAACTCGGGGCCCATCGTCTGGGCAGGCATCTTCACCGCGACCTGTTTGCTGCTGGTCCTGTTCCAGCAAATCCTGTGGCTGCTGGTGCCCTTCCTCCTGGCCTTGGTGCAGTATTACGCCCTCTATCCCCTGGTGCAGCGCTTGACCCTGGCCAGCATCGAGCAGGAACGGGCCGCCACCTGGGTGGCCGGGGGCTTTACCCTCATCGTCCTGGGAGCGCTGTTGCTGCTGCTCCCCTGGCTGGCGACCCAGGGCGTCCTGTTGCAGGACATGGTGACCCATTACCTGCAAGGGGGGCTGGACTTCCTGGAACGCACCCTGATGTCCGCCGAGAGCCGCTTTGCCTTTTTCGGCAACGCCCACCTGAGCGACAAGGTCCACGCCCAGCTTGCCGGGTTCACCGACAATTTCGCCCAGGCCTATCTGCTGCCCTTCCTGATGACGGCGGCGGGATGGCTGCCCTCTCTGCTGCTGGCGCCCCTGGCCGCCTTCTTCCTGCTGCGGGACGGGCAGCGGTTCAAGAAATTCCTGCTCCACGCCGTGCCCAACGCCTACTTCGAGAAAACCCTGCACCTGGTCCAGGAGGTCAATCAGACCGCCAAGGCCTACTTCCAGGGGATGATGGTGCTGACCCTGCTCGACGCCCTCACCCTGGGCATCGGCCTGTGGCTGCTGGGCATGAATTCACCCTTCGTACTGGGCATCATCACCGCCATCCTCGCCTGGGTGCCTTTCGTGGGGTCCGTGGTGGGCTGCGTTCTGGTGGTGCTGGTGGCCGCCACCGACTTTCCCGCCGAGCCGGCCATGGCCTACGGTGCCATCGCCCTGTTCGTGGTGGCCCGGATGCTGGACGATTTCGTCTACATGCCGATGACCGTCGGCCGCAAGTTGAAGATGCACCCCTTCATCACCGTGCTGCTGATTTTCATCGGCGGCGCCATCGCCGGAATCGCCGGCCTGATGCTGGTGCTGCCCCTGGCCGGGATCGTGATGGTGTTCGGGGAAACCCTGGGGCAGATCATGACCGACACCCGCCTGCGGGCACGCCACGCCCATGGAATGCGGTTGCGGCGGGAAGTCGCCAACCGGGACTTGTAGCAAAAGCCGCCTTAAAAGCGTAGCGAGCGGCCGTCAGCCCGCAAGAGGCAGGCCGTGGTTGTAAAGCCGCTAAAGCGGCAACAACCACGCTCAGCCGGGGGCGGACGGAGCACAGGAACCGGAATGTACTCAACCCAGATTATCCATTAGGCGGCNNGTTCGTCGTCCATGGAATAACCATGGACTCCTCGCAAGCAACGAAACTGTCTCGCAACCCACCTCGCCATCATCTCGCGTCCTAATGGATAATCTGGGCTCAAAGTACATGAGGATTCCGAAAACGAAGTTTCGGCGCAGGCTAAGCTTTGCGCAGCAAAGGTTAAGCGGAGCGGCCGAAGCCAACACCGCCCAACCCCGGATCACGGACGCGCAGTAGCTTTTTATTCCTTCTCCGAGCGCCAGATGGAGAAGATGATCCAGATGCTGTTGACGAAGGCCAGCAGGAAGCCCACCAGCCCGAACAGCGGCAGGCCGAAGATGGTCGGCCCCCCACGGACCGTCATGACGATGGACGAGCCGATCACCAGGGAGGCGGTGAGGATGCCCATGGTGAGGCGATTGGTGCTGCGATCCAGCTGGTGGCCGAAATGGTCCAGGCGCTTCAGGTCCAGTTCGATCTTGAACCGCCCGCGCCGGGCTTCCTTGAGCAGCCGGGCCACGTCCCGGGGCAGGCCGGTGACCAGGGAATACAGGTCCTTGAGGTGCTGCTTGGCCCGTTTCTGCAGCCCTTCCGGCGAATAGCGGTCGGTGATGACCTTGCGCACGAAGGGGCCGAGGTGGTCCACCATGTGGAACTCCGGGTCCAGCTGGCTCCCCAGCCCCTCCAGGGTGATGAAGGCCTTGAACAGCAGGGTGAGGTCCGCGGGCAGCACCAGGGAATGCTCCCGGACGATAGCCGTCAACTCCCCCAGCAGCGCGCTGAAGCGCAGGTCCTTGAGCTGCACGTCTTCGTAGTTGGCGACCAGTTCGTTGACATCGTTGGCAAGCTTGTCCTCGTCCACCGAGGCGTCGCCCACCCACTCCAACAGCACATCGAGCAGGGCTTGGTCGTCCTTTCTCGACATCGCCGCCAGCAGGTCCACGATCTGGTTGCGGCGGGCCTCCGACAGCCGGCCCACCATGCCGAAATCCAGCAGCGCCAGGCGGTTGCCCGGCAGGTAGAAGACGTTTCCGGGGTGGGGGTCGGCGTGGAAATAGCCGTCCATCAGGATCATCTTGAGGACCACATCCGCCCCCCGGGCGGCCAGTACCTTGCGGTCCATCCCGGCAGCCTCGGCGGCGGCAATGTTGTTGCCGGCGATGCCGTCCACCCGCTCCTGGACGTTCATCACCTCGCTGGTCCATTCCCAGTAGACCTTGGGCACCACCACCGTCTCGTCCGCCGCGAAATGGGCGGCGAAGCGGTCGATGTTGCGCGCCTCCATGGCCAGGTCCAGTTCCCGGCGCAGGGACTTGGCGAACTGGTCGACGATCTGGGACGGCCGATAGCGGCGGCTGTCGGGAATTTCCAACTCGATCAGGGCGGCGATGTGGGACAGGATGCGCAGGTCCGCCTCGATCTTGGGGCGGATGCCCGGGCGGCGGATTTTCAGCACCACCGGCTCCCCCCCGGGCAACCGGGCATAGTGCACCTGGGCGATGGAGGCCGCCGCCGCCGCATCCGGGTTCAGTTCGATGAAAATATCGAAGGGCGAACAGCCGAGCGCCGTTTCCAGTTCCGGCAGCAGGGTGTCGAAGGGCACCGGCGGAACTTCGCTCTGGAGCTTTTCGAACTCGGCGATCCAGTTGGGGGGAAACATGTCCACCCGGGTGGCCAGTACCTGCCCCAGCTTGACGAAGGTGGGGCCCAGCTCCTCCAGGGCCCGGCGCACCCGCACCGCCGGCTCTTCGTGGGCCACCTCCGCCGGCTCCTTCCAGTGCAGGATGCGCCCGGCCCGTTCCAGGACGTTGCCGATGCCCACCGCCCGGACCATGTCCCCCAGGCCGTAGCGGATCAGGACCGAAGTGATCTCGTGCAGGCGCGGGAGGTCCCGCACCACGTTGAAGGTTTCCCAGAGCATAGGGGCGCCTAGAGCCTACTTCACTCTTTCTTGCCCCGCAGCTTTTCCGCCATTCCCGCCAGGATGCCTCCCGCCAGGGCGGTGAGCCGCAGGCTGAGGTCGTGGGCCGCCTGGGAGACATCCTCCTTGCCGCTATGGGCAGCGCCCCCCAGCCGGTTGCCGAAGGCTTCCAGGGTGGCGCGCACCTGGGCGCCGGTGTCGGTGCCGGCGCGCTTCATGTGGCCGACGATTTCCGCCAACTCCCCCTTGGCCTTGCCGCCGGCGGCTTCCGCTGCCTTGCCCATGGCGCTGAGGAACTCGGATTCGAGATTCTTCAGGGTTTCCAGGGAGTGCTTCAGTTCCTGGTCGGAAAAATCCTTGGCCTGGGAGGTGAGCTGTTGCAGGGCCAGGTGGGTGGCCTCGGCCGCCTTCTTCACGGCATCGTCCATGCCGGCCGCCGCCTCCCGCAGGGCCGCCTTCATTTCCGCCCCCCGGGACTCGGCCCCCTGGCTCACCCCCTCGGTCACCATGCGCACCACGTCCCGAATCTGATCCAGTTCCAGACGTTGGTTCTGCAGGGCACCGAGGGTCAGGTCCCGCACCTTCTCGCGAATCTGGCTGTCTTCCTGCAGGGCTTTGCGGAGTTCCTCCTGAAAGGAAACCGGGTTCTTGTTTTCCATGGCGCGCTCCTTTTTATGTCGTGGTTTTAGTTCCAATGGTAACCGTTTGACGCAGTTGTTGTTAAGCGAAAATATTTGAGAAAAAGCTTTACAAGCGGGGGAAGATATTTTTAAATACCCCGCCATGAGAATTAGAACAACGGCATTCGCCATCCTTCTGTTTCTGCTGCCCTTGTCGTCTCTCGCCGAGGATGCGGCCGGAATTCCCCCCGAAGAAGTCGCAGCGGAACAGCCGGCCGCTCCCAGCCGTATCCAGCAATTGCTGAGCTATGCCACCAGCCTGACGGGAACCAGCTACAAGTTCGGCGGCAAGTCCCCGGAAACCGGCTTCGATTGCAGCGGCTACGTGCGCTACGTGTTCAAGCAGGTGGGCGGGTTGTCCCTGCCCCACAATGCCCTGGCCATCAGCAAAGTGGGGCAGAAAATCTCCACCGCCGAACTGCGCCCCGGCGATCTGGTGTTCTTCAACACCCTGCGCCGCTCCATCAGCCACGTGGGCATCTACCTGGGCAACAACCGCTTCGTCCATGCCAGCAGCACCCGCTCCGGCATGGTGGAGGTGTCCGACCTCCGCGACAGCTACTGGACCAAGACCTTCAACGGTGCCCGCCGCCTCAATCCTTTCGGGGCCATTGGCGAAGCCGGTTCCGAATAAGCGGCAGCGCTTCCTGGGCTGCCCGCTCCCCTTCCAGTATCGCCCAATGCTTCTGCTCGAAGTCCGCTGAGCCGATGCCGCCGATCTTCGGCTGAATCACCACGTCCGCCGCCGCCAATTCCTGCTTGCCCATGCTGTGTCCCATGATGGCATAGGTTTGCAGCAGGATGTTCACCAATCCGTCCGTTTTTGCGTAGCGGGGCTTGGCCGAAATATCCACGGCGATGACGATATCCGCCCCCAGGCTGCGTGCCGCCTTCACCGGCACCGGACTCACCAGCCCCCCGTCCACGTATTCCCGGTGGTTGATGAGAACCGGCTGGAACACCCCCGGCACGCTGCTGGATGCCCGCACCGCCATGCCGGTGTTGCCCCGCTGGAACACCACCATCTCTCCCGTGCCGAGATCGGTGGCCACCGCCGCGAAGGGTTTGTTCAGGCGTTCGATGGGGCGGTTGGACAAGGACTTGTTGATGAAGTCCTGGAGCAGTTCGCCCTTGACGAAGCCTCGGTCCGGCAAGGTGAAATCCCCGACGCTGCTTTCGTCGAGCTTGAAGGCCATCTTCTGCAGCTCGTAGCCGCCGTAGCCCCCGGCATAGAGCGCACCCACCACGCTCCCGGCGCTGGTGCCCACCACCAGGTCCGGCACGATGCCGTTGGCTTCCAGCACCTTGATCACCCCCACATGGGCGAACCCTTTGGCCGCACCGCCCCCCAGGGCCAGGGCGATCTTGGGCGGTTTGATGGTGACCTTGGCGGGGGGAGCATCCGTGGCAACGGTGGCGCAGGCCCCCAGGACGAGGGCGGAAAACACGACAACAATAATTCGCAACATTTTGTTTACATGAACCAATAAGCCAGTGAAACGATGGCGCCGAAAAAAACGGTCAGGTGGAAAATCCCCCACAGGAAATATTTCCGGGCCAGGGCCTCCTCGGTCGTGTTGGCGATCAGGTAAAGGCGCCCGTCCTTGGGTTGCCGCAGCATGGGAATACTGTCCCGCAGGCGGATTTCAAGATGTTCGGCCTGGATTTGTTTGGCCGCCTCTTTCCGCGCCTCTTCCCATTCATGGGGGTCGATTTCCCCGTTCTTGTCCCGGTCGAAGCGGGACAGCAGCCAGGATTTGTCCTGCTTCCATTCGGCAAGCAGGTGTCCGACATCCTTGCGCAAATCGAGTTCCGTGTGGGCGCCGCCGATGGATACGAAATCGCCGATGGCGTACAGGGGATCGCCGGGCATCAGCAGCCACTCGGTATGGCGGTATTCCCCCTGCCGCCAGCTATTGCGGTGGCGGGTGTGGATTTCCGCGCCGTCGGGGTCGATGACGCATTCGCCGCTGCCGTCGTCCAGCAAAAAGGTATCGTCGGTCCGGCCCTCCTCCACCACTTCCCATTGATCGCCGTTTTTCCGTTCGACCTTGTACTTGCACCACAGGCAGGGCCGTCCGGTGGATTTGCTGGCCAATTGCTGGCCGGCAAACGCCTTGCCCTGCCCCACCAGTTCCAAATAGCCCTGGGCGGCGGAAGCCACGCGGGAGGTGGGGGTGTCCTTGATCAGGCGGGAGCGGCGCAAATTGCCCGCCCACGCGATGAAGCTCAGCAGGGCCATCGCCCCTAAAGAGGCCTGCCACCCTCCCCGGGTGCCGACATGGGCGCCGACGCCGAGCAGAACCAGGCTTGCCGCCGAGGTGAGAAGATTGGCGTAGTGCTCCTTGAAGCGCTCCAGCATGGATCAGCTGAACAGGCGCTTCATGTCCACATCGGCGATCTCGGCGGCGTCGAAGACCAGCAGGTCGAAGGAGTCGAAGCCGAACATCCGGGCCACGATCACGTCCGGGAACTGGTCAATGCGCACGTTGTTGATGTTCACGCTCTCGTTGTACAGCTCCCGCCGGTCGGCGATGGCGTTCTCCAGGCCGGTGATGCGGCCCTGCAAATGCTGGAAGTTGTCGTTGGCCTTGAGGTCGGGATAGTTCTCCACCAGGGCGAACAACTGCCCCAGCACCGAGCGCAGCCCCGCTTCCGCCGTCCCCAGGGCCGCCATGTTGTGGCTCTCGCTGGCGCTGGCCACCCGGGAGCGGGCCTGGATGACCTTCTCCAGGGTTTCCTGCTCGAACTTCATGTACTGCTTGCACACCTCCACCAGCTTGGGCAGCTCGTCGTGGCGCTGCTTAAGCAGCACCTCGATATTCGACCAAGCCTTGCTGACGGCATGCTTCAAGGTCACCAGGTTGTTGTAGAGGGTGACGCCATACACCAGCACCACCCCGGCCACCGCCAGAAAAATCAAACCGCCGACGCCCATGCTTGCCCCTCCCTTGTGTTGTGCTCCCAGTTTAAGCAGCGGCTTTGTTCCACGCAAACCGAACGAGGGGAAATGTCTCCACAAAAATAGCTTGCAGTTGATAATTATTCTTATCTAAAATCTCTCCCAACATCTCTTTGGAGAGAACCATGAAAATCGTGATCGATGCCTGGCTGGAACGAAAAGACCCCTGCATCCCCTTTCTGGACGGGGACACCGCGGCCCCCGTCATGCAGTGGGGCGCCCCCTTGGTCCGCCACTTGCTGGAACGGGGGGAGCTCGACCTGGACGAATTGCAGCGCCGGGCGGACGCCGGGCTGGGTTCCCTGCACGAGTTCCTGACGGCCATTCCCGGCGAGATGGGCCGGCTCGGTCGAGGCTGACGGCCATGAACGGCGCCACCCACAGCCCTTCCCGTCCCCGGCCGACGGTGCCCGACTCACCATCCGCCCGCCGCGTCACCGCCGCCGAGCTGTTCGCCGGGGCGCGGGAACTGCGCATCGCCCATGCCGGGGAGGAATACCGCCTGACCATCACCCGCAACGGCAAACTGATTTTGACCAAGTAATACCCTCATCCTTATAAGCCAGCCACCGGGTCTCCCCGGCAGCCAGCCAGATTCATTGACTGACTAGCCAAGGAGGCTCCATGCAAGCGTTTCGCCCTGCCGTTCTTTCCGCCCTCGCGGGCCTGTCCCTCTCCACCCTCTCCGCCGCCGCCCCGGCGGCGGAATACCCCATCGGCACGCCCCAGCAGCGGGTCGGCATGGAAATCGCCGCCGTCTACCTCCAGCCGGTGACCATGGAACCCGACGGCATGATGCGCAAGGCCGGGGAGTCCGACGTCCACATGGAGGCCGACATCCACGCCCTGGCCAACCATCCCAACGGTTTCGAGGAAGGGGCCTGGATTCCCTACCTGAGCATCAAGTACGAAATCACCAAGGCCGGCTCCAGCCAGAAACTCAGCGGCAGCTTCATGCCCATGGCGGCCAACGACGGCCCCCACTACGGCGACAACGTCAAGCTCATGGGCCCGGGCAAATACCAGGTGAAATACACCATCCTGCCGCCGTCCGCCGACCCCCACAGCCATTTCGGCCGCCACGCCGACCGCCTCACCGGGGTGCGCCCGTGGTTCAAGCCCTTCCAGGTGGAATACGAGTTCACCTACATGGGCATCGGCAAGAAAGGGGGCTAGTGAGATGGCCCGTTTCCCCCTCCGCCCCCTGGCCCTGGCCGCGGCGCTGCTGGCCGCCTCCGGCGCGGCCCAGGGCGCCGACCCCGGCCGCGACGAATTGATGAAGGGGTTCAAGCGCCTCGCCGCCCGGCTGGAAAAAATGGAGCAGCGCAACGCCGAGCTGGAAAAACGCCTCGGCGCCCCCGCCGGCGCCCTCGCCAAGCGGATACAAGCCCTGGAAGAGCAGAACGCCCGCCTGGAATCCTCCCTGGCCGAAAGCACCGTCAGCGACCAGGAGCCGGAAATCGCGGCCCGCTTGAAGGCGGTGGAGTTCCAGGCCCTCAACATGCAGAAGCAGGCCCGCGTGATCGATGCCCTGGAAGGCATCAGCGCCGGCATGTCCTTCACCACCGTGGCCCAGACCGCCTCCAACGGCTCCACCCGGGACAGCAGCGGCGAATCCCAGCTCAACTACCGGGCCGACGCCTTCGTCGCCCTCCCCGGCGGCGAGTTCGGCAACGCCAGGGGCAAGCTGTTCGCCCAGTTCCGCCTCGGCCAGGGCAACGGCCTGTCGGACCTGCGGCCCACCTACAGCAGCACCCCCGACACCACCGCGTTCCAGCTCTCCGCCCCCGACGCCAGCGACAGCGGCGCCCTCCTGGCCCAGGCCTGGTACCAGATGGACGTTCCACTGCCCCTGGGGGGATTCCGCGACCAATCCAGGGAACACCTGGAAATCAACTTCGGCAAGATGGACCCCTTCGTGTTCTTCGACCAGAACACCGCCGCCGACGACGAAAGCAGCAAGTTCCTGAACAACGTCTTCGTCCACAACCCCCTGCTGGATTCCGGTGGCGATGTGGGCGCCGATAGCTACGGATTTTCCCCCGGCCTGCGGCTGGCCTACCACAACGAGACCTCGAAGCCCGAGTGGTGGCGCGCCTCCGTGGGGGTCTTCGGCTCGGGCAGCGGCGCCCGGTTCAACAAGAGCTTCAGCGCCCCCTTCGTCATCGGCCAGGTGGAAACCGGGCGCAAGCTGCCCGGCGGCCTGGACGGCAACTACCGCTTCTACCTGTGGCGCAACGGCCAGGGAGCGGACTACGACGGCACCATCGCCAACCACGCCGGCTGGGGAGTGAGCTTCGACCAGCGGGTGGGCGACAACACCACCCTGTTCGGCCGCTACGGCCATGAAATGAAAGGGAAGGTGCGCTTCGACCGGGCCATCACCCTGGGGGCCGAAACCGGCGGCGACGCCTGGAACCGGAGCGCCGACGCCGTGGGCATCGCCTTCGGCGCCCTGCGCACCAGCGACGCCTTCAAGAACGACTCCGCCGCCCTGGACGCGGACGGCGACGACACGCCGGATTTCGGCTACCGGGCCGCCGGCTGGGAGCAGCTGGCCGAAGCCTACTACCGCTTCCGCCTCCACAAGCAGTTCGAGATCACGCCGGACATCCAGCTGATCCGCAACGCCGGCGGCAACGGCAGCGCCCCCACCATGAGGATTCTTGGGTTGCGGGCCAAAGTGTCGTTCTGACGCCTTGATGGCGGCTCGGAGGCCCATGCTGATGCAGTATTCACACACCACCGTTTTCCCTCTTTCATCCCAGGCGGGCTCCCATGGCCGGCTCCAGCGGATCGGCGAATTCCTGCGCCGCAAGCGGAGATGGATCGCCGGCATCCGGTGGGCAGTAGTAGCGTTCTACCTGGCTCTGGTTACCGTCCCGGCGTTTCTGCCGCTGCCGGGAAACTCCGCCCTCTTTACGACAACTTGACGCTCTTCGCCCAGTTCATTTTCTGGGGCATCTGGTGGCCCTTCGTGCTCCTCTGGTGAGAAAGGAACTACCCTATAGATATGGCACTTACGCCACCCCCGATACCGGTTTCAAGCCAGAAGGGAGCACCCCATGAAAGCGGACAAGAAGATTATCCCGTTGCTCAACAAGCTGCTTGCCAATGAACTGACCGCCATCAGCCAATATTTCCTGCAATCCCAGATGGGGGAGCGTTCCTAGCGACGGACCGGCTTTTTCCCGTTCGTGGTGCGGTATCGAACCACGAACGGAAAGGGAATGATTTCCCCCTTCCCCTACCTACCCCGCCAGTCAATCCGCTCCTCAGGAGCAACAATAGGACCCTGGGCGCGGCCCACAAGCTGGGCGTGAAATCGGTGCTGGAAGGGGTGGAAAAACACTCCGACCTGGTGCTGGCGCGGGAGATGGGGTTCGATTACGTGCAGGGCTTCCTGTTCCGGGAACGCTTTCTTTGCACCGGCAATCTCGCCACCGCCGAGAATGGCGCCCGGCTGGAATGACTGTGTCGCCCGAGAGATTGGCAAGAAGGGCGAACCGCAAAAAGGCCGCTGCCCCTCTTGCTTCACGAGCTGGCGTTAGCTAAGCAGGCTTTCTCCCTGGCGCCGCAGCCGCATCAGGTCGTCGATCGTGATGACCGGCAGGTCGTGCTTCTGGGCGAAGCGGCCGATGTCCTCGCCCCTTGCCATGGTGCCGTCCGGGTTCATGAGCTCGCACAGCACGGCCGCCGGCCTGAGCCCCGCCAGCCGCGCCAGATCGACCGCGCCCTCGGTGTGCCCGCGCCGGCCCAAGACACCGTGCTCATGGGCGCAAAGGGGAAACACGTGGCCGGGGCGCACCAAGTCGTTTGGCGTGGCGTTTTCTGCGATCGCCGCCCGAATGGTGGCAACACGGTCCACCGCCGACACGCCGGTTGTCACCCCCTGGCGTGCCTCGATCGACACCGTAAAAGCAGTACTGAACCGGCTCTCGTTTCTGGAAACCATGGGGGGCAGTTCAAGCATGCGGACTGCTTCCTTGGTCAGGCAAAGGCAGACAATGCCGCTGCATTCCCGGATCAACAGGGCCATGGTCGGCACCGTCAGTTTTTCGGCGGCCACGATGAGATCGGCTTCATTCTCCCGATCGGCATCGTCCATCAGAATCACCGGGCGCCCCTCGCGCATGGCCTGAAGGGCGTCCTGCATGGGCGAACCGAGGTCCGCAGGGGGATGAAAAACGGGGTTGAGTGGTTGAACAAACATGAAGCGCTCCTCGCTGGTTGAGAAAAATGGCGAAAAACGTTCCAGAGCAAGCGCAGACGCCCGTGCGCAAGCGCCGGTTTCCCGACGCCCTAACACGGGTATCAACATCTTCTTTCATCCGGACTGTGACCGTCGGCCCCGGCTTTTCACCGAGTCTGCTGACCTTGCGAAACCGCAAGCGCTCGCGGGCTCGCCCAAAAGATGGGCATACCGCCGGTGGGGAATTTCGCCCCGCCCTGAAGACGCGGCTTCAGTGTATCACGCGGTGCGAGCTTGCCGGGAAATCGGTCGGGAGCAAACATCCAGAGCAAAAGACGCCGGGACGCACTTTATTGAATCCGCCAATCACAATTCCCGCAGCTTGCGGTACAGGGTGCGCTCGCTGACCCCCAGCTTTTCCGCCAAGGCCTTGCGGTCGCCGGGGAAGGTCTTTTCCGCCCAGGCGAGGTAGCGTTTTTCCAGGCTGTCCAGGGGGACCATTTCGGTGAAGCCCGCGGCAGCAGCGGGTACGGCGGAGCCGTGCCACGGGACGTCGCCGATGCCCGGGGGAAAATGCTGGGGCTGGATGACGGTGCCGTCGGCCAGGATCAGGGCGTGCTCCAGGACGTTGCGCAGTTCCCGCACGTTGCCCGGGAAGCCGTAGGCCGCCAGGCAGTCCAGGGCCTCCGGGCTGAGGGTGACATGGCGCCCCGCCCCCAAACGGGCCAGCAAGCGTTCCGCCAGGGCCGGCAGGTCATCGCTGCGCTCCCGCAGGGGCGGCAGGCGGATGGGGAAGACGTTGATGCGGAAATAGAGGTCCTGGCGGAAAGTGCCCGCCTTGACCATTTCACCCAGGTCCCGGTGGGTGGCGGCGATCAGCCGGAAGTCGGCCCGCAGGGGCTCCAGGCCGCCTACCCGGCGGTAGGTGCCGGCCTCCAGCAGGCGCAGCAGCTTGACCTGGAGCGCCAGGGGGATGTCCCCCACCTCGTCCAGGAACAGGGTGCCGCCCTGCACCGCCTCCACCAGGCCGATCTTGCGGCTGATGGCGCCGGTGAAGGCGCCCTTCTCGTAGCCGAACAGCTCGCTCTCGAACAGGGATTCGGTCAGTCCGGAACACTCCACCACCACGAAGGACGCGTCGGCACGGGGGCTCATGTCGTGGATGGCCTGGGCCATCAGCTCCTTGCCGGTGCCCGACTCCCCCAGCAGCAGCACCGAGGTTTCCCGTTCCGCCACCCGCTTGGCCAGTTCCAGCATGCGGTTGAAGGGACGGGAATAACCCACCAGTTCCCGCTCCCGGGTGTCGGAGCGGGCGTGGCGCAGGGTGCGCATGGTTTCCATGAAGAAAGTGCTGCCGGGGACCGGGGCCACCTCCACCTCCACGTGCTCCTGGCCGGCGGCGGTATAATGGACGTGGAGCACCCGGTGGGGCTCGCCCGTTTCCATGCAGTCCCGCAGGGGGCAGTATTCCCCCGCCTGGTCGCAGGGGGTGGCGTAGCGGTGGGAAACCTCGTAGCAAAAGCGGCCCTCGATCACCTCCTCCCCACCGAACTGGCGCCGGTAGGCGTCGTTCACCGCCGCCACCCGGTAGTCCGGCCCGATCAGCACCCGGGGCTCGGGCAGCGCGTTGAGCAGCCCCAGGGCATCCGGCAATTGGCTTGTATCCATCATTACCCCTTCCATTGGCAACTGCCTTATTTTACAGTCAATCTATTGCGACTGTCGAAAGTGGCAGTGATTTTTCTTTTTTTCCGCCCTGCCGTCTGTGCCAAGAGCCGCCACCGTGCGTGGCAATGAAGGGTTTTGGCACGTCGTTCAATAAGATACTCAGCCCAACAAGGATTGCGGATTCGGCTCTTGCAACCTATTTTGAAAATGGCACGAATGTTGCAAACAGCTTGCTGGCCGCCGCATCTGGCGGCTGCAAAACTTCACGGAGGGAACGCCCATGAGCCGCATCCTGCACTCCCCCTTGGCGAGGGAAATCGCCATTCTCCTGGCTGCCAAGGCGATGGCGCTGTTCGCCATCTGGTGGGCCTTTTTCAGCCATCCCGTGATCCCGTCCATGATCCAGGGGCTGGCCCCGGACCAAGTGGGGACGGCGGTGCTCGGGCGCGCTCCGGCGGAAAATCGCTAATTCAGGGAGAGAAAAAACATGATTACCGAAGAAGTCGTCGATCTGTCGCGGTTGCAGTTCGCAGTCACCGCGTTCTACCACTTTCTGTTCGTGCCCCTGACCCTGGGACTCACCTTCCTGCTGGCCATCATGGAGACGGTGTACGTGATGACCGGCAAGGAAATCTACAGGGACATGGTGAAGTTCTGGGGCAAGCTGTTCGGCATCAACTTCGCCCTGGGCGTCACCACCGGCATCACCATGGAGTTCGAGTTCGGCACCAACTGGGCGTATTACTCCCACTACGTCGGCGACATCTTCGGCGCGCCCCTGGCCATCGAGGGGCTGATGGCCTTCTTTCTGGAGTCCACCTTCATCGGCCTGTTCTTCTTCGGCTGGGACAAGCTCTCCAAGCGCCAGCACCTGATGGTCACCTACCTCACCGCCATCGGCTCCAACCTGTCGGCGGTGTGGATCCTCATCGCCAACGGCTGGATGCAGAACCCGGTGGGGGCGGAGTTCTCCTACGTCACCATGCGCATGGAGATGACCAGCTTTTTCGACCTGCTGTTCAACCCCGCCGCCCAGGCCAAGTTTGTCCACACCGTATCGGCGGGCTACGTCACCGCGTCGATGTTCGTGCTGGGCATCAGCTCCTGGTATCTGCTGAAGGGCCGGGACGTCGAGTTCGCCAAGCGCTCCTTCCGCATCGCCGCCGCCTTCGGCCTGGCGTCTTCCCTGTCGGTGATCGTGCTGGGGGACGAGTCGGGCTATGCCGTCACCGAACACCAGCAGACCAAGCTGGCGGCGATGGAAGGCATGTGGCATACCGAACCGGCCCCGGCCGGTTTCACCCTGTTCGGCATCCCCGACCAGGAGGCGCGGACCAACCATGCCGAGGTGAAGATTCCCTATGCCCTGGGCCTGATCGCCACCCGCTCGGTGACCAAGGAGCTGCCCGGCATAGCGGACCTGGAGCTTCAGGCCGCCGAACGCATCCAGCACGGCGCCGTAGCGGTCGGCGCCCTGGAGCGCCTGCGCCGGGACAGCGGCGACGCCGAGGCCAAGACCCTGCTGGAAGCCAACAAGGCCGACCTGGGCTACGGCCTGCTGCTGAGGAAGTACACCCAGAACGTCAGCCAGGCCACGCCGGAGATGGTCGCCCAGGCGGCTCGGGATTCCATCCCCAAGGTGGCCCCGATGTTCTGGACCTTCCGCAGCATGGTGGCGCTGGGCTTCTCCTTCCTGGTGCTGTTCGGCCTGGCCTTCTGGCATTCGGCGAAAAACACCTTCCAGGATAAGCGCTGGCTGTTGCGCTGGGCGCTGTGGTTCATCCCCATGCCCTGGATCGCCTCCGAACTGGGCTGGTTCGTGGCGGAGTACGGCCGCCAGCCGTGGACCATCCACGGCGTGCTGCCCACCCACCTGTCCACCTCCACCCTGTCGGCGGACAGCCTGTACTTCTCCCTCGGCGGCTTCTTCCTGTTCTACACCGGCCTGCTGATCACCGAGCTGTACCTGATGTTCAAGTACGCCCGGCGCGGCCCCGGGTCGCTAGGCACCGGCCGCTACCACGGCGAACAGGGCAGCGGCGGCCCCTTGGGCGAAAAGGCCCTGGCCGCCCCGATCAAAACCATCGAAGGGAACTGACATGATCATCGACTACGAAATCCTGAAACTCGTCTGGTGGGGGCTGGTGGGCGTGCTGCTGCTGGGCTTCGCCGTCATGGACGGCCACGACATGGGGGTGGGGACCCTGCTGCCCTTCGTCGGCAAGACCGACGTGGAGCGCCGGGTGGTCATCAACACCGTGGGCCCCCATTGGGACGGCAACCAGGTGTGGTTCATCACCGGCGGCGGCGCCATCTTCGCCGCCTGGCCCCTGGTCTACGCCACCGCCTTCTCCGGCTTCTACATCGCCATGCTGGCGGTGCTGTGGGCCCTTTTCTTCCGCCCGGTGGGCTTCGATTACCGCAGCAAGATCGAAAACTCCGTCTGGCGCAAGAGCTGGGACTGGGGCCTGTTCGTGGGCGGCGCGGTGCCGGCCCTGATCTTCGGCGTGGCCTTCGGCAACCTGCTCCAGGGGGTGCCGTTCCATTTCGAGTCCGACCTGCGGCCGGTCTACACCGGAACCTTCTTCGGCCTGCTCAACCCCTTCGCCCTCCTGGCCGGGGTGGTCAGCCTGTCCATGCTCACCTTCCACGGCGCCAACTACCTGATGATCCGCACCGAAGGCGACATCTACGCCCGGGCGCGGAAGGCTTCCCTGATCTTCGGCTCCCTGATGCTGGCGGCCTTCGCCGGCGCCGGCCTGTGGGTGGCGGCGGGCATCGACGGCTACGCCGTCACCTCCGCGGTAGACCCGGCGGCCCTGCCCAACCCCCTGGACAAGACGGTGGAGGCCGCTCCCGGCGCCTGGCTCGCCAATTACGCCAAATATCCGGCCACCCTGGCGTTGCCCGCCCTGGGTTTCCTCGGCGGCCTGCTGGGCCTGCTGCTGGCCTGGAGAAACCGTCCCACCGCCGCCTTCTGGTCCAGCGCCGTGGCGGAACTGGGGGTGATCGGCACCGCCGGGGTGTCCATGTTCCCCTTCATCATGCCCTCCAGTTCCGACCCGAAAAGCAGCCTGACGGTGTGGGATGCCGTTTCCAGCCACCTGACCCTGGAGATCATGTTCTACGCGGCGGTGATCTTCACCCCCATCATCATCGCCTACACCGCCTGGTGCTACAAAGTGATGTCGGGCAAGGTCACCACCCAGTTCATCGAAGCCAACGACCATTCGGCATATTGAGAAAAGGAGAACACTTATGTGGTATTTCGCTTGGGCCCTCGGCCTCCCCATGGCCATCCTGTTCGCCGTCGTCAACGCCATGTGGTTCGAGGCGCAGGAGTGCCGGCAGGACAAGGACAACCATTAATCCCTCCCTTGACGTCTCCCCGACGTTTTTCCCCGGCGCCTCCCCCGCCGGGGTTTTTTTCCCTTTGGCACCAGAAAATCGAACGCATGATGAACAGGCATTTTCGGATATTGCTGCCGCTGCTGGCGGCGACCGCCGCCCCGGCTGCGGCGGCCGACCGCCCGGGGCGTTCGTGAGGCCGGCACGGTACGCTTCGCCCTTTACGCCGGCGCGGAGGGTTTCCGGGACGAGAAGCGGGCAATGCGGGTGATTGCCGCATCCGCCGTGAACCACGAGACGACAGCCGTTTTCGGCGGCCTTCCCCCCGGCCGCTACGCCGTGGTCGCCTATCACGACGAGAACGGTAACGGGGAACTGGACCGCTTTCTCGGCATGATTCCCAGGGAAGGCTACGGCGTGAGCAACATCCCGGAGCCCTCCGGCCCGCCCCAATTCGACCAAGCCGCCTTCGACGTGCCCGACGAGGGGCGTGAACTGGCCGTGCCGCTGCGTTACTGCCCCCCGTCCAATCCCGCCGTTTCGCAAACGGCGCTTTACCAAGGAGCCGCATCATGAAACAAACCCTGCTGCACGAGAAATACCCCGTTTTCGTCGCCGAGATCGGCAAGGAAGAAACCGCTTTCAGCACCGTCGAAGAAGTGGCGGAGTACCTGAAAGCCAGAATCGCCGATAACGAGAAGGTCAAATTCATCGGCGTTTTCAACCACCTCGCCCATACCCGCGCCATCGGCGGTGAAATCCACCCGGATATCCAGGGGGCGCTGGACGTGATCTTCTGCTTCGGTTTCGCCCTGCCCAATCCCCAAGTGCTGGCGGTGCGCCCCCGGACCATCGGCGTGGCCGACATGGGGGACAAATTCGTGGTGAGTTTCCTGGAGGCCCCCATGCCGCCCGCCAACGCCGCTATGGAGGCGTGGGTCAAGGGCCTACGGAACAAGGCCTGAAAGTTGGCGTCGAGTACGATCACGACAATGGCCACGAGATTCACGCCTAAGATGAGAAAGATGGTGCTGCCGCCTCCCGGTTCCGTCCAGGACGCCGAAGCCCGCATGGGACAAGGCTACGAATGCTCCGACTGACTGGTACTTCTGCAAGAAAGCCCTGTAAACCGGGCACTAATCGTCCGCCCCTGCGGGGGCGGATTTCCACCAACCCAAGTTCCGTCTAACCGGTAAGCCGCCATGACCTGGGCCATCCTCTTCAGCCTGCTGGGAAGCGTCGGCGCCATGACCGGCGCCGCGCTGCTGCTCGCCTTTCCGGACCAGGTCCGCATCCGGCTGCTGCCCTGCCTGCTGGCCTATGCCACCGGCACCCTGCTGGGGGCCGCCTTTCTGGGCATGATCCCCCTGAGCCTGGAGCAGGCTCCCTCCCAAGCGGTCAGCGCCACGGTGCTGGCCGGCATCTTCGCCTTCTTCGTATTGGAAAAGCTGGTGCTTTGGCGCCACTGCCACGAGGACGGCTGCGAAATCCACGGCCATGGTGGCGGGGCACTGATTCTGGTGGGGGACGCCTTTCACAACTTCGTGGATGGCGTGGTCATCGCCGCCGCCTTTCTTACTTCCGTGCCCCTGGGCATCGCCACTTCCCTGGCAGTCATCGCCCACGAAATCCCCCAAGAACTGGGCGACTTTGCCATCCTGCTGCACAGCGGCCTCGGCAAGTCCCGGGCCTTCACCTACAACCTGCTGTCATCCATCACCACCCTGCCCGGCGTGCTGATCGGATGGTTCTGGCTGGACGACGTGGGCCAGGCTATTCCTTATGTCCTGGCCGTGTCGGCGGCGAGCTTCATCTATATTGCGGTAGCCGACCTGGTGCCCAGTCTGCACCGGCGCACCGGCGCCAAGGCGGGAGTAAAACAGGCCGCGCTGATCCTGGCCGGGATCGGCACCATTGCCCTGTTCCGTTTCGGCCACTGACGAGGAAAAAACCATGACCAGCCAAGCGGAAAAAGGCGGCGGTGCCTTTCGAGGCATCAAGCTGTTGCTGTGCGAAAATCCTTTGCCGCCCATCGATGAAGCCATCGAGGCGGCCCGGGCCGAACTGCCCAACAGCAACTACTACACCGAACCCTACTCCGAGCCCCTGCGCCGCCTGATCAGCGAGCAGACCGGGGTACCGGAGCGCCTCATCCACATCAACGCCGGCTCCGAACTCATCCTGCGCCAGATATTCCAGCGCCTGGGCCGGCAGGTTCACCTGCTCACGCCCACCTATGTGCTGTTCCCCGAAATCGCCCAGCGCTATACCGAAACCCGCCTGCGGCCGGAAGCGGGCTTCGCCTTCGACCTCGCGGAGTTGGACATCCCGGCCGGCACCACCCTCGCCGTCATCGTCAACCCCAACAACCCCAACGGCGGCAGCTTCGACATGGCCCCCCTGCCCGGGCTGCTTCAACGCCACCGCGACACCTTTTTCCTGGTGGACGAGGCCTTCATCGGCATGGCCGGCCAGACCGTGGCCCACTGGGTGCCCCACTACCCCAACCTCATCGTCACCCGAACCTTGTCCAAAGCCCACAGCCTGGCCGGCTTCCGGGTGGGCTACGCCATCCTGCCGGAGCCCCTGGCGGACGATCTGAACCGCAGCAACGACGCCTACCCCCTGGCCCGGGCAAGCCAGGCGGCGGCCGTCGCCACCCTGCGGCAGGAAGAAAAGGTACACGCCCGGGCCACCCTCCTACGCGGTTGGGCCCGGGACTTGGCAACCCAGTTGGCGGCCCTGGGAGTGAAAACCTTTCCCACGGAAACCTACTTCTTCCTGGCCGACTTCGCCCCCCACGACGCCGCGGCCATCGCCGCGGGCTTGAAGCAGAAGAATATCCTGGTAAAACCCCTGAACGATCCCGCCCTCGGACCGGGCTTCATGCGGGTGACCACCGCCTTGCCCGAGGACAACGCCCGCTTCCTCGCCGCGCTGGAGGAACTGCTGTGACCAAACCCTGCACCGGCCAGGCATCTTCCCGGCGGCATACGCCAAGCTGCACTGGGAAAACGCTATGACTGCGGAAAAACGCTTGCATGAGATGGGATCCGAGGGCTACTGCATCTGCCCGAAATGCGAGGCCAGGCAACCCCACCGGGACGGCGTGCGCTGCCAGGACGAGCGCTGCCCCCGGTGCGGCGCCAGAATGCTCAGGGAAGGCTCCCGCCACTGGACGCTTTGGCGCGAAAATAGGACGAAGAAAAATACCGGATAGGCCGCCTGGCATGACATCGAAACAGGGCACCGACGGCGCCAAGAACATCGAGCGCTGGGGTTGGTATTCCATCGCGGTCAGCGTGATGCTTGCGCTGATGCACGGCCTCATCGCCGCCGCTTCCGGCAGCCTCGCCGTGGCGGCTGAACTGGCCCACAACGTGGTCGATCTGCTGGCGGCGCTGGCCGTTCTCGCGGGGCTCAAACTCGCCACCCGCAAATCCGAAGCCTTCCCCTATGGGCTCTACAAGGTGGAAAATCTGGCGGCCGCCGGCCTTGCCGGCATGGTCTTCGTCTCCGCCTGGGAGATCGCGCGGGACGCACTGTTGGCACCACCCGTGCCGGTGAGGGTGGATGCCTGGATGCTCGCCCTGCTGGCGGCTACCGCCGCCATCCCCCTCGCCTTCAGCCACTTCGAGCTGCGCGCCGCGCGGGCCGCCAATTCGCCGGCGCTCCTGGCTGACGCCAAGGAGTACCGCGTGCATGTCTTCACCACCGGCCTTGCGTTCGTCGCCCTGCTCTCCCAGTGGCTGCACTATCCCCTCGACCGCTTCGCGGCACTGATTATCCCAGATTATCCATTAGNNAGCGGCGAAAATGGCCGCAAACCGACCGCCAGCGCTCGCGTAGGCGCGAAGCGCCGCCTAATGGATAATCTGGGATTATCGTGGCCGCAGTGGTCAAGACCGGATGGGACCTGCTGCGCGATGCCATGCGCGTGCTGCTCGACGCCTCCCTGGACCCTGGGACGCTGCAGGCCATTCGCGAAAGAATCGCGGCCGACCCGGCGGTGGCCGAGCTCAAATGGATCACCGGCCGCAACGCCGGACGCTTCCGCTTTGTCGAGGCCGGCGTGGCCCTGCGCATCGCGAGGCCGGAAAAAACCGGGATCGTGGTACGGCGCATTGAGGCGGCCGTGCGCGGGACGGTCCCCCATGTGGAACGCGTGCTGCTGCACGTGGAGACCCCGGCCTCCCCCCATATCCGCTACGCCATGCCCCTTGCCGATCCCACCGGAACAATCAGCCCTCACTTTGGCGAGGCGCCCTGGTTTGCCCTGGTGTCCGTGCGCCGCGCCGACGGCTTGATCAGTGAGGGCCACACTCTGGCCAACCCCCATAGCGGCGAGGAGCGCGCCAAGGGCATCCGGGTGGCGGAATGGCTGGTGGACCAGAAGGTGGACGTGGTACTCAGCCGGGAGGACCTGAAAGGAAAGGGGCCCGCCTATGTGCTGCGCAATGCGGGCATCGAACTCCGCCTCACCGACTGCGGAACAATGGCCGAGGCACTGGCGCAAGTGCGCGATCTATCGGACAGGTGACGCGCCCGTCGGCCCGCACGCAAAACCCTTCACCTTCCCCCGGGAGGTTTCCCCCGCCGCTCAGGCGTCAGTCATTTGGTTGGCTTTTTCTCAACCAAATGACTGCCCAGACAACGACAGTAAGGATCGCCCCGACGATAGTCGCGACGGAAAGAAGACCGATGCTGGTGGTAAAAAGGATTTTCAACATGGCAAATCTCCAAAAATTGGGCACCAACGGATGCCTTCAGGCCCCAGGAAATCACATCGTAGGGGGATCGTCATTGATAATTTGCAATGCGGCTACAGGGATGCCCTCCGCCTACCTGAAGACTTTTGGGACGAGGCATAGCCACGTCCGTATCCGGCGCAAGTCGGGCCATGGAGGCGCAATGGAGGCGCATCGGAGCACACTGAACTCGACACGCCTGTCCCCTCGCGGCGGCTCAGGCTTCCCGATTGCGCACGAAATCCGCCACCTTGGAAAAGGCGGCGTAAAGCTCGACCCGCAGAGCAGCTTCCTCCACCACGTCCTCCATCGCCCGGTGGATGCACAGCAGCCACTGGTCGCGCTCGGTAGGGCCGATGGAAAAATCCAGGTGGCGGCGGCGCAGCATGGGGTGTCCGTGCTTCTCCATGAACAGCTGGGGCCCGCCCAGCCAGCCGGAAAGAAAGTCGAACAGTCGTTCCCGGGAACCGGACAAATCCTCCCCGTGCATACGGCGGATGCCTTGGGCCTCGGGCAGGGCGTCCATCAGGCGGTAGAAATGGTCCACCAGTTCCTGCACCTTGTCGGCGCCGCCGATGCGTTGGTAAGGAGTGAGGTTGGGTTCCATGGGGTAGCTCCTGGTCGGATGATCGGTTCCGGGTTGATAGCATGCAATGTGCCACGTTGCCTTGCCCCTTTGATATCAGAGAGTTGGTCTCGACCATGGGGCATCCGACTGCCTAGCCCCATGCGATGACTGCCACTTGTTGCAGCCACCGCCCTAGTCGTTGATGCCATTATTGGCAGCCGGAGTCCCGTTCGCCCCCCCAAAAAGACCTCACCCGTTCTTATCGCATTGTTTTAACAGTAACTCGTTGCCATGGCACGGCTGTTGCTCAGCCTTGCATCCAAACATACCCGAGGCTTTTTCCGTGGCCGAGCACGACATCCGAATGAAGCTCCACCTGCTGTGCGCCGGCCTGTTTGCCGAGCCGGAAGCCGAGCATCTGGAGCACGTGCTCCGTCCCCTGGCAGCCGAACTGGGCCAAACCGACGGCCCCTGGCAGGAGGGAGTGCGGGCCTTGCCGTTCCCGGAGGGGGGCAGGGAAACCGCCCAGCTGGGCCTGGAGTACAACCGCCTGTTCGTGCTAGCCAAGGGCCACGTGCCGGTACAGCCCTACGGCGGCTACTGGCTGGACGGGAAGAGCACCCTATACGGCCCTTCCCTGCGGACGGTGGAGCGGATCATGGCGGCGGAAGGACTGGAGCCGGCGCAGGCTTCCGGCCTCGCCCCCGACCACGTGGTGTGCGAACTGGAGCTGATGGCCCACCTGGCGTCCCAGGGCGGGAAGAAAGCGCCCCTGGAAAAGACCCTGCTGTTCAACCACCTGGCCCGCTGGACGCCAGATTTCTGCCGGGCGGTGATGGAAAACACCCGGGAAGAGTTTTATTGCGCCGCCGCGAAGCTGCTGGAAGAAACGGTAGCCCGGGACGAAGCCCGGCTGGCCGCCCATATGGGCAGGACCGCCGGCGACGCTGACGAGGAGGAGCAAGCATGAGCAAAACGACCGATCCATCCCGCCGCCGCTTCCTGGGCGGCGCCGGACTGCTGGCAGTGGGCGGCTATCCCGCCCGCGCCCTGGCGCGGGTGAAGGCGCCCCACGCCGCCGAGATGCTCGGGCCGTCGCGGGAAGTATTCAGCTTCTGCGACATGTGCTACTGGCGCTGCGGCCTGAAAATCCGCGTCCGGGACGGCCGCGCGGTGAAGATCGAGGGCAACCCGGAGCACCCCAACAACCGGGGCGTGGTGTGCGCCAAGGGCAACGCCGGCCTGATGGCCGCCTACGACCCGGACCGGCTCAAGTTCCCCCTGCTGCGTATGGGGGAGCGGGGCGCCGGAAAATGGAAGCGCATCAGCTGGGACGAAGCCTACGACCGCATCGCCGCCGCCTTCCTCAAGGCGAAGGAGCAGTACGGCCCCGAAACCCTGGCCATGATCGGCCACGGCACTTGGGAGAAGCCCTACCACCGCCTGGCCCACGCCTTCGGCACCCCCAATACCACCAGCCCGGTGTTCGGTCTGTGCTGCGGCCCCCGGGACGTGGCCAACCAGTTGGTGGCGGGGCGCCCCCTCGGCGGCAATGAAACCCTGGACCTGGAAAACTGCCGCTATTTCCTGATGATGGGGCGGAACATCACCGAATCCCTGCACAACGGCGAAACCCTGGGCTGGGTCGAAGCGGTGGCCAAGGGCGCCCAGGTGGTGTACGTGGACCCCCGCTACACCATCACTGCCTCCAAGGCCAAGGAGTGGCTGCCGATCCGCCCCCTCACCGACCACGCCTTCCTGCTCGCGCTGATCCGCGTGATGATCGAAGAGCGGCTATACGACACGGAATTCGTCGCCGCCTACACCCTGGGCCTGGAAGAACTGGAACGGCGGGTGGCGCGTTACACGCCGGAATGGGCGGAAGAAGAATGCGGCATCGCCGCCAAGGACATCCGGCGCATCGCCCGGGAGCTGGCGGCCCACGCCCCGGCGGCGCTGGTCTATTCGCCCCGCCGCCTCACCCGCACCAGCAACGACCTGGGCACCGGCTTGGCGATTTCCATCCTCAACACCCTGCTGGGGGTGTGGGACCGGGAGGGCGGCATATTCTCCCCCCTTTCCTTCCCAGTGCCCGAGCCCGACCTGCCTCCCTTCCCCCATGCCGATGCGCCCCGGGCCGACGGCGCAGGCGTCGAGGGCGTATGGCCCCTGGCCAATGCCCAGTACGGCCTCACCAACCAGATGTGGAGTGCCATCGCCGAACAGAAGCCCTACCCCATCAAGCTGCTGCTCACCGCAGGGGGCAACGGCTTCATGAACAGCACCGATTTCGACGCCATCCGGCGGGCCATCGGCCAGCTCGACTTTTTCGTCGCCGCCGACATCGCCCCCAACGAAATGAACCAGTACGCCGACATCCTGCTGCCGGAGGCCAGCTACCTGGAGCGCTACGACGACCTCCAGACCGGCGGCGCCAAGGAGGGCTTCGTCGCCGTCCGCATGCCGGCCATGAAGCCCCTCCACGACACCCGCGACGCCTGGACCATCTGCAAGCAGCTGGCCGGCCGCCTCGGCCTGGGGGCCTGGTTCCCCCACGCATCGGCGGCCGAACTGATCGACGAGCGGCTGAAGAAGGCCGGCCTGTCCCTGGCGGAACTGGAAACCAAGGGCATCGTCAAGAAACCCGCCGACCCGGCCCGCAACTTCCCCCGGGAGCACGGCCTGCCCTCCGTCTTCCCTACCCCCAGCGGCAAGGTGGAGCTGGTGCCCAGCCGCCTCAAGGCCCTGGGGATGGACGACGCCCTGGACTACCTTCCCCAGGTAAGGCCGCAGGACGGGGAGTTCCATTTCACCTTCGGCCGCGTCGGCTTCCACACCCACGCCCGTACCCAGAACAACCCGTGGCTGGCGGACCTGATGGGCGAGAACGAACTGTGGATCCACCCCGACGCGGCGTCCCGGCAAGGCATCCGCGACGGCGACCGGGTGGAGGTGGCGGACCGGAACAGCCGCAAGGAAACCCTGCGGGCCAAGGTGACCCGCCGCATCCGCCCGGACACGGTGTTCATGGTCCACGGCTTCGGCCACTTCGACCCCCGTATGCGGACGGCCCACGGCAAGGGCGCCGCCGACGCCAACCTGGCCTCCCGCGACCGGGACGGACATCTCGGCACAGTGGCCATGGGACGCTCCCTGGTGCGGGTACGCAAGCTTTGATTTTCAAGGAACAAGGAATGACCAAGAAGTACGTAATGCTGGCCGACGCCACGCGCTGCATCAACTGCAAGGCCTGCGTGATCGCCTGCCGCGCCGAGTGGGGAACGCCCCTGGGGCACTCCCGGGACTGGGTACGCGAAGTGGAAATGGAGGGCCCCGGCGGAATGCCGGACCTGATGCTGCTGCCCGGCCGCTGCCAGCACTGCGACGACGCGCCCTGCGTCGAGTCCTGCCCCTCCGGCGCGGCCTACCAGCGGGAGGACGGCGTCGTCCTGGTGGACCACGAGCTGTGTTCCGGCTGCGAACTGTGCGTGCCGGCCTGCCCCTACGACGCACGCTTCCTCAACCCGGAAACCGGCACCGTCAGCAAGTGCACCTTCTGCCAGCCGCGCATCGACGCCGGGCAACCTCCGGCCTGCGTGGGGACCTGCGTCGGCCGCGCCCTGGTGTTCGGCGACGCCAACGACCCGGCTTCGGAGGTGTCGCGCCTGCTCCAGGAAAAGGAATGGCTGCGCCTGACCAGCGACGGGGTGAACGTGGGCCCCAACCACTACTACCACACCGGCGGCCGCCCCCTGCCGCCGGAGGCCCTGCCCAAGCCCACGACTCCCCACGTCCAGGGCCGTCTGCTGGAGGAGGTGGTCAATCCCCTGGCCGGGGCGGGACTCCTCGGCATGGCCGGGGTGTTCGTCGCCGCCGGCATGAAGAAATTGCTCGACCGCCGCAGCGAGGTGCAGCGCCAGGAAGGAGGCCACCATGACTGAACGACTCATCCGCGTCCGGGACCGCCGGACCATCGCCCTCCACTGGTTCAACGCCGCCTGCTGGGCGCTGCTGCTGGCCAGCGGCTTCGGCATCATCTCCGGCGACGACGTGCGCCTGGCGCCCGCCTTCTGGCCCGGGCTGGTGCAGAACCTGGCGGGGGGAAACGCCCCGGTGGTTTCTTTCCACGGAGTGCTGGGCATGGTCTGGGCAGCGTCGATTCTCGCCTTCGCCCTGTTCAACCTGCGGCGGGTGGTGCGGCCTTTCCTGGCCGAGGTGTTGGTGCTGACTCCTGTTACTGCCTGGCGGGACCTGCGCTTCACCACCGTCACCCTGCTGCGCCTGTTCGGACTGGCGAAGAACGCCGAACTGCCGCCCCAGGGACGCTACAACGGCGCCCAGCGCCTGCTGGGCACCCTCATCGTCCTGGGCTCGGTGCTCATCGCCCTGTCCGGGGCCTACCTGTTCCTGGCCCCGAAGCTGCTGCCCTTCGCCGCCAATCCCCTTTACGGTGAGCTGTTCCGCTGGGCCCTGATGGTCCACGCCGGCACGGTGTTTGCCGTGCTGACCGGGCTCATTCCCCACATCTATTTCGCCGTGGTGGAAGAGCGCGAGGCGCTGGAGTCGATGAAATCCGGCCAACTGCCGGTGGACTTCATCCGCCATCACAATCCGCTGTGGTACGAGGAATTGCACCGCAGCGGAAAAATCTGATTCTTCATGAGGAGAGTGACATGCGTATCGCCGTATCCAGCCAGAATTTCAAGACCGTCACCGGCCATGCCGGCAAGGCCCGCCGTTTCATCGTTTTCGACGCTTCCCTGCCCTGCGACCCGGCGGAGGTGGACCGACTCGATCTGCCGAAGGGCATGGCCTTCCACGACTTCACCGGCGGCGCCCACCCCCTGGACGAGATGGACGTCATCCTCAGCGCCGGCGCCGGAGAAGGCTTTGTCCGCAAGCTGGCCCAGCGCGGCGTGAAAGTGCTCGTCACCGGCGAAACCGACCCCCGGCTCGCCGTGCTGGGCTTCCTCCAGGGATCGGTGAAGGCCGCCGCCCCCCACGAACACGACCATGGACCCGAGCACGGGCACCGCCATGCTCACCGCTGCTGCCACGGGCATTCCCATTCGGAAGTACATTCCCTCTGCCAGGAACCCGGAAAAGGGAAATGACCGGACACGGTTACGCTATCGGAAATCCGTCGTTATAGTTGTCCCGAACTTGCCTAGGAGGCCGCCATGGAAGAAAAGCAATCCCGCATCCGGTTTTTTCCCATCTCGTTCTTCTCCGTCGTCATGGGATTGGCCGGTTTCGCCATCGCCGTCCAGCGGGCGGAAGAGGTACTGGGGCTGCCCGCCGGTGCGGGGCGGCTTCTCGCCTGGCTGGCGGCCGGGGTGTTCCTGCTGCTGGCGGGGGGCTACGGCGCCAAGCTAGCCCGGCACCGGGACGAGGTAATCAAGGAGCTGAACCACCCCATCCGGCTGAGCTTCTTCCCCGCCGTATCCATCAGCCTGGTGCTCCTCAGCATCGCCCTGCACGGGGCCGCGCCGGCGCTCTCCCTCGGGCTGTTCGCCGTCGGAGCGCCGTTGCAGCTGTTCTTCACCCTGTTCGTGCTGTCCCGCTGGATCACGCACACCCACTTCGAAATCCAGCACTCCAACCCCTCCTGGTTCATCCCTGTGGTGGGCAACATTCTGGTTCCCATCACAGCGGTGGACCACGGGCTGGCGGAAGCGGGCTGGTTCTTCTTCAGCATCGGCCTGGTGTTCTGGGTGGTGCTGCTGACCATCATCTTCAACCGGGTGATCTTCCATCATCCCCTGCCGGAAAAACTGGCTCCCACCTTTTTCATCCTCATCGCGCCGCCGGCGGTGGGCTTCATTTCCTACGTCAAACTGGCCGGGGCCGTGGACGGCTTCGCCCGGGTGCTGTTCTACACCGCCCTGTTCACTGCCCTGCTGCTGGCGGCGCTGTACAAGAAGTTCTACCGGCTCAAGTTCTACCTGTCCTGGTGGGCCTATTCCTTTCCCACCGCGGCCCTGACCATCGCCGGTATCCTGATGTTCAAGCAGACCGGGTTGCCGTTTCTCGCAGGATTCGCCTGGTTCATGCTGGCCGTCCTGGCGGCGATCATCGCCGTGCTTCTGGTGCGCACCCTGATCGCGGCCGGCCGCGGGGACATCTGTGTGGAGGAATAAAAAATATCCCGTTTCCGGGGCGCGGGCGGGGCATCCTGGCCGGGCCTACTTGTCGAAGGGGTGGGGCCGGGGCGTCTTGTCGGCGGAGGGCGGCAGGATGGGCAGCTTGAAGCTTGGCTGGTCGCCGGTGAGGGTCTTGAGGAAGGCGACGATCTTGGCGTTCTCCTCGGGGGTGAAGCGCTTGCCCAACTGGACCCGGCCCATGGTGTCCACCGCTTGGGGCAGGGTGTCGGCGGCGCCGTCGTGGAAATAGGGATAGGCCATTTCCGCGTTGCGCAGGGTGGGCACCTTGAAGTTGAAGCGGTCCGCGTCCCTGCCGGTGACCGCCACCCGGCCCTCCGCCGGGCTGCTGGCCTTGTAGGGTTCCACCACCCCCATCTTCTGGAAGGAATTGCCCCCCCACCGCCGGGCCGTTGTGGCAGGCGATGCAGCCGCTATCCTTGAACAGCTTGTAGCTGCTGGCCTGCTCGTTGGCGGCAATGGCCTTCTTGTCCCCCATGAGCCATTTGTCGAAGCGGGAGTTGGGGGTCACCAGGGTTTCCTCGAAGGGGGCGATGGCCTGGGTGATGCGGTCGATGTCCACCTTGTCGGAGCCGAAGGAGTGCTTGAACTCGGCCACGTAGCCGGGCCGGGCATCATCACCTATCCCCTTTACGACGAACCGTTCCAGATGGTGGCGCCCCGCGGGCATCCGTGGGAAAAGCGCGCCGCCATCCCATCCCACGAGGTGCGCGGCGAAGAGGTGCTGGTGTTGAAGGCCGGCAACTGTTTCCGCGAGCAGGTGCTGGACGCCTGCCCCGACATCAGCCACGCGGAGGGCGCCATGGGCCAGGGCCATTCCATCGAGACCATCCGTTGCATGGTGGCCTCCGGCTTCTCGGCATTTCGGTCCTGCCGGTGAGCGCCCTGTCCGGCCCCTACTGCTCCGCCATGGTCGGCGCCATTCCGTTCGAAGCCCCCGAGCCTTCCCGGCGGGTGGCCCTGGCGTGGCGCCGGGGCTTCACCCGCCCGGAAGCCATCGATGTCCTGATCGCGGCGGTGCAGGGCATGAACAAGCCCGTATACCGCTTGATCGACCCGGTGGCCGAATAGCCGTTCATAGCCCAACCCATGCTGATAGCTTTTGCCTATCACCATCTTTTGAAAAACCAATTTCCCTCCCGCCAAGTTCGGCGGCTATAGTGAACCTGCCTACCCGCCAGCCCGGCTCGGGTAATGAAGCCGGGCCCCCCACCTTAATCAGGAGGAAGACCATGCAACTCAAAGGTAGCAAGACCGAACAAAGCCTGAAAGACGCCTTTGCCGGCGAATCCCAAGCCAACCGCCGTTACCTCTATTTCGCCGCCAAGGCCGACGTGGAAGGCCAGAACGATGTGGCCGCGGTGTTCCGCTCCACCGCCGAAGGGGAAACCGGCCATGCCCACGGCCATCTGGAATACCTGGAAGCCTGCGGCGATCCGGCCACCGGCCTGCCCTTCGGCGCCACCCGGCAGAACCTCCAGACCGCCATCGCCGGCGAGACCCACGAGTACACCGACATGTACCCCGGCATGTCCAAGACGGCGCGGGACGAAGGCTTCGACGAGATCGCCGACTGGTTCGAAACCCTGGCCAAGGCGGAGCGTTCCCACGCCAACCGTTTCCAGAAGGCCCTGGACAATCTGATCGATTAAGCCGGTTCCACCGGCCGCCCCTGGGCGGCCCGGTGGCTCCCACCCTTCGCAAGCAGGAGATTAACGCCATGGCCGGTCCTATCCATGAAGGCAGTCTGGGCGCCCCCACTCGCCACCCCCTCGACTGGAAATCCGTCGATTTCCACGACGAGGAGGCCTTGTTCAAGGAGATGGAGCGGGTATTCGACATCTGCCACGGCTGCCGCCGCTGCATCAGCCTGTGCCAGTCCTTCCCCACCCTGTTCGACCTGGTGGACGGGTCGGAATCCATGGAAGTGGACGGCGTGAAGAAGTCCGATTACTGGCAGGTAGTGGACCACTGCTACCTGTGCGACCTGTGCTACATGACCAAGTGCCCCTACGTGCCTCCCCACGAGTGGAACCTGGATTTTCCCCACCTGATGCTGCGGGCCAAGGCGGTGAAATTCCGCAAAGGCGACGTCAAGCTGCGGGACCGCATCCTCACCAGCACCGAAGGGGTGGGCAGCCTCGCCGGCATTCCCGTGGTGGCCCAGGTGGTCAATGCCGTCAACAAACTGCGGCCCGCCCGAAAAGTTCTGGAAGCGGTGGCGGGCATCCACGCCGACGCCAAATTGCCGGAGTTCCACAGCACGCCCCTGCGCAAGCGCCTCAAGGGCCACGCCAGCCAGGCCACGGCGGTAGCGGCGGGAAAGACCACCGGCAAGGTGGCCCTGTTCACCACCTGCTACATGAACCGCAACGAGCCCGGTGTGGGCGAGGATTTCGTCGCCGTTTTCGAGCACAACGGCATTCCCGTCACGACCCCGAAGGTGGAGCGCTGCTGCGGCATGCCCAAGCTGGAGCTGGGGGACCTGGAAGCGGTGGCGGCGGCCAAGGAGGTGAACGTCCCCGAACTGGCCCGCCTGGTGGACGAGGGCTGGGACCTCACCGCCCTCATCCCCTCCTGCGTGCTGATGTTCAAGCAGGAACTGCCCCTGATGTTCCCGGACGACCCCCTGGTGCAGAAGGTGAAGGACGCCTTCTACGACCCCTTCGAATACCTCATGCTGCGCCACAAGAAAGGCAAGCTGAACATGGAGTTCAAGCACCCCCTGGGCAAGGTGGCCTACCACGCGGCCTGCCACCAGCGGGTGCAGAACGTCGGCCAGAAGACCCGGGAGGCCCTGTCCCTGGTGCCCGGCAGCGAGGTCGACATCATCGAGCGCTGTTCCGGCCACGACGGCACCTACGCGGTGAAGAAGGAATTCCACGCTGCGTCGATGAAAATCGTCAAGCCGGTGGTGAGCCGCGTCCAGGCCGACCAGGCCGACCACTACGGCAGCGACTGCGCCATGGCCGGCCATCACATCGAGAACGGCCTTGCCGACGGGCGCGCCCCCGAGCATCCGATCACCCTGCTGCGCCGCGCCTACGGCATCTGACCCAGGAGAGAAAAACATGGAGAAACTGACCCCCCAAAGCCTCTACTCCCTCGAAGAGTACGCCCGCGCCCGAAGCGCTTTCCGCGCCGAGGTGATGGCCCACAAGAAGAACCGCCGCCTGCCCCTGGGCGACCATGCGGCCCTCTACTTCGAGGACCGCCTGACCATGCAGTACCAGGTGCAGGAAATGCTGCGCATCGAGCGGATTTTCGAGCCGGAGGGCATCGCCGGCGAACTGGACGCCTACAACCCGCTGATTCCCGACGGGACCAACTGGAAAGCCACCTTCATGCTGGAGTACGCCGACCCGGAGGAACGCCGCCAGGCCCTGGAAAAACTGATCGGCATCGAACGCGCCGTATGGGTCCAGGTGGAAGGCTTCGACCGGGTGCACCCCGTCGCCAACGAAGACCTGGAACGGGAAACGGAGGAAAAAACCGCCTCGGTCCACTTCCTGCGCTTCGAACTCAGCCCGGAGATGGCGGCGGCGGTGAAGAACGGCGCCACGGTTCGGGCCGGTATCGACCACCCGGCCTACCGGGCGGAATGCGACGTCCCCACCGGGGTGCGGGCCAGCCTGGCCCAGGATCTGCACTGACTGACGGGGGCGGCGCTTTCCGCCCCGTTCCCGGCCTTCCAGCCATACCCCCGTCCGGCGAAAACGGGTAGCATGGGGGCTCGTCGCCGCCCCCTTCGCCCATGTTCTCCAAAAACATCCAACTCAGCATCGCCGCCGGCTTTGCCATTTCCCTTCTGCTGATGGTGGGCCTGACCCTGGCCGGCCTGAACCAGATGGCGTCCCTCAACCGCAACCTGGAACGCATCGTCAACGAGAACAACGTCAAGACCGAACTCGCCAGCGCCATGCGGGATGCCCTGCGCAACCGGGCCATCAGCATGCACACCATTGTGGTGCTCACCGACCCGTTCGAAAAGGAAGAGGAACTGCTGCGCTTCTACGAATACGGCGACGCCTATTTCAGCGCTCGGCAGAAACTGGAGCAGATGGCCCTCACCGACGACGAGCGGGTGGTGCTGGAGGACATCAGCAACCAGACGGCGGTGACCCAGCCCTACGTGTTCCGCGCCATCGAGCTGGCCATGGGCAGCCAGGAGCGGGAGGCGCTGCACGTGCTGCAAGACCACACCATCCCGATGCAAAAGACCCTGGTCAAGCAGCTCAACGACCTTCTGGACATCCAGGTCAAGGCCACCCGGCTGGCGACGAAAAAAGCCGCGGTGTCCTACGCCGACACCCGTTTCCTGGTGATTTTCATGGGGGTGATGGCGGCGGGCCTGAGCATCATGATCGCCGCCTTGATCATCCGCCGCACCGCCCGCCAGGCGCTGGAAGTGGAGAAGGAACAGCTCAAGTACAAGACCCTGTTCGACACCAACTCCGACGGCATCGTGCTGCTGGACCGCAAGGGCTTCATCGACGTCAACCCGGCGGCGGTGCGGATGTTCCGCTTTCCCTCCCGGCAGCAGTTCATCGCCACCACCCCCGACAACCTGGGCCCGGAATTCCAGCCCAACGGCCTGACCTCCGCCGAACTGGCCCAGCGCCAGATCGCCCTGGCCATGAACGAAGGCCACTGCTATTTCGACTGGCAGGGGGAGCGGGCCGACGGCACCCTGTTCCCGGCGGAAATCGCCCTCCATTCCATGCGTCTGGACGGACGCATCGTCACCCAGGCCATCATCCGCGACATCACCGAGCGCAAGACCGCGGAGCAGAAGCTCCAGGCCGCCTACAACGCCGCCCTGGAAGCGGCGCGGCTCAAATCGGAATTCGTCGCCAACGTCAGCCATGAAATCCGCACTCCCATGAACGGGGTGCTGGGCATGATCGGCCTGCTGCTGGAAACCCCCCTCACCCCGGAGCAGCGGGACTACGCCCATACCGTGCGCAATTCCGCCGAGGCCCTGCTCACCGTCATCAACGACATCCTGGATTTTTCCAAGATCGAGGCCGGCCGGCTGGAGCTGGAAATCGTCGCCTTCAACCTGGCCGAAACGGTGGAGGACGTGGCCGACCTCCTGGCCGAACAGGCCCAGCGCAAGGGCCTGGAGCTGGTGTGCGACATCCAGCCCGGCATTCCCGACCGCTTGCGGGGCGACCCGGGCCGGCTGCGGCAAATCCTGGTCAACCTGGTGGGCAACGCGGTGAAGTTCACCCCCCAGGGGGAGGTGCTCATCCGGGTGACGGAGGAATCCCGCAGCGAATCCGCCGTCCGCCTGCGCTTCGCCGTCAGCGACAGCGGCATCGGCATCAGCGAGGAAGGGCGCCAGCGCCTGTTCCAGCCCTTCTCCCAGGTGGACGGCTCCGCCAGCCGCAAATACGGCGGCACCGGCCTCGGCCTCACCATCTCCCGCCAGCTGTGTGAGCGGATGGGGGGACGGATGGGCGTGGACAGCGTGCCCGGCGAAGGCAGCACCTTCTGGTTCACGGTGGAGTTCCCCTCCCAGGGGGAGAGCGCCCCGGCGGCGCTCCCCCCTTTCCGGGCGCTGCTGGTCACCGCCAGTCCCGACCTGGGCCGCGCCCTGGACAAGCAACTCGGCGCCTGGGGCGGGAAAACGACCGTCGTTTCCTCCCTGGCGGAAGCCAGCCTGCATCTTGAAACCCGTCCCGAACTGCTGGTGGTGGACAGCGCCGCATCCTCCGATGAACTGCTGGAGGCGATAAAGCAGCGCCCGGCGGCACCGAAAATCCTCCTTCTCACCACCGCAGCCGAACGCCCCCAAAGGCGCAGCAAAAGCGTGGACGCCTGCGTCAGCAAGCCGGTGCGCCGGGGGCGGCTCCACCAGGCCCTGGCCGTTTTGCTCGGCGGCGCAAGCCGGGACGCCGAAGCCCTCGCCGCCCCGCCGCCCCTGCCCCCGCTGCCCCACCTGTGCCACATCCTGGTGGTGGAGGACAACCCGGTGAACCAGAAGGTGGTCCTCTACATGCTGGACAAGCTCGGGCTGAGGGCGGACATCGCCGCCGACGGCGTGGAAGCGGTGGAGGCGGTGGAACGCGTCCCCTACGACATCATCCTGATGGACTGCCAGATGCCGGAAATGGACGGCTTCGAGGCCACCGCCCGGATCCGTCGCCTGGAGGAGGAATCCCGCCGCAAGCCCCGCTCCCGCATCCTGGCCATGACCGCCAACGCCATGGCCGGCGACCGGGAACACTGCCTCGCCAGCGGCATGGACGGCTACCTGGAAAAGCCCCTGCGCATGGAAACCCTGCGCCAGGTGCTGACGGAATGGGCGCAGCTGCCCCATCCGGAAGACCAGCCCGAGCCAGTTGCCGCGGGCAATCCGGCCGAGCCCATGGACCTGGAACAGCTACGGGAGAATTTCCGCCATGACGAAGCTGCGGTGCGGGAGCTGGTAGCCCTCTATCTCGGCACCACCCGCCCCCTGCTGGAAAAACTGGAAAGCGCCGCCCAGCAACGGGACAGCGCGGGAGCCGTCCGCGCCGCCCACGAAATCAAGGGCGCGTCGACCTATATCCTGGCGGAGGAAATCACCGGCTTGGCGCGGCAAATGGAAAGTGCGGCAAAGGCGGGGGAATGGGAAAACCTGGATGCGCTGCTGGACGAACTGGAACCGGCATTCATCCGGCTGATGGGATTTGTCCACCAGGAACTGGGGCAACTCAGTAGCTGAGCACCTTCCACTCGTCGTCCATCACCCGCTGGACATAGGCGGCGGCGCCGGCGATGCCGGTGCATTCGGGGACGAAATCCTCTTCGGCCCGGACGCCGAATTCGTGCAGGCCGCCGCCGCAGGCGTAGAACTTCACCCCCAGCTTGGCCGCATCCTTCATGAATTCGTACACCGTCTTGTGCTGGCCTTCGCCGGGATAGATCTTGTCCGCCACCCCTTTGATCAGCAGCCGCACCGCCCGGCTGGAGAAGTAGATTTCCACCTCCACGTCCATGGAAGCCGCGGCTGCGGCCTGGAAGAATGGGGCACCGCAAACATGGGGGCGATCGGGATCGATCGTCAGCAACATCATCGCCAGCTTGTCAGCCATGCCGCCCCTTGAAGGTGGATTAAGGAAAGCGGTCATTCTACACAAATCCCTGACAAGTTAGTCTCCCAGCAAATGGGCCGCCACCTGACGCCTCATAGGCTCCACCCGGTGCTCGAACAGATAGATGCCCTGCCAGGTGCCCAGGGCCAGGGCGCCGTCAAGGAGGGGAATCGACAACTGCACCTGGGTGAGGGCGCAGCGCACGTGGGCCGACATGTCGTCCGGCCCTTCCATGCGGTGACGGTAGAGGGGGTCGCCGTCCGGCACCAGCCGGGAGAAGAAGCGGGACAAATCCTCCCGCACCGTGGGATCGGCGTTCTCCTGGATCAGCAGGCTGGCCGAAGTGTGCCGCACGAACAGTGTCAGCAGGCCGTTGCGCAGGCCGCTGGAAGCCGCCCAGCCCAGCACCTCACCGGTGAACTCATAGAGCCCTTTGCCGCGGGTGGCCACGGTGAACGTATGGTGGGATTGCCGCATGGTCCGCCCCTGTTTTATCCATTTTTCTCGGCGCGCCGGCTTGCCAATGCCGCGCCCCCTGTAGTTAAATGCCTTCCATGACAAGGCTTTTTATCACTGGGCGTATGCTTGGGCTATGTGCCGTGGCCGGGATGGTGGCCGGCTGCACCACCAGTCCCAACAGCCCGAATTCCTCCGGAACCTTCGGCATCACCGGTTCGATGTTCACCACGCCTTACTCCATGGTGCCCGGGATTCAGCCGGTCATCCTCGGCGCCGGCGCCGCCGCCATCATCAACGGCCTGCTCCCTAACTGGTCCCTGGAGGAAATGCCCCTTGGCGGCGACCGCTACCGCATCTTCCTGCGCAAGAAGACCTTCTCTTCCGGAGGCGACGGCGAAGCAGCCCAGCTGTTCAAATACCGCGCCGAACAAATCGCGGCCCTGCGCGGCTACGAGGGCTACCAGGTTCTGGAATTCACTGAAGGATTGGATTCCGGAGTGATGGGCACCCAGCGGGTGGCCCAGGGAATCATTCAAATCCACAAGGCCTTGCCGGCGAACGGCCGCTGAGAGCCCATCCGCCGCCGCCTGTCAGGCCGTGGTGTTGACGATCTGCCCCAGCTTCAGGTTGGTGCTGCCCGCCTGTACCGAACGCTGCTGGCCGGCGATATTCTGGTCAATGATCGCCGTCGCTGTGGCCTTGGCCTTCTCCCGGCTTTGCTCGCTTCGCTGCGCCGCCTGCTCGTTCAACTGCCTGTTCAGTTGCAGCATCTGAAAAATCTGGGACGCTCCGCCCCCGCCTACGCCGCCAACAGCCATTTGAACCTCCTTGATCGATGAAAATCAAATTCTTGCGCCGCATTCCCAACAAACCAGAAAAGCAGTGCAAGCCCAATTAAAATGTAGCCATTTTAAAGCGAACTGCAATACATGAAAACCCGTAAAAACAAATCCGAAATCATGGGCTTTGGCGACGAACTGGATCAGTTGGTTCACCTCTCCCGCCGGCTGGGGGAAAACCATTCCCTGGTCCTGCTGGGCGGCGGCAACACCTCGGCCAAGGTGAAGCAAAAAGACCTGTTCGGCCGGGAAGAGGACATCCTCTACGTCAAAGGCAGCGGCACCAGCCTGGAAGAGGTGGACCGCAGCAGCTTTTCCCCGGTGCGCCTGAACCAGGTGCTGCCCCTGCTGGACTTGGACGACATCGCCACCCCCGAGCTGATGAACGCCTTCGCCTGCGCCATGACCCGGGCCAAGGCGCCGACCCCCTCCATCGAAACCCTGCTCCACGCCCTGCTGCCCTTCCCCTTCGTGGTCCACACCCACGCCGACAGCCTGCTGGCGGTGGGCAATACGGCCGGCGGCGAAGAGCACATCCGCCAATGCTACGGCGACGACGTGCTGGTGGTCCCCTTCCGCAGTTCCGGCTTCGAGCTGGCCAAGTGCTGCGCCGAGGCGGTGCGCCATGACCTCACTTCAAAAACCGTCGGCATCGTGCTGATGCACCACGGCATTTTCGCCTTCGGCCATGATGCCGGAGAGGCCTACGCGCGCACGATCGAACTGGTGGAGCGGGCCGAAAATCACCTGCGCCGCCACGGCGCCTGGGACCTGCCGAGGGCCGGCGACGGGCCGAAACCCCGGCAGAGCCAGACCATCGCCGCCCTGCGCCGCGCCGTGTCCAAGGAAGCCGGCAAGCCCCTCCTCCTCACCACCGACCGCAGCCCCGAAGCCCTGGCCTTCGCCCGCCGCCCGGATCTGGCCGCCATTTCCCGGCAGGGTCCGGCCACGCCCCACCACGCCATCTTCACCAAGCGGGTGCCGCTGCTGGGGCGGGACGTGGCCGCTTTCGCGGCGGAATACGGCGCCTATCTGGACACCGTCCCCGGCGCCCGCCAACGCATCGACCCCGCCCCCCGGGTGATTCTCGACCCCGACCTGGGCCTGTGCGCCGCCGGGGTCAACGCCTTCTACGCCGCCGCCGCGGCGGAGGTCTACCGCCACACCATCGAGATCGTCTCCCGCGCCACCGCCCTGGATGCCTACCGCGCCCTGCCGCCGGAGGAAATCCTGGCGGCGGAGCTGGACTACGGCGGCTTCGAGCACAAAATCCGTTCGGACACGCATCAACCCCTGGCCGGGGAAGCGGCCCTGGTCGTGGATGCCGCCTCCCCGGCAGGCCGCGCCTGCGTCGCCGCGCTGCTGGAAATGGGGGCCGCCGCCGTGGGCCTCGGAAAGGAAGCCGAGAACCTCGCCCCTGCTCCGGCCTACCTGGGAATTTCCTGCGACATCCAGGACGGAAACGCCGTCGCGGAGGCCCTGGAGCAGGCCGTCCGGCGATTCGGCGGGATAGATATGGCCGCTATACCCTGCGACTTCGCCGACGCGCCCCTGCTCCCCATTCTGGCCCTCTCCCCCACCGCCCCCCGACTCGCCCTTCTGGGCCGGGACAAAGCTGCCCTGCGGGTTAAAATGGAGGCCCTGGCGGCGCGGAACGTCCGCGCCAATGCCCTGCTGCAAAACGGCGACGCCACCGCCGCCGGCAAGCTGGCTGCGGAACTGTGCGGCCCCCTGTTCACTCACACCTCCAACGCCTTGATACCCATAAACTCATGACCGCCACCTACGAAACCCCCACCGCCTTCGAAACCCTGCGCTGGAACAACGGCCGCCTGGAACTCATCGACCAGCGCGTCCTCCCCGCCCGCTTCGAGTACATCGCCTACGACTCCGCCGCCGCCGTGGCCGAAGGCATCCGCAGCATGGTGGTGCGGGGCGCCCCCGCCATCGGCTGCACCGCCGCCTACGGCGTGGCCCTGGAAGCCCGCCGCCTCCAGCCCCTGGACAAGGCCGAGTTCGACCGCTGGCTGGACGACGGCATCGACATCCTGGCCAAGAGCCGCCCCACCGCCGTCAACCTGTTCTGGGCCCTGGGCCGCATGAAGAAGGTGTGGGACAGCGTCAAAACCCAGCCCAACGACGAAGTCGCCAACCGGCTGCTGCAGGAAGCCCACGACATCAGCGCCGAAGACATCCGCATCAACAAGGCCATGGGCGAATACGGCGCCGCTTACATCCCCGACGGCGCCCGGGTGCTGACCCACTGCAACGCCGGCGCCCTGGCCACCGCCGGCCACGGCACCGCCCTCGGCGTGATCCGCTCGGCACGGGACGCGGGCAAGAAAATCAGCGTCTACGCCGACGAAACCCGCCCCTTCCTCCAGGGCGCCCGCCTCACCGCCTGGGAAATGGTGCAGGAAAACATCCCCGTCACCCTCATCACCGACAACATGGCCGGCCACCTCATGAGCCGGGGCGAAATCGACGCCGTGGTGGTGGGCACCGACCGGGTCGCCGCCAACGGCGACGTGGCCAACAAGATCGGCACCTACATGGTGGCCGTGCTGGCCAAGCGCCACAACATCCCCTTCTACGTCGCCTGCCCCCTCTCCACCATCGACCTCACCATCGCCAGCGGCGCCGACATCCCCATCGAGGAGCGCGCCCCGGACGAAGTCACCGGCTACCGGGACTGCCAATGGGCGGCGGAAGGCGTGCAGGTGCGCAACCCGGCTTTCGACGTGACGCCGGCGGAACTGGTGACGGGGTTGATTACGGAGAAGGGGGTGGTGGAGCGGCCGGACCGCGAAAAGATTACTTCCTTGTTTAAATAGGGATTTTTGTTTACCGCAAGGATTTCCATGCTCTATCGAGGCATAAATAAAGTAGAGGATGAGGCGAACGGTGGGCGCCTCGTGCCAAAAGGAAATTCAGTCGCAGTGGTTCCGAAGCTAGATGGAAAGTGGAAATGTGATGGGACGTTCAAATGCGGCCCCTGTGAATCCAATACCGCAAGGGCACACCAAATTGAATCAGGCTTGTACGATGGGTGTGGAATTTCTACGTCGCGCTCAGAAGATGTAGCAATTTATTTTGCAACTAGCGGGCGCACTGAGGATGGCTACGTATACGTAATCGACGAAACCATGCTCCCGAATGCAAATGTCGAGGCGCACGAGTTTGATACGCCCGCATATCCACACGAGCGAGAAGTGACTCTGATCGAAAAATCAGGAAGTGCTTTGCCCGACACCCTCATTGTCCAGAAGTATGCAGTTAACCCAGATTATCCATTAGGNNGCGCCGCCTAATGGATAATCTGGGGTTAATAGTGAAGGTAAAAGGACCTAAGCCTCCGGACCAAATCACCGCATTGCGTCCTTAGCACCAACCTGTTAGCCTATGCTTAGACATAGGCCATCACCCAGGAGGCACCATGAACCCCGAACGCCACGTCCGCCTGTTCAAGAACGGCCGCAACCAGGCGCTGCGTATCCCCCGCGAGTTCGAATTGCCGGGCAATGAAGCCGTTATCCGCAAGGAAGGCGACCGCCTGATCGTCGAGCCGGTAAAGCAGGGCTCCCTGCTGGCGTTGCTGGCCTCCTGGGAACCGCTGAAGGAAGCCTTCCCCGACATCGACGATTTGCCGCCCCTCGACGAGGTGGACCTGTAGCGTGTCCACCTTGCGCTACCTGCTGGACACCAACGCGCTGTCCGACCTCGTCCGGCATCCTGCGGGGCCGGTTGCCCGCCGCATTGCGGCGGTGGGCGAAGAGGCCGTTTGCACCAGCGTCATCGTGGCCTGTGAACTGCGTTATGGCGCCGCGAAGAAACAGTCCCCCGCCCTGACGGAGCGGATCGACGCACTTCTTGGGCGGGTCACCGCCCTTCCCCTGGAAGCCGACGCCGATGCCCACTACGCCAAAATCCGGGCGCACTTGCAACGGGCAGGCCAACCCATCGGCCCCAACGACCTCCTCATCGCCGCCCACGCTTTGGCGCTTGGGCTTACCGTGGTGACCGACAACGTGGGCGAATTTTCTCGGGTTCCGGGGCTTGCGGTAGAGAACTGGGCGATCTCCGAATAGCCCTAAACCTCAAACATTTCCCCGGCCACAACGGGCCGAGGCGCTTTTCCTCCAAGCCGCTCTTTCAACTGCCCCTGCGTCGCCTCCTCCTTCCCCGGCTCCATATGGATCACCCGCACCTCGGCGTCCCCCTGGTACAAAGCCAAGGCCTTCTCCCATAGCCGCGGCGTCATGTGCCCCCACTCCAGCGCCTGTTCCGGGCTGACGTCGTCGCGGAAGGTACACTCCAGGAACACGTAGCGCAGCCCGGGCAAACGGTTCACCGCCTCCCAGAAGGGTTCGCACAGGGTGGTGTCGCCGCTGTAGACGAAGCTGCCGCTTTCTCCCTCCACGGCGTAGCCCACCCCCGGCACGGAATGGCGGGCGGGAAGCGGGGTGACGGTGCGGCTGCCGACGCATACCGGATGGCCGACGGCGGCCGGTTCCAGGGCCACCCAGGGCGCTTCCGGCGAGGGCCGGGCGGTGTAGTCGGGCCACAGGCGGTTGTTGAAGATGCCGTCCTTGAGGACGTCCAGGGTTTCGGGCAGGGCGTGGACGGTGAGGGGGCCGGCCCGCCGGTCCAGCACGGCGTCGGCCAGCATGGGCAGGCAGGCGAGGTGGTCCAGGTGGGCGTGGGTGAGGAAGACGTGCTGGATGGCGGCCATCTGGCCCAGGGTGAGGTCGCCCACGCCGGTGCCGGCGTCGATCAGGAGGTCGTCATCCACCTGGATGGAGACGGTGCGCAGGCCGCGGGCGATGCCGCCGGTGGCGCCGAGGAGGGTGACACGCATGGGTGTTCTCCGGCATTGAGGGATGGTCAGGCTAGCACACCGAAGTTTCTCCCTCTCCCCCGGCCCCTCCCCCGCTTGCGGGGGAGGGGTGAAACCGGCTCCTTCCCCCTGCCAGGGGGAAGGTTGGGATGGGGGTGGTCGAATGATTTTTCACCATCCCCACCCTGCCCTCCCCTTGGGAAAGGGGAGGGTTGCGAGCCCGCCTTTCCTGCCCGATCGAGTAGGGGACGGGGTTACCATGTCTCTTATACACATCT
>DDYH01000042.1 GCA_002347615.1 Gallionellaceae bacterium UBA2239 | reverse complement strand
ACTGCCGGCCGCTCTACGGCGCCGTGTCATGACATCGCTATATTAGTGCTTCGTCATATTTGGTACGAATATACCATTACGGTGGCATGGATAAAGTCCGTACTTTTACGTACTGGCGCAGGGAAAGGATACAAAGGGGAAAACAAAGGAATGCGCGGGTAAAACGCGCCAACGGCTAAGCCCCTACCCTGGCGCAAAGGTGACAAGCCCGCTGCTTACCCGCCTTGGCTATTCGCCAAGCTCAGTCCAGCCCAAGCCGCTCCAAGCGATAGCGCAGCGCCCGGAAGCTGATGCCCAGCAGCTTGGCGGCGGCGGTCTTGTTGTAGCGGGTTTTTTCCAGGGCGCTGAGGATGGCGGCCCGTTCCACCTGGTCCAGGTAGTCGGGCAGGGAATAGGCCTGGTCTGGGGCCTCGGCGGCGGGGGGCGCGAATTCGCCGCTGGGGGTGGGGAGATTGAGGTCTTCCGGGTTGATGGCGCCGCCGCTGCTCAGGGCCAGGGCCCGTTCCAGGATGTTTTCCAGTTCCCGCACGTTGCCCGGGAAGGGGTGGCGGCACAGGGCCTCCATGGCGTCCCGGCTGATGGCGGGGACGGTTTCGAGCCCGGCCTGCTCCGCCAGCCGGCGCAGCACGGCTTCGACGATGGGCGGGATGTCCCCGGCCATTTCCCGCAGGGGGGGCATCTTGAGTTCGATGACGTTGAGGCGGTAATAGAGATCCTGGCGGAAGCGTCCGCTTTCCACGCATTCCGACAGGCTCTGGTGGGTGGCGCTGATGATGCGCACGTCCACGTTCTCTTCCTGGGTGGCGCCCACCTTGCGCACCTTCTTTTCCTGGATCGCCCGCAGCAGCTTCACCTGCATGGACAGGGGCAGGTCGGCCACTTCGTCGAGGAACAGGGTGCCGCCGTCGGCGGCCTGGAAGAAACCGTCCCGGTCCTGCTCGGCGCCGGTGAAGGCGCCCTTCTTGTAGCCGAAGAATTCGCTTTCCACCAGGTTTTCGGGAATGGCTCCGCAGTTCACCGCCACGAAGGGCTTGGCGGCCCGGGCGCTCTGCTCGTGGATCAGGCGGGCGGCCAGCTCCTTGCCGCTGCCCGATTCGCCGGTGATGTACACCGGGGCCTGGCTGCGGGCCAGCTTGTCGATCAGGCGCCGGGCCTCCTCCATGGCCGGGGAGCTGCCCAGCAGGCCCCGGGCGGCGCCCTGGGAGGGCGCCGGCTCGGGCAGGGTGAGGGCGGATTTCACCAGGGACCGCAGCTGCTCCAGGGACACCGGCTTGGACAGGTAGTCGAAGGCGCCGGCCTTGAGGGCGGCCACCGCGTTCTCGGTGCTGCCGAAGGCGGTGATCACCGCCACCGGCACCGCCGGGCAGTGGCGGCCGATGAATTCCACCAGGTCCAGGCCGCTGCCGTCGGGCAGGCGCATGTCGGTGAGGCACAGGTGGAAGCCGCCCTTCTCCAAGTGCCGTTTCGCCTCCGCCACGGTCATGGCCCGCTCCACGTCCATGCCCATCTTGAGCAGGGCGAGTTCCAGCACTTCGAGGATGTCCGCCTCGTCGTCCACCAGCAGGATGCGCCGGCGGCTGCCGCCGTTCTGCCCGTTGCCCCCCTTCAGCATGGCTCTCCCTTGAATCGCACGATGAACCGCCCCCCTTTTTCTTCGCCTTGTTCGTAGGTCAGTTCGGCGCCGTTGGCTTCGCACACCTCCCGCGCCACGTAGAGGCCGAGGCCGGTCCCCTGGCTGGCGGTGGTAAAAAAGGGCTCGAACAGCTGGGGCCGGATGGATTCGTCCACCCCCGGCCCGTCGTCGCCCACCACCAATTCTACTGCATAATTCCGGCGGCCCGCGGGGCCGGCGGCCAGCCGCACCGCCCCCGGGGCGCCGCTGCCATAGCGGGCGGCGTTGCGGCACAGGTTCCACAACACCTGGTTGAGGTGGCCCCGGTCGAAGCACGCCGTCAATCCTTCCTTCACCTGAAGCTCGAAACGCTCGGGGGGGATTTTTTCGATCTGGCAGAACTCGTCCACGAAGGCGGGGATGAAATCGGCCAGGTCGATGGGCTCCTGCTGGGCCCTATCCCGGCGGTTGAGCTGCAGCACTTCCTGGACCATCTTTTCCAGGCGGCGGGTGTTGTCGCGGATGATCTCCAGCAGGCGCTGCTGCGTGCCGGGCAGGTCCGGCTCCTCCAGCAGCAGTTCGTCGGCGTAGCTGATGGCCGACAGGGGGTTGCGGATTTCGTGGGCGATGCTGGCGGTGAGCCGTCCCAGGGCCGCCAGCTTGAACTGTTGGGCCTGGGCCTGGATGCGCCCCATGTCTTCCAGAAAAATCACCGCCCCTTGGGACGGGTCGCCCCCCACCGGGACGAAGCGGGCCCGCACCTGCTTGCCCGTGGCCGGGGCCAGGAACTGGTCGAAGCCGCCGTGGGGCGCGTCGCGCCAGCGCTTGAGGCACTCCGCCAGGGGCGGGCAATAGTCGATCAATCCCATGTCGCGGCGGAAAGAAAACAGCCGGCCCAACAGCACCTCGGTCATGGCGTTGTGCTGGCGCAAGCGCCCCTCCCCGTCCACCACCAGCACGCCGTCGTCCATGTCCTTCAACACCAGCTGGTTCACCTGGGCCAGGTTTTCCAGGTCCACGGTCTTTTCCCGCGCCACCTTCTCGCTCAACGCCATGCGCTTGGCCAGGGCATGGGCCAGCCAGCCGATGGCGAAGAAGCCCACCGACAGCATGGCCGCCTGGATGTAGCCGGCGGGGTCCCCGTCCAGGAGAAAGACCCGGTAGCTGTGTTCCAGCAGCACGGCGACGCTGGACACCGAGGCGAAGAACAGCACCAGCTTGCCCCGCCCCACCAGGCCGGCCGCCGCCAGGGAGGTGAGCAGCAACAGGCCCAAGCCGCTGCGGGTGCCGCCGCTGGAATACATCAGCAGGGTGACGAAAGCCACGTCGGCCAGCACCTGGCCGCTCAGCTGCCACTCGAAGCGGGGCCAGCGCAGGGTGGCGGGAATTTCCGCCAGGGCGGCGAACAGGACGTAATAGATGCTGACCAGGAAGAACAGCCGGGGGTCGTAGGCCCCATAGGTGAGGGCGGGGCCGAACAGGATGAAGCTGACCACGAACACGCCCGACACCGTCAGGCGGTAGAGGTTGAAGTAGTGCAGGGACCGCCACAACTGGCGGGGGGTGTCGGCGTCGGCGGCGAGCGGCTTCAGCATCGCCATGGGGTCAGGACTTCCCTTCTCGCCGGTGCTCCTCGCCGCAATAGAACTCGCCGCCGCTCATAACGCTCTCGCTGCGGGGCAGGTGCACGCCGCAGCGGGCGCAGCGCACCATATCCTCCACCTCCCGCTTCGGCTCCTTCGGCGGCAGGGAGCGGGTCCCTTTCTTGACGATCAGGTACACCGCCAGGGCAACCAGGACGAAGAACAGCAGCTTGCCCATGGGCGCCCTATCCCCTTACCGGCCGCACCTTGGACGCCGCCAGCTTGGCGTTGTCCCGGGCGGTGTCCACGTCGCCGGCGTAGGCCAGGGCCACGCCCATGCGGCGGCGCTCGAAGGATTCGGGCTTGCCGAACAGGCGCAGGTCGCTGTTGGGCACCCGCAGGGCCTCATCCACCCCCTCGAAGGCGATGCCCTTGCCCACCATGCCGCCGTAGATCACGGCGCTGGCGCCGGGGACCCGCAGGACGGTGGACACCGGCAGGCCGAGGATGGCCCGGGCGTGGAGTTCGAATTCGCTCTGCAGCTGGGAAATCATGGTCACCATGCCGGTGTCGTGGGGCCGGGGGCTGACCTCGGAGAACCATACCTGGTCGCCCTTGACGAACAATTCCACGCCGAACAGGCCGCGGCCGCCCAGGTTGTCGGTGACCGCCTTGGCAATGTCCCGCGCCTTTTGCAGCGCCGCCTGGGACATGGGCTGGGGCTGCCAGCTTTCCACGTAGTCCCCCTTCACCTGCACGTGGCCGATGGGGTCGCAGAAGTGGGTTTCCACTTGGCCGTCGGCACCCAGGGCACGGACGGTGAGCTGGGTGATTTCGTAGTCGAAGCGGATCATCTCCTCCACGATCACCCGCCCCCGGTTCACCCGGCCGCCGCTCAGGGCGTAATCCCAGGCGGCCTTCACGTCTTCGGGGCCGTTGATGGTGGACTGCCCCTTGCCGGAGGAGGACATCACCGGCTTGACGATGCAGGGATAGCCAATGCCGGCGTCGATGGCGGCCTGGAGTTCCGCCAGGGTCTCGGCGAAGGCGTAGCGGGAGGTGGGCAGGCCCAGCTCTTCCGCCGCCAGGCGCCGGATGCCTTCCCGGTTCATGGTGAGTTGTGCGGCCCGGGCGGTGGGGATGACCTCGGCCAGGCCAGCCGCCTCGATCTCCGCCAGCATGTCGGTGGCGATGGCCTCGATCTCCGGCACGACGAGGTGGGGCTTCTCCCGCTCCACCAGGGCGCGCAGAGCCTGCCCGTCGGCCATGTCGATGACATGGGAGCGGTGGGCCACCTGATGGCCCGGGGCGTTGGGATAACGATCCACGGCGATCACCTCCACCCCCAGACGCTGCAGGGCGATGACCACCTCCTTGCCCAGTTCGCCGCTGCCCAGCAGCATGACGCGGGTGGCGGAGGGGGAAAGGGGGGTGCCGAGTTTCATAAGCCGATCCTAAACGTAGGGTTAGCGGGAAATTCTTATTCTTCGATGCCTTGGCTGCGCAGGTAGTCTTCGTAGTTGCCCACGTAATGGCGGAAACCGCCCACGCCGTCGAGTTCCAGAATCTGCGTCGCCAGGGACGACACGAACTGCCGGTCGTGGCTGACGAAAATCAGGGTGCCCTTGTAGCTTTCCAGGGCGAAGTTGAGGGACTCGATGGATTCCATGTCCATGTGGTTGGTGGGCTCGTCCATCACCAGCACGTTGGGGCGCTCCAGCAGCAGCTTGCCGTAGAGCATGCGGCCCTTTTCGCCGCCGGACAGCACCCGCACCGATTTCTTCGAATCGTCGCCGGTGAACAGCAGCCGGCCGAGGGTGGCGCGGATGATCTGGTCGTCGTCGCCCTCCTGTCCCCACTGTTTCATCCAGTCGAACAGGGTGTCGTCGCAGTCGAAGTCGGCGGCGTGGTCCTGGGCGAAATAGCCGATCTTGGCCTTTTCCGCCCATTTCACGCTGCCCTGGTCCGGCTCCACTTCCCCCACCAGGGTTTTCAGCAGGGTGGACTTGCCGGCGCCGTTGGGGCCGATCACCGCCAGGCGCTGGCCCGCTTCCAGGGTCAGGCTGAGGTTGTGGAACAGCACGTGGTCGTAGCCCTTGGCCACTTCCAGCATCTCCACCGCGTGGCGGTGCAGCTTGTCCTTGTCGTCCATCTCGAAGCGAATGTAAGGGTTCTGGCGGCTGGAGGGCTTGACCTCCACCGCGCCTTCCTTGAGCTTGTCGATCTGCTTGGCGCGGCTGGTGGCCTGGCGAGCCTTGGAGGCGTTGGCGGAAAAGCGGGCGACGAAGGCCTGCAATTCGGCGATCTGCTCCTTCTTCTTGGCGTTGTCGGACAGCAGGCGCTGGCGGGCCTGGGTGGAGGCCACCATGTAGTCGTCGTAGTTGCCCGGATAGACGCGAATCTCGCCGTAATCCAGGTCGGCCATGTGGGTGCACACGCTGTTGAGGAAGTGCCGGTCGTGGGAAATGATGATCATGGTGCTGGAACGACTGTTGATCATCTCCTCCAGCCAGCGGATGGTGTTGATGTCCAGGTTGTTGGTGGGTTCGTCCAGCAGCAGGATGTCCGGGTTGGAGAACAGGGCCTGGGCCAGCAGCACCCGCAGCTTGAAGCCCGGCGCCACCGCGCTCATCAGGCCGGTATGCTGCTCGGTGGGGATGCCCACCCCCAGCAGCAATTCGCCGGCGCGGGCCTCGGCGGTATAACCGTCCATCTCGCCGAAGCGGGTTTCCAGTTCGGCGGCGCGCATGTAGTCGTCTTCCGTCGCTTCCAGGTTGGCGTAGATGGCGTCCCGCTCCTGCTGCACCTGCCACAGCTCATCGTGGCCCTGCAACACCACGTCGATGACCCGCTGGTCCTCGTAGGCGAACTGATCCTGGCGCAGCTTGCCGAGACGCTCGCCGGGGTCGAGGAAGACGTTGCCGGCGGTGGGTTCCAGGTCGCCGCCGAGGATTTTCATGAAGGTGGACTTGCCGCAGCCGTTGGCGCCGATCAGGCCGTAGCGGTTGCCCTCGCCGAACTTGACGGAGACGTTTTCGAACAGGGGCTTGGCCCCGAACTGCATGGTGATATTAGCGGTGGAAAGCAAAGCCGGATTCCCAGTAACCAGTAAATTAAAATTCTCTTATTGTACCGGAATCGGGGCTAACTATAGTGGAAGCGTCGCCACCCGCCGCCCCGCCCATGTTCCCGGAAGCCCTCAAGACCCTCGTCCTGGCCCTGGCGGTCGCCTATTCCGCCTTCGCCGCCACGGCCTTCCTGCTCCAGGACCGACTGCTCTATCTGCCCGACCTTCCCTCCCGGGAAGTGGACGCCACCCCGGCCGACCTGGGGCTGCCCTTCGAACCCCTCACCCTGGCAACCCGGGGCGGGGAGAAACTAGACGCCTGGTTCGTTCCGGCCCCCAATGCCCGCGGCACCCTGCTCTACCTCCACGGCAACGCCGGCAATATCGCCCACCGGCTGGAGCCCATTCGGATGTTCCACCGCATCGGCCTGTCGGTGCTGATTTTCGACTACCGGGGCTACGGCCGCAGCAGCGGCCGGCCCAGCGAAGAAGGAACCTACCGGGACGGGGAAGCCGCCTGGCGTCACTTGGCGGAACAGCGTCACATCCCTCCCGGGAACATCGTCCTGTTCGGCGAATCCCTGGGGGCCGCCGTGGCCGCCAAGCTGGCCGCCGAGCGGGAAGCGGCGGCCCTGGTGATTGTGGCCGGCTTCACCTCCGTGCCGGACTTGGCCGCCACCCTCTACCCCTGGCTTCCGGCCCGGCAGTTGGCGCGGTTCCGCTACGACACCCGGGCCTACCTGACGCAGGTGCACAGCCCGGTGCTAATCTTCCACAGCCGAGAGGATGAAATCACCCCCTACTCCCACGGCGAGGCCCTTTACGCCGCCGCCCATCCCCCCAAGGCCTTCGTGCCCATGACCGGCGGACACAACGACGCCTACGCCCTCAACCTGGAACTGATCGGCCGGGAAACCGACCGCTTCCTGTCAGCCCATCTGAACCGATAAAAACAAAACGGCCGACGGCGGTTTCCCGCCGTCGGCCGTTGTCGCTGGGGAGACGCTTAGTCGCGCTCGCCGGCGAAGGCCATCAACAGCTGCAACAGGTTGACGAACAGGTTGTAGATGTCGAGGTAGATGGCCAGGGTGGCCATGACGTAGTTGGTCTCGCCGCCGGTCACCACCCGGTTCACATCAAACAGGATGAAGCCGGAGAAGATCAGCACCGCGATGGCGGACAGGGCCAGTTGCATCGCCGGCACCTGGAAGAACAGGTTGGCCAGGGAGGCGACGATCAGCAGCACCAGGCCGATGGTGAGGAATTTGCCCAGGCCGCTGAAATCCCGTTTGCTCACGGTGGCAATGCCGGCCAGGACGAAGAAAATCACCCCGGTGCCGCCGGCGGCCAAGCCCACCAGCTGGGCGCCGTTACGCAGCTGCAGCGCCACTTGCAGGATGGGACCGAGCATCAGGCCCATGAAGAAGGTCAGGGCCAGCAGGAGGGCCACGCCGAGGCCATTGTTGCGATTGGCGGAAATAGCCCAGAACAGACCGAACATCACCGCCAGCATGACCACGGCGCCGAGGATGGGGCTTTCCGCCATGAAGGCGAAATTCATGCTCATGCCGATGACCGCGCCGATCACCGTCGGCACCATGGTCAGGCCCAGCATCAAATAAGTATTACGCAGCACCTTGTTGGTGCCGACGGAAAGTTCGGCGCCAGCAGCGGCGACTCGCAGGTCGGGTTGCATCAAGTGTTCTCCTCGTTGTTCAAACCGGCAGTAAGACTACGCAAGGCGCGCAAAAGTTTCAACCCAGATTATCCATTAGGACGCGAGATGATGGCGAGGTGGGTTGCGAGACAGTTTCGTTGCTTGCGAGGAGTTCATGGTTATTCCATGGACGACGAACAAGCGGCAAAAATGGCCGCAAACCGACCGCCAGCGCTCGCGTAGGCGCGAAGCGCCGCCTAATGGATAATCTGGGTTCAACCCGGGAAATTGACTTCACCCGGGCAAATAGATAATGTTGCAGGCGAAGCGGGTGGAAAACCCGCAATCAAGGAAGCGCCCCCCATACGGCGCGACAGAAACGACATCAACCTTAGGAGACAAGAATGCAGAAACTGTTTTTCGCCCTGCTCAGCGCGACGCTGATCGCCCTGGGCAGCGCCAGCGCCATGGCCAACGAAGCCCCCGCCCTGTCCGACGAGGCCAAACAGGCCCTGTCCAAGGCCGAGGCCGACGTGAAGGAAGCCCAGTCCAAGAAAGCCCTCTGGACCACCGCCCAGGACGCCCTGAAGAAGGCCAAGGAGGCCGCCGACAAGGGGGATAACGCGAGAGTCATCGCGGCATCCAAGAAGGCCAGCGACCAAGCCCAACTCGGCATCAAACAGTTGAGCTACCCGCCCACCAACAAGTAATCGCCAATACAACCGGACGGGGCCTCAGGCCCCGTTTGCTTTTGGAGACGAAACCATGAAACGCCTGCTCATTCTCTCCCTGTTGCTGGCAAGCGCTCCGGCTTCCGCCGAAATCGTCAAATGGGTCGACAGCCAGGGCAAGGTCCACTACGGGGACCAGCCCCCGGCCAGTGCCAAGAACCCGCAACCGATGAACATCAAGAACCAGCCCGGCACCCCGGGGGGAACGGGGGCGCAGAAAAGCGTCGCCGAACAGGAACAGGAATTCCGCAAGCGCCGGATGGAAACGGATGACGCGGAAAAAAAGGCCGCCGAAGAGAAAGCTCAGGCGGACGCCGCCAAGCAGAACTGCGCAGCCGCCCGAAGCAACCTGAAGACGCTTCAAGATGGTGTGCGCCTTACCCGCTACAACGAACAAGGGGAACGCGTGTTCCTGGACGACGCCGAGCGCGCCCAGGCCATGGCCGATGCGCAACGGGCGGTAAGCGAGTGGTGCAAGTAGCCGGGGAAACCCCGGCTTAGGCTTCGGCGGATTCCTTCTCCGCCGCGTTCTTCTTGCGCACCTCCTTGGGGTTGGCGATCAGGGGGCGGTAGATTTCCACCCGGTCCAGATCCCGCAGCACGGCGTCCGCCTTGGCCGCTTTGCCATAAATACCCATCTTGGTGGTGGCCGGGTCGATTTCCGGGAACTGCCCCAGGATGCCGGATTGCTCCACCGCCTGAATCAGCGTCGTTCCCTCGGCCACCTTCAGCTGCTTCACGGTCTGCTGCTTGGGCAGGGCATACACCACTTCCACCGAAATCATTTTTTCGCTCATCTCATTCACCATAAAGTTTCTCCGCCCGGTGCACGAACGCCTCCACGAAGCTGTTGGCGATGTAGCCGAACACCGGGCCGACCACCTTCTCCAGCATCTTGCTGGAGAACTCGTAGTGCAAGCTGAACTCCACCTTGCAAGCATCTTCCGCCAGTTCCACGAAGCGCCACGCCCCCGCCAGATGACTGAAAGGCCCGTCTTTCAGCGCCATTTCAATCAGATGGGGAACCTGACGGCTGTTCTCCGTGGTGAAACTTTGCCGCAAGTGGTGATAATCGATATGGACCGTCGCCACCACCGATTGTTCATCCCGCCATTTTACGTCTGTCCCGCCACACCAGGGGAGGAACGACGGATAGGTTTCCACTTCGTCCACCAGCGCGAACATCTGCGCCGCGGAATATCCTACCAATACCGACTTCTCTACCAACGCCATCGGTGCCACTCGAAAAAGCTGGTAAAATACACCATTTCGCCCCCTCCTTGAAGCATTCGAAGGGAGGCCTCACCGCTTGTCGCATTGACCACGTTCCCGACACCCCATGTCCATCGCCGAAAACAAAAAAGCCTTCCATGACTACTTCATCGAAGAGAAGTACGAGGCCGGCATGGCGCTCGAAGGCTGGGAAGTCAAAGCCATCCGCGCCGGTCGGGTACAGATCAAGGAAGCCTACGTGGTCATCCGGAGGCAAGAACTGTTCCTGATCGGCTGCCACATCAGCCCCCTGCCGGAAGCTTCCACCCACATTCATCCCGACCCGGTGCGCACCCGCAAGCTCCTGCTGCACATGGGGGAGATCAATCGCCTCATCGGCAAGGTGGAACGTGCCGGCTACGCATTGGTCCCCCTCAACCTCCACTACGCCAAGGGCCGCATCAAGCTGGAGGTCGGCCTTGCCAAAGGCAAGAAGCAGCACGACAAGCGTGAAGCGGAAAAAGACCGCGAGTGGAAGCGGGAAAAAGAGCAGATCATGAAGGCCGCCAAGCGCGCCTAGGCGGCGTCCTGTGCGGCGCGACGCCAACGTGCACACCCAACCAAGGGGGTGCCCGCAGCCGCCCCGGCATGAAAACGGCCCCAGCTCCGAAGGCCCCTTGCCCAGGCGGGCCGATCTCCACCCGCCCCGCCACCGCGCTGGCGTGGATCAGACCACCCCCGCCCCACCCCCTTTTCGCGCCAATCAAACCCTAAGAACCGGTCCACAAACCCGCGCAACGCAATGACAATCAAGGTATAGAATTTAATGCTTATATTCTCAGAAAAATCCTTAATGAGAAAAATAAAATAAATGGATAAGCCCCCTCAAAACAACCGTGCTATCCTCCGCCGAGCTTCGCAAAACAAGGCCATGCAGGCCTAAGGAAACGCACTTAACACATTGTTCAAGGAGAGGCATGTGTCCAAACTAGTCAGACCCCACGGCGGCGGTGAACTTAAGCCCCTGCTGCTCACCGGCGATGCGCTTGCAGCGGAAAAGAAACACGCTGAAAGCCTGCCCAAAGTAAAAATGTCCTCCCGCGAAACCGGTGACGTCATCATGATGGGCATCGGCGGCTTCACCCCCCTTACCGGCTTCATGACCCATGCCGACTGGCAGGGCGTGTGCGACGGCATGAAGATGGCCAACGGCCTGTTCTGGCCCATTCCCATCACCCTTTCCACCGACCAGGTCACCGCCGACGGCATCAAGACCGGCCAGGAAGTGGCCCTGGTGGATGGCGCAAGCGGCGAAATCATGGCCACCATGAAGGTGTCCGAAAAGTACGCCATCGACAAGGCCCACGAGTGCATGGAGGTGTACAAGACCACCGACCTGGAGCACCCCGGCGTCAAGATGGTGATGGAGCAGGCTGCCGTCAACCTGGCCGGCGACGTGAAGGTGCTCTCCACCGGTGACTTCAAGGAAGTGTACGGCGACCAGTTCATGACTCCCGCCGAGACCCGCGCCAAGTTCGAGCAACTGGGCTGGTCCAAGATCGCCGCCTTCCAGACCCGCAACCCCATGCACCGCTCCCACGAGTACCTGGCCAAAATCGCCATCGAGACCATGGACGGCGTGCTGGTCCACTCTCTCCTCGGCGCCCTGAAGCCCGGCGACATCCCCGCCGAGGTGCGTTCCGAGGCCATCGAGGTTTTGGTTAAGAACTACTTCGCCCCCAACACCGTGATCCAGGCCGGCTATCCCCTGGACATGCGTTACGCCGGCCCCCGCGAGGCCCTGCTGCACGCCCTGTTCCGCCAGAACTACGGCTGCTCGCACCTGATCGTCGGCCGCGACCACGCCGGCGTGGGCGACTACTACGGCCCCTTCGACGCCCAGAAGATTTTCGACGAAATCCCCAAGGACGCCCTCGAAACCAAGAACATGAACATCGACTGGACCTTCTGGTGCAACAAGTGCGGCGGCATGGCCTCCCAGCGCACCTGCCCCCACACCAAGGATGACCGCATCCTGCTGTCCGGCACCAAGGTGCGCTCCATGCTCTCCGAGGGCCAGGACCTTCCGGTCGAATTCAGCCGCCCGGAAGTGGCCAAGGTGCTGCAAAAGTATTACGCCGGCCTCAGCGCCGAGCAAAACGTGAAGGTGGAATTGAAAGGCCATTCCGCCGCATAAGTTAAAAAGGTAAGCCGGCTGCGAGAGTTGCCGGCTTTGTTTTAAATCGAGGTAGAAACTGAAGGAGTGAAGCAATGCCAACCTATGTACGCACCGACAAATGCGACGGCTGCAAGGGTCAGGACAAGACCGCTTGCATGTACATCTGCCCGCATGACCTGATGAAGCTGGACAAAGATGGCTCCGAAACCGGCCACGCCATGCGCGCCTTCAACCAAGAGCCCGAGCAGTGCTGGGAGTGCTATTCCTGCGTGAAGATTTGCCCGCAGCAAGCCATCGAAGCTCGCCACTACGCCGACATCGTGCCCCTGGGCGGTTCGGTGCAGCCCCTGCGCGGTACCGACTCCATCATGTGGACCATCAAGTTCCGCAACGGCACCCTGAAGCGCTTCAAGTTCCCGATCCGCACCACCCCCGAGGGTTCCATCGATCCCTACGGCAACAAGCCGACCGCCACCATGGCCAACATCACCAAGACCGGGTTCTTCAACCAGGAAAATGGTTATCGCGCCGGCAACCCCGCTGAACTGATCCGCAAGTAAGATCAGCCGAGCGACCGATTAACGAACTGATAGGGCAAATCACAATGTCTGGTACCTTTGGAAATCCTGAAGTCATCCAAGAAGAAGTCGACATTCTTCTGATCGGCGGCGGCATGGCCTGCTGCGGCGCCGCCTACGAAATCCAGCGCTGGGCTGACGCCGCCAAGGCCGAGCACGGCGTTGACCTCAAAATCAAGCTGGTCGACAAGGCCGCCATGGACCGCTCCGGCGCCGTGGCCCAAGGCCTGTCCGCCATCAACACCTACATCGGCCCTGAGCAAGACCCCGCCGACTACGCCCGCATGGTGTCCAACGACCTGATGGGCATCACCCGCGACGACCTGGCCTACGACCTGGGCCGCCACGTGGACGAGTCCGTGCACCTGTTCGAAGAATGGGGCCTGCCCATTTGGAAACTGGACGAAAACGGCGAGCGTCACGACGGCGCCCAAGGCATGACCCCCCTGAAGGACGGCGGCAAGCCCGTGCGTTCCGGCAAGTGGCAGATCATGATCAACGGCGAATCCTACAAGTGGATCGTTGCCGAAGCCGCCAAGAAGGTGCTGGGTTCCGACCGCATCCAGGAACGCATCTTCATCGTCAAGCTGGTGAACGACAAGAACGACCCCAACCGCATCGCCGGTGCCGTCGGCTTCTCCACCCGCGACCACAAAGTCGTGGTCTACAAGGCCAAAGCCATCCTGCTCGCCGCCGGCGGATGCGTGAACCTGTTCCGCCCCCGCTCCGTGGGTGAAGGCCAAGGCCGTGCCTGGTATCCGGTGTGGAACGCTGGCTCCACCTACACCATGGCTGCCGAAGCCGGTGCCGAGCTGACCATGATGGAAAACCGCTTCGTGCCCGCCCGCTTCAAGGACGGCTACGGTCCGGTGGGTGCCTGGTTCCTGCTGTTCAAGGCCCAAGCCGCCAACGCCAACGGCGAAGTCTACATGCAGAAGAACAAGGAAATGCTGAACGACTACCCGCCCTATGGCCAGGCCGCCGTTCCCGCTTCCTGCCTGCGTAACCACCTGATGCTGAAGGAAATGAAGGAAGGCCGCGGCCCCATTTACATGGACACCGTGACCGCCCTCGCCAAGCTGAAGGAAACCCTGACCCCCCGCGAAGTGAAGCACCTGGAAGCGGAAGCCTGGGAAGACTTCCTCGACATGTGCGTCGGCCAGTGCGGTATCTGGGTGGGTGAAAACATCGAGCCGGAAAAGAAGAACTCCGAACTGATGCCCACCGAGCCCTACCTCCTGGGTTCCCACTCCGGCTGCTGCGGTATCTGGACCTCCGGTCCGGACGACGTCGGCGCGCCGACCACCGAAGCCCTGCCCGGCGCTCCCGCACACCTGCCGCAAGGCTGGAGCTGGGGCTACCGTGGCATGACCACCGTCAAGGGCCTGTTCACCGCTGGTGACGGCGTTGGCGCCTCCGGCCACAAGTTCTCCTCCGGTTCCCACGCTGAAGGCCGTATGGCTGCCAAGTCGATGGTGAAGTACTGCGTGGACAACAAGGACATGAAGGTGGAACTCGACACCCCCGCTGAACAGCTGGTGGAAGAGATCTACAAGCCGGTCCGCAACTTCCTGGAGCACAAGGACTACACCACCGCCATCGACGTGAACCCCAACTACATCACGCCGAAGATGCTGCAGTTCCGCCTCCAGAAGATCATGGACGAGTACGTTGCCGGTGTCGCCACCTACTACACCACCAACGACAAGATGCTCGCCGTGGCCGAAGAGAAGCTGGGCATGCTGAAGGAAGACGCCGAGAAGATGCGTGCGAAAGACCTGCACGAGCTGCTGCGTGCCTGGGAAAACTACCACCGCATCCTGACCGCCGAAGCCCACATGAAGCACATCCAATTCCGCGAAGAGAGCCGTTACCCCGGCTTCTACTACCGGATGGACAAGAACTTCGTGGACGAGCAGAACTGGAAATGCTTCGTGAACTCCGTTTACGACAAGACCACCAAGCAGTGGACCTGCTTCAAGCGCGCTCACGTCGATCTCGTCGACAAGAGCAAGCTGTTCAAGCCGGCTGCCCACTAAGCTGCCACAAGCAGTTCAGTAGCACGGAAACCGGGCGCTTCGGCGCCCGGTTTTTTTTACGTCTGCTACTTTGATAGATCGGAGGTTGAGCAAGCCGGGCCTGCCCCTGGAGGGCTGGCTGGACAGCGGTTCTGGCGCAGACAGAACGCGTGCTGACGGGATTTCGCGCCGGCTTTCTGGGCAAATGCAGCCCGGTGCATTTCTTCTGGGGCAGCTTCGATCTCGCCGCCAACTTAATGTTCTGTAGCGTGTTCGTGCTTCGATACCTCAGCAGAACGGATTTCTTCAGCGGGGCCGAAAGAGGCTTCACCCCATCTGTCCGTCGCCACCAACCGGGTTCGCCGTCCGGCGGATACCGCGCCATACCCACACCCCGGCCGCAGTTTACTTGCCAAGTCGAAGCCTCTATGATGGCCTCTATTAAAAATCCCTTTATCCATTCAATAACTTAATAGCGCCATAACTACATTTTAAGGCAACCACCATGCAGGCCGGTCCCCGTGAAATCGTCACACCCTTCCGCCCCATTCCCCTCGATGTGCCGGAGGGCATGAAGCCCAACGAGTTCTTCAACAGCACCGAGAACCTCAACGACCTGGTGCACAACAACGGCCTGTTGCAGAACCCGGAAGGGCTGCTGCTGTACCGCAAGGCCCTTGGCCACAGCAACGAGTTCGACGCCTCCATCATCTACAACACCTCCCAGAGCATCCTCGACCCCCTGGGCCGCCCGGTGCGCCGCACCCAGGTGCCGGAGGCGGTGAAGAACGTGTGGAACCGGATGAACCAGATCATCATCGACTACATGCTGGAACTCTACCCGGACCCGGACCGGCACCTGGTGCTGGCGGGGGAGGCCAGCCTGGACGCCACCTGGCCCCTGACTTCGCCGGGGGTGCCGAGCATCCGCATGCTGCACAACCACTTCATCGCCTTCGACAAGGCGCAACTGCGGGACGCGCCCATCGCCGATGCGGACAACCCCAACCTCACCGACGGCGGCCAGCATTCCCTGTTCCAGGCCCACATGCGGGACGTGTACCGGGCCTTCTTCGACGAGCTGGATTTGCAGATTCTGCGGCCCTGCCAGGCAGGATCGTGCAAGATCGCGCTCACCGGCTATCCCCAGGGCCTGCCCAGCTGGGAGGTCCAGGGAGGCGTCGCGGCGTTGAAGGAAGTGCGCTTCTGGAAGGAGTACGACGCCCTCCTCAAGGGCTTCATCGACTTCTACCGCACCTTCTTCAGCCAGGTTTCCACCCGCAACGCCCCCCTGCCCCGGGACATCTACTTCCCCGAGTTGGTGGAGGCCAAGCTGCAATTCGACAACGATTTCCTCAAGACGGCCAAGATGGTGCGGGACCGCTGCATCCGCGACGCCAAGTACGCCAACTCCATCCGCTGGCAGCCCGCCTTCAAGCAGCTGATCTACCGCAACGACGCGGGCAAGCTGATCGTCACCATCAGCCAGAACTCCATCGGCAACGCCATTACCGAGCTGCTGGGGGTGGTGGTCAAGCGCACCCCCGACGCCGACGCCTATAGCGCTGCCGAACCGGCCCTGATCGAAAAGCTGCTGGAGGTGCGGCGCCGCTTGGTGGAAGCCGACCTCGGCGAAGGGATCGCCACGCCCCATTGGGGCGCCGAGTAGGTGTTGCAGTGGCAGCTAGCCGCCAAAGGCAGTCACGCCATACCCCTTCCCCATCCTCGTTGGGTCCCCGCCCCTTTCGGGGCGACTCCAACGGGAACGGGGGAAGGCTGGGATGGGGGTGGACTGGTGGCCATAACCACCGCCGCCTCACCCCCACCCCAACCCTCCCCCGTCGAGGGGGAGGGAGCTAAGTTAGTGGTTCATCCGGGGCTAAAAAGATTTTTCCCCGGTTAAAGAGTAAAATCATCGGCTTTCCCCGCCCTTGCGGGATGCCACAATTCACGAGGTAGCAAGATGGCTGACGTACAAATCGATATCAACGACTCCCCCTTCCAACGCATGCCGGTGGAACCCACCCTGCTTCCAGGCGACGCCACCTTCCAGTTCCAGTGCCGCAAGGGCATCAGCTGCTGGAATGCCTGCTGCAGCAACATCGACATCTCCCTCACCCCCTACGACATCCTGCGCCTGAAAAAGCGCCTGGGGATGAGTTCCGGCGATTTCCTGGTGCAATACACCCTCCCCTACGAAATGGACAAGGACAGCATCGCCGGGGTGAAATTCAAGCCGGTGGACAACGGCACCGCGTGCCAGTTCATGACTCCGGAAGGCTGCTCGGTCTATGAAGACCGCCCCACCGCCTGCCGCTACTATCCCGTCGCCCTGTTGTCCATGCGCAAGCAGGACGAATACACCGACACCGCCTCCTACGCCATGGTGAAGGAGGCCCACTGCAAAGGCCACGAGGAGCCCCGCCCCATCTCCATCGAGGACTACCGCAAGGAACAGGGCGTGGACGTCTATGACGAGCTGGGCCGCGGCTGGCGCCAGCTGGTGCTGAAAAAGAAATCCTCCGGCCCCACCGTGGGCACGCCCTCCAAGCGCAGCCTGCAGCTGTTCTTCATGGCCTGCTACGACCTGGATCGCTTCAAGGAATTCGTCACCAGCGACGGCTTCAATGACGCCTACGAGCTGGCCGACGAGGAACTGCAGAAAATCCAGGGCGACGAAGTGGAACTGATGCAATTCGCCTTCCGCTTCCTGCGCCAGGTGATGTTCGACGAGCAGACCATCCCCATGCGCGCCGACGCCCTGGAACGGCGCCTCGCCCGCAAGCAGGAGCGGGAAACCCAGATGGCGGAAATCGTGCAGAAACTCGGCCCCCTGGACGACATCGTCAAGCCGGCGGCGGAAGTGGAAGACAAGTACCGCTGCGCTGATTGAGGAAACTCGGGCTCCTGGTTTTCACTCCTTTCCCCTTGACGGGGGAAGGTTGGGATGGGGGTGAAATGGTGGAATAGGCACACCGCTCACCCCCACCCCTCCCCCGCCGAGGGGGAGGGAGAAAACCGTGAACATTCGCGCCGATTAACGGCCCAATCGCTTAGATTCCCTGCCCAGAGGCATCCCCATGGAAGGCCACGCCCTCCCCCCCGAAGAGCATTTCATCACCGTAGAGCCCTACTACGAGCCCACCGGCGACGAAATCGCAGTATTCGAAGCCGCCTACCGCAACCGCCTGCCGGTGCTGCTCAAAGGCCCCACCGGCTGCGGCAAGACGCGCTTCATGGAGCACATGGCGTGGCGCCTCAAGCGACCCCTGATCACCGTCTCCTGCCATGATGACCTGACCGCCTCCGACCTGGTGGGCCGCTACCTCATCACCGCCGACCAGACGGTGTGGGTGGACGGCCCTCTGGCACGGGCGGTGCGGGCCGGGGGCATCTGCTACCTGGATGAAGTGGTGGAGGCCCGCAAGGACACCACGGTGGTCATCCATCCCCTGGCCGACGACCGGCGCATGCTGCCGATGGAAAAGCTGGGCCTGGAGCTGGAAGCATCGCCGGAATTCATGCTCGCCATCTCCTACAACCCCGGCTACCAGAGCGTGCTCAAGGAACTGAAGCAAAGCACCCGCCAGCGCTTCGTGGCCCTGGAATTCGACTATCCCGCCGCTCCTCTGGAGCAGAAGATCGTGGTCAAGGAAACCGGCCTCGACGAAGCCCGGGCCGCCCAACTGGTGAAGCTCGCCGCCATGACTCGCAACCTCAAGGGCAGCGGCCTGGACGAAGGCGCTTCCACCCGCCTCCTGGTCCACGCCGGCAAGCTGATGATGGACGGCATCCCCCCCGCCGCCGCCTGCCGCGGCGCCATCGCCCGGGCCCTGACGGACGAACCGGAAATGCTGGCCGCCGTCGATGAACTCATCGCCACCATCTTCTGACGTTCAGTTGTCCGCTGCCGAGCTGGAAGAACAGCTCGACGAACTGCTGGAGGCCGCCTTCACCCCCGGCCGACGCACCAACGCCATCGCGAAAAAGCTCGCCGCCCACCCGGCGGAAGTCCAGCGTTTCGTCCTCCACTGGTGTGCCGTAACCGCCCAGACCCACAGCCAGGTTGCCTACCTCTTCGCCCGCCACGTGCTGGAGGCCCTGGAAACCATGGACCGGCCCGACGTGCAGAAATGGCTGCTCCACGCCATGGACCTTTACGACCGGCAGGGCCTCTACCCCGCCATCGCGGTCCTGAAGGCGCCCAAGGACTTCGCCGGCGCCGGGGTGGACCACGCCCAGGGCGTCTACCTGGAAGAGATCACCGGCGTGCTGGAACTCTTCCTGCGCGGGCTTTCCGGCCGCGCCATGAAGCTGGAGCCCGCCGACCCGCCCCACACCGACACCTCCACCCTGTTTCTGCCCTCCCGGCTCGGCCGTTTCCCGGCAAAAGACGACAACTTCCGCCTCTACAAGGCCCTGGCGGTCCACCAGTGGGCCCAGACCCACTTCGGCACCTTCTTCCCCGATCTCGCCGCCGAGTTGCGCGCCTACCCCGACCCGGACAAGGCCCGGAAGCTTTACCACCTGCTGGAAACCCTGCGCCTGGACGCCGTCCTGGCCCGCCACTACCCTGGGCTGGCGAGGGAAATCCTATCCCTGCGGGGCGAAGCCCTCCCCGCCGAATTCCAAGACGCCGCCGCCGAACTTGAGGCCCCCGGCGCCGGACCGAAACAAAGCCTGGAGTGGATGGAGAATCTGCTGGCACAGCCGCTCCCGCCCCCCTGGCCCTACATGGGCGAGCTTCTCCCGGAGCGGGCGGAAGCCGAGCGCCAGCAGCGCCTGCGCCGGGACAAAGCGGCGCTCCAAGCCGCCCTGGCCCACATGCAGCCGGGAGCGAAACCCGCCTCCTTTTCCTTGCGTCGCGAGAACTCCGCCAATGAGGTCGCAGCCGATTTCGTGCTGCTGGCCGACGGCCGTCCGGTGGTGCTCGACGATGAGGTAAAAGGCCTGCTGCACTCCATCGACCTGGACCTGGGGGACATTCCCCCCGACTACCTCACCCCGGCGGGGGGCGGCGGCTATGCCCCGGCCGGGAACCCGAAGGAAAAGGAAATGGCGCCCCCGGAAGGGGGCTACGCCTACAACGAGTGGGACCACCAGCGCCGCCACTACCGCAAGAACTGGTGCACCCTGCGGGAGCTGCCCTCCGGGCTCGGCGATGCCGGCTACGCCGCCGAAGTCCTGGGCAGATACGGCGGCCAGGTGGGCCAGATCCGCCGGGTTTTCGAGGCCCTGCGAGGGGAGGAGAAACTGCTGCGGGCCCAGAAGAACGGCGACGACGTGGACCTGGACGCCGCCATCGCCGCCCGCACCGACCTGCGCTGCGGCCGGGAAATGACCGACCGGGTGTTCACCCGCCAGGAACGGCTGGAGCGCAACATCGCGGTGCTGTTCATGGTGGACATGAGCGGCAGCACCCGGGGCTGGATCAACGACGCCGAGCGGGAATCCCTGCTCCTGATGTGCGAGGGACTGGAGAAACTGGGGGACCGCTACGCCATCTACGGCTTCTCCGGCATGACCCGCATCCGCTGCGAGATTTTCCCAATCAAGACCTTCGCCGAGCCCTACGGCCCGGAAGTCCAGCGCCGCATCGCCGGCATCGAGCCCAAGGACTACACCCGCATGGGCGCCGCCATCCGCCACCTGACGGCAAAGCTGAAGGAGGTGGACGCCCGCACCCGGCTGTTGGTGACCCTGTCCGACGGCAAGCCGGACGACTTCAACGACCCCTACCGGGGCGTCTACGGCATCGAGGATACCCGCATGGCCTTGATCGAAGCCAAGCGCGCCGGCATTCACCCCTTCTGCATCACCATCGACCAGGAAGCCCGGGACTACCTGCCCCACATGTACGGGGCGGTGAACTACACCATCGTCAGCGAGGTGCGGCAGCTGCCGATCAAGGTGGCGAACATCTACCGAAAGCTGACCACCTGATACCTGTTGGTTGCAGCCGCGAATTGGCATAAGATGCAAAAAAGCCTTTTAGAGAGCCTCCGCGCATGTCCTACGATTTGCCCATAGAGCGAATCATCCAGCACGACCTGCTGAGCTGCCCCCCCGACACCGTCATTTCCGCCGCCGCCCAGGCCATGAGCGAAGCCCATTGCAGTTCCATCCTGGTGATGGAACAGGGCCGTGCCCTGGGCATCTGGACCGAACGGGATGCCCTGGAAATCGACTTTTCCGACCCGGCGGCTCTGGCCGTCCCCATTTCCTCCGTGATGAGCGCGCCGGTGAAAACCCTCCCCCACCTCACCACGGTGGGGGAAGCGGCCATGCGCTTCAAGCAGGACGGGGTGCGCCACTATCTGGTGGTGGACGGCCAGGGCCGCCAACTGGGCATCGTCACCCAGTCCGACGTAGTGCTCAACCAGGGGATGGAATACTACGTTCTGCTCAAGGACGTGAAATCGGTGCTAAAAAGGGCTCCGGCGCGGGTTCCCGGCAACCTGCCCCTGGCCGATGCGGCACGAACCATGCGGGAATCCCGTTGCGACGCCCTGGTGGTGGAAGAGGATGATGGCCAGTTGGGCATTCTCACCGAGCGGGACATCGTGCGCCTCATCAGCCACCAGAGCGTGGACGGCCCGGTGGGCGAAATGGCCAGCAAGCCCCTGATCTGCGTCCCCAGCGGCAGCAGCCTGTACCACGCCCGCAACCTGTTTTCCACCCACAAGATTCGCCACCTGGGGGTGACCGGCGCCGACGGCGGACTGGAAGGCCTCATCACCTATTCCGACATCCTGGCCAGCATCGAGCACGATTACGTGCGGGAACTGCAAAGCGTGCTGAAGGAGCGGGAGCAGCAGCTGTCCATCAGCCACCACCATCTCCGGCTGGCGGAACGGGTGTTCGAAACCACCGCCGAAGGCATCCTCATCACCGACGCCGCGCGGCGCATCGAATCGGTCAACCCCGCCTTCACCCGCATCACCGGCTATCCCGCCGACGAGGTGAAGGGGGAAACCCCGTCCCTGCTCAAATCCGGGCGCCACGACGCCGAGTTCTACCGCGACATGTGGTCGGCCATCGGCCAATCCGGGGCGTGGCAGGGGGAAATCTGGAACCGGCGCAAGAACGGCGACATCTACCCCGAATGGCTGTCCATCAGCGCCATCCGCAACCAGGAGGGCGAGGTCACCAATTACATCGCCATCTTCAACGACATCACCCACCGCAAGGAGGCCGAGGACTACGTGCGCCATCTGGCCTACCACGACCCCCTCACCGGCCTGCCCAACCGCTCCCTGTTCCTGGAACACCTGGACCACGCCCTGCACCACGCCCACCGGCAAGGCCGCATGGTGGCGGTGATGTTCCTGGACCTGGACCGTTTCAAGATCATCAACGACACCCTGGGCCATGCCGTCGGCGACAAGCTGCTGGTGGAAACCGCCCGGCGCCTGAAGGAGGCGGTGCGGGAAGGGGATACCGTCTCCCGCCTGGGGGGCGACGAATTCACCGTCATCCTGGAAGATGTCAAAAGCGGTCCCGACGTGGCCGCCGTGGCCCAGAAGATCATCACCGCCCTGTCCCAGCCCATGGCCCTGGACGGCCACGAGCTGTACGTCACCACCAGCATCGGCATCAGCCTCTACCCGGCCGACGACCAGCAGGCGGAAATCCTGGTGCAGCACGCCGACGCCGCCATGTACCGGGCCAAGGAACAGGGCCGCAACAACTACCAGTTCTTCACCGCCGACATGAACACCCGGGCCTTCGAGCGCCTGGCCCTGGAAAACAGCCTGCGCAAGGCCCTGGAGCGGAACGAGTTCGTGCTCCACTACCAGCCCCGGGTGGACCTCAAATCCCGCCGCATCACCGGCATGGAAGCTCTGCTGCGCTGGAACCACCCGGACCTGGGACTGGTGCCCCCGGCCCAGTTCATTTCCATCGCCGAGGAAACCGGCCTCATCGTCCCCATCGGCGAATGGGTGCTGCGCACCGCCTGCCTGCGCAACAAGGCCTGGCAGGACCAGGGCTACCCCGCCATGAGCATGGCGGTGAACGTCTCCGCCCGCCAGTTCAAGCAGGCCCGGCTGGTGGAAGCCGTGCGCCAGGTCCTCGCCGAAACCGGCCTCGACCCCGCCTGCCTGGAGCTGGAAATCACCGAGAGCGTCGCCATGGAACACGCCGACGACTCGATCAAGAAGCTCAACGAACTCAAGGCCATGGGCATCCGCATCTCCATGGACGACTTCGGCACCGGCCACTCCAGCCTGAGCTACCTCAAGCAGTTCCCCATCGACTCCCTGAAAATCGACAAATCCTTCCTCCAGGACACCGACCGGGATTCGAAAGACGCCGCCATCGCCCTGGCCATCTCGGCCATGGCGGAACGCCTGAACCTCAAGGTCATCACCGAAGGGGTGGAAACCCGGGAACAGCTGGCCTTCCTGGTGGAGAACAAGAGCGACGAGGTGCAGGGCTACTACTTCAGCCATCCCCTGCCGGAAGAGGAATTCACCGCCTTGCTCAAGGCGGGCACGACCTTCGGCAAACCGTAGATCGGGCATATATGCCCGACGCTTCGGCGCCGGATGTCGGGCACGTGTGCCCGACCTACTCCACCGCCTCCACCCACTCCAGCAGCGGCTGCCACTGCTCGAAGTCCCGCTCGGTGCGCTGGATGCTGTGCCGGTCGAAGAGGCATTCCCCCTCGGCGGCGGCGTTCATGTAGTTCTGGGTGTCCCGCAGGTAGGTCAGCACCGGCAGATCGAATTTTTCCAGGAATTGTTCCAGCATGGCGGCGGCGCGGGTGCGGGGATCCACCCGCATGCCGACGATGGCGAGGAAGGTGCGGTGCTTGCGGATCGCCTTTTCCTCCAGCACCGTCTTGATGAAATCCTCCGTGGCCCACATGTCGAACACCGACGGCTGCACCGGCACCACGATCTTGTCCGCCAGCTTCACCGCCTCGCTCAGGCGCTTGCCGTGCATCCCGGCGGGGGAGTCCACCACCGCCCAGGGCACCTTGTGGGCCAGCTTGGGAACCTCTTCCTCCCGGGCATCCCAACCGAGAATGGACGGCAGTTCCGCCGGCCGCATGGAAAGCCAGGTCAGCGACGACTGCTGGCGGTCCATGTCCCCCAGGGCCACCCGCTCCCCCCGTCCGGCGAAATAGCCCGCCAGGTTGGTGGAAAGCGTGGTCTTGCCGCTGCCGCCCTTGGGATTGGCGACAAGGATGGTGGTGGTCATTTCATTCTCCAATACCTTAATTTGCTGGAATTCTCGCCCCCCACCCCTGGGCGGTCAAGGATATTGCAGGCTTCCCCGGATGAATTCTTTTTGACATCCGTTCTCCCCTTTGCCACAATTAATTCAAAAGTTCGTTTGAATAATCAACCAAAGAGGAGACACGCCATGTTTTTCAGGCAACGCTTGGCCCAGGAAGCCACCCTTTCCTATTTCTTCGGCTGCGGCTCCTGCAACGTGGGGATCGCCGTGGACCCGGTGGCGGGGGACGAGGACTGGTTCCTCCAGGAGGCCGCCAACCAGAACGTCAAGATCACCCACGTCATCGACACCCACGTCCACGCCGACCACTACTCCGGCGGCAAGGCGCTGGCGGAGCGGGCCGGAGCCGCCTACTGCCTGCACGAAAGCAACGGCGCCCGGATGAAATATCCCTTCCACGCCCTGAAGGACGGGGATGAGATCGAGGTGGGCAACGTGGGAGTGAAAGTGCTCCACACTCCCGGCCACACCCCGGATTCCATCTGCCTGCTGGTCGCCGACAAGCGCCGCAGCGCCGAGCCCTGGTTCGTGCTCACCGGCGACACCCTGTTCGTGGGCAGCATCGGCCGGCCGGACTTGGCGGGCAAAGGGGAGGAATGGGCGGGGCAGCTGTTCGACAGCCTCCACGGCAAGCTGATGAGCCTGCCCGAGTCGGTGGAAGTCTTCCCCGGCCACACCTCCGGCAGCGTGTGCGGCGCCGGCATCTCGGGCAAGCCCTCTTCCACCGTGGCCTTCGAGAAGCGCTTCAATGCCGGCCTCGGGGTGCTGGACAAGGAAGCCTTCGTGCGCCACATCCTGGCCGACATCCCGCCCCGGCCGGCGGAGATGGAGCGCATGGTGGCGGCGAATCTGGGGCAGTAAAACCGTAAAAACCCCTCACCCCCCGCCCTCTCCCGCAGGGGGAGAGGGTGCCTGCCCCCCTCCCCCGCAGGCGGGGGAGGGGCTGGGGGAGAGGGAAACACCAAGGCATGATATGACTCACACCCTTAGCACCGAATATCGGGAATACCGCCACGGCATCCGGGACAATTTCGCCCAGTTCGGCCACCAGTTGATCCAGGTGTTCCTGGTGGGCATGACCATCGGCATGATGCGCACCGTGGTGCCCGCCCTGGGGGAGAGCGAATTCGGCGTGCCGAAAGGCTCGTTCCTGCTGCTGACCACCTTCGTGGTCGCCTTCGGCTTCGTCAAGGGCACCCTCAACTTCGTCGCCGGGCGGCTGTCGGAGCGTTTCGGGCGGCAGAAGGTGCTGCTGTGGGGCTGGGCCTCGGCCCTGCCGATCCCCTTCCTCATCCTCTACGCCCAGAACTGGAACTGGATCGTCGCCGCCACCGTGCTGCTGGGGGTGAACCAGGGCTTCACCTGGTCCATGACCCAGACCGCCAAGCTGGACCTCACCCGCCCGGACCAAAGAGGATTAGTCATCGGCCTCAACGAGTTCTCCGGCTACGTGGGCCTGGCGGTGGCGGGCATCATCACCGGCTACATGGCGGGGGCCCTGGGGCCGCGCCAAGGCTTGTTGGTGTTCGGCTTGGCGGTGATCTTGACCGCCGGGCTGCTCACCATCCTGTGGGTGAAGGACACCCTGCCCTGGGCCAAGGCGGAAGGGGCGAAACACGCGGCGGGGAAAAGCACCGGCCCCAAGCCCCGCTATCCGCAAAACATCCCGGACCAGCCCACCACCTGGGAAGTGTTCACCCTCATGTCCTGGCGCGACAAGCGCATGGCGGCGGTGAGCCAGGCGGGGCTGGTGGAAAAGTTCGTCGACGCCCTGATCTGGGTGTTCTACCCGGTGTTCCTCTACCGCCACGGCTTGAGCCTGGCCAACATCGGCTGGGTGATCGGGGTCTACGGCTTCGTCTGGGGCGGCTCCCAGTTCTTCACCGGCAAGCTGTCCGACCACGTGGGCCGGCAGAAGCCCATCATCGCCGGCATGTGGATTTGCGGCGCCGGGGTGGGGATGATGCTGCTGGGGGACACCGTGGCCTGGTGGTCGTTCTCGGCGGCGGTCACCGGCTTCGGCATGGCCCTGCTCTATCCCAACCTGTCGGCGGCGGTGTCCGACATCGCCCACCCCAACTGGCGCGGCTCGGCCATCGGCATCTACCGCTTCTGGCGCGACCTGGGCTACGGCATCGGCGCCCTGGCCCTGGGGCTGGTGGCCCACTGGTCCGGCGCCATCGAGGAAGCCTTCTGGTTCGTCGCCGTCGCCATGTTTCTCTCCGGCCTGCTGGTGCAGGTTTTCGGCGAGGAAACCCATCCCCGGCTCAATCCCGCATAGGAGGCACAACATGAAACTCGGCCTGGTGATTTATTCCGACGATGCTGAAACGGTGTGGAACGCCTTCCGCCTCGGCGTGTTCTCCCTCAAGCACGGGGATGCGGTTTCCGCTTTCCTGCTCGGGAAAGGGGTGGAAGCCCAGAGCTTGGACAGTGAGAAGTTCAAGGTGAGCGAAATGATGGGCCAGTTCGTCGCTGCCAGCGGCGGACTGCTGGCCTGCGGCACCTGCCTCAAGCTGCGCCACACCGAGGATGCCGGGATGTGCGCGCTTTCCACCCTGGAAGACCTGCACCGGCTGGTGCGGGATTCCGACAAGGTGCTTACTTTCTGATCTAACGCACCACGGAAAACCCCACCCGAAGCTGGGTATCCCGCCTCAGGTTGTAGTCCAGCAGGCTTTCTCCATAGCCCGAGAACAACTGGAAGTGCAGAAAGCCCCCCACCCGGGAAAACACCGGCTCCCGCAGGGGGTAGGACAAGTCGAGCTGGGCGCCGCCATGGCCGGCGGTGCCCCGCCGCAGCAGGGCCGACAGCAGCCAGCCTTTTTCCCTGCCGTAGCGGAAATTCCAGTCCACATAGCCGCGGTATTGCTGGATGTCCGGGTTTTCGTCCTTGTCCAGATAGGCGTATGCCTTGGGGGCGAAAACGAAACGGGCGTCCTCCGCGCCGTCCCATACCCATATTGGCTGGACGAACAGGGTATCGATGCTGCGGGAGTTCAGCCCGTCCTTGCCGTTGGATTCGTGCTCGTAACCGGAACGCCACAGTTGGGGCCAGCCGTCCCGGCCGCCGTTGCGCCACTGCCAGAACAGGCTCGGCCGGTAGCTGGTATCGTGGAATGGCTTGGAGCTGGCCCCCAGGTCCCACAGGGAGGTCTGGGTATAGCCGAAATGGAAATTCGTCAGCCAGGGCGCATGGCGCACCACCACCCCCTCCTCGTCGAAAAGGCGGTATTTGAAGCTGAGCTGAAAGCGGGCATTGGCGCCATTGCGGGCGCCGACGACGAAATACATCGGCTCGTTGGCGGACAGGGGCGGCTCCGGTTGGCCGGCGGGAAGCTTCATCCCCTGGGCGGCCTGGCCATTCCCGCCTGGGGGCGTCTCGGTCATTCTGGACAAGTTATCGGGCTGTTCCACCAGCAAGGCCAGGCGGTTGGACCCCCTGTCGGCCAGTTCTGCCCGGACCAAGCCGCTGATGCCCGCCGGCGCCTCGGCCGTATAGGTTCGGCGGTTTTCGCTGTCGGCCGCTCCATCGGACAAATGGAGGGCGATCCGCCGGGCGCCCTGTGCCTGCATCAGCTTCAACGCCAGGGTTTCGGGCCAGGCCTCCGCTGCCGGCTTGACCACCTGGAGGCGAAAAGAATGGCCGGCCTCGACCTGCTCGCTGTCCCCGGCGATCAGCCAGTCGGCGCAGAAGGAAACCGAAGGGAAAAACAGGCCGGCAACCGCCAATAACGGTCCGGCCCAATGGCAACGAAGGTTCATGACTTCCGCCTTTGCGAAACGTTGATGGGCCTGTTTTCCCGATGGGAAAAAGGCCCTCTTCTACCGGAGCGGCCTAAACTTCCCGGCGATCCGCCACCGCCTGGGCCAGGGTGCCGCTATCCACGTGCTCCAGTTCGCCCCCCACCGGCAGGCCGCGGGCGATGCGGGTGACCTTGATGCCCCGCTCCTTGAGCATTTCGCCGATGTAGTGGGCGGTGGCTTCCCCCTCCACGGTGAAATTGGTGGCCAGGACCACTTCCCGCACCCCACCGTCGGTGGCGCGCTTCAGCAGGCGGTCCAGGTGGATTTCCTTCGGCCCCACCCCGTCCAGGGGCGACAGCCGCCCCATGAGGACGAAATACAGCCCCCGGTAGCCCTGGGTCTGCTCCATCATCACCAGGTCGGCGGGCATTTCCACCACGCACAGCAGTCCGGCGTCCCGCTTGGAGGAGCTGCACAGCTCGCACACTTCCTGTTCGCTGAAGTTGTTGCACAGGCGGCAATGGCGGATGGTGCCCAGAGCATGGTCCAGGGCCTGGGCCAGGCGGCGGGCGCCATTCTGGTCCCGCTGGAGCAGGTGATAGGCCATGCGCTGGGCCGACTTGGGGCCCACGCCGGGAAGGCAGCGCAGGGCCTGGATCAGGTTTTCGAGGCTGGAGGGGGTTTTCATTGAACTTCTATGAGCCACCAAGACGCCAAGCACGCCAAGAAAATCGAGAAACGAAGGAACGACCCATTACTCAGAAATCTTGGCGCTCTTGGCGTCTTGGCGGCTAGTTTTTTAAAACGGCAGCTTCAGGCCGGGAGGCAGGTTCAGCCCGGAGGTAAAGCCCGCCATCTTTTCCTGGCTGGTCTGCTCGGCGCGGCGCACGGCGTCGTTGACGGCGGCGGCGATGAGGTCTTCCAGCATTTCCTTGTCGTCCATGACGGAGGGGTCGATGGTGACGCGCTTCACGTCGTGGCGGCAGGTCATGGTGACTTTCACCATGCCGGCGCCGGCCTGGCCTTCCACTTCGATGGAGCCCAGCAGCTCCTGCATCTTCTGCATGTTTTCCTGCATCTGCTGGGCCTGTTTCATCAGGTTGCCCAATCCGCCTTTGATCATTTGCTTGCTCCTACTGCACGGGTTTGATGGATGATTCGATGATGCGCGCGTCCAGGTTTTCCACCAGTTCGCGCACGAAAGGATCCTGCTCGATGGACGCCACGGCATCGGCCTGCCGCTGGCGCCGCTCCTCGCTCTGGATCGCCGCCGGGGTCATGCCGGTGATGGTGCCCACCGACACGTTGAGCCGCATGGGACGGCCGAACAGGTCGTCCACCGACGCCTTGAGCTTGGCCTGGAAGGACGATTCGGTGAGGTGCCGGTGTTCTTCCGGCACGCAAAGGTCGAAGCAGTCGCTGTCAAAGCTCTTTACTTCGCAATGCTGGGCCAGCATCTTGGCCATGCCGCCGATCTTGAGGCGCTCCACCAGGGCGGGCCAGTTTCCATCGAAGGTTTCGCCGCCGGCCGGCGCCGCGGACCGGGCTGCGGCCTGATACGGTGGAGGCGGGGGTTCCGCCGCCTGGGGGCTAGACTCCGCCGCCGGCGCAGGGCGCGGCGGTGCGGGGCGGCTCACGGCCGCCGGGCCCGGTGTAGCGCGTGGCGCAGAAGCCGGCAACGCCTCACCCTCGTTGGGGGCAAAGGCCAGCATCCGCAACAGCGTCATGGTAAAGCCGGCGTACTCGTCCGGCGCCAGGGGCAGGTCCCGCCGGCCATGTAGTGCGATCTGGTAGTAAAGCTGCACGTCCTCGGCGCCGAAGGCCTGGGCCAACTCCAGCAGGCGGGCCCGCTCGGGCAGGTCGTCCGGCAAAGCCTGGGGAACGGTCTGGGCCAGGGCCACCTGGTGCAGCAGGACGCCCAGTTCCTGCAGGGCGGCGTCGAAGGCCAGGCCCCGTTCTTCCATTTCCTCGGCGGTGGAGAGCAATGCCGGGCCGTCCTGGCGGGACAGGGCTTCGAGGAGGGCGAACAGGTAGCCCTGGTCGATGCTGCCCAGCATGCCGCGCGCCTGGGCTTCCTCCACCTTGCCGGCGCCGTAGGCGATGGCCTGGTCCAGCAGGGACAGGGCGTCCCGCATGCTGCCCTGGGCGGCCCGGGCTACCAGGCTCAGGGCCTGGGCTTCGAAGGGGATGCCCTCCCGCTCCAGCACGTTCTTCAGCTGGCCGGCGATCTCCACCGGGGGCAGGTGCTTGAGGTTGAACTGGAGGCAGCGGGACAGGACGGTGATGGGCACCTTCTGGGGGTCGGTGGTGGCGAGGATGAACTTGACGTGGGCCGGCGGCTCTTCCAGGGTCTTCAGCATGGAGTTGAAGGCCGGCTTGGACAGCATGTGCACTTCGTCGATCAGGTACACCTTGTAGCGGCCGGCGGTGGGGGCGTACTGGGCGTTGTCCAGGATTTCCCGCATGTTGTCCACGCCGGTGTTGGAGGCGGCGTCCAGCTCCAGCAGGTCCACGAAGCGCCCGGCGTCGATCTCCCGGCAGGCGGTGCACTCGCCGCAGGGGGTGGCGGTGACGCCGGTTTCGCAATTCAGCGACTTGGCCAGGATGCGCGCCAGGGTGGTCTTGCCCACTCCCCGGGTGCCGGTGAGCAGGTAGGCATGGTGCAGGCGGCCGTGCTCCAGGGCGTTGGACAGGGCCTGGACCACGTGCCCCTGGCCCACCACTTCGGCGAAGCTTTTGGGGCGCCATTTGCGCGCAAGGACTTGATAGCTCATAGGGCTGGAATTCTACCAGAATCCGCCAAACCGGGACCTGGAAGAAAGGGGACCCCCTTTCCAAATCGGACGAGAACGCGAAGGCGGAGCGCAGACAGTACAAACGGCAAGCGACGCCGACAAAATGCTCGTTCGATTTGGGAAGGGGAAGGGGTGGCGAGCCCAACCCCCGGCACTTGCAGAAAATGGCTGTGGCTGCTTCCTTCCGGACCTGACCAGATTCACCACTCTGCAATGCGGGGAGGCCCGCCATGGGAAGGGCGGATTATGCGCCAGATGGGCGCCAACCTCAAGCCTGGGTTTTGCAGCGCAGGCGACCTCGCCTGCATTCGATTTGAGGGGCGGGCGAGGTCGCCTGCGGATCAAGCCGCCAGCACCTTGATGTGGGCCGCCACGCAACCGGCCAGAACATGCAGCTCGTAGCCCCCCTCCAGCACCGAGACGATGCGGTTTTCGGCGTATGTGGCCGCCACTTTCTTGATCTTCTTCGTCACCCACACGTAATCGTCCTCCACCAGGCCCAGCATGGCCATGTCGTCGGCCCGGTGAGCGTCGAAGCCGGCGGAGACGAGTATCAGCTCGGGCTGGAAGCGCTCCAGGGCAGGCAGCCATTTCTCGCTGACGGCGGCACGGAACGCTTCGCCGTTGCTGTAGGCCGGCAGGGGCACGTTGATGATGTGGTCGTTGCCGGAATCGGCGCCCTTGTAGGGGTAGAAGGGATGCTGGAAGGTGGAGCACAGCATCACCCGGGGGTTGTCGTGGAAAATGTCCTCGGTGCCGTTGCCGTGGTGCACGTCGAAATCCACGACGGCCACCCGTTTCAGGCCATGGGCCGCCAGGGCGTGGGCGGCGCCCACCGCCACGTTGTTGAAAATGCAGAAGCCCATGGCGGTGGCGTGCTCGGCGTGGTGGCCGGGGGGGCGGATGCTGCAAAAGGCATTCTCCACGTCATGGCGCATCACCAGGTCCACCCCCAGCACCACCGCCCCCGCCGCCCGCAGGGCCGCCCGGAGGGTGAAGGGGTTCATGGCGGTGTCCCCGTCCAGTTGGATCAGTCCTTCCTCGGGGGAAGCCTGGAAGATGCGCTCCACGTAAGCCGGGCTGTGAACCCGCTCCAGCTGCTCCCGGGTCGCCAGGGGAGCGTCCCGTTGCATCAGGACATCCATCAGGCCGCAGGCGATGAGGCGGTCGTCGATGGCTTTGAGGCGGGCGGGGCTTTCCGGGTGATGGCTGCCCATGTCGTGCTTGAGGCAGTCCGGATGGGTAATGAAGGCGGTGTGCATTTATTTGTTGGCTATAATCGACTGAGGGTTCAGCCCAGTTTAACCGCAGGGGCGGCCCATTTCCACCTCCAAGGTCACCGCGATAGAACGATCGACATTGCGAACGGACCGCACGATAGCTGTAACAAACCAGCGCTAGACTTCTTGCGCATAACAAGACGAAAGGCCGATCCGTATGGCGCAGCATTACCTCAATGTCCTTTTCTCCCCCAAATCCGTCGCCGTTTTCGGCGCCAGCACCCAGCCCGACAAGGTCGGCACCATCCTCTTCGAGAATCTGCAGGAGGGCTTCCAGGGAGAGGTCTACGGCATCAACCCGAAGTACCAGACCATCGGGGACAAGCCCGTCTACGCCGCCATCGAGGACATCAACAAGCCCATCGAACTGGCGATCATCGCCACCCCCGCCCCCACCATCCCGGACATCATCGACCGCTGCGGCAAGCACGGAGTGAAGGCGGCCATCATCCTCTCCGCCGGCTTCAGCGAAATCGGCCCCAAGGGAGCGGCCCTGCAAAAGGCGGTGGTGGACACCGCCAAGATTTACGGCATCCGCCTCCTGGGCCCCAACTGCCTGGGCATCATGCGTCCCAGCCTGGGTCTCAACGCCACTTTCTACAAGGGCACATCCATGCCGGGCAACCTGGCCCTGGTATCCCAGTCCGGCGCCTTGTGCACCGCCATCCTGGACTGGGCCCACGCCAACGCGGTGGGCTTCTCCAGTGTGGTGTCCATGGGCATTTCGGCGGACATCGACTTCGGCGAAATTCTCGACTTCCTGGTGTCCGACTCCCAGACCGAGAGCATCCTGCTCTACATCGAAGGCATCCACCAATCCCGCAGCTTCGTCTCCGCCCTGCGGGCTGCGGCGCGCATCAAGCCGGTGATCGTGGTCAAGGTGGGGCGCCACAAGGCCGGCCGCGCCGCCGCCGTGTCCCACACCGGCGCCCTGGTGGGGGCGGACGACGTGTTCGACGCCGCCCTGCGCCGGGCCGGCGTGGTGCGGGTGATGACCATTTCCCAGCTGTTCACCGCCGCCAAGGCCCTCACCTCCCCCTTCCGCCCCACCGGCAACCGGCTCGCCATCGTCACCAACGGCGGCGGACCGGGCGCCATGGCGGCGGACCGGGTGGCGGACCTGGACATTGCCCTGGCGGAACTGACCCCGGCCTCCGTCGCCCGGCTGAACGAATTCCTGCCTTCCACCTGGTCCCACGGCAACCCCGTGGACATCATCGGTGACGCCAGCCCGGAGCGCTACCGGGACACGGTCAAGGTGTGCATGGAGGACGACAACGTGGACGGGGTGCTGGTGATCCTCACCCCCCAGGCCATGACCCGGCCCCTGGAAGTGGCGGAAGCGGTGAAGGATGTATCCACCCAATACAACAAGCCCCTGCTCACCTGCTGGATGGGGGATACCCAGATCATGAAGGGCCGCCAGACCCTGGGCAAATCCCGCATCCCCACCTTCCGCACCCCGGAACCGGCGGTGGAGGCCTTCTCCTACATCACCGCCTACCATCAGAACCGCAAGCTGCTGATGCAGGCGCCGGGCTCCCTCACCCACCAGGACGAGCCCGACGTGGAAGGGGCGCGGATGGTGATCGAGTCCGCCCTGGCGGAGCGGCGCAAGGTACTGAACGAAATGGAGTCCAAGGCCCTGCTGGCCGCCTTCCACATCCCGGTGGCCAAAACCATGGTGGCCCACAGCCCCAACGAAGCCCTGCTGCTGGCGGAACAGTTCGGCTTTCCGACCGCCCTTAAAATCAACTCCCCGGACATCACCCACAAATCCGACGCCGGCGGGGTGCGCCTCAACCTGGGCAACGCCCACGCGGTGCGGGCGGGCTACAACGAAATCCTGACGGAAGTGAAGAAGCACCGTCCCAACGCCCGCTTCGAAGGCATCTCAGTGGAACCGATGATCGTCAAGCCCAATGGCCGCGAACTGATGATCGGCGTCACCAACGACCCGGTATTCGGCCCCATCATCACTTTCGGCGCCGGCGGCACGGCGGTGGAAGTGATGGGGGACCGGGCCGTGACGCTTCCCCCCCTCAACGGCTACCTGGTGAAAAACCTCATCGAGCGCACCCGGGTGGCCAAAATGCTGGGAGCCTTCCGCCACATGCCGCCGGTGGATATGGACGCCCTGGAATCGGTGCTGCTGCGGGTGTCGGAAATGGTGTGCGAACTGCCCTGGCTCAAGGAAATGGACATCAACCCCCTGATCGTGGACGAATCCGGCGCCCTGGCGGTGGATGCCCGGGTGGTGGTGGACCATGTCGCCGCCTCCCAGGAACGCTACGCCCACATGGCGATCTATCCCTACCCGGTGCACCTGATCGACCACTGGCAGCTCCCCGACGGCACCGACATCACCATTCGCCCCATCCGCCCGGAGGACGCGGAAATCGAGCAGGAGTTCGTCCGCGGCCTGTCGGAGCAATCCAGGTTCTTCCGCTTCATGAACACCCTCCAGGAGCTGACCCAGACCATGCTGGTGCGCTTCACCCAGATCGACTACGACCGGGAAATGGCCCTCATCGCGGTAATCGAGCGGAATGGCAAGGAAATGGAACTGGGGGTGTGCCGCTACGCCATCAACCCCGACGGCAAGAGCTGCGAATTCGCCCTGGTGGTGGCCGACGAATGGCAAGGCAAGGGCATCGGCTCCAAGCTGATGAACTGCCTGATCTACGCCGCCCGCGCCCGGGGCCTGAAGCTGATGGAAGGGGAAGTCTTGGCCACCAACAAGAACATGCTCAAGCTCAGCGCCAACCTGGGCTTCAGCATCAGCCCCAGCGAGGAAGACCCGGCCATCAAACGCATCAACCGGCCCCTTTGATAACTATTCCATGCAAAAAAACACGGACAGGATTTACATGATTTTCAGGATTCATGGGATAAGGGCTTATCCTGTAAATCCTGCCAATCCCGTTCATCCTGTCCAAGGTTTTCGTCCATGCTCCCCGTGGCAAAAAAAACCGGCACAAGGCCGGCAAGTCCGCTCAGGGGATTTTCGGGATGGAGTGAACGGTTCAGCCGTTCCCCCCGGTATAAAAAAGTGGGAGAGCATTAACGGAGGCGGCAGTTGGCTAAACTGCCCTTTCAAGAGGAAGGCACCCCCCCACGCGAAGCTTGGAAAATACTCAGATACGTTCAGCCTTTCAGGCCGTCGAGGCCATGAAGGGAAATCAGGTAGGCCGCTTCCCCTTCCCAATCCGTGCCCACCGCCTGCATTTCGGCGCGGAGCAGCGTTCCGTCGGGGCGGTCCTATTTCGCAGTGACCCCCGGTCCAGGGTCCGGTAGCCGAAGGGCTGGCCCACCAGCTTGTCGGCCCGCCCGTGGAGCAGGGCTTCCGCCAGGGGGTCCGGGTAGCGCACCGGGCCGTCGGCATCGGTGACCACGAAGCCTTCCCCGCCCAGGCTCTGCCGAGAGCGTCGGGGCCTACGGCCGGCGTCATCCGAGGAGGCGCGATGTCTTGCGGACCGATAAAAACCGGCTTTTCCGTTGTGTCCGGACGACAGCATCATGGCAAGCCTCCGTTCCAAAAACGCAACTGCGATTTCTCGAAATCCACCGCGATCAGGCTGGTGGAGCAAAAATGTCCCGCGGGCAAGGTCCGGTACAGCTTGCGGTTGATTTCCGCCGCAATTTCCTCCAACGCATGCTCATCGGCCATAGGGGTGGTGAACACCACCGGCACGAAGCGATGCTGGCTCTGATGCTTGATCTGCTGCGCCAACGCCGTTCCCGAATCCCCCAGGTCGCATCCGATCAGGACCATGTCCGGGGCTTCCCGCATAAAGGTAGGCAGCACCTGCTCCACATCGTCCACTTCCACCACCCGGTGGCCGTCGGCCTGCAACAGCCCGCCCAGGCGATGGCGATTTTCTGCATTGCTTTCCGCAACAAGTAGCTTCATGGCGATCTCCCAGCCGGAATGCGCCTTGTGCGGGACGCCGTTCCTTCAAGCGCAATCCAGCATTCCGTGCCACTGGTTGCCGGAGTGGGCCGGCATTTTTCCACCGCCGGCCATCCGCTTGCAGCGGTTCAAGGCGCCACAAAGCTTCTGGATGTGGTCCATGGCGCCAATTTTCACTTTCATCGGCAAACGATCGAAGGCCGTCTCGCTGTCGTCGCTCACCCCCATGAACGCCCCCAATACGTCGCAAGCGCCACTGGAAGTCATGAACACCACGGGAGAAACCTCTTCCTGGCAATGAACGCTGATCCGGCCCGCCGGCTGGCTTTCGGAATGAAGCGACCGGAACATGTTCATCAGCACCACATCAGGCTTGACCTCCTGCAACAGGGAGAGGGCCTGTTCACCCTCTTCGGCGATGTACACTTCATGGCCGTCCATGCGCAGCATCTGGCCCAGCAGTCGACGGCCATTTTGGTCCTTCTCGGCAACGAGGATCCGCATTCGAATTTCTCCTTGATTCCTGTGCTTCAATGGTTGAGCATTTCCAGTGCGTCGCACATGGTGTCATCAGGAATTTCGTTAATCAGCTTCGCCAGGGTGGAAGCCGCATCCAGAGCTCCTTCCGGCAACATCGCACCCTGCAGGTGGGACACGAACAGCGCTGCCGCGCCGACGATTTTCATCAGCTGCGCATCTTCCTGGGCCAGCATCTCCACCTCGGAGCGCAGCATCGACAGTTCCTCCACTTCCTTGAAGGAGTGGCCATGCATCACGGAGGGATTTTTCCCCGGGCGAATCATTTCGGTTTTCATTTGCGGTGTCTCCTCAACAATTCATGGTCCCTGGGTTCTGCTGTTCCCGTGCAGTAACCCGACATTCCGCAGTCTAGGTTCCTTCGGCAAGAGATTCCATTCAGCCCTTCACCTAAGTGCCTAGGGAATCTTACTTATGGGGTGTTTTATGTATTGAAGCCGGGGGAAATCCATTACACCATTGTCATTATTGGATTTGGCGCGGGACGATCAAGAATGAATCTCCACTCCGGCCGGCGTATCCTTGCCCTTCCTCTCCACTGGAAGGGAGGAAGCGGCACCCATTTCTTCCAGCTTTTCCTGGCGATGTCGTCGGCGCTGCTGTTTTTTCTCACCCTTCATCATTGGGCGGACCGCTCCCGGGAATACGAGGCGCTCCTGGACAAGGAAAACGCCAAGCTCGTCATGGCCGGAAACCTGATCAGCTTCCACCTCAACGACGTCATCGCCCGCATGGCGGTCCTGGCCAAGGATCCGTCGATCCAGGAAACCCTGCGCCACCCCCTGCCGGCCAACCGGCAGGCCCTGGACCTGGAATTGTCCACCTACGTGGAACAGCAGGGAATGCTGGAGGAAATCCTCCTGCTGGACCTCCAGGGCCACGAACTCTCCCATGTCTCGTCGAGCCGGGTCGCCCGCCTCCGGCCGGACGGGGTGCGGCAGTTGAAGGGAAAGGTCGCCGCATTGGAAAAGAACCAGGTCTACCTCGCCCCTTTCCGCCCGGAAACTTCCGCCGGCGCAGCCTCGCTGCACGTTGCCGTGCCGCTGTTCAACCCGGGCGGCGCCAAGACCGGCATTCTGGTGGCCGTGTATTCCGGTTCCCATTTGAGGCATCTGCTGGACGACGTCCTGGGGCCCACGCCGGGCCACGTCGCCATCCTGAACGCCAACGGCGACAAGATTTACAGCCAGATGGGCGCAGGAGGAAGCGCCCCCCCGGCGAAGGATCCCGCCCGCCTCCCCCGCACCAATCCCGCCCTCTGGAAGCAGATACTCGCCGCTCCCGCCGAAAGGATCGACGAAGGCGGCGGCTGGTTGCTGTCCACCACGGTAGCCCTCGCCCACAACCTGTTCCTCCATGGCAGCATCGGCGCGGTAACGGACCGCTCGCCCAACGGCCTGGACAACCGGCCGGAGTGGAAAATCCTGTCCTTCATCCCCCCCTCCGCCGTAAACCCGGCGTGGGGAAAACGCCTGATGGAGAACCTGCCTCTCTATTTCCTGATGTTCGGCGGCACGGGCCTTTTCGCCTGGCAGCGCGCCCAGCGCAGGCTGGAAGCCCGGCAGGCGGAGGAAGCCCTGAAAACGTCCCGCGGAATGCTAATCACGGTCCTGGACAGCATGGAAGCGTCGGTTTACGTGGCCGACATGCACAGCCATGAGATTCTGTTCGCCAACCAGCACCTGTGCCGCGTCCTGGACAAGTCCGATCTGGTGGGCAATCTATGCTGGCGGGAGCTATATCCCCGCCAGGACGGCCCCTGCCCCAATTGCAACAGCCCTGACCTGCTGGTCTCCCGGGGGGTGATGCTGCGGGAGTTCCAGCACGCCGACAACGGCCGCTGGTTCCAGATTCGGGACCACGCCATCCGGTGGGTGGACGGCCGCACCGTGCGCATGGAAATCGCCACCGACATCACGGAGCAAAAGGAGTCCATGGCCATACGCTGTGCCCGCAAGTTGGCGCTGGAGCAGAATTCCCGCTTCAACATCGCCGAGGAAATGGCCTCCGGCCTTGCCCACGAATTGAGCCAGCCCCTGGCGGCGGCCAGCAACTATCTGGATGCCTCCCTGCGCATGACGGAAACCCCGGGCTACGACCCGGAAAAACTGCGCCAGGGGCTCCGCCTCGCCCGCAGGCAGACCGAGCGGGCGGGCAAAATCGTTTCCCACATCAAGCGCACCATCCGCAAGCGGGGCAGCGAGCGCGCAGCCATCGACATCAACCGGCTGCTCCAGGAAACGGTAGGCTACCTGGAATACGAAATCCGGCAATACGATGTGGCAGTCGCCTTCGACCTGGCCCCCGGCCCTTTCCCGGCGGTGGTCAACGGGGTGGAGATCGAGCAGGTACTGCTCAACCTGATGAAGAACGCCATCGACTCCATGCGCGGAACCTTCCTCCGCCGGCTCACCCTCAGCAGCCGCCCCACCAAAGAAAACGGCATCCAGGTGCAGATCAGCGACACCGGGAAAGGTATTCCCCACGCCGACCTGGACTTCATTTTCACCCCCTTCCTGACGACAAAAAACGACGGCCTTGGCCTGGGGCTCACGATTTGTCGTACTATCATCGAATCCTACGGCGGACGCATCTGGGCGGAGTCCTCCGCCGGCCATGGTGCGACGTTCTGTTTCACGCTACCCGGAGGAAACAGCCATGAATGACACCCAGACGGTTTTTGTAGTGGATGACGATGCCGCCCTGAGGGATTCCCTGGCTTGGCTGCTGGATTCCGTCAATCTGACGGCGGAAATGTACGCCAACGGCCATGACTTCCTCAAAGCCTGCGATCCGGAACGCGGCGGCTGTCTGCTGCTGGATGTGCGCATGCCCGGCATGAGTGGCATGGAACTGCTGGACCGCATCCGGGCCAACCACATCGCCCTGCCCGTCATCATCATCACCGGCCACGGCGACGTGCCCATGGCGGTCCGGGCCATCAAGAACGGCGCCCTGGATTTCCTCCAGAAACCCTTCAACGGCCAGGACCTGCTGGACCGGGTGCAGCAGGCCCTGGAACTGGACAAGGTGAACCGCCGCAAGCGCTCCGAAGTGGACCACATCCGCGCCCACTTCAAAACCCTCACCCCCCGGGAGCAGGAAATCATGGAATTCGTCGCTGCCGGCAAACCCAGCAAGATCATCGCCCGGGAACTGGGCATCAGCGCCAAGACGGTGGACATTCACCGCGCCAACGTGATGAAGAAACTCAACGTCAAAAGCATCGCCGACCTGGTGCAGACCCGCCTCACCCTGGAGTCCTGTTAAGGACCTATTTCAGCTCACCCTTAGGGAAGCGCTGATTAATTCAGGCCGTTCGCCCTGAGGTATCGAAGGGCCTGGCCTGAGCCTGTCGAAGGGTGAACGACCACTGGTTGTTCTGTAGCGTGTTCGTGCTTCGATACCTCAGCACGAACGGATTTCTTCAGCACTTCCCTAGCCCTCCTACGTAGATTTACCGATCGGTAAACCCCTAATAGCCGCATGGACGCAAGCGCACTACAGTACCTTCATGATGATGACATCCATGAGGAGGCGACCATGTTCATCACCCGAATTGGCGACCAGCGCTGCTGCACCTGCAACCATTGGCAAGGCGTCCGCGTGACCGAAAACGACGGCTATATCTATTCCCTGAAGGACGTGGAGGGCATTTGCCACGATCTCAAGCCCACCCAGAAAGGGCACGAGTCCTGCATGTCACTGTCCTTCCCCTCCTCTTCCTGCCCCAACTGGCGCGAGTGGACAGGCCCCGCCATCCCGGAGGGCCGAATAGCCGACGACAAAACCCACCGGGGAACCGCCGTAGCCGGCCTTTTCTGAACGGGCCCGCGAGCCGGGCAGCCGGGTCCCGGTCCCCACGTCCGCCCTAGCGCGGGCGGCCTCGCCTGCGGGGCGACACCGCGGTCATTTCTTTCCGCCAGACAACCCAACGGGAACGCCCAAGGCCCTGTTTTTCTGATAGATTGCGGCCATGCGCACGCCCACCACCGTTCCCCTCGACCCCCAGGCCGAAAAATGGCTTGCCAAGGCCAAGCCTTCGGTGGCCAAGGATTTCATTCGGCTGTTCCTGCCCGCCGCGCTGTTCCTTTTCGTCCTCGTCGCCGCCTACCACTACATCGACAACCGCCAGGCCAAGGAAGCGATCCTGGCCGCCGAACGCACCAAGCTCGCCCTGGCCGAGCAGACCCTCAACGCCGAGATGGACAACACCGTGGCCAATCTACGCATCCTGGCCCGGAGCAAGGACGTGAAGAGCGTGGTGGACAATCCCGATGGCGACGCCCTCAGTCCCTTGATCCAGAACTTTTCCGACCACATCGAAGAAATCGGCAACTACGACTACATTTCCCTCCTCAACGAGGAAGGGCGGGACCTGGTAAGAGTCAGGGGAACCACCGGCATCGCCGTGGCAGGCTTTTCCGACAGCCGGCTTTCCCCCCACGAACAGGCTTTTTTCCGCCAAACCCTGGCCGCCCCCAAGAATTCGCTCCATATCTCCACCCCTTTTATCGAACGGGGCAGCGCCAAACTCCGTTCCTGGCCGGCCCTGCTGTTCGGCACGCCGATTTACGGCGCGTCGGGAAGCAGCCGCGGCGCCCTGTTGATCAGCTACCCCATCGCCACCCTCACCATGCAGTTGGACAGCCTGTTCACCGGTGCCCTGGGCCACATATCGGTACTCAACGACAGCGGCCAATGGCTCTATGACCAGACCCAGCTCGGCAGCGAGTGGGGAAACATGTTCCAGGAGGGACACAGTTTTGCCACCAGCCACGCCGACGTGTGGAAGGCGATGCAAGGCTCCACCGCCGGCCGCATCCGGTCCGACGACGGCATCTACCTCTTCACCACGCTTCATCCCCTCGCCCGGCAGCGCCCACACCAGAACGACCCGGCCAGAGGAGGGCAGGAAGTCAGCTGGAAAATCGTTTCCTTTCTGGACAATGCCACCCTCTCCACCTGGAAATCCCGCGCCGCCGCCAACAGCCCGTTCTACGCCCTGTTCATCGGCTTCCTCGGCGTGGCCCTGTGGCACCGCGCCCAGTCGAAAGCCAGCCAGAAGCTGGTGGACGAAGCCACCCGCCTTGCCGCCAAGGTGATGGATTCCCGCGCCGCGGCCATTTTCATTACCGACACCGAGGGCCGGATGCTGGCCCTCAACCCCACCCTCCTCAATCTCACCGGTTTCGCCGAGGCGGAACTGCTGTACCAGAAAAAGGAACTGTTTTTCTCCGAGCTGGAGGAGGATCATCCCGACAACCCCTTCTGGAAGCGGGTTTCCCACGAACTGGCGCAGCATGGCGAGTGGGAGGGGGAAATCCACTGCCGCCGCCAAAACGGGGAAACCTTCCCGGCCTACCTGCTGGTGGGCCTGATTCGCGACAAGCACCAGCACGCCACCCACTACGTGGCCATCCTCAACGACATCACCGTGCGCAAACAGGCGGAGGAAGCCCTGAGGGAAAGCCAGGCCCGCTTCCGCCAGCTCATCGACCAGGCTTCCGACGGCATCTACGTGATGGACCTGGACGGGAGCTTTCTCGACGTGAACCAGCAGGCCTGCCTGGATTTGGGCTACAGCCGGGAAGAGCTGCTGGGAATGAACGTGGGGGACGTGGAACTGGACATTCCCCGGGAACAGCTCCGCACCGCCTTCCGGCAGATGCGTCCGGGGGAAGCCCGGACCTTCTACGGCACCCACCGCCGCAAGGATGGCAGCACCTATCCCCTGGAAGCGCGCAGCGGCCTGACCGTGATCGGCGGCAAGCCCCACGTGATCGCCCTGGTGCGGGACATCACCGAACGGCTGTCGGCCGAGCGCGCCCTACGGGACAGCGAAGCCAGCCTGGCCCGGGCCCAGCAGATCGCCCACCTGGGCAACTGGGACTGGGACATCGCCACCAACGAGCTGCGCTGGTCGGAGGAAATCTACCGCATCTTCGGTTTCGAGCCCCGGCAATTCGGCGCCACCTACGAAGCCTTCCTCGCCGCCGTCCACCCGGACGACGTGGAAAAGGTCAAGGCGGGCGTCAAGCGTTCCCTCCAGGGGCTCGCGCCCTACAATCTGGACCACCGCATCATCCTGCCGGACGGCACCGTGCGCCACGTCCACGAGCAGGCGGAAATCCTGTTCGGAGCGGAAGGCAAGGCGGTGCGCATGATCGGCACGGTTCAGGACATCTCCGAGCGCAAGCAGGCGGAGGAATCCATGCGCGCCTCCCACGAAATGTTCGTTACCGTGATGGACAGCATGGAAGCGGTGGTCTACGTGGCCGACCTGGAAAGCCACGAACTGCTGTTCACCAACAAATACACCACCGAGGTCTTCGGCGGCGAGCCCCTCACCGGGAAAATCTGCTGGCAAACCCTGCAATCGAACCAGGCCGGCCCCTGCTCCTTCTGCACCAACCCCCAGCTCATGGGGCCGGACGGCACGCCTGCGGAAAGCGTGGTGTGGGAGCTCAAAAACACCGCCAACGACCGCTGGTACCACATCCACGACCGCGCCATCCGCTGGATCGACGGCCGCTGGGTGCGGCTGGAAATCGCCACCGACATCACCGGCCTCAAGGAAACCGAAGCCGCCCTGCGTGAAAGCCAGGCCAACCTGGCCCGTGCCCAGGGCATCGCCCACGTGGGCAACTGGGAATGGCGCATGGCGGAAAACCGCACCTTCTGGTCCGACGAGGTGTACCACATCTTCGGCCTGGACGTTCCCCAGACCGAGGAGGAACACTGGACCCAGACTGGCTACGAACGCTTCATCAACGCCGTACACCCGGAGGACCGGGACGCGGTGTCCCACACCCTGGCGGAAGCCCCCGCCCGGGAATCCTACAGCGTCGAGTTCCGCATCGTCCGGCCCAATGGCGAAATCCGCTTCGTCAACGAAATCGGCGAACTCCAGCTGGATGGCAAGAATCAGCGCTACCGCATCATCGGCATCCTCCAGGACATCACCGAACGCAAGCAGTTGGAAAACCTCCAGGCCCGCCACCAGCGGGAACTGGAACACGCCGCCCGGCTCAACATCATCGGCGAGATGGCCTCCGGCCTGGCCCACGAACTGAGCCAGCCCCTTTCCGCCACCCAGAACTATCTGCGGGGCTGCATCCGCCGCCTCCAGGCCCAGGAACTGGACCAGGAAACGCTCCTCGACGTCCTGCGCCTGGCCAGCACCCAAACCGAGCGCGCCGCCGACATCATCAGCCACATCAAGGAATTCGCCCGCAAGCGGGAACCGGTACGGTGCCTGCTGGACCTTCGCCAGGTCAGCCGGGAAGTGCTCATTCTGCTGGAGCAGGAACTGAAGAAAAACCGCGTATCCGTGGTCACCTCCTTCCCCGAGGAGGGCAGCTTCAAGGTGGTGGCGGACAAGGTGGAATTGGAGCAGGTGATGGTCAACCTGATCAAGAACGCCATCGAGGCCATGCAGGCGTCGGAGACCAAGCGCATCGCCATCCTGGCAGAGTCGGTGGACGGCATGCTGCAAGTGGACATTGCCGATACGGGACCGGGCATCCCCGAATCCCAGCTGACCGAAATTTTCCAGCCCTTCTTCACCACCAAGCAGGAAGGCATGGGCTTGGGACTGTCCATCAGCCATAGTATCATTGAGGCACAAGGGGGGCGCCTGTGGGCCACCTCCAATCCCCAGGGGGGCACCACGTTCCATTTCACCCTCCCCCTGGAAGACGAATAAGAACCTAAGGTAAGGGGAGCGGACATGACGACGGCAAACCTGGCAACCGTATTCGTAGTGGACGACGACGACGCCATGCGCAGTTCCCTGCGCTGGCTGATCGAATCCATCAACCTCAAGGTGCGCACCTTCGCCTCCGCCCTGGAATACCTCGATGCCTTCGACCCCGACGAAGCCGGCTGCCTGGTCCTGGACGTGCGCATGCCCGGCATGAGCGGCATGGAACTGCTGGACCGGCTCGCCGACTATCCCCTGACGCCCCCCACCATCATCATCACCGGCCACGGCGACGTTCCCATGGCCGTGCGCGCCATCAAGCACGGCGCCCTGGACTTCATCCAGAAACCCTTTAACGACAACGAGCTGCTGGACCGCATCCAGCAGGCCCTGGACGCCGACGCCCGCAACCGCCAGGAAATGGCCGGGCTCGACAGCCTCAAGGCCCGCTACGACGCCCTCACACCCCGGGAACGGGAGATCATGGACCTGGTGGTGACCGGCATGTCCAACAAGAACATCGCCACCGGGCTGGACATCAGCAGCCGCACGGTGGAAGTCCATCGCTCCCGCATCATGAAAAAGCTGCGGGTCCGCACCCTGGCCGACCTGGTCCAGGCCGGCCTCCAACTCCAGCCCCGCTCGTCCGGCAACTAACCTCCGGGGCGGCACTCCTTCCCCCTTGACGGGGGAAGGCCGGGATGGGGGTGAGCGGGTACGACGAGGCACATCGTGCTCTCACCCCCACTCTAACCCCCTCCCCCGTTCCCGCCATGGTCGCCCCGAAGGGGCGGGAACCTGGCGAGGATGGGGAGGGAATGGTGTCGTCGCCTAGTCCTTTCGTGCCAATGTAATTTCCAAACTTCCGGTGTAGCATGGCCTCCAACTCACCAAGGAGGACGCCATGAAAAAGCCCCTGCTGTTCCTGACCCTGCTGCTGCTCTCCCCCGCCCTCTTCGCCGCCGGCAAGCTGCCCGAGCCCAAAGTGGTGAAACTCAATCAACGGGTCTACGCCCTCCTGGGACCGGTAGCCCTGCCCAACGCCCACAACCAGGGATACATGGTCAACAGCACCGTCATCGTCGGCGACCAGGGCGTCATCCTGGTGGACAGCGGCGCCACCGACGAAGTGGGCAAGCACCTGGCCAAAACCATCGCCAAGCTCACCCCCAAGCCCGTCACCCACATCATCAACACCCACCACCACGGGGACCACACCCTGGGCAACATCGCCTTCCCCGGCGCCCAGGTCATCAGCTCCGCCCAATGCAAGGCCATGGTGGAAAAGACCGGCGAGGAATGGATCGGCATCATGGAATCCATGATCGGCCGCAAACTCCCCAACACCAAGCCCGTCCCCGCCAGCGTCACCTACCCCGACCTTTCCCGCAACGACAGCACCCTGCAAGGCGTGAAGTTGCTGCTGTGGGTGCCCAAGGGCTCCCACACCGTGGGCGACATGATGGTCTACCTGCCCGACGACAAGGTGCTCATCGGCGGCGACATCCTGGTCAACACCCTCACCCCCAACCTGCGGGACGGCAACCTCAAGAACTGGGTCGTCACCCTGGAGGAAACCCAGCAGATAGAGGCCAAAACCATCATCCCCGGCCACGGCCCCCTCATGACCCGGGCCGACGTGAAAAAGCTCCACGCGCTCCTCGCCGGCTTCTACGCCGGAATCGAAGCCGGCTACAAGAAAGGCCTCACCGACGCTGAAATCCGCCCCACCCTGGACCTGAAGGCGTGGAAAAAACTCAAGGAATACGACTCCACCATGGGCGCCAACATCAACCGCGCCTACCTGGAAGTGGAAGCCGCCGCCTTCTGATCCAAAATCTGTAGGAGCGCCCCATGGGCGCGATTCAATTTGTCGCGCCCATGGGGCGCTCCTACTTGCCTCTTGGGAAGGAATGGTTTATTCTTGCGCGCTTTCCGGAGAGGTGGATGAGTGGTTTAAGTCGCACGCCTGGAAAGCGTGTTCAGGATAATATCCTGACGGGGGTTCGAATCCCCCCCTCT
>DDYH01000031.1 GCA_002347615.1 Gallionellaceae bacterium UBA2239 | reverse complement strand
GATCAGCTCGACCACCTTCCCGTCGCTAAGGTCCAGCGCATAGCGCACGCTTCGCAACACATCGTTGTTAATCAACCGTTCTCTCCGATCTCATTGGTCCAACACACCCCACGGCAGGGCCGTGGAATCAACCCAGATTATCCATTANNCATGGTTATTCCATGGACGACGAACAAGCGGCAAAAATGGCCGCAAACCGGCCGCCAGCGCTCGCGTAGGCGCGAAGCGCCGCCTAATGGATAATCTGGGATCAATCCTCCAGCACGCGCACTTTCACCGTCTTGCCCTTCACCTTGCCGGCCGACAATTTGCGCACCGCTTCCCGGGCGATGTCGCGGGCGACGGCAACATAGGTGGTTTGGTCGGTCACCGTGATCTTGCCGACCTGCTCCCGGGTGAACCCCGCTTCGCCGGTGAGGGCGCCCAGCACGTCGCCGGGGCGGATTTTCTCCTTGCGCCCGCCCAGCATCAGCAGCGTCACCATGGGCGGCACCAGGGGTGCGTCGTTGCCGCTTTGCAGGGAGCCGAGGGTATGCCACTCCGGTTCGGCGCCCATCATCCGGGCGATGGTGGCGATCCGGCGCTTGTCGGCCGGGCTGCACAGGCTCAGGGCCCAGCCGTCCTCGTCGGCGCGGCCGGTGCGGCCGATGCGGTGGATGTAGACTTCCGGGTCCGGGGTGACGTCCACGTTGATGACCGCTTCCAGTTGCGCGATGTCCAGGCCCCGCGCCGCCACGTCGGTGGCCACCAGCACCGAGCAACTGCGGTTGGCGAACTGGATCAGCACCTGATCCCGTTCCCGCTGTTCCAGGTCGCCGTTCAAGGTCAGCGCATGGAAGCCCTGGGCACGCAGCACCTCCACCAGATCGCGGCAGCGCTGCTTGGTGTTGCAGAAGGCCAGGGTGCTGACCGGGCGGTAGTGCTTGAGCAGGGTGCCCACGGCCTGCAAGCGCTCCTCGTGGCTCACCTCGTAGAAGCGCTGGCGTATCTTGCTGCCCTCGTGCTGTTCCAGCAGCTTCACTTCCCGGGGCTTGCGCAGGAAGTGGCGCGCCAGCCGTTCGATTCCTTCGGGATAGGTGGCCGAGAACAGCAAGGTCTGGCGCTGGGCGGGGCACTGCTTCGCCACGTAGGCGATCTGGTCGTAAAAGCCCATCTCCAGCATGCGGTCGGCTTCGTCCAGCACCAGGGTGTTGAGGGCGTCCAGCTTCAGGCTGCCGCGCTCCAGGTGGTCCATGATGCGGCCCGGGGTGCCGACCACGATGTGGGCGCCGTGCTCCAGGCTCGCCCGCTGGGGGCGCATGGTGGCGCCGCCGACCAGGGAAAGTATCTTGATGTTGTCTTCGAACCGCGCCAGGCGGCGGATTTCCTGGGCCACCTGGTCCGCCAGCTCCCGCGTCGGGCACAGCACCATGGCTTGCACGGCAAAGCGCCGGGGGTTCAGATTGGACAGCAAGGCCAGCGCGAACGCCGCCGTCTTGCCGCTGCCGGTCTTGGCCTGGGCGATCAGGTCGTGCCCGGCCAGGGCAATGGGCAGGCTGGCCGCCTGAATGGGCGTCATCTCCAGGTATTCGAGCTGCCGCAGGATCGCCTTCATGCCCGGCGACAGCGGCAGTTCGTCGAAAGAGCGCCCGGCAGCGCTTGCCGCGGGCAGGGGGGAGGTCTGGATAGTATCGGTCATGCGCAATTATCCGCGACTACGCCGGGGCGCGGCTATAAGTATTTGGAATCGGCTGGCGCGGTTCCTGCCGGACTTGGCGGAAGCGCAGGGGGCGAAGTGGTGGAGCATGAATATCGGTTAAGCGTTCTCTCCTACCCCCGCTCCACCCCGAATTTGCTTGCAGCCGTCAACGACCGGCAGCCAGCTTGGCCGCCTGGCTGCTCATGCCGCTGAATACGGCTTCTGCCATGTCCATGGGAAAGTGATCCGGCAGCAGCTTGCCCACTTCGCCGATCACGGACTCCGTGGCCTCGATGACTTCCTCGATCAACCGCTCTGCCGCCGCAGCCCCGAGCCCGACTTGCTGCGCCTGGGCGATCCAGTGCCGGCGCAGGATTTTGTCGATCAGGTAGTGATTGGCGCTTCCCCGCACGGCCATGGCGAGCTTGGCCTTCTGGGGGAAAATCTGGTTCTTTCCTGTCCCGATGACGGGATGGGCCGAAAGCACGTCGTAGATCGGCGTGGCGCGGTAGCGGCCGCCGGGGAGGTGGGCGATGCTGAAGTTCTTCCCATGGCCATCGGTGGCGGCCAGCACCCAGAAAACGACCTGGGCTTTGAAGAAGTTGTTCCGGTCCTGCTCGGCGTTGTCCGACCCGAGCAGCACTTCCATGATCTGGGCGATGCCCGGGCCGCCGTCTGGCTGGTATTTACGCAGGGGCGAAGTGCCCGTTGCCTGGCACATGTCTTCCTGGGGCAGGCGGATGATCCAGCTTCCGTCGCTGGACGGGGTGCGGTCGAAGCGTTCGACGACGAGGGCTTTCTGGTCCTCGAAATGCCCGATTTCGCACCGGGCAATGGGGATTCCGTAGGCCTCCATGATTTTGGAACACAGCCATTCGTTCTCCACCGAGGTGCGCATGTCGGCCTGCATATGGCCGACCAGGCCCAGGGGCAGTTTGAAGATGTGCGTTGTCGGGGTACTGCCAAGGGGAAGAAGCCATTGGCCCTCGTGGCGCAGCAGGGCGGTTTTCTCCTGCGCCCCGGCGATGGACAGCCTCAGGTCCGCGTCGTGGTCGGCTTGCCCCAGGGCTTGAGCCGATGGGGTATTGCGTAATCGCTGGGCGACCCCGGCGGTGTCCAGCTCCTTGCCGTTGATTTCATATACGTCCCATGGCGCCTCGTCTTCGGGGAGGAGTTGGATTGCGCCCACGCAGTCCCGGCCCAGTTTCGCCAGTAGTTGAAAGGCGTCCGTTCCGCCGGCGTGGTGACGCTGCGCCAGACGACGGCGAATGGCGTCGTTGTCGGGCAGAAGGTTGTCGAAATAGTCGGTAACGATCTGCCCCTGGTAGGGTGCATTGCCCGGCAGGAAGGGGAGTGATAAGGACAAGGGACGGGACTGTTCGTCCGTGAGCCATTCGTCGAAATAACCCAGGCGCTGGCCTTGCCGGGTGGTTTCCCAATAGCCGACGGGAATGCCGTTCATCCAGATGTTCAGCCTTTGCGTCTTTGCCCGGCGCCCCATGGCTACCAAGCTTCTTTCTTGCCTGTCGGGGCAGCGATGGCCGTGGAAGGGCGACTAGTGGCCGCCTTGGCGGAAGGAGCGGCAGGAGAGGTCTGATCCAGCGAAATTTCAACATCCAGCATGCGCAGCACCGTGAAAAGCCGCGCCAGGGTCGCCGTCGCGGGATTGGCTTCGAAGCGGGCATAACTTTGCTGGGTGATTCCCAGCCTTTCGGCCACGGCTGCCTGGGTCAGCCCCTTTTCCTTGCGAAACCCCTTGAGGACCAGGGGGAGCTGGCTGAGGGTCTTGATGGGGTAAACCACTTTTGCCTCCGTTCGAGAGTCCCGCCGAGATACAAACTTTAAGATGTAAATCATGTTAACAGCCCAACGTTTGTATATTACATTTACAACCAATGGAGTGTAAACAGCATTAACCCCAGATTATCCATTAGGACGC
>DDYH01000038.1 GCA_002347615.1 Gallionellaceae bacterium UBA2239 | reverse complement strand
CTCCTCAAGCACAAGAAGCTGTGGAAGGAAGCCCTCGCCGCCTCCCTCGCCATCCAGCTGGTGGGTCTCGCCACCCCGCTCTTCACCCAGGTCATCATCGACAAGGTCGTCGTCCACCACACCCAAAGCACCCTGGTGGTCATCGCCCTCGCCCTCCTGGCCTTCATGGTCTTCACCGCCGTCATGACCTGGGTGCGCCAATACCTCGTGCTCCACACCGGCAACCGCATCGACGCCGTCCTCGGCACCCGGGTCTTCGACCACCTGGTCCACCTCCCGCCCCGCTACTTCGAGCGCCGTCCCACCGGCACCGTCGTCGCCCGCCTCCAGGGGGTGGAAACCATCCGGGAATTCATCACCGGCACCGCCGTCTCCCTGCTCCTCGACCTGCCCTTCCTGGTCATCTTCCTGGCGGTGATGTTCTACTACAGCTGGAAGCTCACCCTCATCTCCCTCGCCATCCTCACCCTCATCGCCGGCTTGAGCTTCATCGTCACCCCCTTGTTCCGGGAACGGCTCAACAAGCAGTTCCTGGTGGGCGCCCGCAACCAGGCCTTCGTCACCGAATACGTGAGCGGCATGGAAACCGTCAAATCCCTCCAGATGGAACCCCAGCTCAAGGCCAAATACGGCGACTACCTGGCCGAAGCCCTGGCCGCCGGCTTCAACACCCGGCAGCTGTCCAACACCTACAACACCGCCGCCAATTCCCTGGACCAGATCCAGACCCTCGCCATCCTCTGCGTCGGCGCCTGGATCGTCATGCACGACACCGACTTCACCATCGGCATGCTGGTCGCCTTCCAGATGTTCTCCGGGCGGCTGTCCGGCCCGGTGATGCGCCTGGTGGGCCTGTGGCAGGAATTCCAGCAGGCCTCCATCTCCATCAAGCGCCTCGGGGACGTCATGTCCGCCCCCACCGAGCCTTACACCCTGCTGCCCTCCCGCGCCCCCGGCGCGGCCGGCAAGGTGGAGATCGAAGGCATCGCCTTCCGCTACGGCGACGACCTGCCCTGGCTCTACCGCAACCTGAGCCTCGACCTCCTCCCCGGCCACTGCGTGGTGATGATGGGCCCTTCCGGTTCCGGCAAGAGCACCCTCGCCAAGCTCCTGCAAGGCTTCTACACCCCCCTTGAGGGCCGCATCCTCCTCGACGGCCGGGACATCCGCCACCTGGCCGCCAACGAGCTAAGAGCCTACTTCGGCGTCGTCCCCCAGGAAACCTACCTCTTCTCCGGCACCCTCTACGACAACCTCCTCATGGCCAACCCCCACGCCAGCTTCCCCCAGATCGTCGAAGCCTGCTCCATGGCGGAAATCCACGACGTCATCGACAAGCTCCCCCAGGGCTACCAGACCCCCATCGGCGAACACGGCTCCGGCCTCTCCGGCGGCCAGAAGCAGCGCCTGGCCATCGCAAGGGCGCTGCTCAAGCAACCCAAAATCCTCATCTTCGACGAAGCCACCAGCAACCTGGACCAGCACACCGCCGAGCACTTCGCCCAGACCGTGAACAAGCTGCGGGGCAAGGTGGGGATGCTGTTCATTACCCACCAGCTGCCCAAGGGGCTGAAGGTGGATGAGGTGGTGATGTTGGGGGGGAAGGGGGAGGAGAAGAACGATGTGCCGGCGGAGGACGAAAAATGACGGCGGGCAGGAAGGAAAGCCGAGCCGCGATGGCCTCAGGCTGCCTTGCGAGCCTTGAGGGTTTCCCAGCCGATCATGGCCAAACCGACGATCTTCGGGATCAAATGGAAGCCGCTTGCATAATTTGTTGCCGTGCGGCGGCTGACTCCAAGAATGTTGGCAATGTCCGTCAGGGACAGGCCGTTCCGCTTGCGCCAGGCATCGAACTCCTCAAAGCGCACCGCCAGCCCGGCCTGGACATGGGCCTCCATCCAGAGCGCATCGGCGCCAAGATCGATGTCGTCGTTCCAGCGCACCGCGTGGCCGAACTCATCCGCATGGGCTGTGGCGAACAAAGCGGGATCGGAAAGGGGAGCAAGGGCAGGGTACTCGGTGATATCCCGCCGCAAATCGACGCGAAACGGCTTTTTGCCGTCAAAAGAAATCTCAAGGACGCCAGGCTCAACGACGGCGACAGCGGTAATCAGAACAGGCTTGTTCACGGGTTCAACTCCTTCCATTTTGCGAGCAGCGCGGCCCGGTTCTCCGAGATGTATGCACGGGCCTCGCGCACCATGTCGTCCGGGGCAAAACCAACCAGCACCTTGCCCGTCTCGATATCCAGCGTGGCACGCAAACCCGGTGCCTCGATATGGACATGGGGCAAGCGATGCCGTTCCTTGGCATACAGCCAGAGGGCGAAACCGGAAAAGGTTTTGACGCGAGGCATGTTCCGAATGCTAGGGAAATTAATTCCCCATGTCAACGATAACAAAACCCTCCACCTCACCGGCAGCGCCGCCGCCAAATTCGCCCTCCTCAACGACGCCAGCCAGATACCCTTAGGAGCCGACGGCAGCTTCACCCTCCTCATCCCCGAAGGGGAACGCCAAGCCAGCTTCGGCCTGTGGGCCAAAGCCGACATCGGCGCCGCCGAAACCATCGGCCTCAGCGCCCAACTCATCGGAGCGGACGGCCAAACCATCTATCGAACCCTGTTCCGCAGCCAACTGGATGACGAAGCACTGGCGGACCTCCGGTTAGCCCTATCGCAAGGGCAGCCACTGGGCGATACGCGATTCAGTGAAGCGATATGTGCCGCGGCGGGAGTCAGGCGAACCCAGGCAAGGAGAGGGCGCCCAGCCCGAGAAAGAGAGGCTGAAGGTGCTGATGGAACACAAACGGATTTTGGATTCTGAAAGGGAGATTGGATATGAAAAGTAAAGCGAAGCTGACCCCTTTGATGCCTTTGATGGTTATACGGCGGTCTGGGGACGACGCTCTTCGCGGCACGGACGGCGAGGGCGTCCTGGTTGCCGGAGACGGCGGCCAAGCATATGGCGAAGTGAATAGCGGAATGTTATGGAAGGAGGCAGCCTAAATGCTCTTCATCGCGGTGTTGTTCTTTTTTCTGGTTTATCTGGTTATCTCGGTTGCAATAGTCACGTTGGCAGCGAAGTGGGCCAAGCGGCACAAGCGTAGCCCTTGGCGCTGGGGCGGGGCGGCAGCCTTGGGAATGTATTTGCTGGTGTTTTGGGACCACATTCCGACCTTAATTCTGCACAAGTATTACTGCGCCACGAAAGCGGGATTCTGGGTCTACAAAACGCCTGAGCAGTGGAAGAAAGAAAATCCAGGAGTGGGGGAAACGTTGACGAGGAAGGAACTCCCGACCACCTTTAAAAGGCCGGATGGGACGTTTGGTTACATACTCAATGAACGCTTCATTTACGAAACCCGCCAGTGGCATCACCCCATCCTGCCCATAACTATTTCTACAGATAGTGTGATAGACACGGGGCGGGATGAAGCCATGAACAAGCGTGTGAGTGTGGGTTCCGGGTATGGGAGCCTATCTGTTGGGGGGGATAAAGACAATTGGAAGTTCTGGGTTCATGCTGATTCATGTGTGCCGAAAGTTAATCCGCGTAAGGGGTTTGAAAACTTTGGGAGGGGTACGAAATGAAAACTACCGACGTATTTAATTTTGCGCAACTCGCCGAGGCTAGCTATGTTCTTTTTGACAAACTGCCGGACTATAGCGAGGGGTCATTAGTTGAGGCATTGAAGGCAGAAAGAAAAGGGGACTTCAACGGCGAATTCTCTTCTGCCCAAGCCACCGAATTCGTAAAACACTGGAGCGTAACTACCCACCAGCAGGACACCGACAGCGGCTACTCCTCAACGCTATTCCAAAACAAGGACGACGGCCGATACGTCTTGGCGTTCCGCGGCACAGCCGGGTGGCAAGACCTTGCTGTCGCCGACGGAGCAGACATCGTCACCGATGGCCTCGCTCTCGACCAGATCGTCGACCTCTACAACGAATGGAAACGGATAACCAGCACCGGGAGCTATCAGGCGGCCAAGCTGGTCACGCTGGAAACGGAAACTGCCTTACTGGCAGCAGGTGGTGCAGTCTACCGTGCCTACCTTGCCACCCGTACCGACATCATCATCGACTACCCCAGCGGCACAGTCAAAAAGATCGAATTCCAGGACTCCAGTACTCTTTTCAGCGACGAACGCCGAACCGGCCTTGGCCTGAAAGACCAAATCGCCCAGAAAGGGCTCACCGTCACCGGCCATTCCCTGGGCGGCCATCTGGCCGCCGCTTTCACGCGCCTGTTCGCCGAAGCAGGCGCAGATGCCGTCACCATCAACGGCGCCGGCTTTGCCACCGGCTGGGTGCCGGGACTGGGAGGGTTCGCCGAAACCAATATCCGCAATCTATTCGGCAGGTTGGAAGGCGCGGCCGCATTCGACGCCAGCAAGATCGTGAACCTCTACGGCGAGCGCTATCCCGAGTTCGTCACCCAGAACGGCACGCTCGGGCTATTTCAGCAAGGTGGCCATGAAGCCGTTTATATCGAACACACGGAAGTGACATCGGGCACCACCTTGGGACACGGTGCAGGCCAGATGACCAATAGCTTGGCGGTATACGACCTTCTCATCCGGCTGGATGGCGGCTTACAGGCCAAGAGCCCACAGGAAGCGTTGCTGGCGCTCAAGCCCCTATTCTATGCGGCGAGCCCGGATGACGGCGCTTCGGTTACCGAGATTGAAACCGCGCCAAACCGCTCCCTGGAAAACCTCGTGGACGCCCTGGGGAAACTGTTCAAAGCAGGCAATCCCATCACCGCGATTGACGACCGGGACGCCCTCTACACGCGCATCCAGGCCATTAAGGACAGCGTTGCTTTTCAGCAGGCATCGGGAATGCTTCATATCGAATCCTTGGTAAGTACATCCCGCGACACCCTAGTCGCCCAGGCCCAGACCGCCCTCGCCTACCGCTACGCCCTAAAAGAACTCAACCCCTTCGCCCTCACCGGCGACGACGCCCTCTACGCCCCCCACAACGCCAATGGCGAACTGGACCTCTACGACCCCACCACCGGAACCGGCACCCTCACCGATGCTTATCTCCAAGACCGAGCCGCCTTCCTGACGTGGGCCAACCAAGCCAACACCGAAGACAAGACCCAACTGCGCGGCCCCAACGGCCCCGAGAACTGGCAATTCACCGACCAAGCCAAAAACTACACCCTCAACGTCGCCGGCCAAGTGCTCGGCTTCGACAGCCAGAACCCCTATCGCAAAGCCATCTTCGACGGCGACACCGCCGGCTGGGTGGAAGGCGGAACCGAAGGCGACCACCTCTACGGCGCCGGCGGAGACGATATCATCCAAGGCAACGGCGGCAACGACCACCTGGAAGGAGGCCTGGGCCTGGACGAACTGCAAGGGGGCGCCGGCAACGACACCCTCCTCGGCGGCGCAGGCGCCGACTACCTCACCGGCGGCAAAGACAGCGACATCCTCCAGGGCGGCCTGGGCAACGACAGCTACATCTTTAGTTCCGGCGACGGCTGGGACTGGATAGACGACGCCGACGGCCAAGGCACGATCAAATACGACAGCACCCCCCTCACCGGCGGCAAAAAGGTCGCCGACAACATCTGGCAAAGCGACGACCGGCAATACACCTACAGCCTCTACGACCGCACCGAAAACGGCCAGACCTTCAAAGTGCTCTCCATCCAAGGCCCCTCCGGCGGCATGTGGGTCAAGCACTGGCAAGACGGCCAACTGGGCATCACCCTCGAAGACACCCCCGCCACAACGCCACCCGCACCCGCCGCCGTCCCCGGCGTCGTCAAAAAGACAAGCTACTACGACCAAGACCACACCGTCATCGACGCCCGGGGCCAAGGGCCGCTGGAGATCACCGCCGTGGGCGACCAGGGCGAAGTGTGGGGCAGCGGCATTTTGAAGGGCAACGAATTCGCCAACTACCTGCACAACGGCGAAGGCGACGACCAACTCTACGGCGAAGGGGGGCGCGACGTTCTCATCGCCACCACCGGCAACGACCGGCTCTACGGCGGGCTGGGGGACGACGCCCTTTCGGGCGGCGTGGACAACGATGCGTACTACAACAACACCGCTCAATTACTGAGGAGGGCCGCGTAATGTTCGGGCTGGCATATTTATTGGCGTTTGGGGTGTACCTGCTGATTTCGATTGGCGTGGTGCGTCGGGCAATTCGTTATGCACAGGAAAACGGCAGGAGCGCCAAGCGCTGGGGCTGGGGCGCGGCATTTCTGATGTATAGCCTGGTGTTCTGGGACTGGCTGCCGACGGTGGCGGTTCACCAATACTACTGCGCTACGGAATCGGGCTTCTGGGTTTATAAGACGCTGGACCAGTGGAAGGTGGAGAATCCCGGGGTGATGGAGAGGTTGGCTATGAGCCACCTTCCTTCCGAAGAGTATCGCGTCAAATCTGACCCCTGGAGCCCTGAAGATAGTAAATATCTATTACTTGATGGGACTACTTTAGATGCTCGGTACGATGTGAAAAGAAAATTAATGTTTGTCGAGTATAAGAAGCCTGATGGGTCGTCAGGTTATCAGTTAAATGAGCGCTTTAGAATGGCCATGAAACATCGTGGGCCGCTCTTTCTTCATCGGTGGTTGCGAGAGGATGCTCTCATAGACACAAAGACCAATGAAATTTTGGCTCGATATGTGGATTTCTCAACATCACAACAGAAACGACAAGCAGGATGGTCAGGATGGAAATTTTGGCTGGACAGTAGAGGCTGTATTGGCGGGCGTGATAAAGCAATTGAAAGAGGTAATTTCATGAATCAGTTTAAGGGAGCGGAAAAATGAGCGCGATTCAGGACCTGTTTCAACAAGCACAATTGGCTGAGGCCGCATATGCGAATTTTACCGCATTTTCAAATAACCCCAAGGGTGCCCTTGAAGAGGTGGGTTTTTCCTCTACTCAAGCGGATGACTTCGTCAAGCATTGGGAGGTCATCAACCAATACATTGAGGTTCCCTCGGTTTTTCGT
>DDYH01000009.1 GCA_002347615.1 Gallionellaceae bacterium UBA2239 | reverse complement strand
CCAAGACGCCCGCGCCATCCGTGCCACGAATGGCATCGTCCCCCAGCCCGCCGTAGAGCCGGTCGTTGCCGGTGGTGGCGATGAGAACGTCGCGCCCCCCTTCGCCGTAGAGTTGGTCGTCGCCTTCGCCGTTGTGCAGGTAGTTGGCGAATTCGTTGCCCTTCAAAACGCCGCTGCCCCACACTTCCCCTTGGTCGCCCACGGCGGCAATTTCCAGCGGTCCTTGGCCCTGGGCGTCGATGACGGTGTGGTCCTGGTCGTAGTAGGCGGTCTGTTTGACTTCGCCGGTGAGGGTGAAGGGCGAAGGCGGAGTGCTGGCGGTAGCGTCTTCGAGGGTGATGCCCAGTTGGCCGTCTTGCCAGTGCTTGACCCACATGCCGCCGGAGGGGCCTTGGATGGAAAGGACTTTGAAGGCCTGGCCGTTTTCGGTGCGGTCGTAGAGGCTGTAGGTGTATTTCCGGTCGTCGCTTTGCCAGATGTTGTCGGCAATCTTTTTCCCGCCGGTGAGGGGGGTGTTGTCGTATTTGATCGCGCCCTGGCCGTCGGCGTCGTCTATCCAGTCCCAGCCGTCGTCGCTGGCGAAGATGTAGGTGTCGTTGCCCAGGCCGCCCAGGAGGGTGTCGCTGTCTTTGCCGCCGGTGAGGTAGTCGGCGCCTGCGCCGCCGATGAGGGTGTCGTTGCCGGTGCCGCCTTGCAGTTCGTCCAGGCCCAGGCCTCCTTCCAGGTAATCGTTGCCGCCGTTGCCTTGGACGATGTCGTCTCCGCCGCCGCCGTAGAGGTGGTCGCCTTCGGTTCCGCCTTCCACCCAGCCGGCGGTGTCGCCGTCGAAGATGGCTTTGCGATAGGGGTTCTGGCTGTCGAAGCCGAGCACTTGGCCGGCGACGTTGAGGGTGTAGTTTTTGGCTTGGTCGGTGAATTGCCAGTTCTCGGGGCCGTTGGGGCCGCGTAGGGTGGTCTTGTCTTCCGTATTGGCTTTATTCGCCCAGGTCAGGAAGGCGGCCCGGTCTTGGAGGTAGAGGTCGGTGAGGGTGCCGGTTCCGGTGGCAGGGTCGTAGAGGTCCAGTTCGCCATTGGCGTTGTGGGCTGCATAAAGGGCATCATCGCCAGTGATTGCGAAGGGGTTGAGTTCTTTTAGGGCGTAGCGGTAGGCAATATCGGTTTGAGCTTGGGCCACAAGGGTGGCACGAGTGAGGCCCGTCAGGGATTGCACCTGCACTAGCCCGGCGTCTTGCTGAAATAGGGTGTTCTGTTGAAGGTCATAAATGACCGTGTACAGTGCGTCACGGTTTTCTCGGGGGATGTCGCGGGTGCTCGGGAGGTAGAGCTTAGTGAGCGCCTGTACCGCCGATTCCAGGGTTAGGGCATTTTGGTTGGAGTCGGCTTTCAGTATCGAGCCGATCTGATCGACGGTGAGTGTCGGAGAGAGTTCGGCGAACAGGGCATAGACAGCCAGGGCGTCAGTGAGGACTTGTTGGCTGTGGTTGAGGGCGGCAGGTGCGGTAAGCAAGAGGCTCGGGTCGAGCTGGTTTTCAATAGCAACGGGAATGGGTGGGGAGAAGTCATTACCCAGTGCGGCGATGGGGGAAATGCCTGCATCGGCACGGAGGCTGGTGATTTTTGCGGCATCGGGCGTTGCGGCAATGCCCAGTGCCTGCAATATCTGCGACACCGTGCTGTTGTTACCGGGTGCGTTGTAGAGGTAGGCGTGATTGATGCTGGCGTCGAAATCGGCGACCAGCCCGGCCGCGAGGTAGCCGCCCAGGGAGTGGCCGGTGACAGCGAAACCCGGCGTCAGTGTGCCATCCCCCAGCCATTGCGTGACCTTGGCCTTAAGCGACTGGTATTGAGGGTTGAGTTCGGAGGGGGTGCCGTTCAGAATGAGATAGTCGGCAAGGAAGTCAGTCGCTCCCTGCGTGCCGCGGATGGCGAGGGTTTTGTTACCGGCGGCATCCTGAAAAACGGCGGCATAGACGCCAGTGGCGGTATCGTTGTAGGGGGTGCCTATGACAGTCCAGTTGGAGGCAAAATCGGTGGCTTGGGTGGTGGTCATGCCGACGTCTTTACTCTTCAGAGCCTGGATATCCGGAACTCCAGGAGCGAGGTCGCCATAAGCTGCAAGTGCAAGTTCAGCCTGTTTGAAGTATTCCACAATCTGGTTCATTCTCATCACTCCTTAGTTTGATGGAACAAAAACTTTCATGAGTAAAGCATTGGGGCCGGCTTCTTTTATTGCTGGGCAGGTAAAACTGGAAGGTTGCCAAGGGCCGGGGAGGTCACCCCCGCGTCTTTCGTACGAGGTTGTCTCACCTAGAACTTTTTGGTCTGAACGACGTATCACTTTGTAGTGATATCGGAATGCCTTCGCATCCTTGTTCTCAAAATCAGGGCTTTCTTCCTTAAAGACATACTCAGGCCCCAACGCGTCCTCTCCCTGAGTAGGGCTGTAGAAATTTGGCTGCCTCCACTGATTAAACTTCTCCCGGGGAAGCATCACCGTCTCATAAACCCTGACCCCGCCATCCACAGCACAAAGCTCCCGCACCTTGTGGTCAAGCCATAGCTTTTCTCCAGCGACCAGCCAGAACCAACCCAGAAAGCCCGCCGCAGCCACAATTACGACCATCACTTTGAGAGAAGACGTCTTTACCCGACGCAATGCCCAACGAGCGGCCAGCAAAACAATAACCGGAATCGCAACCCAGTAAAAAACCATGAAAATTAGACTCATGCCGCCATCCTCCATTGAATTTCGTTGCCCACGCCACCGTACCCGGTGTCACCCCTAAAGAATCAAAATGGCCCGCCTCACTTTATTTTTCCTCACTCCCCTGTTCAGCTTCTCGCTCCTCGCCCTTCCCCCCCAACGGAAATCAAAGGGGTCAGCTTCGGATTACTTTTTCCTGAAATCTTTCATTTCGTCGCCTCCTTTGGAAAAATTATTCGAAGCTGACCCCTTTAGCATGCCGTGACGGCATCTGCGCCTGCTTCGGCGAACAGGCGCGTGAAAGCGGCGGCCAGGTGGCCGCCCAGGGAATGCCCGGTGACGGTGAGCCCTTTCTGGGCGATTTGGTCTTTCAGGCCAAGGCCGGTTCGGCGTTCGTCGCTGAAAAGAGTACTGGAGTCCTGGAATTCAATCTTTTTTACCGTGCCGCTGGGGTAGTCGATGACAATGTCCGAGCGAGTAGCCAAATAGTCGCGATAGGTGGAACCTCCAGCCGCCAACAAGGCGGTTTCCGTGTCCAGCGTGACCAGCTTGACGGCTTGGTAGCTCCCGGTGCTGGTGATCCGTTTCCATTCGTTGTAGAGATCTACGATCTGGTCAATCGCCAAGCCGTCCAGGACGATGTCTCCGCCATCGGCGCCCGCTAAATCTTCCCACGGCTGGGCTGTACCCCGGAATGCCAAGACATACCGGCCATCATCCTTGTTCTGGAATAATGTCGAGGAGTAGCCGCTGTCGGTGTCCTGCTGGTGGGTGGTGACACTCCAGTGTTTTACGAATTCGGTGGCTTGGGCGTCGCTAAACTCACCTTTGTAGCTGTCCTTATTGGCTTTGAGAAGGCGGTTTTTAAGGGCCTCCGCATCCCCATATGTGCTTGAATCAAGTAAAGAGTAGCTCGCCTCTGCTAGTTGTGCCGTTTCAAATAGTTTGGCCGAATCTGTCATTTTCCCTCTCCCTGTTTCTTGACCGCATTCTTAAAGTTGATGAATTCTGCTTCACCCGCTGTACATGGCTCTAATGAAAGCCAAAACTTCATTGCCCTCCAATCGCCGCCGACCCCCATGCTTCCATAGCCAGCACCAACGCTAACTTTCTTAGCCAATACCTCGTTATTTTTCTTATCGATGATTAAATCGTCATGGATAACAACGGGAAACCAAGAAAAATCTTGTATTTTCCTAGACTCCCAAATAAATCGTTCATTCAAATAGAAACCATGTGTACCATCTGCCTTGGCATAACCATCAGATAGTTCCTTCCACGTTAACGTTTCTGCCACCCCCGGATTTTCTTTCTTCCACTGCCCAGGAGTTTTGTAGACCCAGAATCCCGCTTTTGTGGCGCAGTAATACTTGTGCAGAATTAAGATCGGAATGTGGTCCCAAAACACCAGCAAATACATTCCCAAGGCTGCCGCCCCGCCCCAGCGCCAAGGGCTACGCTTGTGCCGCTTGGCCCACTTCGCTGCCAACGTGACTATTGCAACCGAGATAACCAGATAAACCAGAAAAAAGAACAACACCGTTATGAAGAGCATTTAGGCTGCCTCCTTCCATAACATTCCGCTATTCACTTCGCCATATGCTTGACCGCCCTCTCCGGCAACCAAGACGCCCGCGCCATCCGTGCCACGAATGGCATCGTCCCCCAGCCCGCCGTAGAGCCGGTCGTTGCCGGTGGTGGCGATGAGAACGTCGCGCCCCCCTTCGCCGTAGAGTTGGTCGTCGCCTTCGCCGTTGTGCAGGTAGTTGGCGAATTCGTTGCCCTTCAAAATGCCGCTGCCCCACACTTCGCCCTGGTCGCCCACGGCGGTGATTTCCAGCGGCCCTTGGCCCTGGGCGTCGATGACGGTGTGGTCCTGGTCGTAGTAGGCGGTTTTCCGGGTTTCGCCGGTTAGGGTGGAGGGTGCGGGCGGGGTGGTAGCAGGGGCGTCTTCGAGGGTGATGCCCAGTTGGCCGTCTTTCCAGTGCTTGACCCACATGCCGCCGGAGGGGCCTTGGATGGAGAGCACTTTGAAGGTCTGGCCGTTTTCGGTGCGGTCGTAGAGGCTGTAGGTGTAGTGCCGGTCGTCGCTTTGCCAGATGTTGTCGGCGACCTTTTTGCCGCCGGTGAGGGGGGTGCTGTCGTATTTGATCGTGCCTTGGCCGTCGGCGTCGTCTATCCAGTCCCAGCCGTCGCCGGAACTAAAGATGTAGCTGTCGTTGCCCAGGCCGCCCTGGAGGGTGTCGCTGTCTTTGCCGCCGGTGAGATAGTCGGCGCCTGCGCCGCCGATAAGCGTGTCGTTGCCGGCGCCCCCTTGCAGTTCGTCCAGGCCCAGGCCCCCTTCCAGGTGGTCGTTGCCGCCGTTGCCTTGGATGATGTCGTCTCCGCCTCCGCTGTAGAGGTGGTCTGCGTTGTCGCCTCCCGCCAGCAGGTCGGCGTCATGGTCTTTGCCGAAGGCAATGGTGTGGGCCTCCCCCATCAACCCGTCGATATTCAGTTCCAAGGGCTGGCCGTTCACCGTCTTGCCGTTGTCGATGAATTTCCAGTCCCCCTGCACCTTCCCCAGCCACCAGGCATCCCAGTCTTCGCTGTAGGGCTTGTCGCCGAGGGTCCACAGGTCGTCGCTGTCCCGCTTGCCACTGTCGAAGTTGAGTTTCCAGGCCAGCATGGCGGCCCGGTCTTGCAGGTAGAGTTCGCTCAGGTTGCCTTCGCCGGTGGCGGGGTCGTAAAGGTCCAGTTCGCCATCAGCGTTGTGCCCGTCGTAAAGGGTTGCTTCTCCCACGACGGCAAAGGGGTTGAGCTGCTTCAGGGCGTAGCGGTAGGCCATGCCTTCGGCATCGTCCTGGCCGGCCTTGCTCGCCAGGGCGTCCCGGCTGAGGGCGGCGAGGGAGACGATTCCGCCTCCCACTCCGGCGAACTGGGTGGCCAATTGATATGCCACGGTGTTTTGGATGGACTTAATGGCGTCATGCAGCGCATTGCGCTTGTCCAAATTGGCATAGCCATTGGCCACGCTGGTGTCGGGGGTCAGGCCGGGATCATGGTCGTCGCCGAGGAACAGGCGCGACAGGGCGTTGACCATGTTCTCCAGGGCATCCGCATCATAGATGTTGTCATTGAGCATCGCCTTGAGCAGGGCCGACGCCGTGTCGAGGGCCGGTGCCTGGGACAGCAGTTCCCCCACCTTGCCCGCAAAGCCGCCGAAAATCTCGTTGGTGGAGTTGGCCATGGCCTTCATGACCTGGGTGTAGGTCTCCATGCCGAGATTGGGGTCGAGACTCTGCAGCAGGTCCAGCACCGTCAGCGAGTCGATCAAGGGCGTGATGCTGTGGGTTTCGCCGAAATCCCCCACCAGGTCGCGGAACGTCTGGGTATCCCCCAATCCCCAAGTCAGTTCGGCGATGCCCAGCCCCCGGGAGGCGGGCAAGTCCTCGATCCACACTCCGTTGGCCGCCGCATGGTAGCCGCTGTTGGCCACGAATTCCGGGTCGAAAAACTCCCCGTTGCCATAAACCTGGGTGATTTTCTGGTCCCATCCGCCCACTGTGTGCAAGTCGCTGGAAAACGCGTCGTTGTCCTTCCCCAGGACGCCGCTGCCGCTGCTCTTGAGCCAGTTATTGGCGGCGTCCAGGAGGCTTTCCAGGCCCATGTCCCAGCCCGCGGCCATGCCGTGCTTCAGGATGTCCATCACTGCTGCATGTTTGGTGGTGCTGTAGAGGTTCTGGTCGGTCGGGGTACCGGGAGTAAAATGGGCGGCGAGCTTCAGTTTCAGCATTTCCTCTTCCGTCCAACCGGATGGGAGCTGCGTTTGCCACGCCGCAGGGGTTTCCCCGTCCCACGCCATCATTTGGTTGTAAAGATTAACCAGGCTCGCCAGTTGCGCCCCCGCTACCTCATGGCTGCCCGCCACCCCCACCCCGGCGGCGTTGTAGGCGTAGGCTTGCGTGACTTCGTCCCAGTGCAGGAGGGTGAAGGAGGTCGCCATGTGGGCGCCCAGGGAGTAGCCGGTGACGTTCAGGGGCTTGCCGCCCGCCAGGTCGTTGGCAAAGCTCTGGGCATCGGCGTTGGCTACCCAGTTGCCATTGGCGTCCTTTACCTTGCCTTGCTGGAGGTTGGCATAGAAGGTTTCCATGGCGGAGAGTTGCGCCAGGGCCATGCCGTCGGTCTTGATGACACCGTCGGCGCCATTGGCCCCGTCCCGTTCCCAGTCGCCGCCTTTGGCTTGGAGTTCGTATTCGGTGCTGCGGAAGGAGAGGGTGTAGGCGCCGGTGGTCCTGTTCCTGAACAGGGCGGCGGAGAAACCGCTGGGGTCGTTGGGGTAGTGGGTGACGATGTCGTAGTTTTGTTGAAACCAGGCAATCTGGGTGTCAGTTAAGCGGGTGGCCCCTTTACCATCAGGGTTCAGGTCAAGGTTATTGACACCCGCCTTAAGTATTTCATCAAGGTTGCGACTTCCGCCAAAGCCGCGAAGCATATGTAGGTAAGATTCCGCCACAGATTGCAGAACAGCGTTGTCCAGCCAAGCACGAATTTGCGTCGTCATTTTGCATTTCCTCCCATTGCTTGTTTGTATTGCTCAGGAATGTACTGGTCGTTGATACCGGGAATGGGCTTTAGCACCTTCTCCACCGGCTGCTGGTAAGCCCATAAATCACCGTCACAGGGACGGGCACTGCTCCACAAGACCCGTGTGGGTGAACCTTCGTAGTAACCGCTGCGGACGAAGCTGCGCTTCACGCCCAACACTTCGTTGGTTTCCAGGTCCACCGTGAGATACTCGCCGCCGCCGATTCCATGCTCACGATCGCGGTCGCGTTTGATTCCGCGCCAAGTAAACCCGTAGCGCGTGTGACGGCTCGTACCCTCTTCGAGGACCACCATAAAAGGCACCCTAAAGTTGGATGGATTGCCGTCGATTAATTCCCCAGTCGGGTAACCATTTCGATAGGCCGCTGGCGGATCATCGCTGACTCGCCGAACCAATCGAACGATTTTGTTGGTATTTTCCGGTTTGGGCTGCTCCAGAAACAAATACTGCCCCATCATGGGCTGAACGAAATACCGGCCCGAATGGAAATTCCCGTGGCTGCCCCAGTTGTCATAATCAACCGCCTGCATCATGATCGGCGCCTCCATGCGGTAGCGCTCAAGGTCCAGGCCGCTCTGGAAACGGACGCTGCTGGGCCGCATCTGAAACACCCCCTCCACGTTCTCCACCGTCTTGAAGATGTATTCCCCGGCTTCGGTCTTGCACAGGTGGTCGAAGTATTGTTCCGAGACGTTGGGGTTCCACGGCCATAGGGCTTTGAGGCGGGCCTTCCAGAAGTTGAACGGCACAGGCTGGGGGACGCTGTCGGGTAGCTTGAGGCGGTGGGCGTAGTCATAGGCGGCTTTTTCCTGGGGGGCGGTGGGGATGTCCCAGCCACGCTCGCTGCCTTCCATGCAGCCGCTTATGGCCAGTAGGAGGAGAACACCAAATATCCGGCGGCTCATGCGACGGCCTCCCACGGTTCTTCGTCGTTCGACGGGTGTTTCCCTCGGGCAAGCTCCGCTCTCGTTTCCCCATGGCTGCCCGCCACCCCCGCTCCGGCGGCGTTGTAGGCGTAGGCTTGCGTGACTTCGTCCCAGTGCAGGAGGGTGAAGGAGGTCGCCATGTGGGCGCCCAGGGAGTAGCCGGTGACGTTCAGGGGCTTGCCGCCCGCCAGGTCGTTGGCAAAGCTCTGGGCATCGGCGTTGGCTACCCAGTTGCCATTGGCGTCCTTTACCTTGCCTTGCTGGAGGTTGGCATAGAAGGTTTCCATGGCGGAGAGCTGCGCCAGGGCCATGCCGTCGGTCTTGATGACGCCATCGGCGCCATTGGCCCCGTCCCGTTCCCAGTCGCCGCCTTTGGCTTGGAGTTCGTATTCGGTGCTGCGGAAGGAGAGGGTGTAGGCGCCGGTGGCCTTGTTCTTGAACAGGGTGGCGGAGAATCCGCTGGGGTCGTTGGGGTAGTGGGTGATGATTTCGTAGTTCTGCTCGAACCAGTCGATTTGTTTTTCGGTCAGGCGGGTGGCGCCTTTTCCGTCCCTATTTTTGATAGGATGATTGACACCTTGCTTAAGCACATCCCTAAGGCCAAGCTCGTCTTTCAGGTCGAGATATGATTCGGCCACAGACTGCAAAACAGCGTTATCCAACCAAGCACGAATTTGCGTCGTCATTTGCTTTTCCCTCCCATCACTTGTTTGTATTGCTCAGGAATGTATCTGTCGTTAAGGCCTTGAATTGGTTTCAATACTCGATTTACAAATTGGTTTATCGTATCCATGGAAGGTGAACCGAACTTTTTCCAGGTAACCTCGCTATCACATGGCCTCGCATTGCCCCACCAAATATGGGATGTCGTATTAACGTCACGGCCACTCAGCTTGAAACGGCGCTTCACCGCCAGGACTTCGTTGGTGTCGAGGTCCACGATCAGGTATTCCCCTCCGCCGATGGAGTAAAACCGGTCGTGTTCGCGCTTGATTCCTCGCCAGGTAAACCCGTAACGGGCTTGCCGTTTATCGCTTTCTTCCTTCACCACCATGAAAGGTAAGCTAAAGGTCATCCCGCTATGGCCAGGAACACTGGTCCCCAGACTGGCGCCCCGATGCCCCGGCGGCGGATCATTATTGATTTCACGCTTGAACCTTAATACGGTATGCAAAGATGGATTGTTCGGTCTCTCAAAAAACAAATAAGCACCGCGCATAGGCTGGACATAGGCAGAAGGGACATTAAACTCATCACCCCCCGTATCGACATCATTCGACCACCCAAGCCCCGTCGGCTCCTCCGGGGCATAGCGGTCGTAGTCCAGCTTGCCGGGTGCTCCCCTTGGCCGCATCTGAAACACCCCTTCCACGTTCTCCACGGTCTTGAAGACGTATTCCCCGGCTTCGGTCTTGCACAGGTGGTCGAAGTATTGTTCCGAGACGTTGGGGTTCCACGGCCATAGGGCTTTGAGGCGGGCCTTCCAGAAGTTGAACGGCACAGGCTGGGGGACGCTGTCGGGTAGCTTGAGGCGGTGGGCGTAGTCATAGGCGGCTTTTTCCTGGGGGGCGGTGGGGATGTCCCAGCCACGCTCGCTGCCTTCCATGCAGCCGCTGAGGGCCAAGAGAACGGCGACGGCGGCCAGGTGTCTATTGGCCATAACCATATGGATGGTTGCTTTCGCTTTGCTTTTCATACCCCACCTTCCTTTCATATTCCAAAATCCGTCTCGTTCCCTCACCACCCTTCCCTTTCCTCGGGAAGATTGGAGCCATCTTGTCTGAATTCGCCTATCCTCGCCGCCGCACATATCTCTTGCATATGCCATGACGGCCGCTTCCACGCTGCTTTGCCGTACATTTCCTCATTCGTGCATGCCGTCGCCGCGGAATCTATCCAACTGACATATGAATTCCTCGAACTTGCCGCCATGGGTCCGATGCAATTCCTTAGCGCGGTAGTCGAACCGCAGTTCGAAAGGGTAGCCAAGGGCATCTTGAATCACGCGAGTGAGTGCCCCTTCCTGTTCCGAAGTGATGTTGCCTGCGACCACTAGGCGTGCTTCGATTTGCTTCGGCGTGCGTTGGATCAACTGGTATTGCTTCAATGCGGGCACCACCTCGCGAAACTGCTGAAAGCCGACGAGGGGCCAGTGGCGTTTTCCGTCGGGCAGCACCACCATGTTGCGCCGGCGCCCGAGGATGCGGCGCAGCGTGGGCAGCCCCCGCCCACAGGGGCAGGGAGGGCCGGCTTCGGCGTAGTCGCGCAGTTCATAGCGGATTAGGGGCGTGGCGAAATTGTGCAGATCGGTGACGACAATCCGCCCCACCTCTCCGGGCCGGCACGGCTCCCCGGCGTCGCTTAGGATTTCCAGCAACACGCTCTCGGATTGGACGTGGTAATGGCTGCTGACTGGGCACTGAAGGGCCATGATGCCCAGCTCTTGGGAACTGTAGAGGTCGGTGACCGGAACGCCGAGCAATCGGGAGCATTCATCACGTACGCTGCCGGACAAGGTTTCGCCGATGGTGCGAATTTCGCGCAGTCCAGGCAAGGGCAGACGCCCCTGCTCGGCGATACGCAGCAATTCCGCGAGGTTGGTGGGGTAGGTCAGCAGGTAGCCTGGATTGAGTTGAGAGAGCCATTCGGCCTGCCGGTTGACGTCAGTCGAGATGGGCAGGAAATGGGTGGGGCCGGAACGGGCTACCACATTGACCGCCTCGCCCCACATCGGCATGAACGCGGCCTTGTCGCCGCCGTGACCGACAGGGGCGCGGATGACCGCCATGGATGCGGAGAAATCCCGCTCATGCCAGAGGTGGTCCCGCAAGGTCAGAGCCAGCCAGTGCATCTGGCAAAGGCCGGTGCGCTTGACTTTGACCGGCTGGCCGGTGGAGCCGGATGTTTGAGTTTCCCCTGCCGGGCCGTGGCGGGCAGGCCAGGCGGTGGTGCAGATTTCCGCGTATTCATCTTGAAGCACGTCTCGCGTCAGAATGGGTATGTCCTGCAGATTGACCGAGGCATCCTTGGCGAAATCGCGGGGCAGGTTGGACAACTGGCGCTTGTAATAGGGCGAATGGGCCGATGCGTGAGCCAGAAGAACGCTCAGTCGCCGTCTTTGCCAATGGTCAATTTTTTCCGGTGGCAGCCATTGGCTGGCTTCGAGCCGCCTCTGGAAGGCGCGGAGCGCCGCAGCCCGTGCCATGGGATCGGGGTACCAAGCGAAAGGAATCGCCTGGGGCGGATTCGATGGGGGGTTTTCGTGCGCGGCTCTCATGATTTCGCGAGCGGAGTTAGGGATAGGATGGGACACCGGTCCGCCAGCTCGTAGGCGCCATGGCCGACAACTTGGACGTGGAATTCGGGCATGGCGCGGGCAATTTCATCAATAACCGGGAAGGTGTAGCAGGTCCGGCTGCCTCGGTAATTGTTCAGCGTGGCCACTTCATGGGCCGGCCAGCCAAAGCTATCCGTCAAGCGATCCGGGTCGGAAACCATGCTCCGATAGGCTCGCCAGATATCGTCCAGCACTATGCCGGGTGCGCATCGGTCTTCGTGAAGCGCCATTGCGATGCGCCACTTGAGGGCATGGACGCTGCCGATGCCGCCGCTCCACAGGGATTCGCCTACGTCTTCTATGGTTTCCGCCTTTTTTGGACGGCAGAACTGGCGCATGACCCAAACGCCCCCAGGCTTTAGAACCCGCCGAATGGAGGCCGACAATTGGCCATACTGGCCTGGGAAGTTCAAAAGCGTGAGGCAGCCATCCCCGATCACAAGGTCAAACTGATGGTCTGCAAAGGGTAGCGACAGCCAGTCGGCGCATACGGCGTTGCGTGTCGTGCTGTCGCCCGGCCAAACATGGTGAATCATGGGCAGGTGCAAATCCACTGCCGTGAGGTGTGTCCCCTCCGGCCAGGGAAATCCGGCGATTTCCGGCGTTACGCCCAACAACAGGATATTTGCGCTTCCAACTGGGCAAGCGGCCGCCATGAGGCAAATATCTTCCACGCAGGGACGCAGCGGCGAGCCGATGGCACGCCATTGGCGGGCATGGGAATCCCAAGGAGATATGGCTTGGCTGAAGGAAAACGAAGAGGCATCGGTCGCAAACCCCGTTTGACGATCAAACCATTTCATTTCGCTTGAGGCTTCAATCGTCATTTTTCGTCCTTCCCCTCCTCCATCGCCCGTTCCTCCCCCTTCCCCCCCAACATCACCACTTCATCCACCTTCAGCCCCTTGGGCAGCTGGTGGGTAATGAACAGCATCCCCACCTTGCCCCGCAGCTTGTTCACGGTCTGGGCGAAGTGCTCGGCGGTGTGCTGGTCCAGGTTGCTGGTGGCTTCGTCGAAGATGAGGATTTTGGGTTGCTTGAGCAGGGCGCGGGCGATGGCCAGGCGCTGCTTCTGGCCGCCGGAGAGGCCGGAGCCGTGTTCGCCGATGGGGGTCTGGTAGCCCTGGGGGAGCTTGTCGATGACGTCGTGGATTTCCGCCATGCGGCAGGCTTCGACGATCTGGGGGAAGCTGGAGTGGGGGTTGGCCATGAGGAGGTTGTCGTAGAGGGTGCCGGAGAAGAGGTAGGTTTCCTGGGGGACGACGCCGAAGTAGGCTCTTAGCTCGTTGGCGGCCAGGTGGCGGATGTCCCGGCCGTCGAGGAGGATGCGGCCCTCAAGGGGGGTGTAGAAGCCTTGCAGGAGCTTGGCGAGGGTGCTCTTGCCGGAACCGGAGGGGCCCATCATCACCACGCAGTGGCCGGGGAGGAGGTCGAGGCTCAGGTTGCGGTAGAGCCAGGGCAGGTCGTCGCCGTAACGGAAGGCGATGCCTTCGATCTCCACCTTGCCCGCAGCGCCGGGGGCGCGGGAGGGCAGCAGGGTGTAGGGCTCGGTGGGGGCGGACATGACGTCCCCGAGGCGCTTGATGGAGATGGAGGCCTGCTGGAATTCCTGCCACAGGCCCACCAGGCGCATCACCGGGCCGGAGAGGCGCCCGGAGAACATCTGGAAGGCCACCAGCATGCCGATGGTGAAGTCGGTGTCGTGCATGACGATCCAGGCGCCGACGCAGAGGATGGCGAGGGTCTGTATCTGGTCCAGGGAGTTGGCGGCGGTGTTGTAGGTGTTGGACAGCTGCCGGGTGTTGAAGCCGGCGGCCAGGGCTTCGGCCAGGTAGTCGCCGTATTTGGCCTTGAGCTGGGGTTCCATCTGGAGGGATTTGACGGTTTCCATGCCGCTCACGTATTCGGTGACGAAGGCCTGGTTGCGGGCGCCCACCAGGAACTGCTTGTTGAGCCGTTCCCGGAACAAGGGGGTGACGATGAAGCTTAAGGTGGCGATGAGGGTGAGGATGGCGAGGGAGATGAGGGTGAGCTTCCAGCTGTAGTAGAACATCACCGCCAGGAAGATGACCAGGAAGGGCAGGTCCAGGAGCAGGGAGACGGCGGTGCCGGTGATGAATTCCCGGATGGTTTCCACGCCCTGGAGGCGGGCGACGACGGTGCCGGTGGGGCGGCGCTCGAAGTAGCGGGGAGGCAGATGGACCAAGTGCTCGAAGACCCGGGTGCCGAGGACGGCGTCGATGCGGTTGCCGGTGTGGAGCACGAGGTATTGGCGCACCCAGGTCATGACGGCGGTGAAGACCATGAAGGCCAGCAGGGCGAGGGCGATGACCACCAGGGTGCTTTGGGTGTGGTGGACGACGACCTTGTCGATGATGACCTGGGTGAAGAGGGGGGTGGCGAGGCCCACCAGTTGGATGGCGAGGGAGGCGGCCAGG
>DDYH01000013.1:733-2686 GCA_002347615.1 Gallionellaceae bacterium UBA2239 | reverse complement strand
ATGCCCGACATGGGTTGCCGCATCGGGCCGAAGGCCCCCCTGGCGGCGGGCAATGCGGGCGGGGTCGCCTGCGCCAGGCTGCCCTTGCGAATATTTTTGCGACGGCTACTATGTCCATGACACGCACCCATGCAGGGCAGGCTCATGGCCGACGACTACAAGAATTTAAGCCGGGAGGAGCTGGTCGCCGAACTCCGGCGGCTGCGGGCCGGCGAGGCACCGCACCAGGTCGAACGCGCCCTGAAGGAAAGCGAGGCGCGCTTCCGCAGCGCCATGGAGCACGCCCCCATCGGCATGGTCCTCACCGCCCTGGACGGCCGCTACCTGCAAATCAACCGCGCCTTCTGCGCCTTCCTCGGCTACGACAAGGAGGAACTGGAACGGCTGTCCTTCCAGGCCATCTCCCGCCCGGCCGAGGCGGCCGTCGACCTGGCCAACATGAAGCGCCTGCTGGCGGGGGAAACCGGCACCTACCGGCGGGAGAAGCTCTACCTCCGCAAGGACGGCCGCTCGGTATGGGGGGACCTCACCGTCTCCTTGCTGCGGGATGCCGGCGGCGCTCCCCTGTATTTCATCGCCCAGCTGGTGGACATCGACGAAAGCCGGCGGGCAACGGAAGCCCTGCGCAAATCGGCGGAGGAAGTCGAGGACCTCTACGAACGCTCTCCCTGCGGCTACCACTCCCTGAACCGGGACGGCACCGTCATCCGCATCAACCACACGGAACTCCAGTGGCTGGGCTACGAGTGGGAAGAGGTGGTGGGGAAACGGCGCTTTTCCGACCTGCTCACCCCGGCGAGCCAGGAGGCCTTCCGCCGCAACTACCCCGCCTTCAAGGAGCGGGGATACGTCCACAACCTGGAATACGAAATGCGGCGCAAGGACGGCTCCGTCCTGCCGGTGCTCCTGAGCGCCACGGCGGTCACCGGGCCGGACGGCGAATACCTGATGAGCCGCTCCACGGTCCACGACATTTCCGCCCGCAAGCAGGCCGAGCAGGCCGTGAAGGAAAGCGAGGAACGTTTCCGCACCGTCGCCGACACGGTGCCCATCATCATCTGGATGGCGGACGTGGACGAAGAGAGCCGCTATACGGGCTGCACCTTCTTCAACCAGGGATGGCACGATTTCACCGGCCTATCCCTGGAACGGACCCGGGGCCTCCACTGGATGGAGCTGGTCCACCCGGACGACCGGGAACGCTGCCTGGCCACCTACACCGACGCTTTCCGGTCAGCCCTGCCCTTCAAGCAGGCTTACCGCCTCAAGCGCCACGATGGGAAATACCGCTGGATGCAGGAATCCGGCACCCCCCGCTTCGCCGGGGACGGCCGCTTCCTCGGCCATATCGGCNNTGGCCTCCGGCCTCACCCACGAACTGAGCCAGCCGATCAACGCCACCCTCAACTACCTGGACGCCTGCCTGCGCCGCCTGGACGGCGGCGACCTGGACCCCGGCAAGCAACGCCAGGGCCTGAGCCTGGCCCTCAAACAGGCCCAGCGGGCAGGCCGGATCATCAACAATTTCAAGGCCCTGATCCGCCGGAGACCCAGCCCGCGGACGCCGCTGGACCTCAACGGCCTGCTGCGGGGCACGGTGGACCTGCTGGAATATGAGATCGAGCAGCACGGGGTCACCATCGCCTTCGACCTGGAACACCTTCCCCCGGTCCTGGGCAACCAGGTGGAAATCCAGCAGGTGCTGCTCAACGTGATGAAAAATGCGGTGGACGCCATGAGCAACGCCCCCCGGCGGGAACTGCGCCTCGTCAGCCGCCCCATCGAACAGCAGCGGGTCCGGGTGGAAATCTGCGACAGCGGCCCGGGCATCGCCGACGCGCAGCTGGAGTCGATCTTTCAGCCCTTCCACACCACCAAAGGCGACGGCCTGGGCCTGGGGCTGGCCATCTGCCGCACCCTGGTGGAAGACCACGGCGGCCGCATCTGGGCCAA
>DDYH01000013.1:0-726 GCA_002347615.1 Gallionellaceae bacterium UBA2239 | reverse complement strand
CCTTGGGCTGCCGCCTGGCGGCAGAAGGCGTCGGGGAAGTCCGCCGGGATTACAGGCGCCTTCGCTTCCGGGACGGGCGGCGCGCAGCCGGCGGGAAAAACCAGGAGGATCGATGCCATGGAGTAGCGCTCTTCACTCGGCCCGCCCCAGCTTCAACCCGAACGCCACCCCCTTCAGGGCCAGGGTGCCCCGGGCCAGGTAGCGCCCCGGCCCCTGGGCCACGATCTCCTCGCTGACGGAGCGCCACGGGAAATCCCCCGGCGACGAACCGCTCCGGCCCCCGCACCGCCTCGTTGATGTCGGCGCNNGAAATACAGGGGAATCCCGGCCGGGGTAAAATGGCGCCTTTTCCTTCGCGAGCACCCGATCATGTGGTTCAAGAACCTGCAAATCTTCCGCCTCCCCGCCGGCTGGGCCGTCACCCCCGTCCAGATCGAGGAGCGCCTGTCCCGCCATCCCCTGCAACCCTGCGGCGGCCTGGACCGCCAGACCCGCGGCTGGGTGTCCCCCCGGGGCAACGACAGCCTGGTGGCGTCCCTCAACCGGCAGCTGCTGATCGCCCTGGGCACCGAGCAGAAGCTCCTGCCCGCCGCGGTGGTGAACGACCTGGCCAACGAGCGGGCGGAGCAGCTGGAAGCCCAGCAGGGCTTCCGCCCCGGCAGGAAGCAACTGAAGGAAATCAAGGAACAGGTGGCCGACGAGCTGCTGCCCCGGGCCTTCGCCCGC
>DDYH01000027.1 GCA_002347615.1 Gallionellaceae bacterium UBA2239 | reverse complement strand
GCGAGTAGAGGACTTTCACCTCCAGGTAAGTGCGCCCTGCCGGGCGCACCAAAACAAAAAGGGGTTCTTGCGAACCCCTCTTGTTGGAAATGGCTGGCTTCAGCGTGCCGCGCGATACTCGATCTTGGCCTCGGGACCGAGAAAAATCTTCTGCATGCCCACACGATTCTTGGCGTTGATCAGCAGGGGGGCGCTCAGGTTGGCCCCCAGATTGTCCATGGGAACCGAAGTACTGGCCTGGGGAACCTTGTTCTTCTGGTTCAGCACCACCAGCACCGCCAAGTCGTTGGGATCGTCCAGCTTCAGTTCGGCGATTTCGCTGTCGGAAAGAACAAATTCGTAATTGATGCCGAACAGGGAGGGGTCCGCCACCGGCAGCGTCACATCCGGATCGGTCAGGGATTGCATCAGATAAACCACGCCGGCCTTCTGCTTTCCACCGTCATCTTCTTCGTAGAACAGCTTCCACTTGGTGCTGTCCTCAAAACCGGGAACGCCGCGGGGAAACGCGATCGTCGTTCCCTCGTCCACATCCAGTTGTCCAAGCCGCGTCGAATTCATCATCATCTCTCTCCTCCCGTTTGTCCAAAAGTTTGGTTGGTTTTGATTCTAGGACATATTTTCGCTAACGCAACCCGAGAACCGGGCATGACACCGGAATCAGAACCGGCCACCGGCCGAAACAACACAAGGCCAGGAAAGGAGAAACGTGAAATGGTCGGGGTGAGAGGATTCGAACCTCCGACTCCTGCGTCCCGAAAATGGCCGGCAAATCATTGCGATATTGAAATCAACCAGTTACGCACACCGACACCACGCTTTGCCGCCCTATTCAGCCCCTTCAGACGGTCTTTCTGACAACTTGAGTCACGATTTGGTCACGGGAGGCAATCATGAACGTTCGACAGCAGGACCCATTGGAAATAACTCTTCATGCAGATACCGAGGCACGTATTCGGGAGCTTGTAGCGTTTGATCTATCGCCCAATGATATGGGGTGGTTTGCCGACTGGCTGCTGATGGTGGGCCTTCAAACGATAGATGCCGCCCTTCGACAACACCCGGAATTAACCGTGGGAGACTTGATTAAAACGTCTTTCCGGCTTTACGACTGAGTAGAGTTGTCCACATATCCATAGCCCGAAGCCTTGCGCGTGCGTGGCGCACGCCACGCACAGGCACGCGCAAGGGCGCGAAGCGCGGCTGTGGGTATGTGGGCAACTCGGCCCACTTGACACGCTCTTTTCCTTTGCCCTAGCATTGGCGTGTCTGTCACAGGACACCAGATAGAGAAAAGATTGCGGGGGGTCACTGGCCCCGCATACAGCCCCGGGCAACGAAGTTAGAAAAAGGTAAATCCGGCGGAAAAATTGGCGACCTGTCTGTGACTTCATCGTTAACCAACGAATGAGGTTGCCATGTCATCCGAGCCATCATCTGGCGTTGTTCCGCCTGTTATATCTCCCCTCCCATTTTCTACACAGGATGCCGCCTGTCGTGAGCACCCGCCCGCACGGACGCCAGGTGGCGGACGCGCGGACGGGAGCGCAACGGCAGGAGTTGCCCCCCGTGTAGTAACTACGGGGGGAAAGTCTCTTTCCCCTGAAAATCCCGAAAACCTGGCCCATATCGACTGGCTAGCGTTCACCTTGACCCCGCCCAATGGCTGTGGCCTGTCTTGGCTCTGGCCCCATCTCCACGGCCTTTTCCGCATCCCGTCCATGCAGCAAATTGACCGGGTGGGCAAATGGAACGGCTACGATATGGTTTTCGACCTGGGAGGCCATGGCCTGCTCGGCATCGGGGGCGAACACCAGCGGGGAACCATTCACGTGTCCCTGACCGGCTCCGGCTGTGCCCATGTTTCTGACTGGAAGGCCGTCCAGGTCTTTCTGGAGTCCATCAATGCCCGGATTACCCGCGCCGATCTGGCCCACGACGATTTCGAGGGTAAAACCCTCAACATGGAAACCGCCGTCCAGTGGTATCACGATGGCCTGTTCAAGACTGGAGGCCGAAACCCGGCCCACCGGATTGAAGGCGATTGGCTTGACCCTGGCAGCCCCAAAGGGCGAACCCTCTACATTGGCCGCAAGGCAAACGGCAAACTCTGCTGCATCTACGAGAAGGGGAAACAGCAAGGCGATACCACCAGCCCCTGGACTCGTGCTGAAGTCCGCCTGGGCGGAAAATCCCGTGTCATTCCTTACGATGTATTGACCCGTCCCGGCCATTACCTCGCCGGAGCCTATCCGGAAGCCCTGGGCTATCTCTCCGCCGTTCAGGAGAAAATCCGCACCATCTCCAAAGTGGTGAATCTCTCCCTTGCTGCTGTGATTCATCACACCCGGATGACCGGGGGGAAAGTCGTTAACCTGCTGCGCACCCTGTACAAGGGTGACGACTCAAAAGTGGTGGAAGCGTTGCGGCGGGATGGTGTCCCCAAACGCCTGGAGAATTACGCCGATTTCATTCCCTTGGCTGTAGCAGGGGGATGAAAAATGCTTTTGTGGTCAGTCAACGAAGTCGCCCGGCAACTGGATATTTCTTCCCGCACGGTGTTTCGTCTGATCGAGCGCGGTGAACTGCCCAGGGTGAAATTGGGACGTCTGGTTCGCGTTCCAGCAGAAGCGGTACTCGAATACGTGGCGCAGTTAGTCGGACAGGTGCAAAATAATCCCTGCGTGGTGTCGGTGGCGTGGAAGGAGGTAACACCATGCCATACCGACGAAAGGACTCGCCAATTTGGTGGGTTAGCATCACCGACGCAAGCGGCAATCGAGTTAGACGCTCTACTGGCACCGAAGACCGAAAGGAAGCCGAAGCCCTCGAAGCCAAGTGGAAGCTGGAGGCCCACCAGATGAAGCAATGGGGCAAGAAGCCGACACACACCTTCGAGCAACTCATGGTCGCGCATTACAACGCCGTTTCTGGCGATTTGCGCAGCCCTGAACGGATACTTTCGGCAGTTCGTCGGCTCAAGCCGTTTTTCGAGGGCCGGGTAGTTGAAGAACTTCGACGTTCTGATATTGCTCACTACATCGAAATGCGGAAAGCAGCCGGAATTGCCAACTCGACGATTAACCGGGAACTGGATGTTCTCTCTGCTGCGATTAACCATGCCCGTTACAAGTGGGAATGGGAGATCACGAACCCGGTAGAGAGGATGTCACTCAAGGAACCGGAAGGCCGATTGCGTTGGCTTACACGCGCCGAAGCGGATGTTTTGATTCGTGAAGCGGAGAAAGAACCGAAGTCGCCACACTTGGCGGATTTCATCCGGCTGGCTTTGAATACCGGCTGCCGGAAGAATGAAATGCTCAAGCTGGAATGGGATCGGGTGGACTTGAAAGAGAACCGCCTCTACCTCGAAGGCAAGCATACCAAGAGTGGCAAGCGGCGATTTATTCCACTGAACGTAGAGGCCCATCAGGCGCTTTTAGGGCGGAAACGTTTTCGCGCCCAGTATTGCCCCGACTCTCCGTGGGTATTTGCCCACAAAAACGGGGAGCGTGTGCAGTACATGCAGAACGGCTTTGAAGCAGCTTGCAGGCGCGCAGGCATCAAGGACTTTCGGGTCCATGATCTGCGCCACACGTTCGCTTCCTGGCTGGTAAGTGCTGGTGTTCCGTTGTTAGAGGTGAAGGAACTGCTTGGTCATTCCACCATTGAAATGACTGAACGTTACGCGCACCTGGCACCGGATAACCATGTAAAAGCCGTCAGCGTACTAGATCGGATGTCACGATTTGGTCACGCCGATGGGGCTGAAGGGATGCAACAAGTTAGCTAACTTGTTGAAAAACTTGGTCGGGGTGAGAGGATTCGAACCTCCGACTCCTGCGTCCCGAACGCAGTACTCTACCAGGCTGAGCTACACCCCGAAGTGGTAGGATTTAATGGCTTCGCGTTACCGCAAAGTCTGCCAATTCTATCAGAGAATCCTTGTAAGTTGAACCCGGCAGGTGGGCGATGGCGGCACAGGCGGCTTCCGCCTCGGCTTTGGCCTGGCTCCGCGTATAGTCCAGGGCCCCGGTTTCGCGGATGGCGCGCACCACCGCCTCCAATTCCCCCACCCCACCCTCTTCGATGGCGCGCCGCACTACGGCGGCCTGACCGGCGTTGCCGTGGGCCATGACGTAGATAAGGGGGAGGGTCGGTTTGCCTTCGGCCAGGTCGTCGCCGACATTCTTGCCGGTTTCGGTTTGGTCGCCGGAATAGTCCAGCACGTCGTCGATCAGCTGGAAAGCGGTGCCCAGGCGCATGCCGTACTCGGCCATGGCATCCTCGTCCTGGCGGGAGGTCTTGGCCACGATGGCGCCGAGACGGGAGGAAGCCTCGAACAGCTTGGCGGTTTTGTAGCGGATCACCCGCAGGTAGCGCTCTTCATCCACCTCCGGATCGTGGCAGTTCATGAGCTGGAGCACTTCCCCTTCGGCGACGATGTTGGTGGCGTCGGCCAGCACTTCCATCACCCGCATCTCGTTCACCCCCACCATGATCTGGAAGGCGCGGGTATAGATGAAGTCCCCCACCAGGACGCTGGCGGCGTTGCCGAACACGGCGTTGGCGGTGGCGTTGCCGCGGCGCAGATGGGACTCGTCCACCACGTCGTCGTGGAGCAGGGAGGCGGTATGGATGAACTCCACCACCGCCGCCAAGTCATGATGATGGGTGCCGGCATAGCCGAATACCCCGGCGGACAGCAGCACCAGAGATGGGCGCAGCCGCTTGCCGCCGCCGCCGATGATGTACTCCGCCACCTGCCGCACGAGGGCCACATCGGAATGGAGGTGCTGCCGGATGACGGCGTCGACGGCGCGCATATCCGGCTCGATGAGGCTTTTGACGTTTTCGATGGGCACGGGTGGAATACGTAGAAATGCTAACGAAGGGGGGGATTCTAACCTAAAATCCCCGGCCGAAGCCAGAAGCGGCCGGCTACCACAGGCACCGAATTAGGATTTGACCATTCTCGGCAATCTCCTGTATTATTTCGGGTTCTTTGAACAGGATGGCGCGAGCAGACCTCGCCAGCTTTAGATTCCGAGGTCGAGCGCGCCAAGCGTAACAACCCTTCGCCATGGGCGAAGGCACATTGCTGGGGGGCATTTCCGGCCTTCGAGCCGGAAATCTTCAAAGCCTTTTCTTTTGGAGTTCACTATGTATGCGGTCATAAAAACCGGCGGCAAGCAGTATCGCGTTACCCCCGGCGAAAAAATTAAAGTAGAACAGATACCGGCAGACATCGGAAGTGAAATCGTACTGGATCAAGTACTGATGGTCGCGGATGGTGATGCGGTAAAGGTCGGCGCCCCCCTGGTGGACGGCGTCAGCATCAAGGCTACCGTGCTTTCCCACGGTCGTCACGACAAGGTGCACATCTACAAGATGCGTCGCCGCAAGCACTATCGCAAGAGCCAGGGCCACCGCCAGAACTACACCGAGATTCAGATCGGTGACATCGCGGCCAAGTAAGCCCTACGGACAGGAGAAAGCAACATGGCACATAAAAAGGCAGGCGGCAGTTCCCGTAACGGCCGCGACTCTCAGGCGAAACGTCTTGGCGTGAAGCGCTACGGCGGCCAACTGATTCCCGCCGGCAGCATCATCATCCGCCAGCGCGGCACCCAGTTCCACGCCGGCGAAAACGTCGGCATGGGCAAGGACCACACCTTGTTCGCCAAGGTGGACGGCACCGTGCAATTCACCGTCAAGGGCGCTTTCAAACGCAAGACCGTGAGCATCGTCCCGGCCGCCTAACCGCGCCCGAGGTGCAGACAAAAGGCCCTATCTTTCGATAGGGCTTTTTTACTTTTTACGCATGAGCAGCGAGCCCCTATGAAATTCATCGACGAAGCCACCATCCACGTCCACGCCGGCGACGGCGGGAACGGCTGCGCCAGTTTCCGGCGGGAAAAGTACATCCCCAAGGGTGGACCGGACGGCGGCGACGGCGGCCGGGGCGGCAGCATCTATGCGGTAGCCGACCGCAACATCAACACCCTGATCGACTACCGCTACACCCGCAGCCACCGCGCCCAGCGCGGCGAGAACGGCCGCGGCTCGGACTGCTACGGCAAGGGCGGCGAGGACTTGATCCTGCGGGTTCCGGTGGGCACGGTCATCACCGACGCGGAAAGCGGCGAAATCCTCGCCGACTTGGCCCAGGACGGCCAGAAATCCCGTATCGCCAAGGGCGGCCAGGGCGGTCTGGGCAACCTGCACTTCAAATCCAGCACCAACCGCGCCCCGCGCCAGTTCACCATGGGCGAAAAGGGCGAGGAGCGCGATCTCAAGCTGGAACTCAAGGTCCTGGCGGACGTGGGCCTGCTGGGCATGCCCAACGCGGGCAAATCCACCTTCATCCGCTCGGTGTCCGCCGCCAAGCCCAAGGTGGCCGACTACCCCTTCACCACCCTGCACCCCAATTTAGGCGTGGTGCGCATCGACCACCAGCGCAGCTTCGTCATCGCCGACATTCCCGGCCTGATCGAGGGCGCGGCGGAAGGCGCCGGCCTGGGTCACCAGTTCCTGCGCCACCTGGCGCGCACCCGGCTCTTGCTGCACATCGTGGACCTGGCCCCGGTGGACGAAAGCATCGACCCGGTGGCCGAAGCCCGGGCCATCGTCGACGAACTGCGCAAGTACGACGATAACCTGTACCAAAAGCCCCGCTGGCTGGTGCTGAACAAGCTCGACGCCCTGCCGGAAGACGAGCGGGAAGCCCACGTCGCCCGCTTCCTCAAGGAATTCGGCTGGGAAGGCCGGCACTTCGCCATCTCCGCCCTTTCAGGCATGGGCTGCAAGGAACTGACCTATGCCATCATGGAGCACCTGGACGCGGTGCGGGTCACGGAAGAACCGGAGGCCGACACCTCGGAAACGGAGACCGAAGAATGAAATCCGTCCTCGCCAACGCCAAGCGCCTGGTGGTCAAAGTAGGCAGCAGCCTGGTCACTGCCGATGGCTCCGGCCTGGACCAGGCCGCCATCGCCTCCTGGGCCGCCCAGATTGCCGCCCTCAACACCCTGGGCCGGGAAGTGGTGCTGGTTTCCAGCGGCGCCGTGGCCGAAGGGATGCAGCGCCTGGGCTGGAAAAAGCGCCCCAGCGCCCTGCACGAACTCCAGGCCGCCGCCGCCGTGGGCCAGATGGGCTTGGTGCAGATGTACGAAAGCTGCTTCCGCCAGCATCGCCTGCACACCGCCCAAATCCTCCTTACCCACGACGACCTCTCCGACCGCGGCCGCTACCTCAATTCCCGCTCCACCCTGCGCACCCTGCTGGACCTCAAGGTGATCCCCATCATCAACGAGAACGACACGGTGGCTACGGACGAAATCCGCTTCGGCGACAACGACACCCTGGGCGCCCTGGTGGCCAACCTGATCGAGGCCGACGCCCTGGTCATCATGACCGACCAGCCCGGCCTCTACACCGCCGACCCGCGCAAGGACCCCCAGGCCGCACTGGTGAGCGAAGCCCGCGCCGGCGACCCGGAACTGGAAAAGATGGCCGGCGGCGCCGGCAGCGCCATCGGCCGTGGCGGCATGCTGACCAAGATCCTCGCCGCCAAGCGTGCCGCCCGCAGCGGCGCCCACACCGTGATCGCCTGGGGGCGGGAGCCTGACGTCCTGGTGCGCCTGTGCCAGGGCGAAGCCATCGGCACCCAGCTGGTGGCCGGCGAAATCAAGACCGCCGCCCGCAAGCAATGGCTTGCCGATCACCTCCAGCTGGGGGGCCGCCTGCAGCTGGACGCCGGCGCCGCCAAGGCCCTGCGGGAAGCGGGGAAAAGCCTGCTGCCCATTGGCGTAAAACAGGTATGGGGTGAATTCGAGCGGGGCGAAGTGGTGGCCTGCCTGGACCCGGAGGGCCGGGAAATCGCCCGGGGCCTGGTCAACTACAGCGCCGACGAAACCCGGCGCATCACCGGCCGCGCCAGTCAGGAAATCGAAGCCGTCCTGGGTTACGTGGACGAGCCGGAGCTGATTCATCGGGATAACCTGGTCCTGCTCTAGAGCAGGACCAGGTTGTAGTGAAGGCTTACGTTCGCGGAGCTAACGTTATGCCGGAACTACAATCGGGTTCTGTTGTAAACCCAGATTATCCATTAGGCGGCGCTTCGCGCCTACGCGAGCGCTGGCGGTCGGTTTGCGGCCATTTTTGCCGCTTGTTCGTCGTCCATGGAATAACCATGAACTCCTCGCAAGCAACGAAACTGTCTCGCAACCCACCTCGCCATCATCTCGCGTCCTAATGGATAATCTGGGGTAAACGGAACCCGATTACGGCGTAGGCCAACTTGGCGCAGCCCGGCAACGCGTTGGGCACTTGTGCCCAACCTACGCCTATCGGGTGAAAGGCCATGGCAATCTCGATGAGTGACAATGGTGGTGATTATTGCCTATGCGCTGGGCCCACGGAAAGCCCGACAGGCTGCTAGGCTGGCGGCCATACATGCCCGACAGCCCGGCAATATGTTGGGCACTTGTGCCCAACCTACGGCTTCGGCGGTCTATAATGGCAGCGTTGCCGAAGCACTCCGGCGAGCCCCTGGGACGCGGCAATTATTTGAATTGGAAGCTCAAGTTTCCCTGCTTCCAACCGATGTAAAATCATCACCATCGTTGCGAGGTCGAGCCTTGGCTGACATCACCATCAAACCCACCTCCGGGTCCCCCAAAATCGAGCGGCCCCGTGCAGCGTCGAAGCCCGCGGGCAAGGCCGCATCGCCCGCCGCTCCCCGCGACAGCGTCGAACTCACCTCCCTGTCCACCGAACTGATGGCGTCCCTGAGCAACCTCAACGACGCCCAGGTGGTGGACACGAACCGCATTGAGGCCATCAAGCAGGCTATCCGCGAGGGCCGTTTCAAGGTCAACCCGGAGGCTGTGGCCGACCGTCTCATCGCCACGGTCCAGGACCTGGTCGAAAAGAAGAACTGAGCCCCCATGGTCGACGCCTCCAGCACCGAATTCCTGGCCAGCCTCTCACGGGAGAGGGATGTTTTCCGCCAGTTCCTGGAAATTCTCGAAGGGGAGCAGGAAGCCCTGGTGCACGGGAAAGTCGACCAGCTCCAGGACCTCGCCCAAACCAAGAGCGGCAAGGTGCTGGAACTGGTGCAGTTGGCGGAGGCCCGCAACCGTTTCCTGACGGGAAACGGCCTGCCGGCGGATCAGGCGGGGATTTCCGCCTGGCTGGCCGCCCTGGGAACTTCCCCGGAGGCCCAGGAGGCGGGCCGGATATGGGACGAGCTGGTGGCGGTGGCCATGGCGGCCCGCCAGCTTAACGAAACCAACGGGGCGATGATCAATCTCCAGTTGCAACACAACCAGCAGGCCCTGGCCGTGCTGATGTCCGCCGCCAACCAGGCCACCCTTTACGGCCCGGATGGCCAGCACCTCTCCGGCGGCGGCGGCCGCCACTTCGACAAGGCCTAGCGCCCGGCGGGCGGTGCCGTTGGGGGCGTTGCTGGGGGTGCCGTTGGGGGTGCCGTGGAAGTCGGCGGCGCCAGGGGACGGGGCTCCTGACTAGCCGCCGTTGCCGCCCCGGCGGCGTTGCCGGCGCCGATGCGCTCCTGTTCCTCGTTGAGGATCATAACCGTCACCCGACGGTTTCGTGACCGGCCTTCCGCCGTGTCGTTGCTGTCCACGGGGTGATTTTCCCCGTAGCCCACCGCCACCATCCGCTCCGGGTCCACGCCGTTCTCCTCGAACAGCCGCACCACGCTGCTGGCCCGGGCCGCGGACAGCTCCCAGTTGCTGGGAAACACCGGCGATTTGATCGGCACGTCGTCGGTGTAGCCTTCGATCTGGATCGGGTTGTCCACCTGGGTGAGCACCTGCCCCACCGCCGTCAGCACCTTGATGGATTCGGAAGTGAGCTTTGCATCGCCGGAACTGAACAATACGCTGGCGTTGATCTCGATGGCCACCCCCCGCTCGCTCTGGGTGATCTTGACCTGGCCTTCCTTGACCAGGGGATCCAACACCTTCATCACGTCCTTGGCAAGGCTTTTCATCTTCTGTTCCTGCTGCCGCGTGCGGGAATCGGCCATGGGCTTGCGGATGATCGCCGTCTGGGGTTGCATGATGACCTTCTGTCCGGCGGCCACTTCGGGCTTCTGCTTGATCAGGGCGGACGGGTTCTGGAAAGCCACTATCAGGGACTCGCTCAGTATCCGGTATTTGCCCTCATTGAGGGAGGAAAGGGAATACATCACCACGAAGAAAGCGAACATCAGGGTGATGAAGTCGGCGTAGGAAACCAGCCAGCGCTCCAGGTTTTCGTGCTCTTCCGGCTTTTTTTTGCGCGCCATGTCAGCCCCCGATACGGCCCGGTCAGACCACGAAGCCCAGCAGCTTGTTCTCGATCATGCGAGGGTTCTCGCCGTTGGCGATGGACACCAGCCCCTCGATCAGCATCTGGCGGATCACCACCTGCTTGCTGACCACGAATTTCAGCTTGTTGGACATGGGGATCAGCATCAGGTTGGCGGAACCCACGCCGTAGATGGTGGCCACGAAAGCCACGGCGATGCCGGCCCCGAGCTTGGACGGGTCGGACAGGTTCTCCATCACGTGGATCAGGCCCATCACCGCACCGATAATGCCGACGGTGGGGGCGTAGCCGCCGGCCGCCATCCATACGGCGGCGCATTGCTTGTGGTGTTCCTCGTAGGCGTCCACCTCCATCTCCAGGGCCGTGCGCAGATATTCCGGCTCGGCGCCGTCCACCAGCATCTGCAGGCCTTTCTGCATGAAGGGGTCGTCGATCTGCTCGATGATGGGCTCCAGGGACAGGAGGCCGCCCTTGCGCGCGGTCTGGCTCCAGGTGATGATCTGCTCGATGACCTGGTGTTGGGATTGATGGGGGGGGAAGAACACCCAGCGCAGCATTTTGACCCCCTGCCAGAACACGGCCGGCGGGTGTTGCAGCATGGTGGCCCCCAGGGTGCCGCCGATCACGATGACGAAGGCAGTAACCTGCAGCAGCGAACCGATATGTCCGCCTTCCAGCACCTGGCCGCCGACGATGGCGGTAAGGCCCAGCAGCAGGCCGATCAGGCTGATGATATCCATGTTGTAGCCTCTCCCTTTCGGAACATCCCTCCCCAGGGCTGTCCAGAGTCCCCGCCGTTAGCGGATTGCAGCGGGAATTCTATGCGGAAAGCATGGCCAGCGCCAGCGGAACGCCTAGTCCAGCCAATCCTTCAGCTTGCCGCGCAAGCGCGCGATGGCCTGGCTGTGCAGTTGGCACACCCGGGACTCGGTCACCCCGAGCACTTCGCCGATTTCCCGCAGGTTCAATTCTTCCTCGTAGTATAAGCCCATCACCAGCTTTTCCCGCTCCGGCAAGGTGCTGATCGCCTCCACCAGGGTGGCGCGGAAGCCGTCATCCTGGATTTTTTCCAGGGGATTGTCCCGATCGTCCACCAGGTGGCGCTCGAAAAAATCGTTTTCCCCCTCGTCATCGCCGAAAAAATCCTCGTAGTACACCAGCTGGTGGCCCCGGGCGTCCTGGAGCATCTGCTGGTATTCGGCCAGGGGGACGTTGAGGGCGTCCGCCACCTCCTGTTCGGTGGGAGGGCGCCCCAGCTTCTGTTCCAGGGCATGGATGGCGGCCTCGATCTGGCGCAGGTTGCGGCGCACGTTGCGGGGCAGCCAGTCCACCTGGCGCAGCTCGTCCAGCATGGCGCCGCGTATGCGCTGGCTGGCATAAGTATCGAACTGGGCGCCCTGGGTGGGGTCGAAATGGCTCACCGCGTCCATCAGGCCGATCATCCCCGCCTGCACCAGGTCGTCCAGCTGAACGCTGGGGGGCAGGCGCGCGATGAGATGATAGGCGATACGCTTGACCAGCGGAATGTGGTCAGCGATGAATTGCTCTTTGTCCGGCAATCCTTTGGGGTGGTACATGTTTTCTTATTGGTTGTTTAGTTAGAATCGCGAACATTCCGCCGTCAGGCGGCTGTTCATGATCAGGCGCTGCATGAAGCCGTCCAGGCGGCTGTTGTCGTCCCGGGGACAGGGCCATTCGTCCACCGTCTCCGCCAACCGGCGGAAGGCCGTGGCCGACGGCGCCGCCGGGAAGGCGTCCACCACCGGCTGGCGCATCCGCACCGACTGCCGCAACTGCTCGTCCCAGGGCACCTCCCCCAGGAACAGGATCTTCACCCCCAGGAAACGCTGGGCGGTGGCGGCGAAATTCTTGAAAATGGCCTCCCCCTCTCCGGCTTCCCCCACCTTGCTCACCAGCACCCGGAAGCGTTGCTTGCCGTAATCCCGGCTCAGGCGCTTGATCAGCGCGTAGGCATCGGTGATGGAATCGGCGTCCCGGGACAGGGTGATCACCACCTCCTGGGCCGCCAGGGTCAGGCTCAGGGCATGGTCGGCCAGGCCGGCCACGGCGTCGATCAGCACCACGTCCACGGAATCGGACAGGGTGTTGAAGGACTGCACCAGCCATTCCTGCTCCGCTGGGGACAGTTCCCCCAGGGCCTTCACCCCCCGGGCGGCGGGAACGATCTCCACCCCCGCCGGCCCCGGCAGCAGCACGTCCTCCAGGCGCTGCGCCCGTTTCACCACGTCCAGCAGGTCGAAGCGCGCGGCCAAGCCCAGGCTGTGCTCCAGATTGGCCCGGCCCGCCTGCTCGTCGAACACCATCACCCGCCGGCCGCGCCGGGCCAGGGCGGTGGCCAGGTTGATCACCGCCTGGGTCTTGCCCACCCCCTGCCGGCCGGAGGTGACGGTGATGACGCGCACGAAGTTCCGGTTCAGCAGGCGGCGCAGGCCTTCCGCCTGGTCGGCGGCGAACTCAGCCACGGACCGCCTCCCGCACCGGCTCTGCCGGGGCGTAGCCCTCGGCCATCACCAGGGGGTATTCCGCCTCCTGGAGGGAAAAAGGCGTCTGGGCCTGGGCCATCTTGAATGCCCGGTCGATCAGGTAATGGGCGTTGGGCAGGTGCATGTCCTCCGGCACCCGCTGGCCGTTGGTGACGAAATGCAGCATCAGGCGGTGGCGAATGATCACGTCCAGCACGTTGCCGACGCTCACCGCCTCGTCGATCTTGGTCAGGATGCAGCCGGCCATCTCGCTGTCGGGGAAGGCCCCGGTCTCGTAAGTGCGCACCACCTCGTCCAGGGTATCCCCCTGGGAGGTGGCCGACAGCAGCAGCAGGCGGCGCACCTTGCGGCCGTTGCCGGACAGCATTTCGATCTGCTCCGCCACCCGGCGGTCCCGCTGGCTCATGCCCACGGTGTCGATCAGCACCAGATGCTTGTGGCGCAGGTCGGACAGGGTGAGCTGGAGGTCGGATTCGTCCTTGATGGCGTACACCGGCACGCCGAGGATCTTGCCGTAAATGCGCAACTGCTCGTGGGCGCCGATCCGGTAGCTGTCGGTAGTGAGCATCACCACCTTGGAGGCGCCGTGCTTCAGGGTGCAGCGGGCTGCCAGCTTGGCGACGGTGGTGGTCTTGCCCACGCCGGTGGGGCCCACCAGAGCGTAGATGCCGCCCTGGTCCACCACCGCGTCCTCGGTGCCCGCCACCCGCAGGTTGTGGGTCAGGGCCGCCTTGACCCAGCGCAGGCCCTTGTTGAAGTCGCTGTCGGCGGGCAGGCGGTCGAGGAGCTGGCGGGACAAGGTGGGACTCAGGCCCACCGCCAGCAGCGTGCGCAGGATTTCCACCTTGGCCGGGTCGCGCCGTTGCAGGTCGCCCCAGGCGAAGCCCGCCAACTGGCCTTCCACCATGCCGCGGAGGAATTTGATTTCCTTGATGATGTCCTTGATGACGCCGTCGGTCAGGGGCGCTTCCTGTCCCGCCACGGGGGCGGGAGCCGAAGCCTGTTTCTTGCGCTCGGGAGAGGCGGCCCGGGCCGGTTCCGGCTGGGCCTGAAGCTTGGGGGAACGCGGAGGGGGCGGTACGCCGGCGGCGGCGAGGGAATCCACGTCCCGGTCGGCCACCGCCATGATTTCGATGCCCCCCACCACCTGCCGGTTGGACAGGATGATGGCGTCCACCCCCAGGGCGTCCCTCACCTGTTTAAGCGCTTCCCGGGTAGTGCTGGCGTAGAACTTGCGGACGTTCATACCGAACCCTCAGCAAAACGCCCGAGCGACGCAATAGCAAGGCGCGGGCCGGCGAGCAAACCGGAGTTTACATACGAGTAAATGAGGATTTGCGAACCGGGCCGCAACGCGGCTAGTGCTAGCGAAGTGTTTTGCTCACCTCTCACCCTCTACCTCCCAAAACGGCGACTACTTTTATGTTTTTGTTCTCCGGCACTTCGGAGTGGGAAATCACCTTCAGTTGCGGCGCGGCGCGGCGCAGGAAACGGGCCAGCAGGGTGCGCAGGGGCGCCGGAACCAGAAGCACGGCGGGCAGTCCCATCTGCTCCTGCTGCTGGACCACCATTTCCGCCTGCTTGAGCAGGTTTTCCGCCAGTCCGGGCTCCAGCCCCGCCCCCTCTCCCGGACCCTGGGCCCGAGTGGCCTGCATCAGGATGTTTTCCAACTGGGGATCGAGGGCCACCACCTGCAATTCCCCCGTCCCCGGATAAATTTGCTGAATGATAGCACGGCCCAATGCCACGCGGACCGCGGTGGTCAGCATGTCGGGATCGGGGATCTTGCCCCCCTGATCGGCCAGGACTTCGATGATGGTGCGCATGTCGCGGATGTGCACCCCTTCGTCCAGCAGGTTTTGCAGCACCTTCTGGACCGTGCCCAGGGGCAGCAGGTCCGGCACCAGGTTTTCCACCAGCTTGGGGGCCTCTCGCTTGACCCGGTCCAGCAGTTGCTGGGTCTCCTCCCGGCCCAGGAGTTCCGCGGCATGGGTCTGGATGATGTTGGAGAGGTGAGTGGCCACTACGGTGCTGGCATCCACCACGGTGTAGCCGTAGGCCTGGGCCCGCTCCCGCAGGTCGGCGTCGATCCAGATCGAAGGCAGGCCGAAGGCCGGATCCTGGGTGGGCGTGCCGGGCAGATCCCCCAGCACCCGGCCGGGATTGATGGCCAGGAGCATGCCGGGATAGGCTTCGCCGTACCCCACCTCCACCCCCTTGAGGGTGATGCGGTAGGCGTTGGGCCGCAGTTCCAGGTTGTCCCGGATGTGCACCGCCGGCACCAGGAAACCCATTTCCTGGGCGAATTTCTTGCGAATGCCCTTGATGCGCCGCAGCAGTTCGCCGCTTTGCATCCGATCCACCAGGGGAATCAGGCGGTAACCCACTTCCAGGCCCAGGGCGTCCACCAGGGTAACGTCGTCCCATCCCACCTCCTGGGGCTCGGGGGGCGGGGCCTCCACCACCTCTTCCGGTATTTCCGGGGCCGGCGCCCGGGAACGCTGGTCGAGGTAATAGGCGCCGCCGGCCAGGGCGCCGCCGATGAGCAGGAAAGCGAGATGGGGCATACCGGGAATCAGGCCCATCATGCTGAGGATGGCGCCGGTGATCAGCATCACCTGGGGACGGTTGAACAGCTGGGAGATGAGCTGCCGGGACAGGTCCTCGCCGGTGCCCACCCGGCTCACCACCACGCCGGCGGCGGTGGAGATGATGAGGGCGGGAATCTGGGCCACCAGGCCGTCGCCGATGGTGAGCAGGGTGTAGTTGTTGACCGCGGTGGCCAGGTCCAGATTGTGCTGCACCACCCCCACGGTGAGGCCGCCGATGATGTTGATCAGCATGATCAGGATGCCCGCCACGGCGTCGCCGCGCACGAACTTGCTGGCACCGTCCATGGAGCCGAAGAATTCCGCCTCCTGGGAAATCTCGGTACGGCGGCGGCGAGCCTCGTCCTCACCGATGAGGCCGGCGTTGAGGTCGGCGTCGATGGCCATCTGCTTGCCGGGCATGGCGTCCAGGGTGAAGCGGGCGCTCACCTCGGCGATGCGGCCGGCACCCTTGGTAATCACCACGAAGTTGATGATCACCAGGATGACGAACACCACGATGCCCACGGTGTAGTTGCCCCCCACCAGGAAGTGGCCGAAGGCCTCGATCACCTTGCCCGCCGCATCGGCCCCGGTGTGGCCCTCCAGCAGCACGACCCGCGACGAGGCGACGTTGAGGGACAGCCGCAGCAGGGTGGTCACCAGCAGCACCGTGGGGAAGATGGCGAACTCCAGGGGCTTGATGGTGTACAAGCTGACCAGCAGCACGATTATCGCCAGGGCGATGTTGAAGGTGAACAGCAGGTCCAGCAGGAAAGTGGGCAGGGGCAGCACCATCATCGCCAGAATCAGGATGATGATGACCGGCCCGGCCAGCCGGGTCAGGTTCAGGCCGCCGAGAAAGTTGAGGGCGCCGACGCGGGCATTCATGCTTCATCCCCTCCCGGGTCCATATCCTCCGGCACCGGCAGGTTCCTGGGCGCCTTCGGGGCCGCACCGCCTTCCTTCTCGTAGCGCTGGAGCTGATAGATGTAAGCGAGCACTTCGGCCACCGCGGTGTAGAGCGTGGCGGGAATCTCCTCCCCCAGTTCGGCGTGGCGGTACAGGGCCCGGGCCAGGGGCGGCGTGCGCAGCACCGGCACGCGGTGCTCCTTGGCCAGCTCCATGATGCGCTGGGCCAGAAGATGGGAGCCCTTGGCCAGCACCGTCGGCGCGCGCATGGACTTGCTCTCGTACTTGAGGGCCACCGCGTAGTGGGTCGGGTTGGTGACGATCACGTCGGCCCGGGGCACCTCCGCCATCATGCGCTTGCGTGCCATTTCCCGCTGCAACTGGCGGATGCGGCCCTTGACGTGGGGGTCCCCTTCCGTCTCCTTGTACTCCTGCCGCACCTCTTCCTTGGTCATTTTCAGCTTCTCAGCGTAATCCCACAGCTGGTAGGGAACGTCGATGAGCACCACCAGCAGGAGGGAGGCGGAAACGGCGATGAAGATGACCAGCATCAGGTGGCCGAAATGGGCCAGGCCGGACTCGGTGGATTCCATCACCAGGGCGAACAGCTCGTGCGTGTAGTGGAGGATCGTCCACACTGCGACACCGCCGATGAGCAGCGCCTTGAGCACCGCCTTGGCCCCCTCCATCAGGCTGGCCCAGGAGAACAGGCGGGCGATGCCCTTGAGGGGATTGAGCTTGCCGAATTGGGGCTGCAGAGCCTCCACGGAAAACAGCCAGCCGGAAAGCATCATGGGGGTAAGGAGGGCCGCCGCCGTCATCACGCCGAGGAAAGGGGAAAAGGCGATCAGGGTGTCGAGGGTTTCGTGGTAAAGCCGCGCCTGCATGGCCACCGGGTCGAAGGCCGCCGCCCGGTCCAGGGTGAGCCCCTGGCGCAGCAGCGCCATGAGGCTGGCCGCCAGCGTATCGCCCATCATGGCGAAGGCGCCCCCGGCGGAGATCAGCATGACGAAAGTGGTCAGCTCCCGGGAACGGGCGATCTGTCCCTTTTCCCGGGCCTGCTCGATCCGCCTTCCCGTCGCCGCTTCCGTCTTTTCGAGATCGCTGTCTTCCGCCACGCCCTTCCCCCCTTATCCGGCCGGGACGTCCCCATGCCAAATGAATCGAAGCACGACGATGGAACACCCGGGACCAGCATATTTGGTGGCTAGTTTATCTTATTTCCACCAGATGTTGTAGGGGAGATGTAGGAGCGCCCCATGGGCGCGAAAACGGGAAATCGCGCTTCAGAGGCGCTCCTACTTGTGGCTTTCCTTGGCCATGTTGATGGAATACTTGGGAATTTCCACCACCAGATCGGTGTCGGCGACGATCGCCTGGCAGGACAGGCGGGACTGGGGCTCCAGGCCCCAGGCCTTGTCCAGCATGTCCTCCTCGTCCTCCTCGGCGGAGTTGAGGGAGTCGAAACCCTCCCGCACGATGACGTGGCAGGTGGTGCAGGCGCAGGACATCTCGCAGGCGTGCTCGATCTCGATGCCGTTTTCCAGCAGGGTTTCGCAGATGGAAACGCCCCGAGGGGCGTCGATCACGGCGCCGTCCGGGCACAGTTCGGGGTGGGGAAGAACGATCAGTTGGGTCATGATGAAAACCTGTTTAGCCGCCAAGACGCCAAGGACGCCAAGATTCTTAGTTAAGTCCTATCGCCTTGCCGCTTGGCGCTCTTGGCGCCTTGGCGGCTCGGCCTCTTAGCCTTCGCCCACTTCCAGCTCCGACAGCTTGTGGCCCGACAGGGCCTTCTGCACGCTGCGGTCCATGCGGCGGGCGGCAAAGGACTCGGTGCCCCGGTTCAAGGCTTCCAGGGCCTGTTTGATGGTGGGGCTGTCGCCGGTTTCGGTGACGGCGCGCAGGGCATCCATGAGTTGGCCGATGGCGGCGCGCTCCCGGTCGTCCAGCAGGCTGCCGTCCTCGTCCAGGGCCGCCTGCACCGCGTCCAGCAGGCGCCGGGCTTCCACCTGGTTTTCCCGCAGCATCCGGGCCGCCATGTCGTCCTTGGCGTGCTCCCGGGACTCCGTCAGCATGCGGGTGATTTCCTCGTCGCTCAGGCCATAGGACGGCTTCACCGCCACGGTGGTCTCGACCCCGGTGCTCTTTTCCCGGGCGGTGACCGACAGCAGGCCGTCGGCGTCCACCTGGAAGGTCACCCGCACCCGGGCCGCGCCCGCCACCATGGGGGGAATGCCCCGCAGCTCGAACTTGGCCAGGCTGCGGCACTCGGCCACCAGTTCCCGTTCCCCCTGCACCACGTGCATGCTCATGGCGGTCTGGCCGTCCTTGTAGGTGGTGAATTCCTGGGCCCGGGCCACGGGGATGGTGGAGTTGCGGGGGATGATCTTCTCCACCAGCCCGCCCATGGTCTCGATGCCCAGGGAAAGGGGAATCACGTCCAGCAGCAGCCAGTCGTCCTCGCCCCGGTTGCCCGCCAGGACGTTGGCCTGGATGGCGGCCCCCAGGGCCACCACCTTGTCCGGGTCCAGGTTGTTCAGGGGCTCCTGGCCGAAGTAGTCGCCCACTGCTTTCTGGATGTTGGGCATGCGGGTGGAGCCCCCCACCATCACCACGCCCTTCACCTCCTCGGGGCCAAGGCCGGCATCCCGCAGGGCTTTGCGGGTGGGCTGCAGGGTCTTGCTCACCAGGTGCTGGGTGATTTCGGCGAAGGTGGTGGAGGTCAGGGTCAGGTCCACCGCCATGCCGCAGTCCAGCAGGGCGGTGATGTTGGCCTCCGGGTGCTCGGTGAGCCATTCCTTGGCTTCCCGCGCCTTGGTCAGCAGGGTGCGGCTGTCGTGGGGCCCCAGGGGCGGCAGCTTGGCCTGCTCCAGTATCCAGCAGAATACCCGCTGATCGAAATCGTCGCCCCCCAGGGCCGAATCGCCGTTGGTGGCCAGCACCTCGAACACCCCCTTGGACAGCTTGAGGATGGAAATGTCGAAGGTGCCGCCCCCCAGGTCGAACACCGCATAGACCCCCTCGGCGGCGTTATCCAGGCCGTAGGCCACGGCAGCGGCGGTGGGTTCGTTCAGCAGGCGCAGCACGTTGAGGCCGGCGAGCCGGGCGGCGTCCTTGGTGGCCTGGCGCTGGGCGTCGTCGAAGTAGGCCGGGACGGTGATCACCGCCCCCACCAGTTCGCCCCCCAGGGCGTGCTCGGCCCGCTCCCGCAGTACGCGCAGGATTTCCGCCGACACTTCCACCGGGCTTTTCACCCCGGCCACGGTCTTCAACTGCACCATGCCCGGCGCGTCCACGAACTGGTAGGGCATGCGCTCGGCGTCGGGAATGTCCTTCACGCCCCGGCCCATGAAGCGCTTCACCGACACGATGGTGTTGTGGGGGTCGGCGCTCTGCATCGCCTGGGCGGGATAGCCCACGTAGGTCGTACCGTCCGGCAGGTAACGCACCACGGAGGGCAGCAGGGCGCGGCCGTCCTCGTCGTTCAGCACCACGCTCATGGCGCTTTGCACCGTAGCCACCAGGGAGTTGGTGGTGCCGAGGTCGATGCCCACCGCCAGGCGGTGCTGGTGGGGGGCGGCGGAGAGGCCGGGTTCGGCGATTTGGAGCAGGGCCATCAGTTCTCCAGGGCTTCGATGGCGAGGTTGATCTCCTCGCCCAGTTTTTCGATGAATTTCAGCATCCGCACCGCCTCGGCGGCGGCGGGATAATCGTGGGACTGGTCCAGCAGCGCCTCCAGCTTTTCCTCCAGGCCCCGGCGCTCGGCCCGCAGCTTGGCCCCCAGATGCTCCAGGGCGGCGATGTCGCCGGCGGCCCGGGCTTCCATGATGCCTTCCCGCCATTCCATCTGCTGCATCAGGAAGGCCGCCGGCATGGAGGTGTTGCTCTCCTCGGCGGTGTCCACCCCGTTCAGGGACAGCAGGTAGCGGGCCCGGGACAAGGGCTGCTTGAGGGTCTGGTAGGCTTCGTTGGCGAAAGTGGCCCACTGCATGGACAGGCGCTTTTGCGCCTCGTCGGCGTGGGCGAAGCGGTCCGGGTGGACCTGGGACTGGATGTCCCGGTACTTGCCGTCCAGCAGCGCCATGTCGACGCGGAACGTCGGCGGCTGGCCGAACAGTTCGAAGTAGTTTTTATGGAAGTCAGGGGTCACGATAAATAAACCCTAGCCGCCAAGACGCCAAGAACGCCCAGTTCTTATGCATTTTCTTGGCGGCCTTGGCGTCTTGGCGGCGAAAATCAAACCTTGAAACTTTCGCCGCAGCCGCAGGTTTCCTTGGCGTTGGGGTTGGTGAACTTGAAGCCCTCGTTCAGGCCTTCCCGGGCATAGTCCAGCACCGTTCCGTCCAGCATGGCGTAGCTCTTGGCGTCCACGATGACGGTGACGCCGTTGCTGTCGAAAGTGGTGTCGTCGTCCCCCAGCTCGTCCACGAACTCCAGGGTGTAGGCCAGGCCGGAGCAGCCCGAAGTCCGCACCCCCAGGCGCAGGCCGAGACCCTTGCCCCGCTGGGCGATGAATTTCCTGACCCGCTCGGCGGCCTTGTCGGTCAGCGTGATGGCCATGGTGTCCTCTCCTAAATCAGCCGTTCGCCTTGGGCGAACAGACGTTGGCTTCCAGGGTGCCCTGCTTCTGCTTGTAATCGGCCACCGCCGCCTTGATGGCGTCCTCGGCCAGGATGGAGCAGTGGATTTTCACCGGCGGCAGGGCCAGTTCCTCGGCGATCTGGGTGTTCTTGATCTCCAGGGCCTGGTCCAGGGTCTTGCCCTTCACCCATTCGGTGACCAGGGAACTGGAAGCGATGGCGGAGCCGCAGCCGTAGGTCTTGAACTTGGCGTCTTCGATCACGCCGTCCTTGTTCACCTTGATCTGCAGCTTCATCACGTCGCCGCAGGCCGGCGCGCCGACCATGCCGGTGCCCACGTCGGCCTCGCTATCGAAGCCGCCCACGTTGCGGGGATGCTCGTAGTGGTCCAGAACTTTTTCGCTGTAAGACATGTGTTTCTCCTTCGTCGAAACCGTTACTAGCAACTAGCAACTAACAACTGCTTAATGGGCCGCCCACTTCACCTGGTTCAAATCGATGCCGGCCTTGAACATGTCCCACAGGGGAGACATGTCACGAAGTTTGGCCACCTGGGTTTTCATCAGTTCCACGGCATAGTCCACTTCCTCTTCGGTGGTGAAGCGGCCGATGGAGAAGCGGATGGAGCTGTGGGCCAGCTCGTCGCTGCGGCCCAGGGCCTTGAGCACGTAGGACGGCTCCAGGCTGGCCGAGGTGCAGGCGGAACCGGAGGACACCGCCAGGTCCTTCACCGCCATGATCAGGGATTCCCCTTCCACGTAGGCGAAGCTCATGTTCAGGTTGTGGGGCACGCGGCGCTCCAGGTCGCCGTTGAGGTGCACTTCCTCGATGGTCTTGAGGCCGTTGTAGAGCCGGTTGCGCAGCTTGAGGATGCGCTCGTTCTCCTCAACCATCTCTTCCTTGGCGATGCGGAAGGCTTCGCCCATGCCGACGATCTGGTGGGTGGCCAGGGTGCCGGAGCGCATGCCGCGCTCGTGGCCGCCGCCGTGCATCTGCGCTTCCAGGCGGATGCGGGGCTTGCGCCGCACGTAGAGGGCGCCGATGCCCTTGGGGCCGTAGGTCTTGTGGGCGGAGAAGGACATCAGGTCCACTTTGAGCTTGGACAGGTCGATGGCCACCTTGCCGGTGGCCTGGGCCGCGTCCACGTGGAAGATCACGCCCTTGTCGCGGCAGATTTCGCCGATGGCGGCGATGTCCTGGACCACGCCGATTTCGTTGTTGACCAGCATCACCGAGGCCAGGATGGTGTCGGGGCGGATGGCCGCCTTGAATTTCTCCAGGCTCACCAGGCCGTCGGCTTCCGGGTCCAGGTAAGTGACTTCGTAGCCGAAGCGCTCCAGGTTGCGCATGGGGTCCAGCACCGCCTTGTGCTCGGTCTTGACGGTGATGAGGTGCTTGCCCTTGCCGGAATAGAACTCGGCGACGCCCTTGATGGCCAGGTTGTCGGACTCGGTGGCGCCGGAGGTCCAGACGATTTCCTTCGGGTCGCAGTTCACCAGGGCGGCCACCTGCTCCCGGGCCTCCTCCACCGCCTTTTCCGCCTCCCAGCCGAAAGCGTGGGAGCGGGAAGCCGGGTTGCCGAACTTCTCCGCCAGGTAGGGAATCATCTTTTCCGCCACCCGGGGGTCCACCGGGGTGGTGGCGGAGTAATCAAAGTAAATGGGCAACTTGGGCATCTTGTTCTCCACTGCGTCCTTCAATGTATTGGCTTCCGGGCAAGCATTTCCCTCACCCCAGCCCTCTCCCGCCTGCGGGAGAGGGGGACTCTCGTGTCGCTACGCGACTGTTTGTACCACTGCCAGGCTCCGCATACGTTCCACTTCCCTGCGCAACGCCCCGAGAAAGGCATCCACCTGGGCTTCGTTGTTGCCCCAGCCGAGGCTCACCCGCACCGCACCCTTGGCCAGGGCGGGGTCCACCCCCATGGCCGCCAGCACCGGACTGACCTCGCTGCTGGCGCTGGAGCAGGCCGCGCCGCTGGCTACCGCAAAGCCCGCCCGGTCCAGGGCCATCACCAGGGTTTCCCCCTCGACCCCCGGCAGGGCGAAGAAGCTGGTGTTGGGCAACCGGGTCGCCCCCGCCGCAAAAACCATCGCTCCCGCTTCCTTCAGGCCGGCTTCCAGCCGATCCCGCAGACAAGAGCCGTCTTGCAATACCCGTGCCAGGCGGTCGGAAATCATCCCGCAGGCCGCGCCGAATCCCACGATGGCCGGCACGTTCTCGGTGCCGGAACGGAGACCCCGTTCCTGTCCGCCTCCCGACAACAGTGGCGCAAGTTCGACACGTTTGTCGACTATCAGCGCGCCGGCGCCTTTCGGGCCGTAAATCTTGTGGGCCGACACCGTCATCAGGTCCACCCCCAGGGCGGCGAAATCCAGCGGCATCTTGCCCAGGGCCTGGACCCCGTCGGTGTGCACCAGGGCGCCCTTTTGGCGCGCCCGCCGCACCACTTCCGCCACATCCTGCACCGCGCCGGTCTCGTTGTTGGCCTGCATCACCGACACCAGGGCGGGGGATTCTGCCAGAGCCCGGTCAAGATCGTCCAGGTCCAGGCGGCATTCCCCATCCACCGCAATCTCCCGCAGCTTCCAGCCCTGGCGCCGCAAGTCCCGCGCCGGCCCGATCACGCAAGGGTGTTCGATGGCGCTCACCGCCACCGTTCCCGGCCTCATCCAGCCCGCCACGCCCTTCACGGCCAGGTTGTTGGCCTCGGTGCCGCCGCTGGTGAAAATCACCTGGGAGGGGTGGGCGCCTACCGCAAAGGCCACCTGCTCCCTTGCCTCTTCCACCGCCTGCCGTGCCTGGCGGCCGAAGCCGTGGCGGCTGGAGGGGTTGCCGTACTGCCGACGATGGAAGGGAAGCATCCGCTCCCACACCGCTTCCGCCACCGGCGTGGTGGCGTTATGGTCGAAGTAGACCGGGTCAACCGATCCGACACTCGCATCGCGAGACTCCGTTTCCCTCTCCCGCAGGCGGGAGAGGGCCGGGGTGAGGGAAACGGTCGCGGCGAATTGCTGTTTCATAATGGGCGCGGCGATCCGCCACGACCGTTAGGCGGTGACGGGCGCCCCCGCTTTGGCGCGGCCGCGGGCGGGACGCTTGTCCAGCACCTCCGCCTCACCGCGCTGCTGGTGGCCGGCCACCAACTGGGCCAGGCTCACCGCGCCCAGGTAATCGAAAATCGTCGTATTCAGGCCCATCCACAACTCGTGGGTGAGGCAGGGGCGGTCGTCGTGGCAGTTGCCCTCGCCGCCGCACTGGGTGGCGTCCACCGCCTCGTCCACGGCGCGGATGATCTCCGCCACGGAAATGCTCTTCAGGTCCTTGGAGATGTAGTAGCCGCCGCCGGGGCCCCGCACGCTCTCCACCAGGCCGTGCCGGCGCAGGCGACCGAACAGCTGCTCCAGGTAGGACAGGGAAATCTTCTGCCGCTCGCTGATGCCGGCCAGCGTCACCGGCCCTGCGCCGTTGCGCAAAGCCAGGTCCAGCATGGCGGTCACCGCAAATCGTCCTTTGGTCGTCAAGCGCATGTGCTAAGCCCCTTATGGTGAATGCTCGATGGATGGTCCAACTGTAATTAAACCAAGTAAATTAGTCAACTATCTTGTTCAGATAGTTGGGATCGAAACCGTCCGCCACCGCCCGGTCTTCCCGCACGTCCACCCCCAGGCTGTTCAACTGCGCCACCAGCTCGCTGATGCGGCGGTCGGTGGTCACGCTGTGGTCCAGGAGGGCGTGCACCGCCTTCACCACCGGGTCGTTCATGTCCTCGCTGATGGCGTAGGCGGAGAAGCCGATTTTCTGCGCCTGCTCCTCCCGCCGCTTGGCCTGGTCGTTGTCCAGGATGCGGGCGGGGATGCCCACGGCGGTGGCGTTGTCCGGCACGTCCTTCACCACCACAGCGTTGGAGCCGATCTTGGCCCCGGCGCCGATGGTGATCGGCCCCAGTATCTTGGCCCCGGCCCCCACCACGGCGCCGCGGCCCAGGGTGGGATGGCGCTTGCCCTTCTTCCACGAGGTGCCACCGAGGGTCACGCCGTGGTAAAGGGTGCAGTCGTCGCCGATTTCCGCCGTCTCCCCCACCACCACGCCCATGCCGTGGTCGATGAACACCCGGCGGCCGATGGTGGCGCCGGGGTGGATTTCGATGCCGGTAAACCAGCGGCTCAGGAAGGAAATCAGCCGCGCCAGCCATTTCAGGTTGCCCCGCCACAGGCAATGGGCCAGGCGGTGGAACAGCAGCGCGTGGACGCCGGGATAGAGCGTCAGCACTTCCCAGGTGGAACGGGCGGCCGGGTCGCGCTCGAATACGACGGCGATGTCTTCGCGCAGGTGACTGAACATGGTTGGCTTCAAACCGGAAACAGCAAATTCGGAAGGCCGAAGTATGCTATGCCCCTTTGTTCCGGTCAACTATTTTTCGATGGATTTATCCACGGCGGTGAGGATGCCCCGCAGGATGTTGGCCTCGTCCTTGCGCGGACGGGCACGGGAAAACATCCGCCGCAGGCGCGACATCAGTTTCTTGGGGTAGGCGGGGTCGAGAAAATCGGTGCGGTAGAGGGTCTGCTCCAGATGGCGGTAGAAGCCCTCCATCTCTTCGCTGGTGGCCAGCTCCTCGGCGGATTCCTCCGACGGAACCGCATCGGCGAGGAGCGCCAAGCGCAGTTCGTAGGCCGCCACCTGCACCGCCGAGCCCAGGTTGAGGGAGCTGTAGTCGGGGCTGGTGGGAATGCTCACCCGCATCTGGCACTTGCCCAACTCGGCATTGGACAGGCCGCTGGTTTCGTTGCCGAACAACAGGGCCACCGGCTGGGTGCGGGCGCGGGCCGCCAGTTCGGGGGCCGCCTCCCGCAGGGTGTAGTCCCCCGGACCCACGTCCCGCCGGCGGGCGGTGAGCCCGGCCACCAGGGCGGTTCCTTCCAGGGCCTGTTCCAGGGTGGAACACACGCGGGCGCGCTCCAGCACGTCGATGGCCCCCGAGGCGCGGGCATCGGCGGCGGGATCGGGATAATAGCGGGGCGCCACCAGATAAAGATGGCCCAGCCCCATGGTCTTCATGGAGCGGGCGGCGGCGCCGATATTGCCGGGATGGCTGGTATGACTGAGGACGATGCGCAGATTGGAAAACGGGTCGGGTTTATTCATTAGCCGATTGAAAGTAAAATGGCGCCTTTGCGTCAACTCGCTCCTTAAAGGTTTCCCATGCATCCCATGCTCAACACGGCGGTGAAAGCCGCCCGCCGCGCCGGCTCCCTCATCAACCGCGCCTCCCAGGACCTGGACCGTCTGACGATCCGGCACAAGAGCGCCAACGATTTCGTCAGCGAGGTGGACCAGATGGCCGAGCAGGCGATCATCGAAATCCTGCTGGACGCCTATCCGAAGCACGCGATTCTAGCAGAAGAAAGCGGCAGCCGCGGCGAGTCCGAGTTCCAGTGGATCATCGACCCCCTGGACGGAACCACCAACTACCTCCACAGCTTTCCCCAATACGCCGTCTCCATCGCCCTGCTGCACAAGGGCGTGCCGACCCACGCCGTGGTCTACGACCCGGTGCGCAACGACCTCTTCACCGCCACCCGCGGCGCCGGCGCCTTCCGCAACGACCGCCGCATCCGCATTTCCAAGCGCACCCAGCTGAAGGATGCGCTGATCGGCACCGGCTTCCCGTTCCGGGATTTCACCCACATGGACGCCTACCTGGCCATGTTCAAGGACATGATCCAGAAAACCAGCGGCGTGCGCCGCCCCGGCTCCGCCGCCCTGGACCTGGCCTACGTGGCCGCCGGCCATCTGGACGGCTTCTGGGAAATCGGCCTCTCCCCCTGGGACATCGCCGCCGGCGCCCTGCTGGTAACGGAAGCGGGCGGCCTGGTGGGGGATTTTGAAGGCAACGAAACCTACCTCGACAGCGGCAACATCGTCGCCGGCAACCCGAAAATCTTCGCCCAAGTCCTCCAGACCATCGCGCCGCACCTCACGCCGGCGCTGAAGAGCCAAGCCTGAACGAAGCGTCATTGCGAGCGCAGCGAAGCAATCTTGTTTTTCAACCCAGATTATCCATTAGGACGCGAGATGATGGCGAGGTGGGTTGCGAGACAGTTTCGTTGCTTGCGAGGAGTTCATGGTTATTCCATGGACGACGAACAAGCGGCAAAAATGGCCGCAAACCGACCGCCAGCGCTCGCGTAGGCGCGAAGCGCCGCCTAATGGATAATCTGGGTTCAATAAGCCACAAGATTGCCGCGGGCCTGCGGCCCTCGCAATGACGCCATCGGGCCACTGAGCCAGGCGTTGTCGCCCCACACTCCGAGTATTACAATAACAATCACCGTAATACGAAGGGGGGGCTCTGCCATGTCCACCACGCTTACCAGCAAAGGCCAAGTAACCATCCCCAAGCAGATTCGCGACGCCCTCCACCTGGCGCCGGGCTGCGAAGTCGATTTCGCCGTCAACCGCGATGGCGATGTCGTCATCCACAAGGTGGGCGAACGCCCCAGCCCCGACCGTTTCGAAGCCGCCCGGGGCAAGGCCGACATCAAGTGGCGCACCGATGATCTGATGTCCCTCCTCCGCAGCGAGGACTGATGCTGCTCGTCGATACCAACGTCCTGGTGGACGTCCTGGAGAACGACCCGGAATGGGCCGACTGGTCGATCCAGCAACTGCGCGCCCAATCGAAAATCCACCCCCTGCTGATCAACCCAATTATCTACGCCGAACTCTCGCTGACCTTCTCTGCGGTGGAAGCCCTGGACGAAACCGGTGTCAACCGCGAGTCGGTTTGACCTAAGCCGTTGCAACGGTAACTGGACCAACGATAGTGGCCGGGGTCTTCCACCATGCCAGCCCGCACGGGGTTGAGCTCGATGTAGCGGCTACAGATGAGAAAGTAGGTTTCGGCCTGCACCGCGCTGGATTTGTAGCGCCCTTCCCACAGGGTGCCGCTGCGCTTGTAGTGGCGATTGATGTATTGGACATACCGCCGGCCGACAGACTGCATGAGCTTGGCGGGGCCTTCCGCTGTCTCAGGTGTAAGCAGGAGGTGGACATGATTGGTCATCAGGACGTAGGCATGGATGGCGCAACGCCAGTCGGTAGCCGCTTCTCGGAGCCAGTGGAGGTAGCAGTGGTAGTCCTCTTCGGCAAAGAAGCATGGCTCCCGGTTGACGCCTCGTTGGACGAGGTGTTGCGGGATTCCAGTTAATTTGATACGCGGGCGACGGGGCATTGGGTTCTATCCAGGAAAATTATTCGAAGCTGACCCCTTTAATCGTAGGATGTCATCACCACCGTCACCGGAGGCCATGTCATCGTCAGCGCCTCCAATTATGAGATCGTTTCCAGAGCCCGCATTGACTTCGTCATTACCATCTCCCACCACATAAACAATCCCATTGCTTACAAAAGAACCTAATTGCCGATGCGAGGCGATGCTTTCGCCTCTTAAGGTCCGATAACCTTCCAGCAAGTCGGCTTCTTTTGTCCCATATAAAATCGGCCGGCTCTGGCCATCTAGAAACTTAGTTGATCCATTTTGAAATAAGCGGTCTGTTAATGAATAGCCATTTGCCAGGATTGAAGCAAGAAGCCCTGGATTTGGATTCACTTTTGTTGAGTTGGCATAAACATAATCGGAATAGGTAAGCTTAGTAAGATTTCGGGGGCCATCAAAAGATATGATTACCTTCCGGCCTATCTTGGAAGGATCAATGATGGGTCCCAAGACAGTGTTAGCCAAATTGGTAAAACCGTCACCGCCGACTAGGTCGAAGTTTTCCCTATCATTGTCATTGGAATAGGGGACTGAGGTTCCCTCGGTTTTTCG
>DDYH01000029.1 GCA_002347615.1 Gallionellaceae bacterium UBA2239 | reverse complement strand
ACGAAATTTCGGGGGAAGCTCAAATCGCTCCCGCCGCAATCCTGGGTATTGGCGGCACGGGGTTTTCCGCGACGCTATTCAAGAATAGCCAGACTGGCGCCTACACTTTTGCGATACGCGGTACCGAGCCCGGCTACGCCGACTTGCTCGGCGCGGACTTCGGCGACATCGTCATGGACGGCATAGCGATGGACCAGGTTGTGGACATGTACAACTACTGGCAGAGCCTGAATCACGTTGGCAATTATCAAGCCGCCAAGCTGGAAACCTCATTGACAGAGACAGCGGCACTCAGGTTGCTGGTTGGGCCTGCTTACGATGCTGCCTTGGCAGCGTTGAAACAATCCGGGGCGATTCTTGATTCCACGCCGGGCGGCACACTGGTTAGACGGATTGTGTTGGGCGATTCCACCACGCTGCTGGCCGGAACTGCCCTGGCACAAGGCTCAGGCAAACTGGCCGCATGTCCCGCACTGGACGTCACCGGACACAGTTTGGGCGGACATCTTGCCGCCGCCTTTACCCGGCTATTTCCCGGCGTTGGAGCTAACGCCATCACGATCAACGGCGCAGGTTTCCCGACTGGGCTCACACCTGGACTGGGGGGCAACGCCCTATCCAACATCCAAAACCTGTTTGCCCAATTGGATGGCGCTACTACCTTTGATCCCGCGCGCATCCAGAACGTGCATGGCGATGGCCCGAATATGGTCAGCATGAATAGCCAGTATGGGCTAGTGCAGCCGGGTAGCGCACCGCTGGAAATCTACATTGAAAGCATGAACGGAAGCACCACCTTCGGCCACGGTAGCGGGCAGATGACCGACTCCCTCGCCCTCTACAATCTCTTTGCTACGCTTGATCCGACGCTCACCGGGTCGGACGGAATAAGCAAAATCACCTCGATCCTCAAAGCGTCGTCCAACGTCAAAGAATCAAGCCTGGAAAACGCGCTCGATGCGCTACGTAAAGTGCTGCTTGGCGTCACCGACACGACGGCTATAGATAACCGCGAATCGTTATATCAAAACCTTGTCGCTCTCCAACAAAACACCCTGTTCAAACAAGACTCAGGCCTGCTTACCGTTGTCGTCCTCGTCAACAAAACCGCCGCCGACATCATCACGCAAGCCCAAACCGACCTCGCCTACCGCTACGCCCTCAAGGAACTCAACCCCTTCGCCATCACTGGCGATGATGCCCTTTATGCAGCCCACAACGCCAATGGCGAACTGGACCTCTACGACCCCGCCACCGGAACCGGCACCCTCACCGACCGCTACCTCCAAGACCGAGCCGCCTTCCTGTCCTGGGCCAACCAAGCCAACACCCAAGACAAGACCCAGCTCCGCGGCCCCAACGGCCCCGAGAACTGGCAATTCACCGACCAAGCCAAGAACTACACCCTCAACATCGCCGGGCAAGTGCTCGGATTCGACAGCCAGAACCCCTACCGCAAAGCCATCTTCGACGGCGACACCGCCGGCTGGGTAGAGGGTGGAACCGAAGCCGACCACCTCTACGGCGGTGGCGGAGACGACATCGTCAAAGGCAACGGCGGCAACGATTACCTCGAAGGCGGACAAGGCTTCGATGAACTGCAAGGCGGCACCGGCAACGACACCCTCATCGGCGGCGCAGGCGCCGACTACCTCACCGGCGGCAAAGACAGCGACACCCTCCTGGGCGGCCTGGGCAACGACACCTACATCTTCGCCAGCGACGACGGCTGGGACTGGATAGACGACGCCGACGGCCAGGGCGCGATCAAATACGACAACACCCCCCTCACCGGCGGCAAAAAGATTGCCGACAACATCTGGCAAAGCGCTGACCGGAACTACACCTACAGCCTCTATGACCGCACCGAAAACGGCCAGACCTTCAAAGTGCTCTCCATCCAAGGCCCCTCCGGCGGCATGTGGGTCAAGCACTGGCAAGACGGCCAACTGGGCATCACCCTCGAAGACGCCCCTGCCACAACGCCACCCGCACCCGCCGCCGTCCCCGGCGTCGTCAAAAAGACAAGCTACTACGACCAAGACCACACCGTCATCGACGCCCAGGGCCAAGGATCGCTGGAAATCACCGCCATGGGCGACCAGGGCGAAGTGTCGTGGAGGGCGGCAGCATGAACAGCTTGGCATGGTTGGCGACGCTCGTATGGGTAGGCATTCCGCTTCTCGTCATTATGGGGGCGTCCTTGCTATGGCGCCGGTCAAAGACGATTTTGCAGAAAGGGACGGTTATGGTGGCAAGTGCTGCTTTGCTGTGTGGGCCGGCTTTGGTGTCGGCTGGCGTCAAATGGCGGTTTGACCACAAAGTGCGAGAACTTTGTGCCGAGGATGGCGGGGTACGGGTGTATGAGACAGTCAAACTGGCGCCGGAACTGATAGATAGATATGGCGTGATCCGCATTCCTGACAAGGAGCGGGCAAAACCGTCAGATGAGTATTACTACGAGTCATCTATGCGCCATTTAACAAAAGGGAATCCAGAAATGTTGCGACTTCGTTTCATGGTTTTCCGGCGCCTTGACAATAAATTACTAGGCGAGGCTATCAGCTATGCAAGACGCGGTGGGGATGTGCCCGGTCCATGGCATGAATCATCGTTTGGATGCCCAAAAAATGCTGATATATCCGATCTGAAGAAGCGCATTTTCGTTACAGCAGAGTGAGGAGAAAAGTATGAGCCAAGTAAATGAGTATTTTCGTCAGGCCGAACTGTCTCTCGCCGCATATGCTAATTTGTCCGCGGGCGAACCAAGCCAAACCGAATTAATCAAGGCAGGCTTCTCATCTCCTCAGGCAAAGGATTTTGCTTCTAAATGGACCGTTGCCTCCCAGCACACAGATGCGGCCACTGGTCTATCTGCCACCGTATTTCAGGAGATTTCCACCGGCAATCCTTATCTGGCGGTACGTGGCACGGAGCCGAACGATTTCCTTCGGGATATCATCATCAACGATGGCCTAATTGCCGTTGGGTATTTGCCGGATGCACTGCCTCAATATCGCTTACTCAAAGATCAGGTGGCACAGTGGATAAGCAACGGCACGCTGAACAACGGTTTCACCGTTAGCGGTCATAGCTTGGGCGGGTACTTGGTTACCGCGCTTACCGCAGATTTCGCCGCCAATGTTACCCAAACCTACCTTTACAACGCCCCTGGACTAAATGGCGTTCGTGGAAGCGTCACCGCTGCGGTACTGGAAGTGTTCGGCATTACTG
>DDYH01000052.1 GCA_002347615.1 Gallionellaceae bacterium UBA2239 | reverse complement strand
GACGAAAAACCGAGGGAACCTCAGATTTCTGCCAGCGGTTGGGCCAATCGGCTTTCTCAGCACCCAAGTAGACGATGCCCTGCCGGATTTGCGCCGGCGTCGGGCCCAGATCGGCCTGTTGCCATGCCTGTTCCAGGGTGGCTTCCGTGCCAATGCCGGCCAGGTAATGGAAGACCGGCCAATCAGCGTGGCGTGATTGAATCGGCACTGTTCGAGTGATATTCTTACTTGGTATTACGTGGGGGTTGTCATGGAAATTACGTCAGTTACCAGCAAAGGGCAGGTCACCATTCCCAAGTCGCTGCGCCAACAATTGGGGTTGCGGCAAGGCAGCAAGGTGGAGTTTTCCCTGGTGGGTGATCATGTGGAGTTGCGGGTTCGGAGTACCCCGGCGGAAGTGCCTGCCTGCGGTTTCGGCATGCTCAAAAGCAAAAAAGCCGCAGTGCCGGTTGACTTCGACCCGGCCGACCTCCTGAAGCCATGATCGGGCTGGATACCAACGTCCTTGCCCGCTACTACATCCAGGACGAGGGCGACGACGAGGCGGTGAGGCAACATGAGGCCGCCCGCCGGCTGATCGAGTCCGGCCAGCCGCTTATGGTGTGCAAGACCGTGGTGCTGGAACTGGAATGGGTGATGCGTGGCTACTACGGCTTTAGCCCCCTGGAAGTGGCAAGTGTGTTGCGCCACTTGCTCGGATTGCCGCAAGTAAGCATCGAAGACCGGGAAACCGTGGCGCAGGCGGTTTCCTGCGCCGAGGAGGGGTTGGACCTGGCCGACGCGCTGCATCACGCCAGTTACAGAAGCTGCGAACGCATGGCCTCCTTCGACGACCGCAAGTTCGCCCGCCGGGTCAAGCGCATGGGATTGGCGCCCGGCGTGGTGATTCCCCAATAAGGAACTGGGTGGTCTTTCCAGTGACAGCGGCATAACACGGCGTCCGCCGCGTTCGCCTCCGAAATCAGCGGTGTCAGGCCGCGGCCTTATATTTCTCCTTGGCGGCTTTGGCGGCGGCTTCGGCTTTGCTATATGCCGCACCTGACCACAGCATGTTGTAGCCGATTTCCTCATTTCCGTTTTGGTTCCGGCATAACGCGGCTTGCGCCGCATTAGCCTTCACCGAAACGGAAATGAGGGTAAGGAGTGGTCAGGCCGCAGCCTTGTACTTTTCCTTGGCGGCTTTCGCAGCGGCGGCTTCGGCTTTGCTATATGCCGCACCTGACCACAGCATGTTGTATCCAATCTCCTCATTTCCGTTTTCGCACAGCTCCAATGCTTCCTTGAACAGGGGCTGGAAGGTGGGGGAGCGGTGGGACTGCTCGTGCTCGGCGAAGCTCCTCCAGAAGGTGACGATCAGCGCCTCCTTGCCCTTCAGGGGGCTTTCCACCGCCTGGCCGATGGTGGAACCCTCGTTGGAGATCATGCCGCTGTTGAGGCACACGAAGCCACCGATGAAGCCGGTTTCCGAGTGGTAGGTCTTGACGTTCTCGCACAGCACCGACACCCGCTCCTCCAGGTCCTCCACGGTATACTGGGGCTTGAGGATGACGCGGTTCACGGTGACGACGCCGTCGGAGGGGAAGTTTTTGATCAGTCCGGTCATGATTCTCTCCTTTAACATATCGTTAACTACTAATGAATCTGGGCGAACGATGCCGCCATAAATTGAGCTGCTATGGTTATTAACTTAGTGAATTGGTCAGGTATTGTCAACTAAATTTGTCAACTATTCGGAGGGGCCATGAGCCAATCGGATTTGAGCGAGAAGCCGCTGTCGAGCAAGACCGTTTACCAGGGGCGCTTGCTGCACGTGAAGGAGGACCGGGTGCTGCTGCCCGGCGGCGGCGAGAGCGGGCGGGAATACATCGTCCATCCCGGCGCGGTGGCGATCGTGCCCCTGATGGAAAACGGCGACGTGCTGCTGGAGCGCCAGCACCGCTATCCCCTGCGCCAGGACGTGATCGAGATTCCCGCCGGCAAGCTGGACCAGGGGGAGGAGCCCCTGGCCTGCGGCAAGCGGGAACTGATCGAGGAAACCGGCTACGACGGGTTGGAGTGGCAACTGCTGACGGTGATGCACCCCTGCATCGCCTATTCCGACGAGGCCATCGCCATCTACCTCGCCCGCAACCTGACCCATGTGGGGCATAAGCGGGACGAGGACGAGTTCCTGGAAGTGCTGGAGGTGAACTTCGACGAGGCCCTGGAATGGGTGCGCAGCGGGCGCATCTCCGACAGCAAGTCCATCATCGGCCTGCTATGGGCCGACCGGCTGCGTTCCGGTCCGTGGGCTTGAAATCCTGATCGGCCGTCCCCACCTTCCGGACGTTGCCTTTCAATCTTCAGAAATCGGAGCAGAAAAACATGACGGTAGAAACACACAAGGAAACCCTCGGCTTCCAGGCCGAAGTCTCCCAACTGTTGAAGCTGATGATCCACTCCTTGTACAGCAACAAGGAGATTTTCCTGCGGGAGCTGATTTCCAACGCCTCCGATGCTTGCGACAAGCTGCGCTTCGAGGGCCTGTCCGACGACGCCCTGTACGAGAACGACCCGGAGCTGAAAATCCGCGTCGCCTTCGACAAGGACGCCCGCACCATCACCATTAGCGACAACGGCATCGGCATGTCGCGCCAGGAGGTGATCGACAACATCGGCACCATCGCCCGCTCCGGCACCAAGGAGTTTCTCCAGCGCCTCACCGGCGACCAGGCCAAGGACGCCCACCTCATCGGCCAGTTCGGCGTCGGTTTCTATTCCGCCTTCATCGTCGCCGACAAGGTGACCCTTACCACCCGCCGCGCCGGCCTCGGTGCCGAGCACGGGGTGCGCTGGGAATCCGCCGGGGAGGGGGACTTCTCCCTGGAGACGGTGGAGAAGCCCAGCCGCGGCACCGAGATCGTGCTGCACCTGAAGGAAGGGGAGGACGAGTTCCTGGCCGACTGGCGGCTCCAGTCCATCATCCGCAAGTATTCCGACCACATCACCCTGCCCATCGTGATGAAGGCCGAGGGCAAGGACGAGGACCACGCCGTCAACCAGGCCAACGCCCTGTGGACCCGCCCCAAGAGCGAGATCACCCAGGAGCAGTACGACGAGTTCTACAAGCACGTGGCCCACGATTTCGAGGCCCCCCTGGCCCACGTCCACGCCCGGGTGGAAGGCCGCCAGGAGTACACCCAGCTGCTCTACATCCCGGCCCGCGCGCCGTTTGATTTATGGGACCGGGAGCGGCGCCACGGGGTGAAGCTCTACGTGCGCCGGGTGTTCATCATGGACGACGCCGAGCAGCTGATGCCGGCCTACCTGCGCTTCGTGCGCGGGGTGATCGACTCCAGCGACCTGCCCCTCAACGTGTCCCGGGAAATCCTCCAGCATTCCAAGGACATCGAGGCTATCCGCGCCGGTTCGGTGAAGAAGGTGCTGGACCTGCTGGAAGGCCTGGAGCCCGAGAAATACGCCACCTTCTGGAAGGAATTCGGCCTGGTGCTGAAGGAAGGGGTGGGCGAGGATTTCGCCAACAAGGAGCGCATCGCCAAGCTGCTGCGCTTTGCCTCCACCCACGCCGACACCCCGGACCAGACCGTGTCCCTGGCGGACTATATCGGCCGCATGAAGGAAGGCCAGGACAAAATCTACTACCTCACCGCCGAAACCTTCGCCGCCGCCAAGAACAGCCCCCACCTGGAGGTGTTCCGGAAGAAGGGCATCGAGGTGCTGCTGCTGTCCGACCGGGTGGATGAATGGGTGGTGTCCAGCCTCACCGAGTTCGACGGCAAGCCGTTGCAGTCCGTGGCCAAGGGCGGCCTGGACCTGGGCGGGCTGGAGGACGAGGAGGAAAAAGAGGCCCAGAAGAAGGAGGCCGACGAGTTCAAGGACCTGCTGGAGAAGATGCAGGAAACCCTGGGGGACAAGGTGAAGGAAGTGCGGGTCACCCACCGCCTCACCGACTCCGCCTCCTGCCTGGTGGCCGATTCCGGCGACCTGTCCGCCAACCTGGAGCGGATGCTGAAAGCCGCCGGCCAGAGGGTGCCGGGTTCCAAGCCGATCCTGGAAATCAACCCGGGCCACCCGATGGTGAAGAAGCTCAAGGCCGAAATGGGCCAGGAGCGCTTCGGCGACTGGAGCCACATCCTGTTCGACCAGGCCCTGCTGGCCGAGGGCGGGCAGCTGGAAGACCCGGCCGCTTTCGTCCATCGCCTCAACGGACTGATCCTCGCCCTGGGGGCCTAAACCCCCGTCCCTTCGATTCCTCCCCGCCGGAAATCCTTATGCAACGGGCATTTCCGGTGAAAGGGGGGTTGTCATGACACTGTAACCCCGTTAGTATTCCTCCCAGTTTCTGTCAGCAGGGTTCCGTAGAGAGCCTGCCGGAAACGCAACCTGAAAATGGCAACCTCGACCGAAAGGCGTGGGCGCAAAGTTCCGATCTAAGGGCGTCAGCCTAGGATTGTGGGATTGCCGGGTGAGAAGGGGCGCCAAGCCCCCCTTCATGCGGCGACCAACACTACCCAGCGCTGTCTGAAGCCCGGAATCTCACCTGCTTTGTTTTATTGTTCGGGGATTATCCTCGTTCCGAGGCGATTTTCGCCCCAGCTGGCCTGTTTGGCCCTTTAACTTAGCGAGCCTGGATTCATGAAGATCAACTTACCCGTCACCCAAGTTGAGAAACCCTATCCCCACGGTCAATACCTGGTTTCCAAGACCGACCTGAAAGGTAGCATCACCTACGCCAACGATGCCTTTGTCGATCTCTCCGGTTTTACCCGCAACGAGTTGATCGGCAAGAGCCACAACCTGGTGCGCCACCCCGACATGCCGCCCCAGGCTTTCGACGACTTGTGGCGCACGGTCAAGAAGGGCCTGCCCTGGCGCGGCATCGTCAAGAACCGCGCCAAGAACGGCGACCACTATTGGGTGGATGCTTTCGTCGTGCCGATCCGCAAGAACGGCCAGACCATCGGCTACATGTCCGTGCGCTCCGAACCCAGCCGGAATGCGGTGCGACAGGCGGAGGAACTGTATCGCCGGCTCAACGAAACCAAGGCCGCTCTTCCCGCTGCCGGTGGTTGGTTGAGAAACCTGTCCATCCGCTCGCGCTTGGTGATGGTGGTCAGCTTCCTTGCCCTGGTGATTGCCGGTGGCGCCGTAGTCGGCATCGGCGGCCAGTGGATGTCCAACCAGGCGCTGGGGTCGGTGTACCAGGACAAGCTGGAGCCCGCCACCCGCCTCGGGCGTCTGATGCTGCTGCTGGGGGACAACCGTTCCCAGATCATGCTGGGCTTGCAGCATAACCCCACCAATCCCCTGGCCCATCTGCACGATCATCCCCTGTCGATGCACATCGACGCCACCCTGAAGAATCAGGACGAGATCAATCGGTTATTGGACGAAATCCAACGGCACCCCCTGACCCCGGAAGAGAAGGCGCTGGCGGACAAGTTCAAGGAAACCCGGGGGCGCTTTGCCAGGGAGGGGGTAAACCCGGCCCGGGAAGCCCTCAAGGCAGGGGAATACAACCGCGCCAACGAAATTCTGCTCGCCAGCATCAACCCCTTGTTCAAACAGGTGGCGGCCGACGGCGATGCCCTGCTGAAGGAAATGCTGGACTCCACCCAGCGCGAATATGAACGGGAACAGGGGCACTTCAGGCTGATGCTCATCCTGTCCATCGGGGGCACCCTGGTCGCCCTGCTGCTGGCCGGGGTGGGGGGCTGGCTGCTGGTGCGTGCCGTCGTGCGTCCCATGGAAAAGGCCATCCACCACTTCGACCACATCGCCCAGGGCAATCTGACCGAAGACATCGACATCAGCGGCCGGGATGAAGCGGGACGCCTGATGTGCAACCTGGCGTCGATGCAGGTGCACCTCAAGGTGATGCTCGATGAGGTTACCGTCGCCGCCCAGGCGATCCAGGATGGCTGCGACGAACTCAACGGGGAAATGGCCAGGGTGGTGGCCCAGTCCGAGGCGCAGCACGACCGGGTGCAGGCCGTGGCCGCTGCCACCGAGGAATTCAGCCAGTCGGTCCACGAGGTGGCGGACAGCGCCAGGCAGGCGGCCCAGGCGGCAGTGGGCTCCCAGGTGCTGGTGGCGGAAAGCAACCAGAGCATGTCCCACAGCATGGAGGCCACCGGCCGGGTGGTGGAGGCGGTGCAGGCTTCCAGTGCCACCATCACCGCCCTCAACCAGTCGATTCAACGGATCGGCGAAGTGACCAACGCCATCAAGGAAATCGCCGATCAAACCAACCTCCTGGCGCTCAACGCCGCCATCGAAGCGGCCCGTGCCGGTGAGTTGGGACGGGGGTTCGCCGTGGTGGCGGACGAGGTGCGCAGGCTCGCCGAGCGCACCACCACCAGCACCGGCGACATCGCCGCCATGGTGGGTGAAATCCAGAATGTCACCCGAGACGCGGTGTCGAGCATGGACCTGGCGGTGCGCGAGGTGGAGGCAAGTACCGGCATGATGCGCCAGAGCGTGGCGGGGCTGGAGAAGATCACCGCCGCCAGCGGCGAGGTGACCGACATGTCCCAGCACATTGCCGCCGCTGCCCAGCAACAGGCGGGGGCCAGCGAGGAGGTGGCGGGCAACATGGAGCAGGTCTCGGCGCTGATCGACCAGAACACCGCATCGGCCCAGCAGGCCAAGCAGGCGGCGGACGAGCTGCTGGAAACGGCGCGCCAGCTCAAGGCCATGATCGGCTATTTCGAGTTGTACAAAAAATAATACAGCGTAAGGAAGGGGGTAGACGATGTTTTGTGGTGGCTATAAAAATCAGATCCGGGGGTTGAACGAACATATCAAGCAACTTCAGCGACAGGCAGCCAGCCTGGAAGGGGAAGTGGGCGCCGCGCGGCAGGAGAAGTTGTCCCTGGAGGCCCAGGTGCAGGAAATGCGGGTGGAGTTGGATAAGTGCGCCCGCATCTACGCGACCATGCAGTCCTTTTCCGGTTCCTTCCTGGAAATCCAGCGTTCCCAGCTGGCCATCGCGAACACCATGAAGGAGGAGAAGCGCAACGCCGTCGAGGCGTCCAACGTCTCCCGGGCCAACCAGTCGGCCATCGAGAGCATTTCCGGCAACCTCCACGCCATGTCCGAGGATACCCGCGACATGGCCGGCAAGGTGGAAACCCTGAGCCAGCGTGCCAGCCAGATCGGCGGCATCGTGCAGATGATCAAGGAAATCACCGACCAGACCAACCTGCTGGCCCTCAACGCGGCCATCGAGGCCGCCCGGGCCGGGGAGCAGGGGCGGGGCTTCGCCGTGGTGGCGGACGAGGTGCGCAAGCTGGCGGAGCGCACGGGCAATGCCACCAAAGAAATCGCATCCCTGGTGAACAGCATCCAGGACGAAACCCTCCTGACCAAGGATCAGATGGAGCAGTGGGCGCAAAAGAGCCTGGCCTTCAGTCAGGAAGGCAACGAAGCCACTCGCGGGATGCGCAAGCTGCTCGACCTGTCCCACGGCATGGAGGGCACCATTGCCGCTTCGGCCCTGCGCAGTTTCGTGGAGGTGGCCAAGATCGACCACCTGGTCTACAAGTTCGAAATCTACAAAATCTTCATGTGCCTGTCCGACAAGGAGGCGAGCGACTTCGCCGACCACCATCATTGCCGCCTGGGCAAGTGGTACTACGAGGGCGAGGGCCGCGACTGCTATTCGAAGCTGGACGGCTACCGGGAAATGGAAGCGCCCCACCAGCACTTCCACGACAGCGGCCTGGCGGCGATACGCTATTTCCGCGACGGCGAATACGTGCGCGGTTTCGAAGCCATCGCCGCCATGGAAGCGGCGAGCATGGCGGTGCTGTCCGCCCTGGATCGCATCGCTGCCGCCGGCGAAGCGGACCGGGACGTCCTGTGCCATAGCGCCTAGGATTCGAGCCGTTTGGTGGGGGCGGCCTCCCGGCCGCGATTTCATGTTTCGCGTCGGGGAGGTCGCTTCCGCAGGAGGGCTTTCCGCAGGAGGGGTTCGGCGCTAAAGTGGCAGGCATCCGCCGCTCTGAAATTCGCCCATGACCCATTCCGACCGCACCGAGAAACGCGAACGCCGCCTGGAGTTGGCCGAGGTCCTCGACTGGCTGGTGGCGGACGGCCTGGTGCCGAAAGCCGAAGCGGACAGCCTGCGCACCGCCCACGCCCGCCACCGCAGCGAGCTGCATCCCTTGGTGATCGTGGCCGAGCGCAAGTGGAAGTCCGGCAAGCCGCCCCACAAGCTGCTCCACCTGGAGGCCCTCACCGCCTGGCTGGCGGAGCGGGCCGGCCTGCCCTACCACCACATCGACCCCCTGAAGATCGACCTTTCCGCCGTCACCGGCGTGATCTCCAACGCCTACGCCGCCCGTTTCAAAATCCTGCCGGTGGAGGTGAACGCCCACGAAGCGGTGATCGCCACCGCCGAGCCCTTCCTCGCCGAGTGGGAGAAGGAGCTGGAGCGGGTGCTCAAGCTGAAGATCAAGCGGGTGGTGGCCAACCCGGTGGACATCAGCCGCTACCTGGCCGAGTTCTACAACCTGGCCCGTTCGGTGAAGCGGGCTTCCCAGAGCCAGGACAGCACGGCCATCGGCGGCACCATCACCAACTTCGAGCAGCTGGTGCAGCTGGGCCGCAGCGGCAAGCTGGACGCCAACGACCAGCACGTGGTGCACATCGTGGACTGGCTGCTGCAATACGCCTTCGAGCAGCGGGCCAGCGACATCCACCTGGAGCCCCGGCGGGAGTCGGGCATCGTGCGCTTCCGCATCGACGGCGTGCTGCACCAGGTGTACCAGATACCCAACGCGGTGATGGGGGCCATCACCAGCCGCATCAAGGTCCTGGGCCGGATGGACGTGGTGGAGAAGCGCCGCCCCCAGGACGGCCGCATCAAGACCATGACCGCCGACGGCGACGAGATCGAGCTGCGCCTGTCCACCATGCCCACCGCCTTCGGCGAGAAGCTGGTGATGCGGATTTTCAACCCGGACGTGCTGGTGAAGGATTTCAAGGAGCTGGGCTTCGGCGATGCGGAGGTGGCGCGCTGGGACCAGATGGTGAGCCAGCCCAACGGCATCATCCTGGTCACCGGCCCCACCGGCTCGGGCAAGACCACCACCCTGTATTCCACCCTCAAGCACCTGGCCCGGCCGGAAGTGAACGTGTGCACCATCGAGGACCCGATCGAAATGGTGGAGCCCCAGTTCAACCAGATGCAGGTGCAGCACGGCATCGGGCTGGACTTCGCTTCCGGCGTGCGCACCCTCCTGCGCCAGGACCCGGACATCGTGATGGTGGGGGAAATCCGCGACCGGGAAACGGCGGAAATGGCGATCCAGGCGGCGCTGACCGGCCATCTGGTGCTGTCCACCCTGCACACCAACGACGCCCCTTCCGCCGTCACCCGCATGCTGGAGCTGGGGGTGCCGGCCTACCTCATCAACTCCACCCTCCTGGGCGTCCTGGCCCAGCGCCTGGTGCGCACGTTGTGCCCTCACTGCAAGGAGAAGGGAGAGGTGAGGGAGGAGGATTGGAAAGCCCTCACCGGGGCATGGAAAGTGGCGCTGCCGACGGCGGCCAACCAGCCTGTGGGCTGCCTGGAGTGCCGTATGACCGGGTATCTGGGCCGGGTCGGCATCTACGAGATGCTGGCGATGAGCCCGGCGTTGCGCAAGCTGATCGTTCCCGGCTGCGACAGCGCCGTCCTCCGCCAGCAGGCTTACCGGGAGGGGATGCGCCCCCTGCGCATCGCCGGCGCCCTGAAAGTGGCCCAGGGGGTCACCACGGTGGACGAAGTGGTCAAGGTGGCGCCGCCCTCCCAGGGGGAGTAGCGCCCCTATTTGACGATCGGGCTTTCGCGGCTAGCAGAGCGACGGCAGGGGGTGCAGCACCGTGACGGTGTGGCTGTCCCCTTCGGTAGGGACGATGTCGGCCATGTGGAAATGGAAGGTGCCCTGCCCACGGTCGGCGACGAACTGCTGGAGGGAGTGGCGCACCGCCTGGAAGGCGATGCTGTTCCAGGGGATGTCCTGGGGCGAAAAAAGCCGGGTCTCCAGGCTTTCCTCCCCCGGCGAGAATGCCGGGTCGGTGAGCCGGGCGAGGAAGATCAGATAGATCTGGTCGTAGTGGGGCAGGTTGTAGAGGGCGTAGAGGGCGCCGATGTCCACCCGGGCGTTGGCTTCCTCCAGGGTTTCCCGGGCCGCCGCCTCCAGGGTGGTTTCGCCGTTCTCCATGAAGCCGGCGGGAATGGTCCACAGGCCGTGGCGGGGTTCGATGGCGCGGCGGCAGAGGAGGATTTTCCCTTCCCATTCGGGGATGCAGCCCACCACGATCTTGGGGTTCTGGTAGTGGATGGTCTGGCAGGCGTCGCAGACGTAGCGGGGATGGGTATCCCCCGGCGGGATGCGCAGGGTGAGGCGTCCGCCGCACTGGCTACAGAAATTCACGCCTCACCCGCGCGGCTGCCCTTAGACCTTGAAGAGGCTGACGGCGCTTTGCAGGCCGTCGGCCAGGGCTTCCAGGTGCTGGGCTTCCTGGGCCGCCATTTCCACCGCTTCGCAGTTCTCCCCGCTCATTTCCGCAATGGATTCCACGATGGACGCCACGGCCGTACTGGCCTTGCGCTGAATTTCGGCCTCTTCGGTGATGTGGGTGAGGCCGTCGTTGACCTGGGCCACCACGCCGTTGGCTTCGGACAGCACGATGGCCACGTTTTCCAGGGATTCCTGGCTTGATGCCAGGTGGCTCATGCCCGTCTCGATGGCCGCCTCCACCTGCCGGGACTGGTGGGTGATGGACTGGGTGACGGTGTCGATCTCGCTGGCCGAATGGGCCGACTTCTCGGCCAGCTTGCGCACTTCGTCGGCCACCACGGCGAAGCCCCGGCCCTGTTCACCGGCCCGCGCAGCCTCGATGGCGGCGTTCAGCGCCAGCAGGTTGGTTTGCTCGGCGATGTCCTTCACCTGACGGGTCATGGCGGTGATGGCCTCGGTGCTCTTGACGAACTCGTTCACCGAGGTGGCGATGTCGTTGACGGCGGATTCCACGCTGTCGATTTCCCCCACCAGTTCGGACAGGCTTTCGTTGCCTTCGGCGGAGCGTTCCATGCTGGCGCTGGAGAGCTGTTTCACTTCCTCCACGCGGACGGTCACGGTGTTCACGCTGGAAGCCATGTCCTCCACCGAGGAGGCGACTTCGGCGGCTTTTTCGCTTTGTTCGCGGGAACTGCCCGCCACCTGTTGGGCGTGGGCGGTGAGTTGGCGGGCGGCGCTGGACACCTGTTCCGCCGAGTCGTTGACGTGGCGGATGAGGTCTTGGAATTTGCCCATCACCTGGTTGAACACCCCGGAGGCGTGGCCGATTTCGTCCCGGCTATGGACCGCCAGGCGTCGGGTGAGGTCCCCCTCGCCCTGGGCGATGTCGGTGAGGCCGTGGGTCATTTCCTTCAGGGGGCGGGTGACGAACTTGCTGATGAACAGGTAGATGAACAGCAGCAGGGGAATGCTGAGGCCGATGGCGACGAACAGGATTTTCAGGGTGAAGTCGTGGACCGCGTTGTTCACCTTCTGCAGGGAGATGCGCATGCTGACGGCGCCGACGGAGGAGTTTTCCGGCACTATGTGGCACATCAGGCAGTTCTTGCCGAGGTAATCCTTCTGGGCGATGGCGGGCAGGACGGCGCGCAGCATGTTTTTGTCCTTTTCCACCTGGAAGTAGGGCTTGCCGCTGTCCATCACCTGCTTTTCGATGGCGTCGGGGCTGGCTTCGCCGGCGGCGCCGGGGCCGAACTGCTTGGTGACGAGGTCGCCGCGCAGCACGCGCAGCTCCTTGATGTCCCGGGTGCTTTTTACCTGGTCGAGGAAGACGGCGCGCTGGGCCACGGTGCCGGTGATCATCATGCCGGTGAGGCTGGCCAGGGTCATGGTATGGACGCTGTTGGCGAAGTCCTTCGCCTGCTCGATGGCGTTGTGTTCCTGCTCTTCGTAGGCCCAGTAGATCATCCCGGTCCAGGCAAGAACCAGCATGAGCCAAATGGCGGCAACCAAGCGCACCCAGATTTTAAGGTCGTTGATGCGGTTAAAGGCCATTGATTTTCTCCATCCCGTTCAGCTGTTATGAACCCTCGTCGTGCAGCCACTGTCCGGACGCTCCGCCGGCCCCGCCCAAAAGGGAGTTTATGGGTTCCGACTATATCAAAATTGAAACCTGAAAGGTAGTTCTCCCCGGGGCTATTTGAATGTCATGACCCCGCTTGGGGCCGGGTTTTTCCCGCCGTCTGTCGCCTATCCGACAATTGTCGCTTTCCGTTCCCCTGCCGTTTTGCCTAACCGATTGATTGTTAAGTATTGGCGCTTTGGCACGGAGGTTGCTCACCCAAGGTGCAACAAGCCCATGGGAGGAGGTCCTATGCCGACGAACAGCGTGACCATCAACGACACCACCCTGCGGGACGGCGAGCAGACCGCCGGGGTGGCGTTCACCCCGGCCGAGAAGGTGCAGATCGCCCAAGCCCTGGCCGCCGCCGGGGTGGGGGAGCTGGAAGTGGGCATCCCCGCCATGGGGGGGGAGGAGCGGGAGGTGGTCCGCGCCATCGCCGCCCTCAAGCTGCCCGCCCGCCTGATGGTGTGGGGCCGGATGTGCGACGGGGACTTGCTGGCGGCGTCCCAGTGCGGCGTCGGCCTGGTCAACCTGTCGGTGCCGGTGTCGGACATCCAGATCGCCGGCAAGCTGCGGCGGGACCGGGCCTGGGTGCTGGAGACGGTGCGGACCTTCGTCGCGAAAGCCCTGGACGCCGGGATGGAGGTCGGCGTGGGGTGCGAGGACGCGTCCCGGGCGGACCTGGAATTCCTGATGAAGGTGGCGGAAACGGCGGAATACGCCGGCGCCCGGCGTTTGCGCTTTGCCGATACCCTGGGGGTGCTGGACCCGTTCTCGACTTTCGAGCGCATCCGGGCGCTGCGGGACGTGACCGACCTGGAAATCGAAATCCACGCCCACGACGACCTGGGCCTGGCCACCGCCAACACCCTGGCGGCGGTGAAGGGCGGGGCGACCCACCTCAACACCACGGTCAACGGCCTGGGGGAGCGGGCGGGCAACGCCCCCCTGGAGGAGGCGGTGATGGCCCTGCGCCACCTCCACGACATCGACACCGGCGTGGACAGCCGCCGCCTGCCGGCGATTTCCGCCCTGGTGGCCCGGGCCTCCGGGCGGCCGGTGCCGGTCAACAAGAGCATCGTCGGCGAGGCGGTGTTCACCCACGAGGCGGGCATCCACGTGGACGGCCTGCTCAAGCAGCGGGCCAACTACCAGGGCTTCGACCCGGACGAATTGGGCCGGGTCCACCGGCTGGTGCTGGGCAAGCATTCCGGCAGCCACGGCGTCATCCGCGCCTACGCCGAGTTGGGCATCCTGGTGGGCGAACTCCAGGCCCAGGCGATCCTGACCTGCATCCGGCGCTTCGCCGTGGCGCGGAAACGCTCCCCGGGCAACGAGGAATTGAGGCAGTTTTATTGGGAAACCGCGTCCCGCTCCGGGGCGGCGGTGGATATGTGAAAGGAAGCATCATGGGCAGCCTGTTCGACGATATGCGGCAACTGGAAAGCGCCGAGGCGTTTTTCGAATTCTTCGGGGTGGAATACGACCAGGCGGTGGTCAACGTCAGCCGTTTGCACATCCTGCAACGCTTCCACCGCTACCTGCGGCAGGTGCCCGACCTGGCGGCGCAGGACGTCGCCGGCCAGCGCCGCCTGTGCGCCGAACAACTGGAGCGGGCCTACCGGGATTTCGTCGCCTCTTCCCCCTTGCGGGAAAAGGTGTTCAAAGTGTTTCGCGACGCCGAAGGGGTGAAGACCGTTTCGGTGGACAGCCTGCGCGCCGCCCTGCGCTGATCCCGATTTTTCGTGGCGCACCCCATGGGCGCGATTTACCGTCCGCCCATGGGGCGCGCCTGCCTTACGTTTGGTTCGATCTTAAAGGAGCCGCCATGCCCAAACCCCTCAAGCACATTTTCGTCTGCACCCAGAACCGCGGCCCGGGCCATCCCCGGGGCTCCTGCCAGCAGAGCGGCTGCGGCGAAATGTGGGAGGAATTCCAGTACCAGTTCCAGAGCCGCAACCTGTGGGAGAGGTTTGCCCTCACCGCCACCGGCTGCCAGGGGCCCTGCGGCTTCGGCCCCAACGTGCTGGTCTATCCGGAGGGGGTGATGTACGGCAAGGTGGGCAAGGCCGACGTGGCGGCCATCATCGACGAACACCTGTTGGGAGACCAGCCGGTGGAACGGCTGAAGGTGCCGGGCGACGTTTGGTAAGAGGCCGTGCGGGCGACCTCGCCTGCGGTATCCGCTATTTCGTGCGGCCGGTGGCCCGGTTGTAGACCTCGATGCAGTGCTTGATGGTCCGGGCCGCTTCTTCCCGGCCCACCACCGCGCAATCGATGGCCCCCTCCTCGGGGCCCACCGCCGCGGGGCGGGTTGGCGGGGCGGGATCGGCCGGGGTTTCCTGGGCGGCCTTTTCCCGCTGCTGCCGCGCCAATTCGGCTTTCTGTTTTTCCAGCTGGGCTTTTTGTTCCGCCAGTGCGGCTTCCTGCCGGCGCAACGCCACTTCCTGTTCGTGCAGTTCGGCCTCCCGGGCTGACTGGAAGTGCTGCAAGACGAGGACGGCGGCACCGATGCCCGCTCCCAGCAGGGCCAGGGCAGCCAGGGCGATGAGGAGCCTCTTCTTGCGGGGCGTTGCCGCGGTCGGCGGGGCCGCTTCCGCTTCCGACGGGGCGGCAGCGGCTTCTTCCATCGGAGGGGGCTCCGCAGCGGATTCGGCCGGGGGCGCCTTGCGGCGGAACAGGCCCTTTAGCCGTGCCAGCAGGCCGGGTTTCCGGGGGGCCTCCTCGGCGGTTTCTTCCGGGGCCGCTTCCCCGGTGACGGTCTGCGTGGTGTCCTCGGGCGGAGGGGAGGTTTCAGCGAACAGCATCGCCGTCAAGTCGCGGTCGTCCTGGGTCGGGGCGTCGATGAGGGTGAAGGCGTCAAACTCGTCTTTGTCTTCGGCCATGGGAAGCTGGCTATCCGTAGTGAGTAAGGTTAGGATTATAGCGACTTTGCCGACTGAGTTTCTTTTCGCCCCCATGGCCGACAATCCCATCGAGTCCAAGCTGAAGGCCGCCTACGGCGCGCTTCACGAACTTGCGGACGAGCTTCCCCCCGCCGGGGAGGATGGCATCGTTACCTTGTCCCCCGCGCCGGGGATGAAACTGCCCGAGGAGCGGGTGATTTCGGTGACGGTTTACGTCCTGGGCATCAACGAGGAGTACGACGAGCCGGACCTGTTCGTCACCCAGGTCACTTGCACCGAGCAGGAGTACTACGAGGAAGGGGAGCACCTGGCCATGGCGGAGGGGCGCGCCCGGGAGGCGGGGTTCGTCGACCCCCTGTTCTCCTTTGACGAGCGGGAAAACCGCGTCACCGAGAAGCTCGGCAAGCTGTTCACCCATCGCAAGCCCTGAGCGCACCAAAATGGGGCGCCATTTGTCGGGCGCGGCCGCCCGACTCGGACAATCCCCGTTATTTCCGTTTGTTAAGTGGTGCCCAGGGCGTGGCCCGTGTTTTGCTTTGGATGATTCAACCGTCCTAGCTCGCGAAATGGTGTCCCTATGCCGAACCTCAGCCTCCGCTCTTCTTCCAAGACCGACCTGCACGAAGTGGAACTGGTCACGATTTACGAAATCAGCAAGCTCCTCAGTTCGTCCCTGGACCTGCACAAAACCATCCATGAGGTGCTGAACCTGCTTTCTTCCCACCTCCACATGCGGCGCAGCATGGTGAGCCTGGTGCAGGACGACGAATTGCGGGTGGTGGCCGCCGCCGGCCTGTCGGAGGAGGAAATCGGCCGCGGCCGCTTCCTGCTGGGGGAGGGCATTACCGGACGCATCCTCCAGACCGGCGTGCCGGCGGTGGTGCCGGACATTTCCAAGGAACCCCTGTTCCTCAACCGCACCGGCTCCCGAAAGCTGGAGGAGGGGGAGGCGGTGGCTTTCATCGGCGTGCCGATCAAGGTGGGGCGGGAATCCATCGGCGTGCTGAGCGTGGACCGGGAAGGCTGCCTCAGCAAGCGCTGCGCCTTCGAGCGGGATGTGCGCTTCCTGTCCATGGTGTCCAACCTGATCGGCCAGACCGTGCTGCTGCACCACAGCGTGGCCATCGAGCGCCAGCAGCTGATGCAGGAGAAATTCCGCCTGCAAAAGGAGTTGCAGGACAAATACAGCCTGGAAAACGTCATCGGCCACAGCAAGCGGATGCAGGAGGTGTTCTCCGACGTGCACCAGGCGGCGCCGGGCAAGGCCACCATCCTGCTGCGGGGCGAATCGGGCACCGGCAAGGAAGTGATCGCCCGCGCCATCCACTACCAGAGCGGACGCCGGGACGGCCCTTTCGTCAAGCTCAACTGCGCGGCCTTGCCGGAAAGCCTGCTGGAGTCCGAACTGTTCGGCCACGAAAAAGGGGCCTTCACCGGCGCCACCCACGAGCGCAAAGGGCGCTTCGAGCTGGCCAACGGCGGCACCCTGTTCCTGGACGAAATCGGCGACGTTTCTCCCGCGTTCCAGGCCAAGCTGCTGCGGGTGCTCCAGGAGCGCGAGTTCGAGCGGGTGGGGGGCAGCCGTACGATCAAGGTGGACGTGCGCCTGATTACCGCCACCAACCGCAACCTGGAGGAGATGGTGGCCAAGAGCGAGTTCCGCGCCGACCTCTACTTCCGCATCAACGTGGTGACCATCTTCCTGCCCTCCCTGCGGGAACGGAAGGAGGACATCCCCTTCCTGGCGGACTATTTCCTCCAGCGCTTCAACCGGGAAAACAAGCGCAACCTGCGGATCAGCCCCGAGGCCCTCCAGGTGTTCCTGGACTGCGGCTGGCCGGGCAACGTGCGGGAACTGGAGAACTGCGTCGAGCGGGCCGCCACCATGACCCGGGGCAATGTCATCCGCGAAGTGGACATGCGCTGCCGGAAAGGGACGTGCTTCTCCTCGGTGTTGCGGGACTACGGCACCACCCACCGCTCGGTGCCCATCGTGGCGGCGGTGGCGCCGCGGCGGATGGCGCCTCCCGTCGAGGAGCGGGAGGAAACGCCGCTGGCCGAGGCCGATGAGCCCCAGGGCGAGCGGGAGCGTCTGGTGTGGGCGATGGAAAAATGCGGCTGGGTGCAGGCCAAGGCGGCCCGATTGTTGCAACTCACCCCGCGCCAGATGGGCTATGCGCTGAAGAAGTACGGAATCGAGCTGAAGCGGTTGTAGTGCAGGTCCCCTTGCACGGGGGCCGGAGGGGATAGGCAAAGAAAAAGCCAGTCCGGATGGACTGGCTTTTTGTCTGGCGGAGCGGACGGGACTCGAACCCGCGACCCCCGGCGTGACAGGCCGGTATTCTAACCAACTGAACTACCGCTCCAATACTTTCGCTGCTGCTGTACTGCTTGCTACTACGACGCGGCAACAAAAAAGACCTGCCGTGGCAGGCCTTCTTTGATGTGGCGTCCCCACGGGGATTCGAACCCCGGTTATCGCCGTGAAAGGGCGGTGTCCTAGGCCTCTAGACGATGGGGACCTAACCTTGGTGGAGGTAAGCGGGATCGAACCGCTGACCTCTTGCATGCCATGCAAGCGCTCTCCCAGCTGAGCTATACCCCCGAAAGCCGCGCATTATGGGGGGTTCGATTTTCCTTGTCAAGGGGTGGCGGCGTTTCTTTTTGCGCACCCTCCGCGAACGATGGCAATGGTTTGTTTTGTCTAGCGGGAGGCGGCCTGGGCCGGCCGGTCCGCTTGCCACGGCCGCCAGCTGTGGCAGGAATTTTCCGGCGGCGTGAGGTTGCGGCCTGGGGCGGCGCAGCATGAGCCGAGGCCGTCGCTGGGGCACAGGAAGGCTTCTCGGTTGTAGATGCGCGTAGCCACCCAGTGGGCGCAGGAGCAGCAGGTGGGGGTGCCGGGGGTGACGGTGTAAAAGTCCGCCGGTTTCATGGGGGGCGTCACCATTATTCCGTTCTCATTGGGTAAGTTGATAGGCAACGAAGCATGCCAGCGCAATGAGGTTGGCAATCAGGTAATACATTGGCAGCAGTGCGGTAGCCATATATGTTCTCCTTGACTCGACAAATGATCGTTGTGGCTAAGCCTAATTCATCGGGAAAATAATAAAATTCGGAATATTACTTAGGGGAAAGTACTTAACATTCCCCCCGAAATGACGTTGGGATGGGGGTTCGCGTGGATTGGACATTCAGGGGTTGGCGTCGGAAGCGGCTGCTGGGGCGGGCGGAGTTGCCCCCGGAGCAATGGCGCCGCCTGCTGGCGGAACTGCCGCTGCTGCGGGGCTTGTCGCCGGAGGAGGCGGGGCGGCTGCGTGACCTGGCGCTGCTGTTCCTCCACGAGAAACAGTTCGTCCCCGCCGGCGACCTAGAACTGACGCCGGAGATGGAGCTGCTGATCGCCGTCCAGGCCTGCCTGCCGATCCTGAACCTGGGCCTGGACTGCTACGACGGCTGGGTATCGGTGATCGTTTATCCGGGAGAATTCGTGCCCCGGCACGAGTACATGGACGAGGCCGGAGTGGTGCACGTGATGGGGGACGTGCGCATCGGCGAATCCTGGGAGCGGGGGCCGATGGTGCTGTCCTGGGCCGACGTGTCCCTGAGCGGTGAGGAGGACGGCGTGAATGTGGTGATCCACGAGTGCGCCCATAAGCTGGATATGCTCAACGGCGGCGAGGTGAACGGCTTTCCGCCGATTCACGGCGGAATGTTGGCGGAAGCCTGGAGCCGGACCTTCGAGGCCGCCTACGGGGACCTCTGTGCCCGGGTGGACGGCGGCGAGGACGCCGCCATCGACCCCTACGCCACCGAATCTCCGGGGGAGTTCTTCGCCGTGGCCAGCGAGGCGTTTTTCGAGATTCCGCAGTTGCTGGCGGAGGCCTATCCAGAGGTGTACCGCCAATTGGCGGCGTTTTACCGCCAGGACCCGCTGGTCCGGAAAGGGAGTCGATGATGGAGTGGGTATCGCTGGCCGTGGTGGGGGCCGTCGTCCTGTGGTGGCTGGACAGCATGCGCGCCCGGGAGGCGGCCCTGAAGGCGGGGAAGCGCGCCTGCCAGGGGGAGGGGGTCCAGTTCCTGGACGACACCCTGGAACTGCGCCGGGTGCGGATGCGCCGGGACGGCCTGGGGCAATTGGCCTTTTACCGGGAATACCAGTTCGAGTTCAGCGATACCGGCGACAACCGCTGCGAGGGCCGGGTCGCCACCCACGGCGGGCGCGCCGGGGCGGTGGAGCTGTCGCCCTGCCGGCCCGTCTCCTTATAACCAAGCGGTGATTTCCCGTCTTTATACTGGCCGCTCGAATCGCGCCTTAGAAAAAGGAGAACACTATGTTTCGGGGACTTAGGGTGAGGAGCCCGCTCCTCCTGGACGGCAAGTCGGTGATGTCCGTTTCCCAGGCGGTGTCCCACCGGGATTGCGACCTGGGCAAATGGCTCTACGCCGAGGGGGCGATGGCCTTCGGCCACCTGCCGGCGATGCAGGAACTGCTGCCGGTGCACGAGGAGTTGCACACCGTCATCAAGCACGTCATCGAACTGAAGGAGCAGAGGGACAACGACGGCGCCGAGGCCGCTTTTTCCCCCATCGGCCCCCTGTCCCACCAGATCATCGACTTCCTCTACCGGCTGGAACGGGATTCGGCGGGCACCCGCGCCCTGCCGGCCACGCGGGGCCCATGACGGGATTTCCCTACCGCGGCCGCTTCGCCCCTTCCCCCACCGGGCCTCTGCATTTCGGCTCGCTGGTGGCGGCGGTGGGCAGCTACCTGGACGCCAAGGCCGAGGGCGGGGAGTGGCTGGTGCGCATCGAAGATGTGGACCGGCCCCGCACGGTGGCGGGAGCGGCGGATGCCATCCTGCGCACCCTGGACGCTCTGGGCGTGGGCTGGGACGGGGAGGTGCTCTACCAGAGCCGGCGGGACGAAGCGTACCGGGCCGCCCTGGCCGATCTGGAGCGCTCAGGGATGGTCTATCCCTGCGCCTGTTCCCGCAAGGAAATCGCCGATTCCAGTTTCACCGGGCCCGCCGGCTTGATCTATCCCGGCACCTGCCGCCCGGGGCTGCCGCCGGGGCGCAGCGGGCGCGCCGTGCGGCTGCGGGTGGAAGGAGAAATCGCCTTCGCCGATCGGCTTCAGGGCGAAATCCGCCAGGACCTGGAACGGGAAGTGGGGGATTTCGTCCTGCGCCGGGCCGACGGCCTGTTCGCCTACCAGCTGGCGGTGGTGGTGGACGACGCCGAGCAGGGCATCACCCATGTGGTGCGGGGGGCGGACCTGCTGGATTCCACCCCCCGCCAGATTTACCTCCAGGGCTTGCTGGGGCTGGCTGTGCCGTCCTACCTCCACTTGCCGGTGGCGGTGAACCAGCGGAGGGAAAAGCTGAGCAAGCAGACCCTGGCCCCGGAAGTGGATCTTGCCCGTCCGGCGGAGCTGCTGTGCCGGGTGCTGCGCTTCCTGGACCAGGAGCCGCCGCCGGGGCTGGAGGCGGGCGGGCTGGAAGCGTGCTGGACCTGGGCTGTCTCCCACTGGCGGCCGGAGCGGCTGGCCGGGGTGCTGACCCGCAGCGCAGGCGACCCCGCCTGCAACGGGCCGTAGGCCAGCCTCTGGCGGGCAATGCAGGCGGGGTCGCCTGCGCTACCACTGCCCCGTTTGGGGGAGTGAACCCCGGCGCCCGGGGCGCTATAATGAATTTCCGAGCTGATTGCTGGACTATCCGAGAAGACCATGCCCTATTACGTGTACAAAGTGACCGAATTCCCCATCAAGCTGCTGGAGGTGATGGACAAGTTCGACAAGTTCCGCGACGCCAGCGCCTGGGCCAAGGCCCGCCGCAGCGAGATTCCCGCCGGCGCCAACTATCTGGTGAAGGTGATCTTCGCCGAGAACGAGTTGCAGGCCGAAGACCTGTTGATGCAGGTGCGGGAGAAGGAACCCATCACCGGGGACGACTGGTAAGTCCGTGGACGAGAGCGCTTTCCGCAGCACCTGGCGTGCCGTGAATCCCATCACCTGTGCCTTCGAGAAGGCGCAGGGGGCGAAGCGCTGTTTTTGCGAAAAGTCGGTGCGCACCGCCATTGCGGAGCGGGAGGCGGTGGGCTGTTCCTCGGCAGAACTGGCGGCGGACTGCCGGGAACTGCTGGCGCTGCTCCATGAGAACGCCCGCTTCACCCTCCACCTGCCCCATCTGGAAGGGGCCCTGCCCCACGCCAAGGAGATGAAGGTGCAATGCGGCGGCTTGCTGGGCTTGCAGGGGGCCTTGGACGAAGAAAAGGCGGAGGCCGCCACGGTGGACAACATCTTTGCCTTGCTGCGGCAGGCGGTGGCGCACTACGGCGGTTTGGACCGCCTGCCCTACGGCGAAATCATCAAGACCGTCGCCGCCTTCGAAATACGCCGCCGACCGTCCCGCTTATAGCGGCTTGCGCTGGTACACGGCCATGATGGCCTTCAATTCCCGCAGCACCGCCTGGCGTTCCGCCTTGGACAGATGGGCGATTTCCGCCGGCATCCGTCCCTGCTCCATTTCCCCGATCAGAGACAGCACCTCCTTGCACCCTCTCAGGCACAGGGATTCGATGCATTGTTCGACGGGAGGTTGTTTCATGGCGGCCGCGAAGGAAATCATGCCGCCAATGATAAAGCAAGCCGGCACGAGGCGGAAGCCGGATATAATGGCGCTTTCCCACCGGAGCCGAACCGTGCGTTTCCTTGCTTTCAGGCTGCTGGCGTTCTGTCTTGCGGCCTTTTTCGTCGCCCCCGTTCAGGCGGCGCAGCTGACCCAGTTTTCCACCATCGATGCCCTCATGAGCGGGGTCTACGACGGCCCCTTCACGATTGGAGAAGTGAGGCGCGCCGGCGACTTCGGCCTCGGCACCTTCAACGCCCTGGACGGGGAGATGGTGCTGGATCATGGCACGGTGTACCAGGTGCGGGCCGACGGTTCGGTGCACCGGATGGGGGACGGGGAGCGCACCCCCTTCGCGGCGGTGGCCCGCTTCAAGCCGGAGCAGGTGATCGAAGTGCCCGCCGGCCTGGGCCTGGAAGAGCTGGAGCGCTTCCTGGACCAGCGCCTGCCCAGCGCCAACCTGTTCTACGCGGTGCGCATCGACGGCGAGTTCCGCAGCCTCAAGGCCCGCAGCGTGCCCCGCCAGCAGCGGCCCTACCCGCCCCTGGCGGAGGCGGCCAAGCAGCAGGCGGTATTCGATTTTGGCCCGGTGCAGGGGGCGGTGCTGGGCTTTCGCTCGCCGCCCTTCGTCACGGGAGTCAACGTGCCGGGCTACCACCTGCATTTCCTCACGAACGACCGGAAAGCCGGGGGCCACGTGCTGGATTTCCGCGTCGAAAAGGCGACCCTTTCCTGGCAGATGCTGGACGACTTCCGCATGCGCTTGCCGAAGGAAGGGGATTTCACCGGCGCCGACCTGGCCCGGGATCGGCAGCAGGAACTGAATCAAGTGGAGCGCCATGGCCGATAAAACCCCGAAAACCGCCAAGGACAGCCTGCAACGCTTCCTGTTCGAACATGCCCCGGTGAGGGGGGAGATCGTGCAGCTGGAGGCGACGTGGAAAGCGGTGCTGGAGCGCCGGGACTACCCCTCCCCCCTGCGGGAACTGCTGGGAGAGATGATGTCCGCGGCGGCGCTGCTTTCCGCCACCCTCAAGTTCTCCGGCCGCCTGGTGATGCAGATGCAGGGCGACGGCCCGGTGACCCTGGCGGTGGTGGAGTGCAGCCACGACCTCATCATGCGCGCCACCGCCAGCTGGGAGGGGGAGCTCAAGGCCGGCACCCTGCGCCAGTTGCTGGGCAACGGCCGCTTTGCCATCACCATCGAGCCGGAAAAGGGCCAGACCTACCAAGGCATCGTGGAGCTGGAAGGCCACGGCGTGGCCGAGGCCCTGGAGCGCTACATGGCCCGCTCCGAGCAGCTGGAGACCCGCCTGTGGCTGGCGGCGGACAAGGGTTTCTCCGCCGGCATGCTGCTGCAGCGCCTGCCGGAGGGCCACGGCACCGACGGCGACGCCTGGGAGCGGGCGGTGCACCTCGCGTCCACCCTCACCCGCAAGGAACTGCTGGCCCTGCCGGCGCGCAAGATCATCCACCGCCTGTTCCACGAGGAGGACCTGCGCCTGTTCGAGCCCCAGCCGGTGTACTTCTTCTGCCCCTGCTCCCGGGAGCGGGTGGCCGCCGCGCTGCGCCTGGTGGGGCGGGAAGAGCTGACCCAGCTGCTGGAAGAGCGGGGCCTGATCGAAGTGGACTGCGAGTTTTGCAACCGCAACTACGCCTTCGACCGGGGCGACCTGGCGCAGGTGTTCGCCACCGAAAACCCGGCGGCGGCGACGCGGCATTGAGATGAGCGACACCGAAGCATCCGGCAAGCTGCGCCTGGACAAGTGGCTGTGGGCGGCGCGTTTTTTCAAGACCCGCTCCCTGGCCGCCGATGCCGCCGAGAGCGGCAAGGTGCAGGTCAACGGCGCCCGGGCCAAGCCCGCCCGGCTGGTGGCGTCGGGGGACAGGCTGCTGGTGCGGGTGGGGCCCTACGAGCACGAGCTGGAGGTGCTGGGGGTGTCGCCCCGCCGGGGGCCGGCGCCGGAGGCCCGCAAGCTGTACCGGGAAACCGAGGGCAGCCTCCGCAAGCGGGAGGAACTGGCGGCCCAGCTTCGTGCCCAGCCCGTTCCCGCCTTCAAGGGCCGCCCCACCAAGCGGGACCGGCGCCAGATGGAGCGTTTGACCGGAAAGGATTAGCGTGAAACCCGCGAAGCGAGACACTGTCCCCCTCTCCCGCAGGCGGGAGAGGGCAGGGGAGAGGGAAACGGTCTTGGCCCAGAGCAATGCACCCCGCCGCGCGCTGATACTCGGCGCCGCCGGACGGGATTTCCACGATTTCAACGTCTTTTTCCGGGACAACCCGGGTTTCCTGGTGGTGGCGTTCACCGCCGCCCAGATTCCCTACATCGGGCACCGCACCTATCCGCCCCATCTGGCCGGGGCTCTCTACCCGGCGGGTATTCCCATTTTTCCCGAGGAAGAACTGCCCCGTCTGCTGCGGGAGCTGAAGGTGCAGGACGTGTTTTTCGCCTACAGCGACGTGTCCCACGCCACGGTGATGCATCTGGCTTCCATTGCCCTCGCCGTCGGCGCCTCCTTCCACCTCCTGGGGCCTGCGGACACCCAGCTGGTTTCCTCCCGCCCGGTGGTGGCGGTGCTGGGGGCCCGCACCGGTACGGGCAAGAGCACCGTCACCCGCTACCTCTACAACGCCTTCCGCGCCGCCGGCCGCCATCCGGTGGCGGTGCGCCACCCCATGCCCTACGGCCGCTTCGACCGGGCGGTGGAGCGCTACGCCACGCCGCAGGATGTTTCCGGCGCCCCCATCACCCTGGAGGAGATGGAGGAATACCAGCAGCACGTGGACCAGGGGGGCGTGGTCTACGCCGGGGTGGACTACGGCGAGGTGCTGCGGGCCGCCGAAGCGGAAGCCGATCTCATCCTGTGGGACGGGGGCAACAACGACATGGCTTTCTTCCGCCCCGACGTCGTCGTCACCGTCGCCGATCCCCTGCGCCCGGGCCAGGAGGCGGCGTATTTTCCCGGCGAGGCCAACGTGCGGGGGGCGGATATCCTGGTGGTGAACAAGGCCAACGCGGCGGAGGCCGCCGCCATTTCGGCCACCGTAGCAACGCTGCGGGACCTGAATCCCAATGCCGAAATCCTGCTCATGGACTCGGTGGAGAAGGTGGACCACCCCGAACGGGTGCGGGGGAAGCGGGTGCTGGTGGTGGAGGACGGCCCCTCGGTCACCCACGGCGGCCTGCCCGATGCGGTGGGAGCCCGGGCGGCGCGATTGCTGGGGGCGGAACTGGTGGACCCGCGCCCCTGGGCGGAGGGGTCGATCCGGGAAGCCTACGAACGGCATCCGCAACTGGGCCGGGTGCTGCCCGCCCTGGGTTACAGCCGGGAGCAACGCATGGAACTGGAGCGGTCCATCAACGGCGTGGAGTGCGACTGCGTGGTGCTGGGGACGCCGGCGGACCTGGCGCAGGTGCTGCGGATTGAGAAACCGGTGGCGCGGGTGCGCTTCGAGGCGGAAGACCGGGGCGGCTCCACCCTGGCGGAGGCCGTGATGGCGCGGCTGGAAAAGCGGGCTACTGGAGAACCTTCTTGATCTGGCCGGCGATCTGATACCAGCCTTTTTCTTCCCCCTCCACGCAGCTGAACACCTGGATCAGCGCCTTCAGCGGAGGGAAAGTGGTGTTGCCCGGCGGCGGGGTGACGGTGATCTCCAGCAACTGGCCGTAGCGGGGGACGTATTCCGCCTCGAAAGCGATGTCGTCCACGCTCAGTTTGCGGGTGATGCCTTCGAAAGTCTGGTGGGTCTCGGGCACCCGCAGCTTGACCGGGCAGACGATGGGAATACGTCGCGTGTTGCGATTCTGGTACTCCGCTCCAATCACGTTGTTTCCTCCTTGATTGTCGCCGGCCATTAGCGCCTATTTCAGCCGGTTTCGTGCCCCGCGTTGCGGCGAGAAAGGGATGGATGCGCGAATGGGTTTTGCGCCCCCTTTTCTTGCCGACCTATTCTACATATTGTGTACCTGCTGTCAATTAAATACTAGATGTTGTATTTCGTGGCCTTGGGAGGGCGCAAAAAATCCCTTTGCTATGTCAAAGACATGCCGCGAAAAGGTCGAAAGCAGGTGAGGAAAGGAGGCTAAGTCGGCCAGCGGTAGGGGGTGGCGTCGAGGGCCGGGGTGCGGCCCTCCAGCAGGTCGGCCAGCAGGTGGGCGCTGGCCGGCGCCATGGTGACGCCGTAGCGGAAGTGGCCGCTGTTGACGTACAGGTTGTCGATGGCCGGGTGGCGGTCGATGGTGGGAATGTTGCCCGGGGAGCCGGGCCGCAGGCCGGCCCAGTGCTTCAGCATGGGGGTGTCCTGGAGGAAGGGCAGCAGCTTCACCGCCTCGGCGTAGAGCTTGTCCCGGGCGGCGGCGGTGGTGCGCTTGTCGAAGCCGGTGTCTTCCAAGGTGCTCCCCACCAGGATGTGGCCGTCGGCCCGGGGAACGAGATAAGTGCCGTTCTTCATCAGCACCGGTTCCAGGCGGCCGGGTGCGCCCTTGAACAACAGCATCTGGCCCCGTATCGGCCGGATGTCCAGTTTCAGGGCGTGCTCCCCCAGCAACTCTTTGCTCCAGGCCCCGGCGGTGACGACTATCCGGTCGGCGGAGAAACGCCCCTGGGGAGTGGCGACGGATTCCAGGCGGTTGTTTTTGACTTCCAGCTGTTCCACCGGGGCGGAGGAAACAATGGTCACGCCATGCCGTTCCAGCCACCGGCGCAGGGCCTGGAGCAGGCGCGGATTGCGGGCCTGGAACACCCCGGGCAGCCACAGGGCATCCTCGTTTTTCGCCAACTCGGGAACGAACCGCCGCCCACGGCAAGTTTCCTGCCCAAGGGCATGGTTGCGGCACCAGGAAGCGGCGGCCAACGCATCGAAGGGCGGCAGGACCAGCATGCCGCTTCGGCGCAACTCCGGGTCAATGCCGGTATCGGCCAGCAGGGTTTCCACCAGGGCGGGGTACTGGTTCACGCCTGCCATGGCGAGCGTCGTCACCGGTTCCGGGTAGTCCCAGGGCAGGAGCGGAAACAGAATTCCGCCGCCAGCCCAGGAGGCTTCCTGCCCTGCCTCCCCGCGCTCCAGCATGGCGACCCCAAAGCCGCGCCGACGCAACTCCACCGCGGTTATCAAGCCCACCGCCCCCGCGCCGATGATCAGGCATTCCGTTTTCAACACACCCCGCCGATTGGGTTAATATCCCGCTCATTCTACCAAACCGACCGCTTGTCGGGCGGGGGTATGGCAGGGGCATGGGGTGTTCTATGATTCAAACTGACCTAAAAGGGGGTTGAAGATGAAAAGGCAAAGCGGTTTTACCCTGATCGAACTGATGATTACGGTGGCGATTATCGGAATTCTGTCCGCCATTGCTCTGCCGGCCTATCGGGATTATGTGACTCGGGGCAAGCTGACGGAGGCCTATTCCCAGTTGGCGGATATGCGGGTGAAACTGGAGCAGTATTTCCAGGACAACCGCACTTATGTCGGCGCTTGCGCTGCCGGAACAGTGGCGCCGTTGCCGACGGGGACGCGCTATTTCACTTACACCTGCGCAATTCCGACGGCCACGACGTTTACGGTCACGGCTACCGGGGTGGCGGCGGAGGGAACCGGCAGCTTCGTCTTTACCATCAATGAGAGCAATGGCCGGGCAACGACATCCGTTCCCAGCGGTTGGGTCACCAATGCCAGTTGCTGGGTGAGGACCAAGAGCGGAGATTGTTGAAAATGTGTTTTTTTGGCCGGCCGGCGAGGGGGTTTACTCTTATCGAGCTGTTGGTTGCGATGTCCGTGCTGGGGTTGTTGGTTTTCTTGGCCCTCCCGAGCTATCGGACCTGGATCCAGAATACGCACATCCGGACCATGTCCGATGCGCTGTTGAACGGATTGCAGCTGGCGCGGGCTGAGGCGGTGAAGCGCAACGGCTTGGTGACTTTTACATTGAACGGCAGCGACTGGACGGTGACCGATCCCTCCGGGACGACCATTCAGTCCCGGCAGGGAAGCGAGGGGAGTTCCAATGCCGTGGTAACGGTAACGCCGGCGGGGACGACGGCTGTCGGTTTTAACGGCCTGGGCAGGTCGACGGTGGGGAGCGTCGTCAGCTTCAACGTGACCAACCCCACGGGAGGAACCTGCCAAACCGATGGTGGAACGATGCGCTGTTTACGGGTGGAGGTGCAGATCGGCGGGCAGGTGCGCATGTGCGACCCGAAGCTGGCTGCTACAGACCCCATGGGATGTTGAGGTGGCTGAAATGCGAGCGGCGATGAAGAACAGGGAAACGCAACGGGGTTCGGTCCTGCTGGAGGGCCTGATCTCCATTCTCATATTTTCTTTCGGCATTCTGGCGTTGGTGGGCATGCAGGCTGCGGCGATTAAGAGCACGTCGGAGGCCAAATACCGGACTGACGCCAGTTTTCTGGCCAACCAGTTGATTGGCCAGATGTGGGTAGACGACAAGGGCACGCTTCAAACCAAATACCAGACTGGTGGCTCTGGCTATGGCACCTGGAAGACCCAGGTGGAGGCGACCCTGCCGGGGGCGTCGACCAACGCGCCCACTGTGGTGTTCGCCGCGAACAATCAGGTCACCGTGACCGTTCGGTGGCAGTCGCCGGGGGAATCGGTTCCCCACCGCTTCATCATGCGGGCTCAAGTAAACGGCTAGCCCGGGGGAAGGAACATGCGTTCATATGGATTTTGCCGAAAAACCGCGGGGGGATTCAGCCTCGTCGAACTGATGGTGGGGATGGTCCTCGGGCTGCTCGGTATTCTCGTGGTGATGCAGGTATACACCTTTTCCGAAGGGCGCAAGCGTACTACCACCGCCGGCGGGGATGCCCAAACCAATGGGGCTATCGCATTGTTTTCCATGCAAAAGGAAATGGCCCAGGCAGGCTACGGCATGGCCAATGTGGAAATCCTCAACTGTACCGTGCGGGCGTATAACGAAAACCGGACACCTGCGGATTTCACCCTCACTTCCATGTCGCCGGTGACCCTCAATCCGACGGGGGTTCCGGCCGGGGATGCGAATACGGTGGTGCTGCGCGTGGCTTATGGCAGTTCCGAGGGCTTGGCCGAGGGCATCGCCTTTGAGCAGCAATCGGGGTCTTCGGCCAACTATAAGGTAAATAATCGGGCGGGGTTTACCGTGGGGGACATGGTTATCGCCGTCGAGTCCGGACAGGATTGCACTATGGCACAGGTCACCGAACTTCCCGCCAGCGGCAGTTGCGGGACGGGTGGAAGCGGGCAGACCGACGTGGTGATTCACAACGCGGGGCAGTTCAAGGACCCTGGGAAGAACTGCGAACAGGGCCCTTCCCACTGGAATAAACCCGGCGGCCTGGGCGTGACCTACACCAACGGAAAGCTGTACAACATGGGGCGCTTTCCCACCACACACCTGTATGCGGTGCGCAACGGCAACCTGACCATGTGTGACTACATGGCGTCCGACTGCACCAATGCGGCCAAAGTAACCGATACCGCTGTGTGGGTGCCCATCGTGAACAATATTGTCGGCCTCCAGGCCCAGTACGGACGGGATACGTCGGCGCCCATGGACATGGTGGTGGATACCTACGACCAGACCACTCCCACCACCGGGTGCGGCTTTGCCCGGGCGCCTGCGGTGCGCTTGGCGGTGGTGGCGAGAAGCCCGCAGTACGAGAAGGACGTGGTAACGGCGGCGGCTCCGACTTGGCAGGGGGGAACCCTTAACGTGAGCAAAAAGCCCGACGGAACGGCTAACCCCGACTGGCAGCATTATCGCTACAAGGTATTTGAAACCGTGGTCCCCTTGAGGAACATCGTTTGGATGGGAGCGCAGCCATCATGCTGAGGTCGCATCATGGTTTCGGAATTCGCCAGCGGGGGGTGGTCCTGTTCATCACCCTCATCGTGCTGGTGGCCATGACCCTGGCTGGGATTGCCCTGGTGCGTTCGGTAGACACTTCCAACGTCATTGCCGGCAACCTGGCTTTTCGCCAGAGCGCCACCCATTCCGGCGATACCGGCATAGAGGCCGCTATCACTTGGCTGTCGGCCAACAATACCGGCACCACTTTGCATGGTGGCATTCCGGCCAGCGGCTACGTCGCCTTTCGCCAGGACCCCGGCGTCGATTCCGGCACCGGAGTGACCGAGAGTTGGGACCGTTTCTGGACAAACACGCTGGCGGCGGCGAGCCCGAGTTCCATTGTGACCCTGGCTGCCGATAGTTCGGGCAACACCGTGTCCTACATCATTCATCGTTTGTGCGCCGCCAACGGCGACCCCAACGCAACGGCTACCGCCTGCGTGACCAACCTTTCCCAAAGTTCCTCCCAAGGGAGCAGCAAGGGGGCGGGCGTCGTCGCCCTGCAAGGCAGCACGCAAATCTACTATCGCATTACGGCCCGCATCGCGGGGCCGAAAAATACCGTGAGTTATGTCCAGTCCATCGTCCTGATGTGATGGTCACGGCGAGGAGAAGCACCATGAAAGCCAGCACTGAGATTCGACGTTCCCAACCCCGTTTCGTGGCCCTGCTGGGAGCGATGTTGTTGGGAGTTTCCGCCCTGGGGCACGGTGCGACCACGGATTTGGCCCAAAGTCCCCTGGTCACTTCTTCCACGGCGGTGGTGCTGCCCAACATCATGTTCATCCTCGATGATTCGGGGAGCATGGACTGGACATATTTGCCCGACCAGGCGAACTACTTTTCCGAGAACTACGGCTACGTCAGCAGCCAGTGCAATGGCGTATATTACAACCCCAGTATCACCTATTTGCCGCCGGTGGATTCCACCGGGGCCAGCTATCCCAATTCGAGCTTCACCGCCGCCTGGAAGGATGGCTTCAAGACCAGCGACGGAACGGTGGATTTAAGCACCTCATTCCGGCCCGGCGACGACACGAGTGCGACGGCGGCCTTCTATTACGCCTACAGCGGCAGCCAGACGACCAAGAATTACAGCAGCACTACGTCTACTTTCTACAAGGAGTGCAACAGCAGCTTCGGCCATACCCCGGGCAAGAACGTTTTCACCAAAAAAACGGTCAGTGCGACTTCCGGCCCCGGCGGGACAGACGAGCGGCAGAACTTCGCCAACTGGTACAGCTACTACCGCACCCGCATGCTGATGATGAAGACGGCGGCAGGAAGGGCTTTCACCGCCATCGACAATCGCTACCGGGTCGGCTTCATGACCATCAATACCTCCAATACCACTACCGGGACGGAGTTCCTCGACATCGCCACTTACGATGCCACCCAGAAGGCCAACTGGTATTCAACCTTCTACGCGGTACAGCCCACCGGGGGGACACCCCTGCGGGCCGCCCTGTCCAAGGCTGGCCGCATTTTTGCCGGCAAGACGGGAACCGATCCGGTGCAATATTCCTGCCAGCAGAACTTCGCCATTCTGTCCAGCGACGGCTATTGGAACGGCGCGGACGGCTATCGCCTGGACGGTTCGACGGACATCGGCAACGTGGACAACAACCTTACTACCGCGCCGCGACCGTTTTATGATGGGGGTGGTACGACTTCCAGTGATACGCTGGCGGACGTGGCGTATTACTATTACACCACCGACCTGCGTAATTCGACCCTGGGTAACTGTACCGGGGCCCTGGGTGGCACGATGGACGTCTGCGAAGACAACGTTCCCCCAAGCGGCGACGACACGGCCGCCAAGCAGCACATGACCACCTTTACCCTTGGTTTGGGCAACCAGGGGAAGATGACCTACTCCGCCACCTACAAAACCGACACCAGCGGTGACTACCTCAAGGTCAAGAACGGGGACACGGGTTGTAGCTGGCAGACTGCCGGTGCGACGTGCAAGTGGCCGGTTCCCGGTTCCGACAAGGTGGAGAACATCGACGACATGTGGCATGCGGCAGTGAACGGGCGCGGCACTTATTTCACTGCCAACGACCCCACGTCCCTGTCCTCTGGCCTGGAAAACGCCCTGGCGGGGGTGAATGCCCGCACCGGCTCCTCTGCCGCCGCCACCACCAGCAACCCCAATGTGACCTCGGGGGACAACTTTGTATTCAGCTCCACCTTCACTACCGTCGACTGGACGGGTGAACTGACCCGGCAGCAGATGAACCTGGACACCGGCGCCATTTCCGATACCATTGACTGGCAGGCCCAGACCCTGCTGGACGGAAAAGTGGCGGCGACTTCCGATACGCGGACGATTTATACCTTCAGCGCCCCCGCGGCCAATAACCTCAAAAGCTTTCTGTGGGCTGATCTGACGGATGATGAGCAGGCCTATTTCCAATCGACCCATATCAACTCCCTGTCCCAGTGGTGCACTACCGGAACCGACTGCCTGGATGCCACCCAGAAAACCAACGCCCAGGGGGCCAATCTGGTGAATTTCCTCCGCGGCCAGACTGGCCACGAGGACCGCACCGCCGTTGCGGCTGCCGATCGCTTCTACCGCAGCCGGGCCCATGTGCTGGGGGACGTCGTATCGGCCGAGGCGGTATACGTCAAGAAATCCCTCTACAACTACTCCGATACGGACTACGCCGCTTTCAAGGCGGCGAACGACAGCCGCCAGGGCATGGTGTATGCGGCGGCCAACGATGGGATGCTGCATGCCTTCAATTCCGATACTGGCGCGGAGTCCTGGGCCTACATTCCCACTCCCATGCTGCCCAGCCTGTTTAAGCTGGCGGACAAGAATTACACCACTCAGCATCGCTATTTCGTCGACGGCACGCCGGTGGTGGGAGATGTTTACAGTGGGGGATGGAAGACCATTCTGGTGGGCGGCTATAACGGCGGGGGGCGCGGCTATTACGCCCTGGATGTCACCAATCCGGCCAGTCCCAAGGCCCTGTGGGAGTTTAAGGCCCGTGACCCCGGCGTGACGCCCTGCGCCGCGACCACTGCGGAGGCGGTGGGACAGATTGACGATTGCGATGTGGGTTACAGCTACGGCAACCCCATCATTACCAAGCTTCCCAGCGGCACCTGGGTGGTGCTGGTGACGTCGGGTTACAACAACGTCAGTCCCGGGGACGGGACAGGCTACCTGTATGCCCTTAATGCTGTGACGGGCGCCATCGTCCGGAAGATAGGCACCGGGGTGGGGGACCCCACGACGCCGAGCGGCCTGTCAAAAATCAATGCGTGGTCGAACAACACCATGCTGGACAATACCTCCCTCCGGGCTTATGGGGGCGATTTGCTGGGCAACGTGTGGCGCTTCGATCTGACAGAGTACACCGCACATCACCTCGCCACGCTGAAAAACACCGGTGCCGGCGTTCAACCCATCACCGCCAAGCCCGAACTGGGTCAGGTGGATACCCACGCGGTGATTTACGTGGGGACGGGGCGCTACCTGGGGACGACCGATCTGGCGAGCACGTCGCAGCAATCTTTTTACGCCATCAAGGATCCCCTTGACAGCACCGACTATGGCGCCAATTTCCGTGCTACCGCCAACGTGGTACAGCAAACCCTTACCACGACCACCGATGTTAATGGAGCTATTATCAGAACCGCCAGTAGCAATGCGGTAGATTTCTCAAGTAATGACGGGTGGTATATCGACCTGCCGGATTCCGGCGAGCGTGCCAACACTGATCCTGCTTTGGCCCTGGGGACTCTGGTGTTCAACACCAACGTGCCCAACAGCAACGCTTGTACTATCGGCGGCTACAGTTGGGAATATTTCCTGGATTACCGCACCGGTTCCTTCGTTTCGACTTCCGCTGGGCAGGCGGTGGCCAGGCGCCTGGGCAATGCCTTGGCTACCCGGCCGGTGCTGGTGCGGTTGCCCAACAATTCGGTGGTGAGCCTGACTAAGTTGTCGGATACCAGCGTTCACGTTGGGGCCGTGCCCATCGGTGCCGGCGGCTCGACCGTGCGCCGTGTGTCGTGGCGGGAACTGTTTACCGAGTAAGCCGGATCAAGCGTCGGATTGAGCGAGGTTGCGGGGAAGGGGGAAAACCACGTTCTCCTCCTGCCCTGCCAGTTCTTCCACCTTTTGCGCCCCCAGTTCCCCGAGCCGGGCGATGACATCCTGCACCAGTACCTCCGGCGCCGAGGCTCCCGCGGTGACGCCCACGCATTTTTTTCCTTCCAACCAGGCCGGATCGAGCTGGCTGGCGTTGTCCACCATATACGCCTTGGTGCCCTGCTTGCGCGCCACTTCCCTTAAACGATTCGAATTGGAACTGTTGGGGGAGCCCACCACGATCACCAGGTCGCAACGCTTGGCCAGGGTTTTGACCGCGTCCTGGCGGTTCTGGGTGGCGTAGCAGATGTCGTCTTTCTTCGGCCCGCTGATGCTGGGGAAGCGGGCCCTGAGGGCGGCGATGACGGCGCTGGCGTCGTCCACCGACAGGGTGGTCTGGGTGACGAAGGCCAGGTTGTCCGGGTCGCGCACTTCCAGGCTGTCCACGTCTTCCGGTTTTTCCACCAGGTACATGCCGTCGTCCGCCTGGCCCATGGTGCCTTCCACCTCCGGGTGGCCCTTGTGGCCGATCATGATGATTTCCTTGCCCTGGCTGCGCAGGCGGGTGACGGCCAGGTGCACCTTGGTGACCAGGGGGCAGGTGGCGTCGAACACCTTCAGGCCCCGGGCCTCGGCTTCCTGCTGCACGGCGCGGGAAACGCCGTGGGCGCTGAAGATCACCGTGCTGCCGGAAGGAATCTGGTCCAGGTCTTCCACGAATACCGCGCCCATCTGGCGCAGGCGGTCGACGACGAATTTGTTGTGGACCACCTCGTGGCGCACGTAAATCGGCGCGCCGAATTGCTGCAGGGCGCGCTCGACGATTTCGATGGCGCGGTCGACGCCGGCGCAAAAGCCGCGGGGGTTGGCTAACAGGACTTGCATTGCGGAGAGAATTTGATTGACAATAAGAAGTTAGGTGAGCGTCTTATGCGGGCCGCATAGCGGGCCGCGGCGGGTGGCGGGAACCCATGATAATCCAGTTTCATCCACAAAAACAGCGGTGAGGAAGGGGACTGAAATGGCAGTCGGCATCGTGAAGTGGTTCAGCAGCGTCAAGGGTTACGGCTTCATCGAGCAGGAGGAGGGGGAAGACCTCTTCGTGCATTTCTCCGAGGTGCAGATGGACGGCTACCGCACCCTGCGCGGCGGCCAGAAGGTGACGTTCGAGGTCAGCCGCGGCGACAAGGGCTCCCATGCCATCAAGGTGGCGCCCCTCAGGGACGAGTAGTCCCGCGGTTATTGCCGCACGATTTCCCGAATCTCCACTTCGAACACCACCGGGCAGTCGCTCAAGGGGTGGTTGAAGTCCACCCGGGCGTGGGTGGGCGTCCTTTCCACCACCACGCCGCCGGCGCTGCCTCCTTCGGGCAGGTCGAAGGCGATCAGGCTGCCCGGCTCGGCGGGAACCGCCGCCGGGAAGCTCTCCAGGGGGATGTCCAGAACCCGCTCCGGGTCGCTCACCCCGAAGGCCTCGTCCGCTTCCAGGCTGAAAACGTAGCGGTGCCGGGGCGAAATCCCCACCAGGCATTGCTCCAGATTGGGTTCCAGGACGCCGTCGCCCAGCCGCAGGGTGATCGGTTCTCCGCCGAAAGTGCTGTCGATTTCCTGGCCGTCGGTGGTGGCCAGGCGAAAGTCCAGCACGATCCGGTCGCCGTACTCGGTCATTTCCCCCAGTTCATCCATGCGCAACCGCCTTCGGCTTGCGGAAGCTGTCCCACACCAGCAGCACGGCGCCCACGGTGATGGCCGAGTCCGCCACGTTGAACGCCGGCCAGTACCAGTCCCGCCAGTAGACCTGGATGAAGTCGATCACGTGGCCGTAGGCGACGCGGTCGATGAGGTTGCCCAGGGCGCCCCCCAGGATCAGGGACAGGGCGAGGCTGAACAGGGGCTGCCCGGGATGGCGGCGCAGCAGGTGCACGATCACCGCCGATGCGACCACCGCCACGGCGCTGAAAAACAGCCGTTGCCAGCCGCCGGCGTCGGCCAGCAGGCTGAAGGCGGCGCCGGTGTTGTAGGCCAGCACCAGGTTGAAGGACGGCGCGACCGCCAGCTTGTCCCCCAACTGGAACACCGCCGCGACCCACAGCTTGGTGAGCTGGTCGAGGACGATCACGCCAAAGCTGACCAGCAGCCAGCGGCTCCACTTAGGCATAGGTGCGGGGCTCGCCTTCGCCGTAGAGGTTGGAGGCGCAGCGCCCACAGATCGTGGGGTGCCCGGCGTCGGCGCCCACGTCTTCCCGGTAATGCCAGCAGCGTTCGCACTTCTCATGGGTGCTGGGGGTGACTTTTACGCCCACGCCCTGCTCGTTGACCGTCGCCTCGGGGTCGGCGCCCTGGTGCAGCTTGGCCTGGGAGGTGATGAAGACGAAGCGCAGGTCGTCGCCGAAGGAGGCCAGCAGGTCGTGGATTTCGCCGATGGCGTAAAGGTCCACTTCCGCCTGGAGGGCGGAGCCGATGCGGCCATCCGCGCGCACTTCCTCCAGCTGCTTGAGCACGTCGGCCCGCAGGCGGCGCAGCTCGGTCCAGCGCTCGACGATCACCTCTTCCTCCGGTTGGGCCGGCAGCACGCCGTTCCAGGTGTGGAGCAGCAGGCTGTCGTCATTGTCGCCGGTGAACACCTGCCACGCCTCGTCGGCGGTGAAGGACAGGATCGGCGCCATCAGCCGCAGCAGGCTGTGGGTGAGGTGGTAGAGGGCGTTCTGGGCCGAGCGCCGGGGCGCGGAGTTTTCGCCGGCGGTGTACAGGCGGTCCTTCAGGATGTCCAGGTAGAAGCCCCCCAGCTCTTCGGAGCAGAAGGTTTGCAGCTTCTGGGCCACGAAGTGGAACTCGTACTGGTCGTAGTGGGCCTTGCAGGCGTTCTCGAACTCCCGCGCCATCGCCAGGGCGTAGCGGTCGATTTCCAGCCATTGCTCCACCGGCAGGGCATGGGCCTGGGGATCGAAGTCCGCCAGGTTGGCCAGCAGGAAGCGCAGGGTGTTGCGGATGCGGCGGTAGCCTTCGGTCACCCGCTTCAGGATTTCGTCCGAGACGGTCAATTCGCCGGAGTAGTCGGTGGAAGCCACCCACAGGCGCAGGATGTCGGCGCCCAGGGTGTCCATCACCTTCTGCGGCGCGACCACGTTGCCCTTGGATTTGCTCATCTTGTGGCCCTTGGCGTCCACCACGAAGCCGTGGGTCAGCAGGGCGTCGTAAGGGGCGCGGCCATCGGTGGCGCAGCCGGTGAGCAGGGAGCTCTGGAACCAGCCCCGGTGCTGGTCGGAGCCTTCCAGGTAGAGGTCGGCGGGGTGGCGCAGGTAGTCCCGCTGCTTCAGCACGCAGGCGTGAGAGGCGCCGGAGTCGAACCACACGTCCAGGGTGTCGCTCACCTTCTTGTACTGGTGGGCTTCGTCGCCCAGCAGTTCTTTCGGGTCCAGGCTGAACCAGGCTTCGATGCCCGCCTGTTCCACTTTCAGGGCCACCTGCTCCAGCAGTTCCTGGGTGCGGGGATGAAGCTGGCCGCTTTCCTTGTGCACGAACAGGGGCATGGGCACGCCCCAGTTGCGCTGGCGGGAAACGCACCAGTCGGGGCGGTTCTTTATCATCGCCTCCAGGCGGGCGCGGCCCCAGGAGGGGAAGAAGCGGGTCTTCTCCACCGCTTTCATTGCCTGTTCGCGCAGGGTGGCGTTGGGCAAGGATGAAGGATGAGGGATGAAGGATGAAGGTTGGTGTCCTGCGGACGGTTTTTCTTCATCCTTCATCCTTGCGCCTTCATCCTTGGGGTTCACGTCCATGCGGATGAACCACTGGTGGGTGGCGCGGAAAATGATCGGGGTCTTGTGGCGCCAGCAGTGGGGGTAGCTGTGCAGGAGCTTTTCCTGTTTCAGCAGCAGGCCGCTGGCTTCCAGGGTTTCCATCACCTGGGTGTTGGCCTGCCACACGGTGAGGCCGCCCACCAGCTCCACCGAGGGGAAGAATTTGCCGTCGTCCCCCACCGGACAGTCGGCGGGGAGGCCGTATTCCAGGCCGGCGAAATAGTCCTCCAGGCCGTGGGCCGGGGCGGTGTGGACCAGGCCGGTGCCGGCGTCCAGGGTCACGTGCTCGCCGCAGATCACGGGCACGGTGCGGTCGTTGAAAGGGTGTTGCAGTTGCAGGTGTTCCAGGTCCTTGCCCTTGCAGGTGGCGACCACTTCCACTGCCTCGAAGTCGTAGCGCTTCATGGCGGCTTCGGCCAGGTCCCGGGCCAGGATCAGGATGCCCTTGGGCGTCTGCACCAGGTCGTAGACGAAATCCGGGTGGACGCACACCGCCTGGTTGGCGGGCAGGGTCCAGGGGGTGGTGGTCCAGATCACCGCGTAGGCGGGCTCGACAAAGTCCTGCATGCCGAAGATCGCTGCCAGGGCGGCCCGGTCCTTGACCGGGAAGGCCACGTCGATGGCCGGGGAGGTCTTGTCCTCGTATTCCACCTCTGCTTCCGCCAGGGCGGAGCCGCAGTCCACGCACCAGTGGACCGGCTTCTGTCCCTGATAAAGATAGCCGTTGGCCTGGATTTGGCCGAGGGTACGCATGATGTCGGCTTCGAACTTGAAGTCCATGGTGAGGTAGGGGTTGTCCCATTCCCCCAGCACGCCGAGGCGGATGAAGTCGGCCTTCTGGCGCTCGATCTGGGTCCTGGCGTAGTCCCGGCACAGCTCCCGGAACTTGGCCGGGTCGATGTTCTTGCCGTGGGCCTTTTGCGAGCCTTCGGCTGGCGCCGAAGTGCCTGCCAACATCTTTTCCACCTGCAATTCGATCGGCAGGCCGTGGCAGTCCCAGCCCGGCACGTAGGGAGCGTCGAAGCCGGCCAGGGTCTTGGACTTGACGATGATGTCCTTGAGTATCTTGTTCACCGCGTGGCCGATGTGGATGTCGCCGTTGGCGTAGGGGGGGCCGTCGTGGAGGATGAACTTGGGCCGACCCGCGCTGGCTTCGCGGATTTTCTGGTACAGCTTCTTCTCCTGCCAGGCCTTGAGCCAGGCGGGTTCGCGCTTGGCCAAGTCCCCCCGCATGGGGAAGGGGGTATCGGGCAGGTTGAGGGTGGTCTTGTAGTCGGTCATGGCAGCAATCCGAAGTAGCGTTTGGCGTCGTGAACGTCCTGGCCGATGGCTTCGGTCAGGGCTTCGAGGCTGGGGAATTTCTTCTCGTCCCGCAGCTTGTGGTAGAAGTCCACCCGCACGTGCTCGCCGTAGATCTGGCGGTCGAAGCCGAAGACGTGGACTTCCAGGGTGGGCTTGCCGTTGGCCTTCATGGTGGGGCGGATGCCGAGGCTGGCGGCGCCGGGCAGCTCCAGCCCGCCGAGGCCGTTCAGCTTCACCGCGTAGATGCCGGCCAGGGGCGGCTTGTTGTGCTTGAGTTGGATGTTGGCGGTGGGGTAGCCGAGCTTGCGCCCGGCCTTGTCCCCATGCACCACCCGGCCGCTGATGCTGTAGGGGCGGCCCAGGAGCTTGGCGGCCAGTTCCAGGTCGCCCCCGGCCAGGGCTTCCCGCACCGCAGTGCTGGACACCCGCCGGTCCGCCGCGGTGACGCTGTGCATGGCGTGGATCTCATAGCCGCAGTTGCCGCTCAGGCTCTCCAGCATGAGGAAATCCCCCGCCCGCTTGGCGCCGAAGCGGAAATCGTCGCCGATCAGCAGCCACTGGGCTTGCAGGCGGCGGCACAGGATGTCCTGCACGAACTCGTCCGCCGGGATGTGGGCGAAGCGCTGGTTGAAGCGGCAGACGTAGACCCGGTCCACCCCGTACTTGGCGAACAGCTCCAGCTTTTCCCGCAGGTTGGTGAGGCGGGCGGGGGCGTCGTCGGGGGTGAACACTTCCCGGGGATGGGGCTCGAAGGTCATCACGCAGGCGGGCAGTCCCCGGGCGCGCGCCGCCTCCTCCAGGCGCATGAGCATGGCCTGGTGGCCGAGGTGCACGCCGTCGAAGTTGCCGATGGTCAGGGCCACCGGCGTGTCGGAGACGGGAGGGATTCCGCGATAGATCAGCATGGGCGCACGGAAAAAGCCTGAATTGTATCGTTCAATCAGGCGGTTGGTCCAGCGCAATGCGGTCCGGGAGAAGGGGCGCCGCCCGGGGAGGGGCGATAAGGGCGGCCCGGCGGCTGGCGGTTCATCCGCCCGCCGCCGGAAGGGTCAGACGTAGCCCCACAGGGTGCAAAGGTTGATCGAGACGGTGTTTTCCCGCGGCACCAGTTCGTGGATGGCGAATTCGATGTTGCGGGTGTCCCGCTTGACGGGCTTGGCCAGGGGGGCGCCCCGGGGCCCGATGATGGCCTGGGCAATGGGGCTGGTGGCGACGCCGCTGCGGTGGGTGACAACGGCGACTTCGCTGTTCTTCAGGCGCACGAAAACGCCGGGAGGGAAGATGCCCAGTTCCTTGACGAAAATCTTGGCCAGTTGCTCATCCACCTCCCCGGCCAGCTTGAGGAAGATTTCCCGCAGGGCATCCTTGGCCTGGAGGCACTCCCGGTAAGCCCGCCGCTTGATCATGGCGCCGTAGATGTCGACGATGGCGAGCACCCGGGCGGGGAAGAAGATGTCGTCGTCCTTGAGCCCGAAGGGATAACCGGTGCCGTCCAGGCGTTCGTGGTGATGCAGTACGGTTTCCAGCCAGATGCCGTCGATGACGCCGGCTTTCTCCAGGATCGCCACGCTGTGCTTGGGGTGGCGGCGGACTTCCTCCCACTGGGCGTCGGTCAGGGGGCTTTGCTGTTTGTGAAGCAGTTCGTGGGTGTCCATCATGCCGATGTCGTGGGTCAGGGCGGCGGCCAGGATGGGCAGCCGGTCCTCCGCCGAAATGCCCAGGGCCCGCAGGAAGAGTTCGGTCAGGAGGGCGGCGTGGAGGGAGTGGATGATGGTGTACTGCCCGTCGTGGATCAGGTGCACCGCCCCCAGCACCGCGTCCGCGTCGTAGCGGCACAGCTGCTGGAGGTCGGCGCAGAAGCGCAGGATGCGCTCGGGGACGTCCGGCTGGCTGTGGGTTTTCAGGTCTTCGCACAGGCGCTTTAGGCGCAGCTGGAATTGGTCGAACACCTTGAACGGCGATACGGGCTTCTTCTCCTCTTGTGCCTGGGGCTTGGGCGGCGGGGCGAGCTTGATGCTGTACAGCCCACGCTGGACCAGGGAATCGAGCTGGTGCTCGGAAGCGATGATGAAGCCCTTGCTCAGCAGCAGCAAGCCGTTGCTGTCGTACACCGGCCACGGCAGCGGCTGGCCGACGCGGATTTCCTCTTTGCGAATTCGGCTCATGGACATGGCTTTATTCCTCTCTGTGGACCTCATGCGAGCTATGGCGAAACAAACCAGCAGTAATCAGCACAATCCGTGCCAGATAAATTTGATGTTGTTTCAATGAATTAAATATTGCAGGGAGGGGTAAAAAACGTTGCATTCGCAACGCATGTATGCAATGTTTTTTTATTAAACAATAAATTACATAAAACGTTGCTGTTGCGCAACGTTATGCAACGTGCCGGGGCTAGTTCAGGCCCAGCTTCCGCATCTTGCGCCACAGGGTGGTCCGCTCCATGCCGAGCATCCTGGCCACCTCGGATTTCTTCCCCTGGCATTTTTTGAGGGCGAACAGGATTTGCCCCCGGAGTTGCTCGTCGGAGGCGAGGGATTGGGAAGGGGGCGCCGCGAAGCGGGGGGCGATGCCGCCGCCGTCGTAGGCGCGGATGTCCTGGGGCAGGCTGTCGGGTTCGATGACCCCGTCGGAGGCGCAGATGGTGGCGTGTTCCACCGCGTTCTCCAGTTCCCGCACGTTGCCCGGCCAGGGGTATTCCAGCATCAGGCGCAGGGCGCCGTCGCTGAAGCCGATGCCCTCCGGGTAGCCCCGCAGGGCCAGCCGGTCGCTGAAGTATTGGATCAGCAGGGGAATGTCCCCCTTGCGTTCCCGCAGGGAGGGCACGTGGAGGGTGATGACGCTCAGCCGGTAATACAGGTCGCCGCGGAAATGGTGGGCATTGACCGCGTCCCGCAGGTTGCGGTTGGAGGCGGCGATGATGCGCACGTTCACCGTCTGGGTCTTGCTCGACCCCACCGGCTCGAAGCTCAGCTCCTGGGCCACCTTCAGCAGCTTGGCCTGGAGGTGCAGGGGAAGCTCCCCCACCTCGTCGAGGAAGATGGTGCCGCCGTCGGCGGCGGCAAAACGCCCCTGGCGGGCCTCGATGGCGCCGGTGAAAGCGCCCTTCACGTGGCCGAACAGCTCGGACTCGATCAGGGCCTCCGGGATGGCGGCGCAGTTGAGTTCCACGAAGGGCCCCGAGGCGCGCCGGCTGAGGGAGTGGATCATCTTGGCGATCAGGTTCTTGCCGGTGCCCGATTCCCCCTGGATCAGGACAAACGCTTCGGTGGGGGCCACTTGCTGCACCTTTCCCAGCAGCTCCCGCATGTGCATGTCCTGGGTGATGATGCCGCTGGATTCCGTGGCTTCGATCTTGGCCTGGAGCCGCTTGATGTCGGTAATGTCCCGCAGCAGCAGGAGGCGGTTGCTTTGGTGCTGGGAGCGCTTCACCAGACCGGTGCGGATGGCGACGTGGCGGGGCTGGCCGCCGGGCTCGAAGTCCTGCTCAAAGTCCACAAAGCCGGTCTGGATCCTGCTGACGGCATCGTTGTGGCCGGAGGCGATCAGGGCCTGGGTGATGCGCAGGGTCAGGTTCACGCCCCCGACGGAGCGGAGGTTGATTCCCTCGATGGGGTTGGGCAGGTTCAGCAGGCGGCGGGCGCTTTCGTTGGCGAAAAGCAATTGGCCGCCCTGGTCGGCGACGATGATGCCGTCGCTGATGTGGGACAGGACGGCCTGGACGACGGAGTCGAGATTGGAAAAGTATTCCATGGCGGCGAAAGGGTAAACCCTTTGCCGTTGGACGATCAACCTAGAAAAAGCACTTGAACCGCAAAGGCGCAAAGAGCGCAAAGGCAGAACAACGTGTTATCCCAGATTATCGGAGCCAGTCCCTTCTCCTGACAAGTGAAATGCCAGGCAGTTGCCGTTGGTTTCTTAGCGCCTTCGCGCCTTTGCGGTTAACAAACCGAGTTTTCAGGGTCACTTACCTAGGCCGCCCGCCGGACGAAATGCCGCGGGCGGAAGCCCAGCGCCGCCAGGGCGCCGAAATAGGCGGCCACGCCGGCGATGACCGTGCCCGCCAGGTGCAGCCAGCGGACCGGGAGGGAGGTTTTCAGCCAAGCGGCGTCAGGGCCGGCGGAAAACCACAGCACCGCGCCCATGGCGGCGATGGCGGCCAGCACCTTGAGCAGGAACAGCCCCCAGCCCGGCAGGGGCTGGTAGATGCCGTGGCGGCGCAGCTTGTAATAGAGCAGCCCGGCGTTGGCGCAGGCGCCGAGGCCGATGGCCAGGGCCAGGCCGGCGTGGGCCAGGTCCAGGCCGAGGACGAAGACGACGTTCATGAGCTGGGTGATGGCCAGGGTGAAGAGGGCGATTTTCACCGGGGTCTTGATGTTCTGGCTGGCGTAGAAGCCGGGGGCCAGCACCTTCACCAGGATCAGGCCGAGAAGGCCGATGCTGTAGGCCACCAGGGCGTCCCGGGTCATCCACACGTCGTGGGCGCTGAACTCCCCATGGAAGAACAGGGAGGCGATCAGGGGCACGGCCAGCATCGCCAGGGCCACGGCGGCGGGCAGGGCCAGCAGCAGGGTGAGGCGCAGGCCCCAGTCCAGCAGGGCGCTGTATTCGTCGCGGGAGTTGTCGGCGTGGTGCTTGGCCAGGCTGGGCAGCAGGATGGTGCCCAGGGCCACCCCCAGCATGCCGGTGGGGAATTCCATCAATCGGTCGGCGTAATAGAGCCAGGACACGCTGCCGGTGACCAGGAAGGAGGCGAAGATGGTGTTGATCAGCAGGCTGATCTGGCTGATGGACACGCCGAAGGCCGCCGGCCCCATCAGCTTGAGGATGCGCCATACCCCTTCGTCACCCCAGCTGAAGCGGGGGCGGGGCAGCATTTTGATGCGGAGCAGGAAGGGCACCTGGAAGGCCAGTTGCAGCAGCCCTCCCAGCAGCACCGCGATGGCCAGGGCCAGCACCGGCGGATTCATGTGGGGGGCGAGCCACAGGGCGCAGCCGATGAAGGCGAGGTTGAGCAGCACCGGGGTGAAGGCCGGCACCGAAAACTTGCTGTAGGTGTTGAGTATGCCCCCCGCCAGGGACACCAGGGAGATGAAGAAGATGTAGGGGAAGGTGAGGCGCAGCAGCTGCACCGTCACGTCGAACTTCTCCGGCTCCCCGGAGAAGCCCGGGGCGCTGAGGTACACCAGCGCCGGCGCGGCCAGCACGCCGATCACCGCCACCGCCGCCAGGGCCAGGCCCAGGAGAGTGGCGACGTGGTCCACCAGGTTTTGGGTGGCGTCGTGGCCCTGGCGCTGCTTGTATTCCGCCAGGATGGGGACGAAAGCCTGGGAAAAGGCCCCCTCGGCGAACAGCCGGCGCAGCAGGTTGGGCAGCTTGAAAGCGACGAAGAAGGCGTCGGTGTACATCCCGGCGCCGAACACGCGGGCGATGAGGGTATCCCGCACGAAGCCCAGGATGCGGGAAAGCAGGGTCATGCTGCTGATCGCAGCCAGCGCTTTGAGCAGGTTCATGGGAGGCCCGGGAAAAGCGCCGATGTTACCCCGTTAGGCCGCGGGCTGCCAGTTGGGGGAATGTAGCGCAGGCGACCTCGCCTGCGCTACGAAAAAGCCGTGGCGGCCAGCCAGCAGGCGTCCAGGTCGCTTTCCACCAAGTCCACCAGAGGCGCGTCCAGATGGCCGGCGGCGGCCAGTTCCCTGAGGTGGCCTAGAATTTCCTCCGCTGCCATGGCGCTGCGGTAGGGACGGTTCTGGGCCATGGCCTGGAATACGTCGGCCACCGAGACGATGCGGGCTTCCAGGGGCAGTTCGCTGCCCCGGCGGTGGAAGGGGTAGCCTTCCCCGTCCGGCGCCTCGTGGTGGTAGGCGGCCCAGCGGGCGATATCCTCCATGCCCGGGATGCGGCGCAGTATCTGGTAGGTTTCGAAGCTGTGGCGCGCCATGGCGGCCCGCTCCTTGGGGTCGAGGCCGGCGGGTTTTTCCAGGATATCGTCCGGCACCTGCAATTTTCCCAGGTCGTGGAGCAGCCCGGCGATCTCCAGCTTGTCGCAGGTCTCCGCCGGCAGCCCGAGCCTTTCCGCCAGATGGCGGGCCAGGGCGGACACCCCCAGGGAATGCTCCACGGTGAAGGCGCTCTTGGCGTCCACGATGCGGGAGAAGATCAGGGCCAGCTGCTTGAGTTGGGGGAAATCCACTTGGCCGGGCCGCCGGCGCTGGACCATGTCCTGCAACCCTTGCGGGATGTGGCGCGGCTCAAGCCGCAGCCAGAAGGCCTCGTTGCGGGACGCGGCGAGGAAGGCGTCCACCAGCCGCGGCGCAAAGAAACTGCCGCCCAGGCCGGCGATGGTGGCGCGGATTTCCTCCTTATAGAACAGCAGGGAGGGCTGGCCGTAGTGGGGGGCGGCCAGGGCGTCCACCCGGTCCGCCAGGTAGATCAGGTTGCTGAACAGGGCGGTGTTCTCCGGCAGGTCCAGCTGGGACAGAGCGTCCCAGTGGGTATGGTGGTACCGGATCAGGGGCGCCAGATGGGCCAGGGGGGCGAAGCCGGAAAGCAGCTCGTCACCCAGGTCGCAGTGTTCCTGGGACCCTTCCCAGTCCAGTTCGCTGACCAGGTGATGGTGCACCCGGGTGGAAGAGACGCCGCAGTCGTGGAGCAGGCCGGCGTCGAACAGGGTGTCCAGGGCGGGGTCGCCGAGGCCCAGGGCGCGCCCGCATTCCACCGCCATCAGCCCCACCCGCTTGCCGTGGTGGAAATCGTCCACGCCTACCAGGTCCAGGGCGTCCGACAAGGCGTAGACCACCTGCCGCAAGTCGATTTGTATGTTCATAAGCCGTCGATTCACTTTCCGATTGGACGTTGCCCCCATTATGGAGTTTTCGGGCAAGGAAATCCCGGCTTGCGCCGGGGGTGAAAACTCTGTATGATGCGCCGTTTCGTTGTCCCGGTTACGTATTCAAGGAGTTTCAATGGCTAACAGCGCCCAAGCCCGCAAGCGCGCGCGTCAGACGGAAAAGCAGCGCCAGCACAACACCAGCCTGCGTTCCACCCTGCGCACTGCGATCAAGAAAGTCGCCAAAGCGGTTCTGGCCGGCGACAAGGAAGCCGCCAAGGCGGTGTACCAGGAGTCCGTGAGCGTCGTCGATCGCATCGCCGACAAGAACATCATTCATAAGAACAAGGCCGCTCGTCACAAGAGCCGCCTGTCCGCCGCCATCAAGTCCATGGCCTAAGCGGCTTTCGCTCCAAGGAAAACGGCAGGCTCAGCCTGCCGTTTTTTTTTCGGTGCGCCAGGCATGGCGCGGAACGCCGTGACTGGCGCTGTTTTCCCCGCTGTGGTGG
>DDYH01000022.1 GCA_002347615.1 Gallionellaceae bacterium UBA2239 | reverse complement strand
AGGTATAGGAGCGCAAGGACGGCTTGGTCGATTTTTGTGGTGTCGATTTCCGGGGTCACGGCGTTTCCTTTCAACCCAGATTATCCATTAGGACGCGAGATGATGGCGAGGTGGGTTGCGAGACAGTTTCGTTGCTTGCGAGGAGTTCATGGTTATTCCATGGACGACGAACAAGCGGCAAAAATGGCCGCAAACCGGCCGCCAGCGCTCGCGTAGGCGCGAAGCGCCGCCTAATGGATAATCTGGGTTAACCACTCAAAGCCTGTGCCCCCCTTGTCGCTCCCGGCATTCTTCCGCCTTTTCGAAAACCGCCGGTTGACGCGCTCTTAGCCCCCCTTCCCCTCCCCCGTCGTCAGCAGCGCCGCATTGCCCCCCACCGCCATGGTGTTCACCGCCGCCGCCCGCTCCACGGCGAAGCGGTGCAGGTAGTGCGGCCCGCCGGCCTTGGGGCCGGTGCCGGACAGGCCCTCGCCGCCGAAGGGCTGCACCCCCACCACGGCGCCGACCATGTTGCGGTTGACGTAGAGGTTGCCCGCCCGCACCCGCCGGGTGACGTGTTCGATGGTGGCGTCGATGCGGCTGTGGAGGCCGAAGGTGAGGCCGTAGCCGGTGCGGTTGATGCGGTCGATCACGGCGTCCAGGCCGTCGGCGGGGTAGCGGATGAGGTGCAGCATGGGGCCGAACACTTCGCCCTTCAGCACATCCAGGCTGGGGAGTTCGTAGAGGTGGGGCGGGAAGAAGCTGCCGTGCTCGGTGCCGGGAGGCAGGGGCGCCCGGTACAGCAGCCGGCGCCCTTCGCCGGCCATGCGTCCGGCGTGGCGCTCCAGGGCGGTTTTGGCCTCCTGGTTGATGGCCGGCCCCAGGTCGGTGGACAGCGTCAGGGGGTCGCCGATGGCAAGCTCCGCCATGGCCCCGACCAGCAGCTCGATCAGCCGGTCGGCCACCTCCTCCTGCACGAACAGCACCCGCAGGGCGGAGCAGCGCTGGCCGGCGCTGTTGAAGGCGCTTTGCAGGGTGTCCGACACCACCTGCTGGAGCAGGGCGGAGCTGTCCGCCACCAGGGCGTTCAGGCCCCCGGTTTCGGCGATCAGCGCCGGAATCGCCCCCTCCCGGGCCGCCAGGGCGCGGTGGATGGCTTTGGCGGTGTCGGTGGAGCCGGTGAAGGCCACCCCGGCCACGCGAGGGTCGGACGCCAGCCTCAGGCCCACCGTGCTCCCCGCCCCGGGGAGGAGATGCAGCGCGTTTTCCGGCACCCCGGCGTCCAGCAGCAGTCTCGTGGCCAGCATGGCGGCAAGGGGCGTGGCGCCCGCGGGCTTGGCGACCACGGCGTTGCCCGCCGCCAGGGCGGCGGCCACCTGGCCGGTGAAGATGGCGAGGGGGAAGTTCCACGGGCTGATGCAGGCGAACACGCCGCGGCCGTGGAGGCGCAGGCGGTTGGATTCCCCCGCCGGGCCGGGGAGCTTCATGCCCTCGCCGAAGTCCCGCCGCGCCAGGTGGGCGTAGTAGCGGCAGTAGTCCGCCGCCTCCCGCACCTCCGCCAGGCCGTCGGGGGTGCAGCGCCCCGCTTCCCGGGCCAGGAGGGCGACGAATTCGGCCCGGTGGGCTTCGACCAGGCCGGCGGCCCGCTCCAGGGCGGCGGCGCGTTCTTCCGCCGGGGTGGCGTCCCAGCCGGAAGCGGCGGCGTAGGCCAGGGACAGGGCTTTCTCCAGCGCGGCCTCGTCGGCCTCCGCCACCTCGCCGACGATGCGGCGCCGGTCCGCCGGGTCGAGCACCGGGCGGGTTTTTCCGGGCAGCACTTCGCCCCCCACCAAGGGCGCCGCGTGCCAGTTGCGCTCAAGGGCGCGGGAAACGTCCTGCTCCAGGGCGGCCAAGGCCGCCGGTTCGTCCAACGGATAGCCTTCCGAATTGCGCCATTCGCCGTAAAGGTCCCGGGGCAGGGGAATGCGGGGATGGGGCTTGGGCTCGGTCAGGCGCAACCGAGGAACCGGGTCCGCCGCCACCTGCTCGGCGGGGATGCCCTCCTCCACCACGCGGTTGACGAAGGAGGTGTTGGCGCCGTTTTCCAGCAGGCGGCGCACCATGTAGGGCAGCAGCTCCCGGTGGCTGCCCACCGGGGCGTAGACGCGGCAGGCCACATTGGTCTTGTCCGCCCCCACCACCTGGGCGTAGAGGGCGTCGCCCATGCCGTAGAGGCGCTGGAACTCGAAGTCCCGGCTCTGGCCCGCCACCTCCAGCACGTAGGCCAGGGTGTGGGCGTTGTGGGTGGCGAACTGGGGGTAGAGGGCGTCCTGGTTGGCGAACAGGCATCGGACCCCGGCCAGGTAGGACACGTCGGTGGCCTCCTTGCGGGTGAACACTGGGTAGCTCGCCAGCCCCTGCACCTGGGCGCGCTTGATTTCCGTGTCCCAGTAGGCCCCCTTCACCAGCCGCACCGGGATGCGCCGGCCTCCGTCCCGGGCCAGGTCGGCGAGCCATTCCAGCACCGGAATCGCCCGCTTCTGGTAAGCCTGCACCGCCAGGCCGAAGCCCTGCCAGCCCCGGAAAGCGGGCTCCCGGAACACCGCTTCGAACACGTCCAGGGTCAGCTCCAGCCGGTCCGCCTCCTCCGCGTCCACGGTGAGGCCCAGGTCGGCTTTGGCGGCGATTTCGGCCAGTTCCCGCAACGTCGGCACCAGCTCGGCCATCACCCGCTCCTTCTGGGCGTATTCGAAGCGGGGATGGAGGGCGGAGAGCTTGACCGAAATGCCGTGGCGCTCCTCCTCCGCCCGGCCGTTGGCGGCGGCGAGGGTCTCCAGGGCGTGGGCGTAGGCGCGGAAATAGCGCTCCCCGTCGGCACGGGTCAGGGCCGCCTCCCCCAGCATGTCGAAGGAAAAGCGGTAGGGCAGGCACTCGGCGCGCCGGCTGCGCTCCAGCGCCTCCTCGATGGTGCTCCCCATGACGAACTGGCCCGCCAGGATGTGCATGGCCTCGGTCAGGGCCAGCCGCACCACGGGCTCGCCGCTCTTGGCCAGGAAGCGGCCGAAAAAGGAACCCACGTCCTCCTCCAGCTTCACCATCCCGCCGGTGAGCATCAGCCCCCAGGTGGAGGCGTTGACCAGCAGAGAGCGGCTGTGGCCCAGGTGCCGGAACCAGTCGGTGTCGGTGAATTTGTCCCGGATCAGGCGGTCGGCGGTGTCGGCGTCGGGGATGCGCAGCAGGGCCTCGGCCAGGCACATCAGCACCACCCCCTCCTGGGAGGAGAGGTCGTATTCGTGGAGGAAGGCGTCCAGCCCGCTGTAGGCCAGGCGCTGCTCCCGGGCCGCCCGCACCAGTCGCGCCGCCGCCCCCTCCACCCGCCACTGGGCCGCGCCGTCGAGGGCCGCCCGGTGGAGCAGGCGGTCGACGCAGGCGGCCTCGTCCTCCAGGTGGGCGGCGCTGATGGCAGCCCGCAGGGGGGATGGCGGAGGAAAGGGATGGGAAAACAGTGGAGCCATGGCTTGCTCCCGGCGAGAGGAAGGGGGTCACTCCCAATTTAGACTACGGGAAAGCAGCGAGTTTAGGCGTGGCGCGAGAAGGAGTCAGAAGGCTTATTCGTGGATGACGATCACATCACGCCCGATTTCCACAAAACGGTGCTGCCGGAACGCTTCCACGATAGCATCCAGATTCTTTTGGATAAGACGTTCGAGTTCGGCGTTTCCGATATTGCCGGTAGCTATCAGCAGGAGCCTCTCGGGGCGGTTCAGCACCAGGAACGATTGTACGAAGTCGTCGTCCTTGGTGACGACGATCCGGCTTTCGAGCACGGCGATTTCAATCAGGTCGACATCCGGAGTCCGGTTGCCCTGGGCCAAATCGAGGGTATGGGTCGCGTCGTGACCGGCGTCCCGCAGCCAAGCGCAAAAACGCCGGGGCAGCTGGGCGTCGATAAGGAATTTCATGCCGCCAGGCGGTCCAGGCGTTTGACGTGGGTCATGCGTGCGGCGAATTCGAGCACGGCGAGAATGTCTTCCCGTTCGAGGTCTTCATAGTCCGCCAGGATTTCCTCCACACTCATCCCTCCGGCGAGCCATTCCAGCACCGTTTCCACGGGATAGCGCAAACCGCGGATGCAGGGCTTGCCGTGGCATACGGCAGGGTCAATGGTAATGCGGGGGTTCATGCTCGTCCTCCTTGATGTGCGACGCTTATGAAGCGTATTGCGCCGACTGGCCGGTGTCAAATCTGCACGCCCTGCCGGGCGCTTTTCAGCTTGCCCTCCACATGCATTTCGCAGCGCTTGCAGTCGAAACGCAGGGTGAGCTTTTCGTTGCCGTTCATCAGGGTCAGGGGGTCGGGGCGGGTGCCGGGAACCTGCTTGGGGCACAGGTTGAAGCTGAAGCGCAGGCAGTGCTTGGTGGTCATGAGGGAAACCGCGCCCTTTTCCAGCTTCACCATCCCGCCGGTGAGCAGCAGCCCCCAGGTGGAGGCGTTGACCAGCAGAGAGCGGCTGTGGCCCAGGTGCCGGAACCAGTCGGTGTCGGTGAATTTGTCCCGGATCAGGCGGTCGGCGGTGTCGGCGTCGGGGATGCGCAGCAGGGCCTCGGCCAGGCACATCAGCACCACCCCCTCCTGGGAGGAGAGGTCGTATTCGTGGAGGAAGGCGTCCAGCTCGCTGTAGGCCAGGCGCTGCTCCCGGGCCGCCCGCACCAGCCGCGCCGCCGCCCCCTCCACCCGCCACTGGGCCGCGCCGTCGAGGGCCGCCCGGTGGAGCAGGCGGTCGACGCAGGCGGCCTCGTCCTCCAGGTGGGCGGCGCTGATGGCAGCCCGCAGTGACGGGAAAGGAGTTGAAACCATGACAAGCTCCCGGGGAAAGGAGCTTTAAACCCAGATTATCCATTAGGACGCGAGATGATGGCGAGGTGGGTTGCGAGACAGTTTCGTTGCTTGCGAGGAGTTCATGGTTATTCCATGGACGACGAACAAGCGGCGAAAATGGCCGCAAACCGGCCGCCAGCGCTCGCGTAGGCGCGAAGCGCCGCCTAATGGAAAATCTGGGTTAAACTTAGACCAACGGTGGCGTAGCGCAGGCGTCACACCTGGGAAGGCCTGCTCTGGTTGGGGGTGTGATGTAGGCGGGTCACCTGCGCCACGCCGTTCAGTGATGGTGGTGGCCGTGCCCCTCCGCCGCCACTTCCGCCAGGGCCTCGTCGAACGTCATCACCTTGCCGCCGACGGCGGAGGCGGCCATGCCTTCGGCCGCCTTACGGGTGGAAAATGCGGCGTAGTCGGGGCCGCGCATCGGGCCGGTGAGGGTGGAACCGCTGAGGAAATAGGCTTTGCGGGCGTCGGTCCAGGTCCACTTTCCCCAGTCGCGGACATAAATCTGGCCCACATCCTGATTGCGGTGCTTGTCGTCGTACTTGGCCATGTCGTTGAGGAAGCGGAACAGGTCGGCCGGGGAGTCGAAGGCGGACATGGTGCCGTCCTTGAATACGATCTGGACGTTCCACCTGATGTAGCGGGCGGAATACATGTGGCACACCGGGCAACGCTGGTCCGGGTTGATGACCCGGGGGGCCAGCTTCTCGGCGGCGGGGGTCAGAACGGCCTCTCCCAGGAGGAGCAAGGGGAACAACAGTAGGTACCGCCAGTTTTTCATGATGGCCTCCTTCAGCGCAGCAAAGGGTTCTCCAGCACGGCGTCGATAACCGCCTTGAGGTTGTCCCAGGGCGACTCTCCCGGCCGGGTGAGGGGGTCCTCGATCACCTGGTTGTCGGCGTCGTGGAGATGGTTGGGGTAGGTGCCCAGGCCGCTGTGGACCGGAGCGGTGTCGATGCGCAGCTCGACGTCACCCCAGGACCAGGCGAGGGCGTATTCCTTGGGGTTGAGGTAGCGCACTTCCAGGGCGACGCCGTTGTCGAAGGCCGCCAGCAGAGCGTCCTGGGTGAGGCGTGCGTCGCCGTCGAGTTGTTCCCGATAGGCAGCTTCTAGCTGCTCCTTAAGTTCAAGATGCAGGGGCATAGGTTTCCACTTCCAGCATGTACTGTTTCAGTTCTTCCCGGATGATCTGCCGGGTCTGCTCCAGGATGGCGGCACCCAGGTAATCCTCGTAGGCCGGGTGTTCCGCCACTTCGCCGGCGGCGATCTTGGCGGCAAGGTCCGCCTCGTCCTCGGCGCCGTGGCGGGCCAGCAGCGCTTTGTGGTTTTCCCGCAGCTCGAAGGCGAGCTTGGCGATGCGGTCGATGTGCTCCGCCTGTTCCGGGGGAACGTTCTTGAAAAAATCGCTCATCCGTCTCTCCTCACTTCATGGTTTCGTCACGGGCCACGCCGCCGTCCAGCACCACCATGTCCGGCGTGATTTCGTTGAAGCGCAGCACTTTGCCGCCGTATTTTTGCGCGAACGCCTGGGCGTCCTCCGAACGGGCGAAAGAAGCCAGGGTGGGGCCCATGCTGCCCCGTCGCTTACTTTCCGCCACGTAATAGGCGGTCTTGGCGTCGATCCAGTGGTCCCGCGGGTCGTCCCAGGCGGCCTGGCCCATGTCCTGGGTGAAGATGCCCTTGACGCGCTTTTGCTGCTCTGGCTTGAGGTAGATGGAGAGCAGCTCCACGGTGTCGCAGAAGAAGTCGGTGTCGCCATTGGCGTAGACGATCTGTCCCTTGGGGCCGGGGTAATCCAGGAGGATCATGCCATCCAGGGCGCAGGCGGTGCCACGGGTGGGTTCCTTGGCCTGTACCGGGGCTTCGGCCTTGCTGCAGGCAGTGAGCAGGGCCAGCAGGCCGGCGAAAAGAATCAGTTTCGGCTTCATTCGAATTTCCATAGGGCGACTCCAAGGGGGGCGACGATCCAGAACACCATAAGCATCCCCAGCAGCCACGGATTGGCCAGGGCTTCGGGGAAAACGGTGGCAAGGCCGTAGAGGGTTTTCACCTCTTCCATGCTGAAGATGTTGAGGATGCGGAAAATGTCGGCCGGGTTGAGCAGCAGCAGGTAGGAGAAGACGTCGCCGCTCACCCCGCCTCCGCTCACCACCAGCCCCCCCAGCAGCAGGAGATCGAACACCAGCACGTAGAAGAACCACAGGGCGATGGCCGCGCCGCTGGCCCGGGCCCGGTCGGAGGCCAGCACCGACACCATCACCGCCATGCTGAGGAAGGCCATGCCCATCAGCACCGCGCTGAGGACGAAGCCGAAGTAATGGAACAGGGCTTCCAGGTTCAACTGGTAGGCCAGCACCACGCCGGCGGAGCCGAAGCCGGCCAGGGTGGAGAGGGACAGGGCGGCGGAGAGGCCGAAGAATTTCCCCAGCAGCACTTCCAGCCGGGTCACCGGCATGGACAGCAGCAGGTCCAGGGAGCCCCGCTCCCGCTCGCCCACCACGGCGTCGTAGCCCAGGATGAGGGCGATCAGGGGCACCAGGTAGATCACCAGGCTGACCAGGCTGGCGATGGTGACCTCGATGCCGCGAAAGCCCACCGCCCCCTGCTGGGCGGCGCCGAAGTAGGCGATGAGCAGGGCGAACACGGCAAACACCAGGGTCACGGCCAGCACCCAGCGGTTGCGGATGCGGTCCCAGAATTCCTTGGCGGCGATGAGGCGGATTTGATTGAAGGAAATGTTTCCGACCATGGCTATTTTTCCTTCCCGGCGGCGCCGTGGCCGAGGAACACGTCCTCCAGGGAGGGCTCGCGGATGTGGAAATCGGCGATCTTGGGAGCGAAGGCGGAAGCCAGGTGAAGCAGGGAAACCTTCTCCTCCCGGGGGCAGGCCAGCACCACTTGGCAGTTGACCACCTCCGCCCCGGCCAGGCCATGGGCTGCCAGGCCTTCCAGCAGGCCGGCAAGCTCTCCTTCCTTGGGCCGGATCACCAGATGCAGGGGCAGGTCCATCTCCTCCCGCAGGGCCTGGACCGTTCCCAGGGCCTGGATCTGGCCGGAACGCATCACCGCCAGGCGATCCACCCGCTCCTGGATTTCCGCCAGGATGTGGGAGGTGAGGATGGCCGTCACCCCCTGGGCCCGCAGTTCGTGGAGGATACGGTAGAACTCGCGGATGCCCTCCGGGTCCAGGCCGGTGGTGGGCTCGTCCAGGAACAGCAGGGAGGGCTTGCCGAGCAGGGCTTGGGCGAAACCCAGGCGCTGGCGCATGCCTTTCGAGTAGCCCCGCACCCGGCGCCCGGCGGCGTGCTTCAGCCCCACCTTGTCCAGCACCGGCCGGCAGTCGGAGAGGGCAACGCCCTTGAGGCCGGCAAAAAAATGCAAGGTTTCGAGGCCGGTGAGGTTGTCGTACAGCACCACGTTTTCCGGCAGGTAGCCCACGCCGCGGCGCACCTCGCGGAAATCCCGCCCCTGCACCGAGCGGCCGTTGATGCGGATTTCACCAGAGGACAGGGGCAGCAGGCCGAGCATCATCTTGAACAGGGTGCTCTTGCCGGCGCCGTTGTGTCCGATCAATCCGAACAGCTCGCCCCGCTCCACCGCGAGGGACACGTCGTCCACGGCGCGGATTTCGCCGAAATGCTTGCTGACGCGGCTGACTTCAATGACCTGGTCTGCCAATCCATTTGCTCCAGTCGGAATGAAACGGTTGCATGCGGGGCTTCTTGTCGACGATGCTCGGCGCCCGCAGCAGCGGGAACTGGAGTGCCACCAGCCTTAAGGTCTGGATCGCCGGGCTGTTGAGCAGCAGCTTCATCAGGGGATGGCGCCAGGTGAGGCGGTCCACCACGTCGTTGGCCTCGTAGGGGACGTCGCCGATGCCGTTGCCGTCCCGGTCCCAGCCCAGGTAATTGCTCCAGTAGTTGCCCTTCTCGGCGCCCCAATCCTCGTCCCGGCTGGCCACGTAGCGCACCTGGTCGCGGTTCTGGATGATGTCGTTGCCTTCCACCGTGTTATGGATGGAGCCGGCCCACAGGTGGACGCCCACCCGGTTGCCGACCACCAGGTTGTTGCGCAGCACGTTGTATTCGGCGTCGTAGATGAAAAAGCCGCGCTCGTTGCCGGCCACCACGTTGTTCTCGATCACCGAGTCCTGGATGGTGCGCAGCATGATGCCATGGTCGCTGTTGCCCCACACCCGGTTGTTGCGCACCACGATATTGCGCACTTCCATCAGGGCCAGGCCGCCCCGGTTGTGGTAGACCTGGTTGCCTTCCCACAGGTTGAAGTGGGAATTCATGTAGTGGGTGCCGTAGCGCACGTCGTGGATGACGTTGTCCCGGAACTCCGCATGGTTGCTCACATCGACGTAGATGCCGTCCCGGGTGAAGCTGATGTGGTTGCCGATGATCCTTGCCCCGTGGGCGCTGAACACCTGGATGCCGTTGCCCCGGTTCACCGAGGCGAAGTCCCGCTTGCCGGTGATCAGGTTGCCCTCCACCCGCACGTCCTTTGAGGCCTCGATCCACAGGCCGAACAGGTTGTACACCAGGTCGCAGCGAGTCACCACCGCGTTGTCCGAGCCGGGCTGGACATAGACCCCGGCGTTCTGGGCCGTCAGATCGCCGCCGCTGTCCCGGACGATGAAGCCGTCCACGCTGACGTGCTTGGCGGCGATGCGGATCACGTCCCCCTCCTCGCCGCCGCTGAGGGTGGGGCGGCCGATGCCTTGCAGGGTGAGGGGTTTATCGATGCGGAGGTGCTCGTGGTAGTAACCGGGGGCCACCTTCACCGTGTCGCCGCTTTTCGCCCTTGCCACCGCGGCGGCGATGGACTCCCCCGGCTTGACCAGGATTTCCGCCCCCTGGGCCGGGGCGGCGAGGAGGAAAAGGACGAGCAGGCGCCCGGAAAGCGGGAGGATCGCGGTCCAGGCGCCCAAGGTCACTTCACTTCCTTGATGGGGATGAAGTAGCCGTCGCCGCCGATGGCCGTCAGGGGCTGCCCCGCCTTGCCGCGGCGGCGGCGCTCCTGGGACAGGGGCGGGCAGGCGTGGTCGTCGTAGTAAAGCACCATGCAGTCCAGGCACAGCAGGCATTCCCGCTGGTCGATGCGCCCCTGCTGGTCGATGGCCAGGGAGCCGCAGCCCTTGGCGCAGGCGTGGCAGGTCCGGCACTCGGCCTTGCGCTTGAGGCCGAAGAAACGGAAGGTGGTGGGCACGGCCAGCCCCGCCCCCAGGGGGCACAGGTATTTGCAGAACGGCCGCTCGGTAAACACTGACAGCCCGAACAGCGCGCCCCAGTACAGGATGAAGGGCCAGGAACGTTCCATCACGCCCACCAGGAAGGTGGTCTTGAAGGGCTCCACCTCGGCCAGTTGCTCCGCCCCGCTCATGGAATAGAACGAAAAACCAAGCAGGCCGGCGAAGATCACGTACTTGAGCCATTTCAGCTTGTCGTGAACCACCTGGGGCAGGAAGAACTGGAAGCGCTTCAGCCCCACGGCGCGGGCGAAGCGGTAGAGCAGTGCCTGGAGCGAGCCGTAGGGGCACAGCCAGCCGCAGAACAGGCCCCGCCCCCAGAGGAAGACGGTGATGATGATGAACCACCAGAAGATGAAGATGAACGGGTCGGACAGGAACAGCTCCCACTTCCACTGGAAGACGATGGAGTGGAACCATGTTAATACTTGAGTAATGCTGGGCTGGGCCATGGCGTAGTAGCCGACGAAGCCCAGGCCGGTGATCCAGAAGAAGTACTTGGGCAGCGACACCCAGCGCTTGTCCTTGTGGTTGGCGCGACGCACCAGCTTGTCCCGCTGGCTGTAGGCCGCGGCGGCGGCCAGCAGCCACAGCGCGAACAGGACGATCTCAACCTTCTTCCCCTTCCACACCCGCACCCAGGTGGGCTCGGGCTTCTCGTAATGGGGCCGCCCCCCCACCAAGTACTGGTCGGGCAGCCAGTATTCCTGGCTGAAGCTGACGAAGGATTTCTCCCGGGTATCCTTGTCCTGCTTGTTGCCCAGGATCACCAGGCTCCAGGGATAGGCGGCGCTGAAGTTGGGATCGCGGACGACGAAGATTCCCGACTCCTTATAGCTCGGCGCGCCGGCGGCCTTGATGCCGTAAAGGTTGAAATAGTCGGTGTCGCGGAAGGTGAAACTGTCCAGCTCCTGGGCCACCTGGATGCGATCGAAGATACCGCCCCGCACGAAACCCGAGCCCTTGAAGGAGCCGACGCCGTTGGCGATGACGAACACCGCATGGTCGCTGGGCTTGAGGCCGGCCATCAGGCGCTGGTAGTCGTCCTTGCCGAGGATGCTTTCGCCGATGGCGGGGGCGTTGAGGTAGCCGAAGTAGATGTCCAGGTAGGGCTGGCCGGTGTCCGGCAGGCCCACCTCCGACGGGGTGATGGTGAGGTGCTGGACGCTGCCGTCCTTGACCAGGGCATCCCAGTCCTTTCCCCCCGCGTTGGGCGCGAACTTGGCCTGGGGCCGCGGCGTGGCCTTGATGATGCCGGCCTGCTTGGCCACGTCGTAGGCGCAACGCATGACCGCCTGATTTTCCGCGATCACCGTTACGGTGGCGCCGCTGATGGCATCGATGCCGATGTAGCCCTCTTCGCTCCGCCCTTTCCCGATTTCGATCTTGTCCCCGGCGAAGCGGCCGATGTACTGCTTGGTGAACTTGGTCAATTCGGACTCGGGAATGCCGATCAGGAGAATGGGCTCGCTGTGGCGCAGGATACGGATGCCGCTAATGATGCCCTGGGCGTCCATGCCGATCAGGGTCACCACCGGCTTACCGGAATAGGCCGGGATATCGACGATGTCGGTGGAGAGGAAGACGTAGCCCACCTTCTTCTTCTGCCCGCCCTCGCTGCGGTAGGCCTCCACGTAGCTGGGCTTGCCCATGCGGGGTGAGAAGCTGTCGGCTCCCGGCATCACGTCCTTGCAGGGAACGTAAGCGCACAGGTCCGGATCGGTGGACAACTGCGCCGGCAGGGGCGCATCGTAGGAGGTGGACAGGGCGAGGCCGGCTTGAAGAGCAAGACAAGCGCCCAAGACGGCCTTAAGGAAGATGTGTTTCATGGTGAAGGGTTCCGCTGCCAAGCTGATAACTCCCTTTGTACTCTTTTCAACGGGCACTTGTTTGACAAAAATCAACTTTTTGGCAATTGCCGATGCCCCCCGTTCTTTGATTGCCGGACGGGCAAAAGAACAGGGGGGCGGCCGCCCCCCTGTCTTCTCCGCCGACGGATCGGCTTACTTCTCGACGATCATGCGGCTGCGCATTTCCAGGTGCATCGCATGGCAGAAGTTGGTGCAGTAGCACCAGAATACGCCGGGCTTGTCCGCCTTGAAGGTGACCGAATGGGTCTCCTGGGGGTTGACGATGAAGTTGATGTTGTACTTGGGAATGGCGAAGCCGTGGGTCAGGTCCTCCACCTTGTCCAGGTTGGTGAGGATCAGGGTCACCTCGTCGCCCACTTTGAGGTTGAACTCCGGCAGGCCGAAGGTCGGCGCCTGGGAAGCCAGGTACACCGTCACCTTCTTGCCCTTGCGCTCCACGCGGCAATCCTTCATCTCCTTCACGGCGATGGGGGAATCATCCAGGTTGTATATCTGGCGCGTCTTCACCAGATCGCGGCGCACGATGATGGAATCGTGGGGTTCGGGGTAGGTGGCGTGGTCCGCCACCAGCTTCATCTTGTCGCCGGTAATGTCGATCAGCTGGGCAGTCTCGGCGTGCATCGGCCCTACCGGCAGGAAGCGGTCCTTGGAGAACTTGTTGTCGGAGACATAGAACTTGCCGTCCGCTTCCTTGGTCTCGCCCATGGAGGTGAAACCGTGGCCCGGCTGGTAGTGGACATCGATGCGGTCCAGCACCGGCTGGGCGTTCTTGTCGCCCTTGTACTTGGCGATGGCCTTGTCCAGGTTCCATTTCACGATCTGGCTGTCGAGGAACAGGGTGGTGTAGGCGTTGCCCTTGTTGTCGAAGCCGGTGTGCAGGGGGCCGAGGCCGATTTCAGGCTCCGCCACCACGGCGTCGCGGGGGTCCTTGAGCTCGCCGTTGAACCACTTCAGCACCAGAGCGTGCTCCATCACCGTGGCCGTCGGGGACAGCTTGCCGGAGGCGACATAGTACCTGCCGTCCGGGGTGATGTTGACGCCGTGGGGGTTCTTGGGCACCGGCACATAGCAGGTCAGGGCGGTCTTGGGATCGGTATTGGCGGCCTTGGTGCCGTCCACCACCGGCACCTTGGAATCGCCGATGGTGAAGGTCTTGCCCGCCTTCACCGCCGCCTCGATGCGCGCCACGTCGAAGAATACGCAGGAATCCCGCTCGGCGGACATCATCTCGGGGTAATGCACGCCGCCTTCCATGTTGTACTGGTTGGCGCAGGCGAGCTTGCCGTCGTAAGAAGTGGCCACCAGGTCCATGTTGCCGTCCACCTTGCACTGCCAGCGGGGCTCCATGGTTTCGGCATCGACGCAGGTGAAGATGCAGTAGTACTTTTTCGGGTCGTTCACGTCCCGCCCGTCGTTGGGCTGGGGCGTGTGGAACTCCATGCCGCAGAAGACGCGGGTGGTATGGTTGATCTTGCTGTCCACCGGGTCGCGCTTGTCCGGGAAAATGCCGTGGAAGCCCTGCACGTTGGGCAGTTCGGTGATCTTGTCGCACTCCATGGTGTCCATGCGGATGCGGGCCAGGCGGCCGTGAATCTTGTCGTTCACCCACAGGTACTTGCTGTTGTAGGTGCCGTCGGTGTAGGACCCGTGGACGTGGTGGGTGTCGCCGGTGTAGTACTTGAGGCTGCCGTCGGCCTTGGTGCCCATGACCTTCTTCGATTCGTTGGTGATGCCCCAGCCAACCATGCAGTCCATGTTGAACACCGGGATGCGCTTCAGCTCGCGGCCGGAAGGCAGGCCGTAGATGCGCACTTCGCCGGAGTGGCCGCCGCTGGAGAAGGCGTAGTAGCTATCCAGCTGGCCGGGGGGCACTTCATACCGGCTGAGTTCACCGGAGGCAGCCGGCGCCGCCGCCTTGGTTTCGCCACCAGGGGCCGGGGCTTCGCTCTTGCCCTTGCAGGACGCGAGGCCGACCGAAAGGCCTGCCCCTGCCAAACCTGCCATTGCTGCGGTGTTCAGGAACTTGCGACGGCTGACATCCTGAGGTATCTCGCCTTCCGGCGCCTGCTTGTCCTTGCTCGTATCCATTTAGTTCTCTCCTCGCGAAATTTTCGGAAAACCGTTCTTTTTCACCCTACGGCATGGCGGCAAACCACTGTGCGATTTCGCACACCTTCAGCATGTTAGGTTATAGGACACAATTCAGACTTGATTTACCTCAAATTTTTCGGACGTTTCCGGTCCGGCCCCGAGAGGGGGATTTCGCGCGGCAAGTCAGGTAAAGGGGCGAGGGGAGACCCGACCGGAGCCCTCGCGGGCATCGGCCAGGTATTCAAGAACGTTGGGATTAGCGCAGTTTCGGCAGGGAAGCCGAGGGAAGTTCGTCGCGGTTGGCGGTCCGGTGCAGGCCGTCGAGGTCCAGCAGTTCCAATTGCTTGCCGCGGACCGAAATCAGGCCGGCGGCGTGGAACTTGCGCAGAGTGCGGCTGACGGTTTCCACCGTCATGCCCAGGTAGTTGCCGATTTCATCCCGCTTCATGCGCAGTTGGAACTGGGTGGGGGAATAGCGGTGCTCGGAGAAGCGTTTCGACAGGTTGAGAAGGAAGGCCGCCATGCGCTCTTCCACGGTTTTCCCCACCAGTTCCGCCACCATTTCGTAGTGGCGGGTGATTTCGCGGCTCATGAAGCGATGGAGGCGATGCTGGGAAGCAGGCAGATCCAGGCACAGCTTCTCCAACTGCTCGAAGGGCACTTCGCACACCTGCCCGTCCTCCAGCGCCACGGCGCTGCAGGTGTGCCGGGCGGCGTGGATGGCGTCCAGCCCCACCAGCTCCCCCGCCATGTAGAAGCCGGTGACGTGTTCCCGGCCCTGGCTGACGAAAAACACCTTGAGGAAGCCGGCGCGCAGCGCATACAGGGAGCGGAAAGGTTCGCCGGCGTGGAACAGGTATTCGCCACGGCGAATCTTGGTGCGCCGGTTCTTGAACCATTCGAGGGAGTTGTAACGCTCGGGATTGTCCCGGATGGGCTGGCACCACAGGTCGCACAGCTCGCAGGTGGCGCACGCTACGGTGGGGTACTGCACGCCCGCCCAGGCGAAGGAATCGATAGAACAGCTTTTCAATTTAACCGCCTTGCTTCGAAATTCTACTTTTTCATTCTGCGCCAATCGACGCCGGACTTCCATAGGGGCTCTCGCGCAACGCTCCTCCTATCCCCCGACACCCTGGCGGCCGGCCTTCAGCTTGCCCTCCACATGCATTTCGCAGCGCTTGCAGTCGAAACGCAGGGTGAGCTTTTCGTTGCCGTTCATCAGGGTCAGGGGGTCGGGGCGGGTGCCGGGAACCTGCTTGGGGCACAGGTTGAAGCTGAAGCGCAGGCAGTGCTTGGTGGTCATGAGGGAAACCGCGCCCTTTTCCTGGTTGGCCTCGAAGGCCGGCGCCATCAGGCTGACGCCGTGCCGGGCGTAGAACTGGCGGGCCTTCCGGTTGTAGACGTTGCCGAGGTAGGTCAGTTCGGTTTCCGGGTAGGGGGCCGGGGGTTCCGCCGCCGACAGGCGGGGCGGGCGGGGATGGGCGGCGAGGCGCGCCGATTCCAGGGATTCGGCGGCCTGGCGGCGCAGGGCGTTGAGGGCGCCGGCGGGGAGGAACCGGGGGGCGGACAGGTCCAGGTCAATGGCGACCGCCTCGAACAGGGTGTTGCCCAGCTTGCCCAGCTGTTCGCGGATGGCGGCCCAGGCCCGCTCGGCGTTCTGGGCCGGCTCCTTGGCGTGGAGCAGGCGCTCGGTGACGCTGACGCCGTCTTCGTCGGTCAGGGTCAGGGCGAAGCCGTCGGGGGTTTCGGCGAAGCGCAGGGCCACCCGGACCTTGCGCTCGGCGGATTTCTTTTCCAGCTGGCGCTCGAATTCCTGGTCCCGGTTGCGGTACAGGGGCGTGCCAACCGTTAAACCGGTGTCCGCTTCGGCGGGGAAGAGGCGCTTGCCTTCGGCCCGGTTGACCCGCAGCCCGGCCAGTTCATTCTTGGCGTCGAAATAGGACAGGCCGTCGCCGTTGTGCAGGGGCGCGCTGCTGTCCACCTCGAACCAGCCCTTCCCCACCTTGCTCACCTTGCCGATGGGCTCGCCGGCGAATTTGGGCGTGCGGGGGTTGATGATGTCGAGCTGCCGCCCGGTGACGAAATAATCGGTGGATTCCCGGTTGAAGGTCTTTTCCGGCCGGGGGGTGAAGGCAAACGCGCAGCGCCCGGAGGAAGCGGGCCGGTATTCCGGCGCCTGTTCCATGATCCGGTCCAGCAGGGTGCGGTAGTGGGCGGTGACGTTCTTGACGTAGGACAGGTCCTTCAGCCGCCCTTCGATCTTGAAGGAGCGGATGCCGGCGTCGGCCAGGGCGCGCAGGTTGGCGCTCTGGTCGTTGTCCTTGAGGGACAGCAGGTGCTGGTTGTGGGCGATGAGCCTGCCGTCGCCGTCCGCCAGGGAATAGGGCAAGCGGCACGCCTGGGAGCATTCGCCCCGGTTGGCGCTGCGGCCGGTGTGGGCGTGGCTGATGTAGCACTGGCCGCTGTAGCTCACGCACAGGGCGCCGTGGACGAAGAATTCCAGGGTGGCGGAGGTTTCGGCGGCGATGGCGCGGATTTCCTCCAGGGACAATTCCCGCGCCAGCACGATCTGGGAGAAACCCACCTGCTCCAGGAAGCGCACCTTCTCCACCGAGCGATTGTCGGTCTGGGTGCTGGCGTGCAGCGCAATGGGGGGCAGGTCCAGTTCCAGCAGGCCCATGTCCTGCACGATCAGGGCGTCCGCCCCGGCTTCAAACGCCTGCCAGGCGATGCGCCGGGCACCTTCCAGTTCCTCGTCCTTGAGGATGGTGTTCAGCGCCACCAGCACCCGGGCGTGGTAGCGGTGGGCGTGGGCCGCCAGGGTTTCGATGTCGGCGATGCCGTTCCCCGCGCTGGACCGGGCGCCGAAGGACGGCCCGCCGATGTACACCGCGTCGGCGCCGTGGTTGATCGCCTCGATGCCGAACTCCCGGTTCTTGGCCGGGGCAAGCAGTTCGAGCGTTTTGCGGGAAGTGGTCATGGACTGCGGGGGAAGTGATGCGGGTGGGAATTTTAACCCAGATTATCCATTAGGCGGCGCTTCGCTTTGGGTCAAGCGAGCGGTTTTCCAAGCCATCCCTATAGCCTGAAAACTCTATGCCGCCGCCCTCTCCCTCGGCCGGATTTTTTCCAGCGCCACGCCCAGTTTATCCCGCGCGATTTCGGTATCGTATTTGGCTTGGCAGCGCAGCCACCAGCCGTCCGAAAGCCCGAAAAAACGGCACAGGCGCAGGCCGGCATCCGCCGTAACGGCCCGCTTTCCCGCCACGATCCCGCTGATGCGCTGGGGCGGCACGCCGATTTCCTTGGCCAGCCGGTGCCCATGGGCTTGAGGAACTCCTCCAGCAGCATTTCGCCCGGCGACACGGGCGCCACTTCTCGCTTCATGCTCGACCTCCTCAGTGGGTAATCCACGATCCCGACATCGAAGGCCTGGCCGTCCTCAAAACGGAAACAGACACGCCATTGGTCGTTGACGCGGATGCCGTGTTGTCCTTCCCTGCCCCCTGAAAGCCGCTCCAGCCGGTTGCCCGGCGGGATGCGCAAATCCTCCAGCCGCAGGGCCAGGCCAAGCTTGCTCCAGCTTGCGCAACGCCACCCGCCCGATATGTTTTCGTAGTTTCCCCCAGGGCTGCGCAACCCGGTGGAAACCCTAATCGGGTTGGAGAGACAGGGTGCCGGCGTCCCCGTAAAGCGCGGCCAGCAGGCCGGGCCGGGTGAGCATGCCCGCCAGCCGCCCTTCCGCGTCCACCACGGGCAAGTGGTTGACCCCTTTTTCGGCAAAGAGCCGGAACGCTTCCGTCAGGTGCATGGGCTCCCGGCCCAGGGCGATGGGGGGGGTCATGATGCGCTCGGCCACCTGGCCGCAGCGGCGGGAAAACAGGCTTTTCGCCCGCCGGGCCAGGGAGTCGCACAGCCGCCAGTCCGCCGTGCGCAGGAAATCGGCGATGGTCAGCATGCCCACCACCCGCCGCTCCTTGTCCACCACCGGCACGCCGCGGATGCCCTGTTCCTGCAGGAGGCGCCACACCTTTTCCAGCGGGGTGTCGGGGCCGACGCTCGCCACCTCCCGGGTCATGATGTCCCCCAGGCGGATGTTGCCGGTGCGCCGGCGCTGGGCATGGAGGACGGCGAGGGAGTAGATCCGTTCCAGGTCCTCTTCCGCGATGTCGACATAGCCGTCCATCTCCTGCATGGCGGCGTGCAGGTCGTCTTCGCCGAAGCCCAGTTCCACCGCCGGCTGTTGGCTGCTTGGGGCGGTTTCCTTGGCGTGCAGGTGCGCCCCATAAGGGTAGCGCCGGCCGGGAATCAGCCAGTTCACCACCAGGGCCGCCGCCAGCAATACCGCCACGTTGGCCATCACCGGCACCAGGATGAAGTGGTAGCCCAGGGCGTGGATGCGCTGGTCGCCGATGATGGTCAGCAGCGCCGTGGCCCCGCCGGGGGGATGGAGGCAGCGCAGCTGGTACATGGCGAAGATCGCCCCGCCCACGGCCAGCCCCGCCGCGACGTAGACGTTGGGCACGTGGGCGGCCACCGTCACGCCGATGGCGGCGGAAACCAGGTGCCCCCCGGCAAAGGCCCAGGGCTGGGACAAGGGGCTGTGGGGCGCCCCCATCAGCAGGACGGTGGAGGCGCCCATGGACGCCAGCATGAAGGGCAGCGCCACGGGGCCGACGAAAATGTGGGTGATCCAGGTGGCGGCGAAGATCGCCAGGAAGCCGCCCACGCCGGACACCCAGCGCTCGCGACGGGTGGTCGCCCCTTGTAAGGGGAACAGATAGGAAATCAGGTTTTCCGCAGCCATAAGGCAGTGTTGTCGATTTCCCGCGGAAAGGTAAGCCCTGGAAGGAGTACGCTCGGGGGTAGGCCCCACCTCCCCTTATGGGTGATACGGCGTTATGGCCGCACTTCGGACCAGGCCTTTTCCAGCCGCTTGTAGGAAATGGGGTAGGGCGTGCGCAGTTCCTGGGCGAACAGGGACACCCGCAGCTCCTCCAGCATCCAGCGGAAATCCTCCAGCTTGGGGTCGTCGATGCCGGCCTTGCGGTGCTTTTCCCGCCGGGCTTCGAGCTTGTCCCACCACTCCTTGAGGCTGGCGGCGTGCTTGGCGTCCCGGTCGGCGTTGCCGGGATATTTCTCGATGCGCTTGAGCATCGCCTTGAGGTAGCGGGGCAGGTGCTGCAGGTGCTCCCAGGGGGTGGCGGCGAGAAAGCCCTTGTAGACCAGGCGCCCCAGCTGCTCCTTGAGGTCCTGGGCCAGGGGGTAGGGCAGCTTGCCGGAGAGCTTGCCCTGGAGGGCGTGGTAGTCCTCCAGGGCCGAGGCGGCGAGCTTGGCGGCGGCCTGGGTCACCGCCGGCAGGCGGGTGCGGGCCCGGTCCCGCTGGTGGGCGAATTCCTTCTCGTTGCGGGGCAGGGCGTCGTCGCTGAGGAAGGCCCGGTCGCAGATGCAGGTGAGCAGGTCTTCCCGGAACTCGTCCGGGCTTTCGATGGTGCGGGCCAACAGGGCCATCTGGGTAAAGTTGGGCAGGCTCTTTTCCAGTTGCTTCATCTGCTCCTTGAGGGCCAAGCGCAGCAGGCGGCGCACGCCGGCCCGCATTTCCCTGGCGGCCGCTTCGGGGGTGTCCAGCAGCAGGATGGCCACCGAATCCCCCATGTCCGCCAGGGTGGGGAAGCCGGTGAGCTGGGCGCCGCCCCGGCTGAAGGCGAGTTTTTCCGGCAGGTCGCCGAAGTCCCAGGCGGTGACGCCTTCCCGCTCGAAATCGCTGTCCGGCCCCTTGGCGAAAGTCATCTGGGCGGCTTGGCCGAGCTTGCCCCGCAGTGCAGCCAGGTCGCGGCCAGAGGCCAGTTCCTGGCCGGCGTCGTCCACCACCCGGTAGTGCATCTTCAGGTGCTCGGGCAATTCCACGCCTTCCCAGGCATCCGGCGGAACATCCTGGCCGGTGCGGCGCTTGATGTAGGTGGATAGGGTGAAAGAAAGGCTTCCCCTCTCCCCCAGCCCCTCCCCCGCCTGCGGGGGAGGGGAGGTTTGTGCTCCCTCCCCCCTCGCGGGGGAGGGTTGGGGTGGAGGGGAGAGGTTATCCAAAAACCCCGTCACGAACTCCGGCACCGGCACGCACAGGCGCCGCAGCTGCTTGGGCAGCCCCTTCACCAGGGCGGTGATCTTCTCCCGCACCATGCCGGGCACCAGCCAGGCGCAGCGGACTTCGTCCACCTTGTTGAGCAGATGCAGGGGCACGGTGAGGGTGACGCCGTCCAGGGGGTGGCCGGGCTCGAAGCGGTAGGTGAGGGGACACGCCACCTCGCCCACGGCCAGGGTCTTGGGAAACAGGGTTTCGGTGACGCCCCCGGCGTCGTGGCGCATCAGGTCGTCCCGGCTCATGAACAGCAGCTTGGGGTCGGCCTTTTCCGCCTCCCGGCGCCAGCGCTCGAAGGCGGCGCCGTTGTGCATGTCCGCCGGGATGCGGGCGTGGTAGAAGGCCACCATGCGCTCCTCGTCCACCAGCACGTCCTGGCGGCGGGACTTGTGCTCCAGTTCCTGCACTTCCTCCATCAACTTCTGGTTGTGCGCGAAGAACGGGGCGCGGCTGTCGAACTCCCCCGCCACCAGGGCCTGGCGGATGAAGATGTCCCGGGCCTCCTTGGGGTTGAGGGGGCCGTAGTGAATCTTGCGCCGGGGGATGATGGTGAGGCCGTAGAGGGTGACCCGCTCGTAGGCCCCCACCCGTGCGGCGGCCTTTTCCCAATGGGGGTCGAAGTAGTGGCGCTTCACCAGGTGAGGGCCCACTTTCTCCAGCCACTCGGGCTCGACGCGGGCCATGCAGCGGGCGAAGAGCTTGGTGGTCTCCACCAGCTCGGCGGCCATGACCCACTTGGGGCCCTTCTTCTTCAACACCGAGGAGGGGTGGGCGGAGAACTTGATGCCCCGGGCGCCGGCGTAGACGCCCTCCTCCTCGGTCTTCACCCCCACGTTGCCCAGCAGGCCCGCCAGCAGCGCGCGATGGATCTCGTCGTAGCCCGCCGGGGTCTCGTTGGGGCGGAAGCCCATTTCGGTCACCACCGCCTGGAGCTGGTGGTGGATGTCGATCCACTCCCGCATCCGCACGTAGGACAGGAAATGGTCGTGGCACAGGTTGATGAGCTTGCGGTTGGATTTCTTGTGCTCCACCGCCTCCTGGTAGAACGCCCACAGCTTCACGTAGGCGAGGAAATCCGAGCGCTCGTCGCTGAAATGGCGGTGGGCGTTGTCCGCCGCGCCGGCTCGCTCCATGGGGCGCATGCGGGGGTCGGGCACCGACAGGGCGGAGGCGATCACCAGCACTTCGGTGAGGCAGTTCTCTTCCTTGGCCGCCAGCAGCATGCGCCCCACCTTGGGGTCGATGGGCAGCTTGGCCAGTTGGTCCCCCAGGGGGGTGAGCGCCCGCTCCTCGGTCACCGCGCCCAGCTCGTTGAGCAGCTGGTAGCCGTCCGCCACCGCCTTGGGGGCCGGGGGTTCCAGGAAAGGAAAGGCCTCCACGTCCCCCAGGCGCAGGGAGGCCATGCGCAGGATGACGGCGGCGAGGGAGGTGCGCAGGATTTCCGGGTCGGTGAAGGGGGGGCGGGCGGCGAATTCGGCCTCGGAATAGAGCCGCACGCACACCCCGCTCATCACCCGGCCGCAGCGGCCGGAGCGCTGGTTGGCGGCGGCCTGGGAGATTTTCTCCACCTGGAGCTGCTGCACCTTGTTGCGGTAGCTGTAACGGTTGATGCGGGCCAGGCCGGGGTCGATGACGTAGCGGATGCCCGGCACGGTGAGGGAGGTTTCCGCCACGTTGGTGGCGAGCACGATGCGCCGCCGCCCCGAGGGCTGGAACACCCGTTCCTGCTCGGAAGCCGACTGGCGGGCGAACAGGGGCAGGATTTCGGTGCCCGGCGGATGGTGCTTGCGCAGCAATTCGGCGGTGTCGCGGATTTCCCGCTCGCCGGGGAGGAACACCAGCACGTCCCCCAGGCCGAGGCGGGACACCTCGTCCACGGCGTCGACGATGGACTGCTCCATGTCGATTTCCCGCTCGTCCTCAGTGGTCGAACTGTCGCGCCGCGACTCCGCGCCCCCCTCTCCCCTCGCGGGAGAGGGCAGGGGTGAGGGGGCGCCCAATGGACGGTAGCGCACCTCCACCGGGTACAGGCGCCCGGACACCTCGATCACCGGGGCGCCGTCGAAATGCCGGGAAAAGCGCTCGGCATCGATGGTGGCCGAGGTGATGATGACTTTCAGGTCGGGGCGCCGGGGCAGCAGGCGCTTCAAATAGCCCAGCAGGAAGTCGATGTTCAGGCTGCGCTCGTGGGCCTCGTCGATGATGATGGTGTCGTAGGCGCCGAGCAGGGGGTCCCCCTGGGTTTCCGCCAGCAGGATGCCGTCGGTCATTAATTTCAGATAGGTGTTTTCCGACAGCTTGTCCTGGAAACGTACCTTATAGCCCACCGTTTGGCCCAAGGAGCTTTTCAATTCGCTCGCCACCCGGTTGGCGATGCTGCGGGCCGCCACTCTTCTAGGCTGGGTGTGGCCGATCAGGCCCGCCACGCCCCGCTTCAGGTCGAGGCAGATTTTCGGCAGCTGGGTGGTCTTGCCCGAGCCGGTTTCACCGCACACGATCACCACCTGATGTTGCTCGATGGCGGCGGCGATCTCGTCCCGCCGCTGGTTCACCGGCAGGTCTTCGTCGTAGCTGGGGCGCGGCAGGTTGGCCAGGCGCCGCTGGTATTCCGCCAGGGAGCGGGCCAGCTTTTCCTCGTGCTTGGCACGCAGCTGATCGGTGGGCTTGCCCGCCTGTTCCCGTTCCTTCAGCCGACGCATTTCCTGGGCCAGGGCGTGGCGGTCCCGGGTCATGCAGAGGGAAAGATCAGCTTTTGAACTATCGGAGCGGGACACGTAACAGGCGGAATTTCTTGAGGAAGGCGGATTATACACGCTTGCCGCCCATCCCCGGGGGCAACTGCAATTTAGACTAATTCAAAAAATAGTTGACAGATAGACTAAGTCTTTATAGTATTCGTACTCAATGAAGCCGACAAATTTCGTCGGGTAATTTATATCCACACACGTCAAGGAGAAAACACCATGGGCTTCGTCGTCAATGGCACGGAAATTCACACCGATCCCGAGGGCTACCTGGCCCATCTGGACGAATGGAATGAAGACATCGCCCAAGCCCTCGCGGACCGCGACGGCCTGGCTCTGGGCGACCAGCACTGGCAGATCATCCGCTTCATGCGGGATTACTTCCTGGAATACGGCACCGCGCCCAATCTGCGCATCCTGCAAAAAGCGCTGAAGGAAGAGTTCGGCGACGAGTGGGGCGACAAGAAATTCCTGTTCAACCTGTTTCCCTACGGCCCGGCGAAACAAGCCGGCCGTTACGCCGGCACGCCCAAGCCCACCGGCTGCGTGTAAAGGTTTCTCTCGCAATCACTCGTAGTAGTAACCATCCCCTCTTTGGAGCGACCGCAAAGGCGCTCCTTTTTTTTGCCATTTTTTGCCGCCAAGATGACCGAAGGAAATCCCTTTGGGACGCCAGGCGCGCCAAGAAATTCGGAAGGGGAAAACCAGCGGCAAAAACCTGGCGCTCGTGGCGGCTTACTTGTTTTTTATATACCGCTCGTCGTCGAAAGTGCTCACCCACTCGGGCCGGTAGGCCACCATCAGGGACATCACCATGCCGGACAGCATGGCTTCCCCCCAGCCGAGGAGGATGAAATAGGGCAGGTACTGGTGCAGCAGGTAATCGGCCTTGTAGGCCCCGGACAGCCACAGCAGGGCGGTGGCCGTGCCGCCGCTGACCACCAGGGCCACCGCCGCGCCGAAGAAGGCGTTGACGAATATATAGAGGAAGTAGTTGTTGGGCAGATGCTTGTCGGCCGCATGATAAATGGCGTAACTCACCCACGCCGGCAGCGCCCCCATCAGCAGCACGTTGAGGGAAAACCCGTCCCATCCCGCCCCGCCGTTGAGGGTGATGGCCGCCACCACGATGGCCATGCCCAGGGTGGCGAGGTAAGGCCCCACCATCAGGGTCAGCACCGTTGCGCCCAGCATGTGGAAGTTGAGCCCGGGCCGGATGCCCGCCTTGATGCTCCACAGCCCCATGAGGAACACGCAGACTCCCAGCCAGACGTTCAATTGGCCGGCGTCCTTGAGCCGATGCCAGGGGGCGCGGAACAGGGCCCAGCCCAGCACCAGGGCGAGCAGGAAATGGCCGGCCCAATACCATTCGGCGGCAAACAGCCCATCCGGCAGATTCATGGTCCCCTCGCGACTATATTTAGTAACGGCTGATTCTACGCCAGGCGGCGCAGATTTTTAACCAAGGTATAATCCTAGACCATTGAACATGGAGGAAAACAGCTGTGCGACTGGCATTATTCGACCTGGACAACACCCTCCTCGGCGGCGATAGCGATTTCGAGTGGGCCCAGTTCCTGATCGGGGAAGGGGTGCTCGACCGGGAAGTGTACGAGGCCCGCAACCAGGAATTCTACGACCAGTACAAGGCCGGCACCCTGGACATCCACGAGTTCCTCGACTTCCAGCTGAAGCCCCTGTCCCGCCACAGCCGCGCCCAGCTGGACGCCTGGCACCAGCGCTTCATGGCCGGCAGCATCCGCCCCATCATGCTGCCCAAGGGCCGGGAGCTGATCGAACACCACCGGGCCCAGGGCCACGAACTGGTGATCGTCACCGCCACCAACAGCTTCGTCACCGCCCCCATCGCCCAGGAACTGGGGGTGGCCCACCTGATCGCCACCGAGCCGGAACACCAGGGCGGCGAATTCACCGGCAAAGTGGCCGGCACCCCCAGCTTCCGCGACGGCAAGGTGAAGCGTCTGGAAGAATGGCTACAGTCCCGCGGCCGGGGCTGGGCGGAGGTAGCGGAAAGCTGGTTCTACAGCGATTCCCTCAACGACCTGCCCCTGCTGTCCCGGGTCACCCACCCGGTGGCGGTGGACCCGGACGACACCCTGCGGGCCCATGCGCTGGAAAACGGCTGGCCGGTCATCAGTTTGAGATGAGTCGCGTCAACGGCCTGTCTCGCATACAATTCATTCTGACATCATCTATTTACGCGAACGCCGCCATGATCCCGGTCACCCCCGAACTGCTCCAGGAAGCCACCCGCCGGTTGGTTGCCGAGTTCCATCCGGAGGAAGTGATCCTGTTCGGCTCCCGTGCCTGGGGCGAACCGACTGCAGACAGTGACGTGGACCTGCTGGTCATCGTCCGGGACAGCGCGGAAAAACCGGTCAAGCGGTCCATCCGCGCCCGCCGCAGCCTTATCGGCCTGCCGTTTGCGAAGGACGTCCTGGTCAAGACCCGGTACGAATTCGACCGCTACCGGAATATCAAGGCATCCCTGGAGCACCGGATTTCCGAGCAGGGCAAGGTGTTGTATGGACCAGGCCAAGACTGAACAAGTCCGCAGCTGGCTCGTCAAGGCCGGCCACGACGTCGCCTCTGCAAGAAAACTGGCGGACGGGGACAACCCGATTCTCGACACAGCCATTTACCATTGCCAGCAGACCGTCGAAAAAGCCCTCAAGGGCTATCTGGTTTACTGCGACCAGCCTTTCGACAAAACCCACGACCTGGAGATACTGACCAGGCAGGCCGTTTCCCGCAACGCCGGCTTTGCGGAGTGGCTGGAAACTGCGTTGGAACTGACTCCCTACGCTACGCTCTACCGCTATCCCGGCGTGGAAGAAGGCCCAGAGCGGGAAGAATTCGAGCAAGCCTATGCGCAGGCGCTGGCATTCTACGATTTCGTCCTTTCCCTCCTGCCGGCCTTGAAATAATCCGTGCAGTCGTCACGCCTCGTCTTCCCGGTACTGCTGCTCCTCGCCCCGGCCAGCCTGTTGGCCGGCCTCGCGGCGGGCAGCGCCGACCTTCCCCTTGACCAGATTTTCCACGCCCTCCTGGCCGGCCCCGCCGACACCCTGGCGTCGGACATCGTGTGGCAGCTGCGCCTGCCGCGGCTGCTCTCCGCCTTCGCCTGCGGCGGGCTGCTGGCCCTGGCCGGGGTGCTGCTCCAGGTGCTGCTGCGCAACCCTCTGGCGGAACCTTATATCCTGGGCGTCTCCGGCGGCGCCTCGGTGGGCGCCCTGACCGCCATGGCCCTGGGGGCCGGGGTGGGGCTGGTCAATTTCGGCGCTTTCGGCGGCGCCCTGGCCAGCGTGGCGCTGCTGCTGGCCCTGGGCGTGGGGGGTGGCCAGTGGAACGCCCAGCGCCTGCTGCTCACCGGGGTGGTGCTGGCGGCGGGCTACGGGGCGGTGGTGAGCCTGCTTCTTTCCCTCACCCCCGGCGACAGCCTGCGGGGGATGGTGTTCTGGCTGATGGGGGATTTGTCCCGGGCGGAGCATCCCCTGGCCGCCCTGGGCATCCTCATCGCCGTCCTCGGCGCCGCCCGCTGGCAGGCCGGCGCCCTGGACGTGCTGGCCCTGGGGGAACTGAAGGCGAAATCCCTGGGCGTGGCGGTGGAACCGCTCCAGGGGGGGCTCTTCCTCCTCGCCTCCCTGTGCGCCGCGGCGGCGGTGACCGAGGGCGGAACCATCGGCTTCGTCGGCCTGATCGTGCCCCATTTCCTGCGCCTTCTCGGCGTGGCCGGCCACCGCCGCCTGCTGTCGGCCTCGGTCCTGGCGGGCGGCAGCTTCCTGGTGCTGGCCGACACCCTGGCCCGCACCGTGGCGGCGCCCCAGCAGTTGCCGGTGGGGGCGCTCACCGCCCTGCTGGGAGTGCCCACCCTGCTGTTCCTGTTGTCGGAGCGCCGCCGTGCTGCGGGCTGAACACCTCACCCTCGCGGTGCCGGGCCGCACCCTGTGCCGGGGCCTGTCCCTGGACCTGCTTCCCGGCCAATGCTGGTGCGTGCTGGGCCGCAACGGCGCGGGCAAGACCACTCTGCTCCACGCCCTGTCCGGCCTGGCCGCCCCTGCCGCAGGGGCGGTGTGGCTCGGCGACCACCCCGTGGACGCCTGCCCCCGGCGGGAACGGGCCCGCCGCATCGGCGTGCTGCTCCAGGACGACCCCCAGGCCTTCTGGGGCACGGCCCTGGAATACGTGATCCTGGGCCGCTATCCCCACCGCCACGGCCTCACCCGCCTCCACCAGGAGGACGAGGCCGCCGCCCGCACCGCCCTGGAGCAGGTGGAAATGCAGGACGCCGCCCATCGGCCCCTTTCCACCCTGTCCGGCGGCGAGCGGCAGCGGGTGCGCCTGGCCGCCCTGCTGGCCCAGGCGCCGGACATCTACCTCCTGGACGAACCCTTGCAGCACCTGGACCTGGCCCATCAGGGCGCGATGGTGAAGCTGCTGCGCCACCTGGCGGACCAGGGCAAAACGGTGCTGGCGGTGCTCCACGAAACCGCCTGGGTGGGGCGTTATTTCGACCATGCCCTGCTGCTCCACGACGACGGCCCCGCTGCCGGACCCGCCGACCAAACCCTCACCGCCGCCAGCCTGGAGCGGCTTTACCGCTGCCCCATGGCGGAAGCGGCGACGGAGTGGGGGCGCGTTTTCATTCCCCGTGTATAATTGGCTCCATGTTTAACCTTTACGCGGCAAACCCGTTCCACCATCCCCACTTCCCAGCATGATCGCCAAACTGATCCGGCGCGTCCTGAAGGCGCCGAAATTCGGCAAGAAACCCCGCACCATCCCGGTCAAGGCCCACGGCATCACCCGTGACAGCATTTCGCCCTGCGCCCTCAAGGTCACCGACACCCTGCAGGACGCCGGCTACGAGGCCTACGTGGTGGGCGGCGCGGTGCGGGACCTGATGCTGGGCCGGGAGCCCAAGGATTTCGACGTCGCCACCAACGCCGAGCCGGACGAGGTGCGCGCCCTGTTCCGCCGCTCCCGCATCATCGGCCGCCGCTTCCAGATCGTCCACGTCATGTGCGGGGCGGAAACCATCGAAGTCACCACCTTCCGCGGCTCCGCCACCGACGAGGGCGGCGACCGCCACGAGGACGAAACCGGCCGCATCGTGCGCGACAACGTGTTCGGCACCCTGGAGGAAGACGCGGTGCGGCGGGACTTCACCGTCAACGCCCTGTACTACGACCCGGCCACCGAAGAGGTGCGGGACTACCACGGCGGCATGAACGACATCAAGGACAAGCGCCTGCGCATCATCGGCGAGCCGGAAAAGCGCTTCCGCGAAGACCCGGTGCGGATGCTGCGGGCGGTGCGCTTCGCCGCCCGCTTCGACTTCCACATCGACCCCGCCACCCGCGCCCCGGTGGCCAAGCTGGGGCCCCTGCTGCAGCACGTGCCCAGTTCCCGCCTGTTCGACGAGATGCTCAAGCTGCTGTTTTCCGGCCACGCCCTGCGCGGCGTGCACCAGCTGCGGGCCGAGGGCCTGCACCACGGCCTGCTGCCCCTGCTCGACACCATCCTGGAACAGCCCGGCGGCGAGCGCTTCATCTCCCTCGCCCTGAAGAACACCGACCAGCGCGTGGCCCAGGACAAGCCGGTGTCCCCCGCCTTCCTCTTCGCCACCCTGCTGTGGCACGAGGTGCTGGCCGCCTGGCAGGGCCTCCAGGCCCAGGGCATGAAGCCCTTCCCCGCCCTGAACCAGGCCATGAACGAGGTGCTGGCCGCCCAGGACAAGAAACTCGCCATCCCGCGCCGCTTCGACGCCACCATGAAGGAAATCTGGAGCATGCAGCCCCGCTTCCAGATGCGCTCCGGCCAGCGGCCTTTCCGCCTGCTGGAGCACCCCCGCTTCCGCGCCTGCTTCGACTTCTTCCTGCTGCGCTGCGAAAGCGGCGAGCTGGACATGGAGCTGCTGCGCTGGTGGGAACGCTTCATGGACGCCGACCCCGACCAGCGCGAGGCCATGCTGGTGCGGGACGAGGCCCCCGCCGCCAAGAAGCGCCGGCGCCGCAAGCGCAAGCCCGGGGGCGACGGCGAAGGAGACACGCCCCCGGCGGCGGACTGAGCCATGGCGACAATCCGCGCCTTCATCGGCCTGGGCAGCAACCTCGGCGACTCCGAATTCCTGCTCCTGGGGACCTTCGACGAACTGGATACCCTGCCGTCCACCCGCCTGGTGGCCCGCTCCTCCCTTTACCGCAGCGCCCCCCTGGGCTACACCGACCAGCCGGATTTCATCAATGCCGTGGCGGAAATCGAAACCGGCCTGTCGCCCCGGCAACTGCTGGAGGCGCTATTGGATATGGAGCATCGCCATGGCCGGGTGCGGGATTTCCTCAACGGCCCCCGCACCCTGGACCTGGATATCCTGCTGTACGACGGCCTGATGGTGCACGAGCCGGGGCTGACCCTGCCCCATCCCCGCATCGGGGACCGGGCCTTCGTGCTTCGGCCCCTGCTGGAAATCGCCCCGGACTGCGTCGTCCCCGGCGTCGGGCCGGCGGCCGGATTGCTCTACAACTGCGAGGACCAGCGGCTGGAAAAGCTCCCCGCCACGGCGTTAGAACCCGATGTTGTTTGACCGCTACCGCTACATCGTCGTCGAAGGCCCCATCGGCACCGGCAAGACCAGCCTGGCGAAGAAGCTCGCCGAACGCTTCCAGGCCGGCCTGCTGCTGGAAAACGCCGACGCCAACCCCTTTCTCCCCCGCTTCTACGAAGACCCCAAGCGCCACGCCCTGTCCGCCCAGCTGTTCTTCCTGTTCCAGCGCATGAACCAGGTGCGGGAACTGAAGCAGATGGACCTGTTCGGCCACGCCACGGTGTCCGACTTCTTCCTGGAAAAGGACCCCCTGTTCGCCAAGCTCAACCTGGGGGACGACGAATATGCCCTGTACCAGCAGATCTACCAGCACATGCGTCCCCAGGCGCCGACCCCGGACCTGGTGATCTACCTCCAGGCCCCCCCCAACGTGCTGGCGGAGCGCGTGCGCCAGCGGGCCATTGCCTACGAGCAGGAAATCGGCGAAAGCTATCTGGCCAAGCTGGCCAACAGCTACAGCGAGTTCTTCTACCATTACGACGCCTCCCCGCTGCTGATCGTCAACAACGCCCACCTCAACATCGTCGACCGGCCCCAGGACTTCGACCTGCTGGTGGAGCGCATCGGCCGGATGCGCGGCGGGCGGGAATTCTTCAACCGGGCGGAGTAAATGCTTTAGCCGCCAAGGCGCCAGGTTTCTTATCCGCCATCCCATCGTTTATAGTTAGCTTTCCTGCCGCCCTTGGCGGCGAAAAAGGTTTTAACCCATGACTTCACGCATCACCCTCGACACCCTGCGCAAGATGGCCGCGGACGGCGAAAAGATCGCCGTCCTCACCTGCTACGACGCGAGCTTCGCCGCCCTGATGGAAAAGGCCGGGGTGGAAGTCCTGCTGGTGGGGGACTCCCTCGGCATGGTGCTCCAGGGCCACGACTCCACCCTGCCGGTGAGCCAGCAGGACATGGAATACCATACCGCCTGCGTCGCCCGTGGCGCAAAGAACGCCTTCATCGTCGCCGACATGCCCTTCGGCACCTACCAGGAGCATCCCCAGCAGGCCTTCGCCAACGCCGCCCGCCTGATGGCCGCCGGCGCCCACATGGTGAAGCTGGAGGGGGGCGAGGTGATGCTGGATACGGTGGCCTTCCTCACCCAGCGCGGCATCCCGGTCTGCGGCCACCTGGGCCTCACCCCCCAGTCGGTGAACCAGCTGGGGGGCTACAAGGTGCAGGGCAAGAGCGAGGATGCCGCCCGGCAACTGCTGGAAGACGCCGCCGCCCTGGAGCAGGCCGGCGCCGGCATGGTCGTGCTGGAAGCCATTCCCTCGGCGCTGGCGGAGGCGGCCACCGCCGCCGTTTCCATCCCCACCGTCGGCATCGGCGCCGGCCCGGGCTGCGCCGGCCAGGTGCTGGTGATGCACGACATGCTGGGCATCTACCCCGGCAAGGCGCCCCGCTTCGTGAAGAACTTCATGGCCGGCGCCGCCAGTATTTCCGCCGCCCTGGAAAGCTATGTGGGCGAGGTGAAAAGCGGCGCCTTCCCCGCCCCGGAGCACTGCTTCAAATGACCGAGCTGATCCACGACGCCGCCGGCCTGCGGGCGCGGCTGGCAAACGAATCCTCCGTCGCCTTCGTCCCCACCATGGGCAATCTCCATGAAGGCCACGTGTCCCTGGTGCGCCAGGCCCGGGAGCACGGCCGCTGCGTGGCGGCGAGCATTTTCGTCAACCCGATCCAGTTCGGCCCCGGCGAGGATTTCGACACCTACCCCCGCACCCTGGAAGCCGACTGCGCCAGGCTGGAAGGGCTGGCGGACGTGGTCTTCGCCCCCCCGGTGGCGGAGATGTACCCGGTGCCCCAGGAAATCTTCGTCGAACCGCCGCCGGTGGCCCAGCAACTGTGCGGCGCCTTCCGCCCCGGCCACTTCCGCGGCGTGGCCACCGTGGTGCTGAAGCTGTTCAACCTGGTCCGGCCCCAGGCGGCGGTGTTCGGCCAGAAGGACTACCAGCAGCTGTTCATCATCCGGGAAATGGTGCGCCAACTGAACCTGCCCATCACCATCGTCGCCGGCGAAACCGCCCGGGCCGAAGACGGACTCGCCCTGTCCTCCCGCAACGGCTACCTGACGCCGGAGGAACGGGCCGAAGCGGTGCGCTTGAACCGCAACCTGCGCTACACCCGAGAAGCCGTCGAGGGAGGCAGCCGGGATTTTGCCGCCCTGGAACAGGCGGCCCGGCAGGACCTGGAGGGTTCCGGCTGGCGGGTGGACTACTTCACGGTGCGCAGCGCCGACACCCTGCTCCCCCCCGTTGCCGGCGAAACCCGGCTGGTGGCCCTGGCCGCCGCCTGGCTGGGCAAGACCCGCCTGATTGACAACCTGGAATTCCGCACCACACCTGACGCGGCGCGCCCCTCGCCCGCCGCGCGGGTCTGCGTCTATAGTTGAACCATGAAGACAGCAAAACCGCGCTTGGCGCTGAGGGAACGGCTGATCGGAATTCTCGTCATCGCCTCGATCGCAGCCATCGGCGTTTTCTCCATCATCCAGCTGGAATCCGTCCGCTCCTCACAGGCCCGGCAAATCGCCCTGGCCAAGGCAGGGGAATACACCCATGCCATCGAAGAGCGCTTCTACGCCACCGTCTCGGCCAACTATGCCCTGGCCGCCATGGTGCGCCAGGGCCATGGACAGGTTTCCGACTTCGACCTGGTGGCGGACGAACTGTTGCGCTACCACCAGGGCGTGATCCAGAACCTGCAACTGGCCCCCGGCGGGGTGGTGTCCCAGATCCACCCCCTGGCGGGCAGCGAAGGCGCCATCGGCCACAACCTGCTGGCCGACCCCAAGCGCCGGGAAGACGCCCTGCGCGCCATCCGCAGCCGGAAACTGACCCTCACCGGTCCGGTGAACCTGCGCCAGGGCGGCAACGGCATGATCGTTCGGCTACCGGTCTTTCTGCGGGACGACGACGGCAAGGAGCGCTTCTGGGGCTTCATAAACTCCCTCATCCTGACCCAGCGCTTTCTGGAATCCGTGGACCTGAAAGCCCTCGAAGCCCAAGGCTACCACTACCGGCTCGCCAAGAACGGCGCGGTGATTGCGACCAACGCCCCCGAAGGGGACTTTGGCGCGGCCGTAAGCGCCAAGGTGGAGGGGCCGAACGAGGCTTGGCAATTGAGCGTCGTCCCCAAAGGCGGGTGGACCGACCCCCTGCCGCTGGCCCTGGAGATCGGGCTGCTGCTGGCATTCGTCGCCCTGCCGTGGCGCTTCATTCTGGCGCAACTGCGGGAACTGACCTTGCAGCGGGAACTGGCCGAACGGTCGCGGCAGCTGGAGGAACTGAACGCCACCCTGGAGCAGCGGATCCAGCGGGAAGTGGCCCTGGGTCGGGAGAAGGACCTGATGCTGGTCCAGCAGTCCCGCTTCGCCGAAATGGGGGAAATGATCGGCAACATCGCCCACCAGTGGCGCCAGCCCCTCAACGCCCTGAGCCTGACCATCGCCAACATCCAGGACGACTGCGCCTTCAACGAACTGACCCAAGACAAAATGGACGGCTACGCCGTGGACTCCCGGCGCCTGATCCAGAAAATGTCCCAGACCATCGACGACTTCCGCAACTTCTTCCGCCCCCACCGGGAGAAAACCGCCTTCTCCCTGAAAGCCGCCGTGGCCGAGGCCCTCAGCCTCACCTCCGCCGCTCTGGGGGACCGGAGTATCGCCGTGGCGCTCCACGCCGACGAGGATCTTCAGGTCTGGGGTTATTCCAATGAGCTTTCCCAGGTGCTGGTGAACCTGATCAACAACGCCCAACAGGCCATCTCCGCCCGCCAGGGCCTCGACGGAAAAATCGACATCGCCCTCGACCGCGACGACGGCGCCGCACGTCTGACGGTGCGGGACAACGGCGGCGGCATCCCGGAAGAAGTGCTGCCGAAAATTTTCGAGCCGTTTTTCACCACCAAGGAGGAAGGCACCGGCCTCGGCCTTTCCATGACGCGCACCATCCTCGAAACCCACATGGCGGGAAGCATCGAAGCCCGCAACCTTCCCGGCGGCGCGGAGTTCGTAGTGCGCCTCCCCCTGGCGGCGGGAAACACCCCCGAGACCTGAACTCACGCCGCGCCGGACGGTCTATTTGGCAGTGCCGCAAGGCCTTATGTATAATACATTCCCTTTTTCGTCAGAACCCGGAGAGAGCGCCTCATGCAACGCACCATGCTCAAATCCAAGCTTCACCGCGTTCGTGTAACCCACTCGGAGTTGCACTACGAGGGCTCGTGCGCCATCGACGAGACCCTGCTGGAGGCCGCCGACATCCGCGAATACCAGCAGATCGAAATCTACAACATCACCAACGGCGAGCGCTTCACCACCTACGCCATCCGCGCCGAGCGCGACTCCGGCGTCATCTCGGTGAACGGCGCCGCCGCCCACAAGGCCGACCCGGGCGACCTCATCATCATCGCCACCTACGCCATCTACAACGAGCTGGAATTGCAGAAGTTCGAGCCCACCCTGGTGTACGTGGACGAGAACAACCGCATCGTCAACCGCCGCCACCAGATTCCGGTCCAGGCCGCCTAAAACCATACTTTCGGGGTGGTTGAACACCCCGAATCCCCTTGCTAGAATTCGCCGCGGGTGCACCTATTGCCACGGCCATTCGATGTTCAGCAGACCCCTTACCGACAACCCCCACGCCTACGCCTCGCTGATGCGGCTTCCGCAGCAGGAGCATCCGCCCCAGGCGTCCAACCGCTTCGCGCCGCCCAAGCCCTCGGGAGCCGCCACCGCAGGGGCCTCCGCCGCGCCGGAACAGGGCCCCGGCAACCATGCCTTCGCCCAGCCGTCCGGTGCCCCGCCGGCCGCCCTGCCGCCGAACCCGCCCCCGCCGCCGGGCAGCCATATCGACGTCTATGCATAAAACAGCCGGGTCGCCCCGGCTTTTTCGCACCCGGACGCTCAGCGCGCGAAGATGAACAGCAGATAGGCCAGGAACAGCAGCAAATGCACCGTGCCCTGGAGGACGTTGGTGCGGCCGCTGGCGAAGGTCACCACGCTCACGGCCAGGGACAGCAGCAGCATGACGAAATCCGCGTTCTGCAAACCCGGGACCACCGGATTGCCGGTGACAAGGCTGATGGTCAACACGGCAGGGATGGTCAACCCGATGGTGGACAGCACCGAACCCGGCAGGATGTTCACCGAGCGCTGCAGATTGTTGGCCAGGGCCGCCCGCACCGCGCCGATGGACTCCGGCGTCGCCACCAGCAGGGCGACGGCCACGCCCCCCAGGGCCACCGGCGCGTGCAGGATCTCGATGCCGTGGTCGATGGGCAGGGCCAGTTTTTCCGCCAGATAGACCATCGGCAGCAGATAGGCCATCAGCAGCGCCCCATGGAACGGGATCGAGCGGGTCACCCGATGCTCGTGATCCTTTTCGCCGCCTTCGTCCTCGAGCATGAAGAAAGATTTGTGGCGATTGGTCTGGATGGCCAGAAAGGTGCCGTAGAGGCCGAGGGACATCAGGACCAGGAAAATCTCCTGTACCCGGAAGAGGGTGGGCCCCTCGGTGGAAACGGTGAAATTGGGCAGGATCAGGCCGAAGACGGCAAGGGGAATGATGACGCTCAGGTAGGCGTTGGCCCCCTGCAGGTTGTACTGCTGCTCCCGGTGGCGCAAGCCGCCGAGGAGCAGGGCCAGCCAAAGGGGATTGGACAGGTCGGCGACTAGCGCATCGCCGTCAAAGAAAAACAGCAGGGCGGTTCCCCCGCTGATGCCTAGCAGCCATTCTTCACGAACGGGCATCCCTGTTGCGCCGCTCATCGCCCCCCCGTGATTTATTGTTGGCGCTCATTCTACCCCAGGGTGGGAGAGGGGAATCAGGCCTCTTCCGACAGCTTCTCCACCAGCAGGGTATGCAAGCGCCGGCTGTCGGCGCGCAACACGGTGAATTTCAGCCCGTCGAACACCACCTGTTCGCCCCGCTTGGGCAGGCGGCCGAAACGGCTCACCACCAGCCCCCCCACGGTGTCGTAATCTTCGTCGGAGAATTCGGTGCCGATCACTTCGTTGAAATCGGCAATCTCGGTCAGGGCTTTGACCCGGAAGCGGCCCTGGTGGTCGCGGATGACATTGTCGCCGGCCTCGTCGAAGTCGTACTCGTCCTCAATCTCGCCCACGATCTGCTCCAGCACGTCCTCGATGGTCACCAGGCCCGCCACGCCGCCGTATTCGTCCACCACGATGGCCATGTGGTTGCGGTTGCTGCGGAATTCCCGCAGCAGCACGTTGAGGCGCTTGGATTCGGGGATGAACACCGCCGGGCGCAGCATGTCCCGCACGTCGAACTCCTCGCCGGCGTGGTAGCGCAGCAGGTCCTTGGCGAGGAGGATGCCGAGCACGTCGTCCTTGCCTTCCTCGATCACGGGGAAGCGGGAGTGGGCGGTCTCGATGACGAAGGGGATGAACTTCTCGGCGGGATCGGCGATGTCGATGACGTCCATCTGGGCGCGGGGGATCATGATGTCCCGCACCTGCATTTCGGAGACGTGCAGCACGCCTTCGATCATGGTGAGGGCGTCGCCGTCCAGAAGGTTGCGCTGGTAGGCGGAATGCAGCAGTTCCACCAGCTGTTCCCGGTCTTCCGGTTCGCGCAACAGCAGGGCGCTGAGGCGTTCAAACCAGCCCGGTTTCGCAGGGTCGTCCATAGGTTTTCGGGGTGCCCCCAGGTAATGAGAAACGGATGCCGCCTCGGCAAGGCGGCATCCGTTTACCCATCACTTTTCGGCACCGTATGGATCAGCATAGCCGAACTTCATGACAATTCGGCTTTCCAGATTCTCCATGATTTGGGCGTCGGCGTCATCCTCGTGGTCGTAGCCCTGCAGGTGCAGCACGCCGTGGACCGTGAGATGGGCGTAGTGGGCTTCGAGGGAGACGCCCTGTTCCCGGGCCTCTTTCTCCACCACCGGCGCGCACAGCACCAGGTCGCCCATCAGGCCGGCTTCCGGCGGCAGGTCGTCGTAGACGAAGGTGAGCACGTTGGTGGCGTAATCCTTGCCCCGGTAATCCCGGTTCAGCTCCCGCCCTTCCTCCTCGCCGACGATGCGGATCGCCACCTCGGCATCCCGTTCCAGCGCCCCCTGGGCCCATTTGCGGAATTGGGGGCGGGTGGGCACGCCTTCCGGTTTGAAGGCGTACTGCACCGACAGGGTGAGCTTAGGCTTTTTTGTCGAATTTTTCGTAGGCATTGATGATCCGTGCCACCAGGGGATGGCGCACCACGTCTTCGGACTGGAAGTAGGTGAAGCCGATGCCCCGCACTTCCTTCAGCACATCCTGGGCCTCCACCAGGCCGCTCTTCTGGCCCCGGGACAGGTCGATCTGGGTCACGTCGCCGGTGACCACCGCCTTGGCGCCGAAGCCGATGCGGGTGAGGAACATCTTCATCTGCTCCGGCGTGGTGTTCTGGGCCTCGTCCAGGATGATGAAAGCCTGGTTCAGGGTGCGGCCGCGCATGTAGGCCAGGGGGGCGATTTCGATGGTGCCGCGCTCGAACAGCTTGCCCACCTTGTCGAAGCCCATCAGGTCGTAAAGGGCGTCGTAGAGGGGGCGCAGGTAGGGGTCCACTTTCTGGGCCAGGTCGCCGGGAAGGAAGCCCAGGCGCTCGCCGGCCTCCACCGCCGGGCGCACCAGCACCAGGCGCTTCACCAGGTCCCGCTCCAGGGCGTCCACGGCGCTGGCCACCGCGAGATAGGTCTTGCCGGTGCCGGCGGGGCCGATGCCGAAAGAAATGTCGTGTTCCTGGATCTGGCGCAGATAGTCGTTCTGGCGCGGGGTGCGGCCGTGGAGGTCGGAGCGGCGCGTCATCAGCACCGGAACCGCGCCGCCGTCACCGGCCAGGGGCTCGGCCTGGGTGAGCTCGATCAGGCCGAGCTGGATTTCGTCCACCGTCAGGGAATTCTTGGCCCGCTCGTAGAATTTTTCCAGGGCCGCCACCGCCAGCCGGCCCTGGACGGTGGCGCCGTAGACGCTGAAGCGCTCGCCGCGGCGGGCGATGGTCACGTCCAGGGCGGTTTCGATCTGGCGCAGGTTCTCGTCCAGCACGCCGCACAGGTTGGACAGGCGGACGTTGTCCACCGGCTGGAATTCGATCTCGATGGGCTCCACGCTCACAGGTCCCGCACCACGATCTCGCCCCGCAGGCTGTGGGGCATGGCGGAAGTGATGGTGACGTCCACCAGGGTGCCGATGAGGCGCGGGTTGCCGGCGAAGTTCACCACCCGGTTGTTGTCGGTGCGGCCGGCCAGTTCGAGGGCATCCTTCTTCGACACCCGCTCCACCAGCACCCGCTGCACCGTGCCCACCATGGCGGCGCTGATGGCGTCCGCCTGGCGCTGGAGCTGAGCCTGCAGGCGGTCGAGGCGCTGGTGTTTCACTGCGCTGGAAACGTCGTCCGGCAGTTCCGCCGCCGGGGTGCCGGGACGGGGGCTGAAAATGAAGCTGAAGCTGGCGTCGAAGCCCACTTCTTCTGCCAGCTTGAGGGTGGCTTCGAAGTCGGCTTCGGTCTCGCCGGGGAAGCCGACGATGAAGTCGGAGGCGAGGGAGATGTCCGGCCTCACTTTGCGCAGCTTGCGGATGATGCTTTTGTATTCCAGGGTGGTGTAGCCCCGGCGCATGGCCGCCAGGATGCGGTCCGACCCGGACTGCACCGGCAGATGCAGGTAATTGCACAGCTTGGGGATTTCAGCGAAGGCGTCGATCAGGCTTTGGCCGAACTCCATGGGGTGGGAGGTGGTGAAGCGCAGGCGCTCGATGCCCGGCACCTCGGCCAGGTAATGCAGCAGAAAGGCCAGGTCGGCGGTGGAGCCGTCGTGCATCTCGCCCCGGTAGGCGTTGACGTTCTGGCCCAGGAGGGTGATTTCCTTCACCCCTTTTTCCGCCAGCTGCACCGCCTCGGCGATCACGTCGTCGAAGGGGCGGGACACCTCGGCACCCCGGGTGTAGGGCACGATGCAGTAGGTGCAGAACTTGCCGCACCCTTCCATGGCGGAGACGAAAGCGCTGGCCCCTTCCACCTTGGACTCGGGCAGGTGGTCGAACTTCTCGATCTCGGGGAAGGACACGTCCACCTGGGCGCGGCCGGAGGAACGGCGGGCCCGCACCAGTTCCGGCAGGCGATGCAGGGTCTGGGGGCCGAACACCACGTCCACGTAGGGCGCCCGGGCGATGATGGCATCCCCCTCCTGGCTCGCCACGCAGCCGCCGACGCCGATCAGCAGGTTGGGATTGTCCTGCTTGAGCTGGCGCATGCGGCCCAGTTCGCTGAACACCTTCTCCTGGGCCTTTTCCCGCACCGAGCAGGTGTTGAGCAGGATGACGTCGGCCTCTTCGGCCCGATCGGTGGCTTCCATGCCCTCGGCGGCGGCGAGCACGTCGGCCATCTTGGCCGAGTCGTACTCGTTCATCTGGCAACCGAAGGTTTTGATGAAGACTTTGGACGCCACTTCAGCGACCCACGGCCTGCCGGACGGATGCTTCCTCTTCCGGGGTCAGGAGCCATAGTTGGGACAGGTTGCCCTGGATGTCCAGCTGGAACAGCACCACAGCACTTTGGGGCAGGGCCACGGGGAGGATCATGCGGTTGGAGCGGTCGTAGATGCGCAGGCCAGGGGCGGAATGGTAGACGGTGTCGCCGATCTGCACCGCCGGGTAGGCGACGCCCTTCATCTCGCCGAACTTCAAATTCTGCGGAAAAATCCGTCCGGCCGTCGCCGACAAGGGCAGAGCCAGAGCGAGAAGCAGCGGAAGGAGACGAAGAAGGCGCATAGATGACCGGGAAGTCCCCGCGCGGCACCGTCCGCGCCGGGAAGGAATCTGGTGGTGATAGGTGGACTTGAACCACCGACCCCAGCATTATGAGTGCTGTGCTCTAACCAACTGAGCTATATCACCGCTTTAGAAGGGTTGCGATTCTGGGCTTTTGACGGTTTTTTGTCAAGCCCCGCCAACCCGCACCCTTTACAAACAGGGCCTTAGGGGCCATTTCATCAGCAAGCCCTTATATTGACAGCCCCAGAAATACCACTGATACTGGTGCTGTTTTTGGATTCAGCGGAGGGTTCAAAGATGAGCGGCGGTTTTCCTACCTTGTTTGATGACCATGCACTGGAAGCGGCCAAACAACGGGCCGATCCGATTCCACCCCACGTAGTGGAAGCGCAAGCACCGAAGGACGAGCCTTATCCCGAATCCTGGCTGGAACGCCATCACCCCCATATCGTACAAAAACTGGTTTTACTATGGGGCTATCCCGAGTGCCTCAATTTCCTCAAGTCCCTGGTGATCGACTGGCGCGGCAACCGGCAGGGCTTTCGGCGCGAGGTGATGGCGGAACTGGTTTTCCTCCATGCGCTGCTGCCCCACATGATTTCCAATTCGTCACCTTGGGACGAAACCGGGCAGCGGTAAATTTAAGCAAAAGCTAATTGACAATGTCATAGAGCAGTGACAGAATTTCGGTCGATCTGCAAAAGGCTACTCCGTGCGAAAGGCGGAGACGCAAAGTTCCGGTCTAACAAGCGGCGGCTTCACGATCGAGGAATTGCCGGACGACGCAACGAGATTTTTTCGGGCGTATGTTTGACAATCCGAACGTAACCGTTGAGTTGATGATGAAGAACGCTTCCCTGATCCTGTTTCGCCCCCTTGCCGAAATACGCCGACAGCCGTTCTTTCCGTACCTTTCTTCCTCCGCCGTGCCTAACAGGGTCCCGAATGCGCAAGCCGGCAGGAGGAAGAAACTGTGAGCCGCGAAAAACCCCACGCCGCCCACCGCCACATCCTGGCACTCACCATTCGCGACAAGGCCGCCCTGTACGCCGCCTACATGCCCTTTCTCAGCAACGGCGGCATCTTCGTTCCCACTTCGGCCCCCTACAAGCTTGGCGAGGAGGTGGTCATGCTGCTCACCCTGATGGACAGCGGGGAAAAGACCCCCATCAACGGCCGCGTGGCCTGGATCACGCCGCCCCAAAGCCAGGGAAACCGTCCCCCGGGAATCGGCGTCCAGTTCGGGCGCAGCGATGCGGCCCGCAACCTGAAAAACAAGATCGAGTTGCATTTGGGAAATGCACTCAAATCCGTGCGACAGACACATACCATGTAAAACCCCAGTCCGCATTCAATCCCAGCCGACAAGAGCTGTCGAAGATCGAAACGAGGAAGAAGACATGCCGATAGAACTGTTCAACAACGGCGACCACAAATGCGTCGCCTTCACCGAGTTGGTCCAGGGAGAAGGCATCCAGGCCAACCAGTTCCTCATCACCGATGGCGGCGAGGGCATGCTGCTCGACCCGGGCGGCAATCTGACCTACAAGCACCTACTGGCGGAAATGGCCAATTATTTCCTCCCCTCCCGCACCCGCTACGTGTTCGCCTCCCATCAGGACCCCGACATCGTCGCTTCCGCCAACGGCTGGCTGCTGATCACCGATGCCAAGATCGTCATCGCCCAGGAATGGGTGCGTTTCATCCCCCATTTCTGCATCAAGGGGGTCACCGAGGGCCGGATGATCGCCATCCCCCCCAAGGGGATGGACCTGGAACTGGGCAACAGCCGACTCAAGCTGATTCCTGCCCATTTCCTCCATACCGTGGGCAATTTCCAGGTTTACGACCCCTTGAGCAAAATCCTGTTTTCCGGCGACGTTGGCGCCTCGGTCATGGATGGCCACTCGGCCGGGTTGCCGGTGGAGGATTTCGACGGCCATCTGGTGGAAAGCCACATGGATGGCTTCCATCGCCGCTACATGTGCAACAACAAGGCATGCCGGCTTTGGGTAAACATGATCCGCCAGCTCGACGTGGAATGGATCGTCCCCCAGCATGGCGGCTCTTTCAAGGGCAAGGCGATAATAAACCGCTTCCTCGACTGGTTCGAAACCCTGGAATGCGGCACCGACCTGCTGAGCGAAGCCGATTTCCGGATACCCTGATTCCCTCGCCCATCCCATGGCCGTCGCCCCCGACCTCCTGCAATCCGCCAGCGACCATCCGGTACTGCTCGGGGTTGCAGCCTTCGCCCTGATTGCCCTGGCAGTATTGCGCCGGGCGACGCGGAAACCCGCCCGCCCGCAACATGCCGCTTTGCCTCCCGCCTCCCCGCCGACGGCAACCAGAACCTTCGCCCCCCCGCCCGCCCCCGAGCCTGCCGAGGACTTCCCGACCGTCCCCAGCGAAGGCTCCATCGAGGTCCGCGAAGTGGACCCCCTGTCGGAAGCGAACATCTACCTGGAGTTCGGCTACTTCGAGCAGGCGGCGGAGTCCCTGCGCTGGTACTTGAATGAAACCGGGAATGCCGACCGGCAGGCGATGCGCAAGCTGCTGGACATCTACTTGCAGTTGAACCGGATCGACGACTTCGCCGAGATATTGGAGCGCCTGGGCGCACTGGGCGAAGACCAGGATTACCTGCGCTGCACGGCCCTGGCCGGCTTGGCTGCGGACCGGGACAACCTGCAACTGCGGGTGGTCGCGGAAACCTATTTGGGGCTGGGACCGGAACGGGTCTCCCAGATGTTCGTCCCCGCCGAGCCGCCCCCCATTCCGGAACTGGCCGAACCGGAGACGTTTGCGGAACCCTCCGCGCCGCCACCGCGACAGGAAACGCCGCAACCGGCAAACTCCGCAGTCCCTTCCCGTCGCCTGGTGGAGGGCGATGAGCCGATCGCACCGCTCACTCCGGAAGAAAAAGCGGTGCTGCGCGCCTTCGCCGCCCCGGCCATGGAAGCACGCCTGCACCTGGCCGCCAACAACCTGGAAGAAGCCGTTCCGGCCCTGCGGCGCGCCATTGTCGCGCAACCGGCAGGACTGGCCCATTTCACCGCACTGCTGAAGGTTTTCTTCCTGCGGCGGGAAATCGAGGAATACGCCCGCACCCTGTGGCAGCTTTTCGCCGTCCTCGGCGATTACGGCCGTGCCTTGCGGGACCGCCTGCTGGGAATGGGTTTCGTCTTGGGGCACCATACGGTATTTGAAGCCCTGGCCCAGGCTCAGGAACGCTGGCAAACGGAGTCCATCGGCCGCCAATTCGGCTATGTCACCGACCCGCCTACCCCGCGCCGTCCTTTCCTCCTGGTGGCGGTCAGCCAGGGGGCGGCTGGCATACGCAGCGGAGAACCCAAGCACGACGCCTTGCGGGATGCGGAGGCCTACCTGGAGTTCGGCCAGATAGAGGAAGCGCTCGCCACACTGGAGAAAGCCGTACTGGCCGACCCCATGTCGGCCCACCTCTATCCACCGCTGCTCGATCTTTACGAGCGCATGGACGATTTAGCCCGGTTCACCGCTCTGGCCGGCAAGATCAAGCGCATCGTCCAGCGCCCCCCCGAAGAGGTGGTGCCGATGATGAGCGGGCTCTACCAACGCCTCAAGCAACGACAGCAGCAAACCGTCACCTAAGGGAACGAGGATGGACGACCCAACCATACCAAGAAACGTCATCACCGTGCTGGCAGCGGGAATGGACGCCCGCAAGCTGGCGGTCTTTCGCATGGCGTTCAGGATGCACAGCATTCAGCGCTACCAACTGGTCGAGGACGTGCCCGGCACCGTCCCCGACATCGCCATCGTGGACATGGACACGGTGGACGCCGCCTCCCTGTGGCAACGGTTCCGTGCCGACCATCCGACCCTTCCCGCCGTGGTCACCACCGTCTCACCCACGAACGATGCTCCCGCGCCGGTTCTGGCAAAACCGATCCGGGTGGAAACCCTGTTCCCGCTGCTACGCCAGGTCCTGGCCGGCCAAGCCGCCGCCCCGAGGCCCTCCGCACCCCCCCAGCCACCGGACGAAAAACCGCCCTCCCCCCAAACGGAGGCTCCAGCTTCCCCGCCCGAGCCCTCCACGAAAAAGGAGCCCCCCCCTCTGCGCCCGGCCCACCAGCTCCCAGAGACAATCGAGCGGTTCAATCCCCAACAGGGCCTGCTGGGTGCGTTGTTGGACATCCGGCGCAACCGGGTGCCGAGCGTCATCAGCATCGGTGGCCAAGCAACCCTCATCATCCTCCCCAACCAGGAGCGGGCACTGTTGCTCCGGGACATGGCCGTCGTCCGTCAAAGCTGCGACGCCCAGACCCCGGTTTCCTCCCGCCCCCTGACCGCAGCGGATCGCCCGGGGCAGAGCGAGCCTCACAGCTTCGCCTCCCTGTTGTGGCAAGTCGCCCTGTGGACCAGCCGCGGCCGGCTGATGGATGGCATCCATGCCCACACTCCCATACGCCTGCGCCACTGGCCCAACCTCACCCGCCTGGCCCCGGTTCCCGAAGCCATGCGCATTGCCGCATTCTGGGTGCGCTCACCGGTCACCCTACGCCTGACGGTGCGGATGTTGAACATCCCCCCCGTGCACATTTTCGACTTTCTGGCGGCCAGCCACAGCATCGGCATCCTGGACATCCCCGAGGGAGCGGCAGCCGCTCCCCCACTTGCCGAGGAACTCCCCGGCCCGCCAACGGACAAAGGCCGCGGCAATTTGCTGTCGCGCCTGTTGCGCAAGGTAGTCGGACTCTAACGAGGAGAGAGATGCGTGAAAAAATACGATAACAAGATCATCTTCACCGGGCCGGTGGGCGCGGGGAAAACCACCGCCATCGGCGCCATCAGCGACATTCCCCCGATCACCACGGATGCCGCCGCCTCCGACATGACCCTCAACCGCAAGGGCTACACCACGGTGGCACTGGACTATGGCGTATTGAATCTGGACGAGCGGACCAAGGTGCACCTCTACGGAACCCCGGGCCAGGAGCGCTTCGATTTCATGTGGGAAATCCTATCCACCGGCGGCATCGGCCTGATTCTGCTGCTGGACAACAGCCGCCCCAATCCGGTGAAGGACATGCAGTTCTTCATGCAGGCGTTCCAGGATTTCCTCAAGCATGCACCGGTGGTGATCGGGGTCACCAAGACCGACATCAAAGCCGCTCCCAGCACCGACGCTTACGCCGAAATACTGGAAAAGGTCGGCATGCGTCCGCCCATCTTCGAGATCGACGGACGCAACCGGGACGACGTGAAAAACCTGGTGATGGCCCTGCTGTTCTCCATCGACCCGGGATTGCAAGGCTGATCCGACATGTCAGAAAAACTCTCTCTCAATCCCGCCCTCTACGCCGAAGTCACCCCGGCGGGGGCATATTACGCCGTATCCAGCCCCACCCCGGACAGCGCCCGGCGGATGCTGGTCCGCATTCTCAGGGAGGGCAGCCTCGCCCCCCTCACGGAGGAACGGCTTCTCGCCCTGGCCGAGGCGGAAACCGTGGAACAAGGGCTCCAACTGCTCTATCGCCTTCAGCGCCTTGAATTCGTGCAGGGCACCGAAACCCCCCGACCACAGCCCGAGGGCAACCTGGAAACCATGCTGCCCGATTTGCTGGGGCGTCTCTCGGACAGCGGCCGCGCCCTGCTCGCCGACGACAACGGCTTCTACCTCGCCTGTTCCGGCTTCCGGCACGAGTCGGCGGAAGAGATCGCGGCACTGGCGGGAGACATGCTCAGCCTGAGCCAACGCCATGCCCTGCTGCTCAAGAACAATCTCAACATCAGCAACAGCGCCTGGGCGATCAGCAATCCGGCCGGGCATTCCGAACTGGGATTCTTCCCCTTGCATGTGGGACGCCAGTCCTTCGTGCTCATCGTGGGAGGGAACCCCCAACTCCAGGGAGTGGAATTCGTGACACTGGTCGAGTCCCTGAGCCGCCGCTACAGTTAGGCCCAGGCGCAAATTGCGTACTTTCGGCAACCAAGTAAAATCGGCATATCCTCATTAGGGAGAACAAGATGCGTGAACAAATGCTCAAATCCATCCTCAGCGACCTCAACGGCGCCTCCGCCGACATCGAGGCATCGGCCATCATCTCGGCGGACGGCTTGACCATGGCGGCCCTGCTACCCCAGGACGTGGACGAAGACCGCGTCGGCGCCATGGCCGCCGCCATGCTCTCCCTGGGTGAACGCACCGCCCGGGAATTGACGCGGGGGGAACTGGAACAAGTGATGGTAAAGGGGGAAAACGGCTACATCCTCATGAGCCATGCAGGCAAGGACGCCGTGCTGACCGTCATCGCACGCAAGGAAGCCAAGCTGGGCCTGATTTTCCTGGACGCCAAACGGGCGGCAAAGAGCATTTCCGAGATACTGTAGCCGGGAACACGCTCGCTCCCGCCGATGAAGAACAACCATCCATGCCGCTCCGGGACAGGTTCCCGCAATGCCGGCGGCACCCTGCCGTTTTCCGGTGAGCGCGGCAAGGAGGACTCATGAGTGCGAAATTCCAACTATCCGTCTGCCCCCACGACACCGCCAAGCACATGGTGGAGTGGTTCTATTTCAACACCTACCTTCAGCGCCGGCTTGGCCACGGTATCCATTTCGAGCCCCAGGACAACTTCAACGCCGAGCGTGAAGCGGTGCTGGCCGGCGGCTACCACCTGGTCTATGCCAATCCGTTCAGTGCCTGCGCTTTCATCCAGGAACTGGGCTTCATTCCTATCGCCAAAGTTGCGGGACTTTACGACGAGACGCTGCTGATTTCCCGCCAGGGAGAAGGCCTTCCGGAAGGACGCCCGATCCGCGTCGCATCCGCCTCGGACAAACTGATCGTCCACACCCTGGGGCTATCCGTGCTGGAAAACCTGGGCATCCACCGGGAATACTGCGAATTCAAGCTGGTGGGCAACCACATGAAAGCCGCCCATGCGGTGCTGAAACACGATACCGACCTAGCCTTCGTGTTCAACGAAACGTGGCACAGCATGTCCGACACCTCCCGCCAGGAATTCAACATGGTGGCGGAAAGCAGTGACGGTATCGCCTTTCACTGCTTCTGCATTTCGCCGGAATGGGCGGAACGGAAGGAGGAAATCCGCCAGACCCTGGTCGCCATGAACGACGACACGAAGGGCAAGGCCATTCTCGACTCCCTCGACTTCCACCAGGGTCTCGAAGCCCTGTCGGAGGATGCCATGGACACCCTCCAGGCCCTATTGGTGTACTACAACACCCTGCACCTGGAGTAGATGCAGAAAATCAGACGTTAAATGCGAAGTGCGGCCCGAATGCCGCGCCACTGCTGGATGTCTTGCTCTGGGCGCTCGTTTCGTACCCGGTTCCATACCCGGTTTTGGCAATGCCAGCCATCATCATTCCGCCCGTGCCGCCTGCCGGATCGCTTCGGCGGCCCACTGGTTGAGGCTTTGTCCATGCGCGGCAGCGGCGATGGCGGCGGCCTCGTGGAGTTCGGGATCGACGCGCAGGGAGAACTTGCCGGAAAAGTGCTTGCGCGGATCGACGCCATCCTCGGCGCAGGCTTCGAGGAACACGCGCAGCGAAATCTCGCCTTCATGGCGCAGGCCATCCACATCCTTGGCGTAGAAGTCGGCACCGCCATTCAAGCCGACGAACTCCCCCCGGAACATCTGGATGTCCGGGTCATACGAGATGACTGCCTGATAACCGTTGATCGTCATGGTATTCATGGTTTTACTCCGTGATCTTCCAGCCACTTGCGGATCGCCTCCACCGCGCCCTTGTCTGTCGTCGGCTCGGGATGCGGACGATGGAAAACCCGCCTATCGCCAAACAAGCGCACCAGCACGCGCGAACCTTCCCGTTCGGCCACTTGCCCGCCCATTTCGACGAACAGCGCCTCGATGTCAGCCCAGCGAACATTCGCCGACACAGGCCGGGTGAAGATCAGTTCAAGGGTACGCTGGTGCTTTCGCTTCATGCCAGAATGGTAGCAAATAGTGGTATCACAAATCAAGCAATATTGTCCCCCTGACCGCCCGTCATGCGGCTTGCTCCTGGCGCGGGGAACGGTCATCAGGGCGCCGCAAGCCGCCTGCCGGGCTACCGTGTCACGGACTGAACCCCGCCAGCGCGCAAGACCCCGCGCCCTGGCTTGGTGCCTCCGGCCACCGCCGTTCCCTACTGAACCGCCGCCGCTGCACCACTGCGCTGGCCAGCAAAAGACCGCTCGCCAGCTTGCGGCTTGCAGGCGGCTACCGTGTCGGGTGCTCCACCACGCCGTCGCGCTGCGCGCAACGGCTCTATCGTTCTCGCTACCGCCGTCCCGCCAGCGCCGACTTTTGGCCTTGGTTGGCGTTCGAGCGTACTGCCCGCCGTCTGCGCCGCCAGCTTCGCTCGCGGCTTCGTCGGCTACCTCAACCCAGCCTGCTCGCTGTGCTCGATTGCACCCAGGCCGGCCGGGGGTGAATCGCAAGCGATTGAACATAACAGCGCATTACCCAAAGCCACTGCGCCTCCCGCAGCAAAGCTGCTCCCGGCTTGGGCCGCTGGCGCGCCCTTCGGGTTCGGGTAATGGTCTGTTATGTCTTGCGCCCCCGTCCGTCCAACTGCGTCAATCGGCGCTGCGCGGGGTTTCAGTCAGCGCTGCGCGATGGGTGGCCTACGCTCAACCGTAGGGCCGCGCTTCCGCGCCTGACGGCGCGCTCGCTGGCCGGCTGCGCCGGGCAGTCAGTTGCAGGGTGCCGTCCCGCCACGACTGACGTTTGGTTTTCGCTACCCATGTCCATATACTTGGCAGCGCGCCGGGTTCGCCCGGCACTGCCCCCGTAAACGGCTGGATCGAGCCAGGCTCGCCTGCTCCCCAGATTGCCCTGCGGGGGCTTTCCCGCCCGATGGCGGCCATGACAGGAAGGGTTTAGCCCGATGATCGACACCACGCTTGCTTTGCTACTCGTCGCCGCGCTGTGCGCGGGCGGGCTGTTCGTGTGGCGGAAGCGCGGCAGAGGTCTGCGCAGCGCCACCCCTTCTGCTAGCCGGCAGGAAGTTCCCCGCGTATCGGCGGATAACTCCATGAACATTTGCCGCCATTTCATTGACGACGAGGGCAACATCTCTCACATTCGCGTTCGCCGCCCGACGGAGTAGCACCATGTCGAACGCACCCATCCACGAGCATTCTGGCAAGGACTATTGGGCGATCAGCGACCAGATTCCCACTGTCCATCACTGGCCCGAGTCCGACCGGGTGCTGGTGGACGGCTCGCTGCCTCGGCATGCCTTCGATTTCCGCCAGGGAGTGCAGTTGAGAATCTGGCGCAGGCTGGATGATCTGCTGGAGCGGGTGATTCTCCGACAGCTCGGCATGCTCCTGCTTTGGATTCTCGATAGCCGCTCGCGCTGAATGTCTCAGCGGAGTTTACGGCACATCAGCGCCGTCCTGCCAGCGGCGACTTTTCGAGTAAGACCGCTGTAGCGAAGGCTATACGCCTGCCCGGTGCAGAAGCTCGCTGACGCTGATTCGCAGACAGCGACTGATGCGCAGCAGGTTGATGATGGTCATGTTGTGCTCGCCGCGCTCGATGCCACCCATATAGCTCCGATCCACTCCGGCTTCATGGGCCAGCGCTTCCTGCGACAACCCAGCCTCCGCCCGCAGTTCGCGAATCGCCTGCCCGATGCCCATCAGTGCAGGATCGCCAGCATGAATTGGAGATGGTCTTGCCATGTCCGTATGCTGGAGTCTTGCCGGACATGACACCACGGGATAGGATACCCATACAAATAACATAGGGGTATCCATGCAATTTCGGTGATTCGCGTTTTTCGGTGCGGCACTGGCGTTGGCCGGCTGTGCCACACCCACCACGGGCGTCGTTCCCCGTGGCGAAAGGCTGGCCACCGTCACGCACCAAGGCGGTGGATTCTGGGTCACAACCGACTCGCTGAAAGCGGCAGCGATACAGGAGGCAGATGCCCACTGCCAACGCAGCAGCAAGCATGCGAAGGTGGTGCATACCAAGGAAATCCCGGCTGGCCCGCTTGGGCGCTGGCCTGAAAGCGAAGTCCTGTTCCGCTGCGAGTGAGTGGCGGATTGCGCATGGACTCCCTCAAGCGAATCGGACTATGGGCAGTCATCGGCACGCTGGCGCTGACCGCGTTTGTCTGGTAGGCCAATACATCGAAGAAGAACGAGCAGAAAGTCGCTGCCAGGGCGCAGGCCCGTAAGGAACGAGCAACTCGCCTGCTGAATACCAGCAAGGCCGAGACGCGGGTTTTCGAGATGCCACAGGGGCAGCTTCTGGTTATCGACATGCCGCTGCCCGCAGCATGGGCACCGGAGGATTTCCCGATGGTTGAGACAAAGCGCTGCATGGTGTGGCGCGACATGGAAACCCGCACGTCCGCCATCAGTTGCGAAAACGATAGCGACCTGCGCCATCAGGGGGAGTGACGATGCGAATTTTTGTTCTGATTATCATGCTGCTGGCGCAGCCTTCACTTGCCGCCGAGGGAAGCCAAAACCTTTCCACATTCTTTGACCCCGCGCCCGCCGCCCACGAGATGAACAGGCCATCCCAAGCCGAGTTACCCGACTTGAGCAAAGCTCCGAAATGGCGCGATATAGCAGCCAGGCCAGAATTTCAGGCACTGCCTCCCGAGAAACAGGCCGAGGCTAAGGCAGCTTATTTCGATTACTGGATTGCCCCGCATGCCGCAGCGGATGGCATCAATGTCGAGCAGGCGCGCGCCGAGTTTCTGACTTTGGTTGCCAATACCCCTGCTGCACCAGCAACCCAATTGCCGCCAAGCCCAGCCGTAGATAGGCAAGGTAACGCCGTCCCTCCCGCATCGGCGGGAAACCTGACGTTCTACGCCACCTTGCTACAGGCGCTTGCATTTGGCATTGCTTGGGCAATCGGCTTCTTCCTCAACAAGCCGTGTCTGAAACTCTGGCGACAGATCGTCGGCTTCCTGCTGGGGGTCGCCATCGGCGGCCCACTCGTGATTGCGGCTTGGGCCTATGGTATGGATGCCCTGGTGCCTGAGATTCCCGGCACCTTCAAACAGATCGTCCCCACCGTGATGGGAAAAGCTATCTGGTCTGCTGTGCTGGGGGCTGGCCTCGGTGTCTATTTCGGGCGACAGAAAGCGAGAGGCCAAAACGTGGCAAGCACACCGACCACGCCCACGGCATCGGCGCAAACGCCGCCAGTGGTCGCACGGCTGCGTACCATCCAACTGCCCACAATCAGCCTTGAGCGAGCGTTGCTCGGCATCATCGCAGCCGCCACGCTGGCAATCGCGGTCAAGCTATGGCTTACCCCTGCCCCGGTTTCCTACGCGGATTTCGATGCGCTGGAAAAGATGGAAGAGCGCGGTGCCGATCCGAAGGCGCTAGACGAAAAGCGCGATGAATTGCGCAGACGCATTCCTTGGGTGCGGATCGTCGGGCAGTAGCGGCCATGCAATCCCTCTATAAGCCCCGCCAATATCCGCCGGAACTGCGGCAAGCTCTGAGCAGCCTGTCCGACACTGCCATCGAGATTGCCAACCGCTGGGCGCTGGGGTGGCCGCAGACAGTCAAGGAACTGATCGCCTCCGGCGAATATCTGGATGCGCTCAAGGCGCAGGAACGCGAGGAAATCCGAGTAAAGCTGGAACCGGGCCTGAATCATCTGTCGAGTTGGGAGAAAGCGCAGGTGTATGGCTTGTGCCAGCATCCACCGGCTGCATCGGTGGTGGAGGATAATCGGCAGTGACTCAGCCGCCCACGGAGATACCGACAATGACTGTCGCTGAAAAGCCGACATGCCCACCGCCCGCCGACCCCATCGTTATCGATGGCTGTGGCCACAAGCACTACCGCCAGGAATTCCGCTTCGAGGGCAAAGGTTTCTTCGGGCGTATCCATGCGGCTACCCTCAACTGGCTGCGCCGCAACAGCGCCTGACGCCGTGCATGTCGATGACTTCCGGGAAATGCAGCGCGCCGGCGCGATGCCCTGCCTGTCCAGCCTATTCGATGCCTGCCGCCGGAAATTCCTGAACGCGGCGAACCTGCTCGAACTGCGCAGCACGGCTATCGAGCGGCTGCGCTCGGTGGGCACAGACACACGCATCGACCTGTGGCCGTTACTCAATCCGTTCATGGTGCTGGCCGAACGCTACGTCGCCGCCTTCTTCTCGCTGCAGGACGCGCTGTTTCCCGCGCCGGGCGGCAACGAGGACGAACGCTGGAGCCGCTATTTCCATCATGTGCTGCTGCCGCATCTGCTCCAGCACGACGAACTGGTGCGCAATGTGTTGCGCGCCGTCCACGCGCTGCCCTGCACTGACCCACAAGGCGCGGCGAGCGCCGTCGGTCACTTCTTCGCCGAGATGACTTTGCCGGAAACGGCACCACTCTGGGCACCCGAGACGATTTCCGAAAACTGAGCAAGCCGCCATTCGAGGTGCAAACCCTTGCGCAGTTTGCGGCTGCCGTGGCTTTCAAGCTGGCTGGCGTAGATCAGCCCGTGGCACTGACGGCAAGCCAGCCTCCCGTTGTGCAGATACAGCACCATTCGACGATGGTCACAGCCAGGGCAGGCGAACCAGCGCCGTGCCCCGCCATGGTGATGCGGGGTAGTCGTGATACTGACCTCGACCACGCAGCCCCAGACATTGAGCCGCACGCGCTCATCGGTCAGGAACAGCACACCGACATTGCGCATCAACCTGCCATGCAGCAGGCCGCCGATGGTGATGCGCAGGGCGTCACGGGTGGTCGCCCGCCCCGACGCCCGAACCGCCCGCTACCGCGCCCGCCCATGTCTGTCTCCGATTGTGTCGAAATAATCAGCGCGATTCACCGGTAGGCAGTCGCGCTGCCCGTGCTCGCCGTCTCGCCAGCGCCGACTTTTCATGATGCATCTCCCGGTTGCGACTCCTCGTGAAGATGCTCAATTTTCGCGAAGGTGCTCACCTCTTTTTGTTGGGCATCTTCGGAATTCTTGAGCGCCTTCGCGCTCTCAAGGATTGCCCGTGCCGCTTCCTGTCCCGGCATCTGCCAGAGCCATCCGCCTTTCATGCCGCCCTTTACTGCCTCGATTCCAAGCGCCTTCTGCGCTCGACGGATCGTCGCTCTCGTATGCCCCGCCTCTTCGGCATCGGCCTTGATGGTCTTGCTGGGAACCGGGCCATTCGCCAACTGTCCGAAGAGAAAGCGTTTCGCTTCGGCCAGCGCGCTGTTCTCGCCATCGTTGTTCGGCGTATCCGCCATTGCCAGCATCTCCCGTGCAGTGCCAGCCACCTTCTCGCCCCAGAGCACCGACGACGAGTGGATACCGGGGTGGTTTGGTAATTCGGTTTGTTGCAGGTCGTATTCGTAGCCGCCGGCATCCGGGCCGATATTGGATTTCGCGCGCATGAACAGCCGCGCCGTGCGCCCGTCCTCGCTTTCCGTCTGGTGCTTGGCTGCCACCAGCACCACACGCGCCAACGCGCCGAAGGCCAGGCTGCCGGTCAGACGTTCCACCGGATCGCGCCCACCGGTTCCCTTGGAAAAGTGGGTAATGCCCAGCAGCACACAGCGCATCGTCGCCGCCAGATCGACCAACGGTTGCAATCCGCGCCGCACTTCGGCGTTCTTGTGGCTGTCGCTGCTGATGGCCGAAACGATGGGATCGACAATTAGAAGGCGCACGTCGCCTATCGCCACAAGGCTTCGCCGCAGCGGTTCCATGTCGCGGGCAAGATCGAATGATCGCCGCTCGCCACCATCGCGAACTTCGGACACAAAGTGAATGCGGGACAGGTCGGCACCTGCCAGTATCAGCCGGGGAATCAGTGTATCTGTGGGATCATCCTCGCCGCTCCACATAACCACGTTGCCGACGGGCGCGCGACTGCCGTCAGGCCAAAGTCCGCCGTTACTCAGGGTTGCCGCCAGCGCCAAGGCTATCGTGGTCTTGCCGGTGCCGGGCGCACCGCCGAAGATGTGCATCTTGCCCGCTGCCAGCCAGCCGTTCCAGAGCCAGGCAATCGGCTCGGGAATGATGTCGCTGGCGCGCAGGAGTTCGACGGACTGCCCTTGCGTCCCGCCCTGCTGCGGCCCACTCTGCCCACCCCGTGCCGCGTTGCTGAGCGGATTTGTCCAGCCTCGCCGCTGGGCCTCGGCGAACACAGCCTGATAGCCGGTGTGGCTGGGCTTGAAGCTTTCCCATGTGCGGGCATCGCTGGCCGGGTCGAACTTTTCCGAGGTCGCGCTCCATTCGAGGAACAGGCCGCGTCCGACTTCGCCCAATGTTTTCAGGGCATGGCCGATGCGCACCCACAGTCCTCGATCATCAGCCCGCATGAAAAGCAGCGCGCTGCGCAACTCGGTGACAACTTCCGGAGGGACGGTCTCACACAACCGCGAACCGGGGCACTCTGCTCCGGTTGCCGGTTGTTCGGGTGAATGCAGCGGCTTGAGGTGCTGCTCAACGAAGTCGGCAAGGCAAACGGGATCATGCAGGCCAGATCCAGCCGCTGTCACGGTGAAAAAATGCTTGTGCGCATAGGCTTCGATGCCGCTACGGTTGCTGATGAGTTTCTCGAACAGCCTGCCATAGCCGATGGCGTGCATGCCTGTTCCGCTGGGACTGGTCTCGGTATAGCCGGGCAGGTCATCGACAAGCAGTTGCAGTGCCGGGCGATTCGGCACGTCATCGAGGTCGATGCCTTGCCAGTATTGCCCCGTGCCATCCGGCCCAAGGGCAAAGCCCAGGCCGGTATAGCCGCCGCTTTGCAGCGCGCGCAGTGCCTCGTTGAACGTGGCCAGCCTTTCCTGATCGGCTGGCGTGTCCAATTCGCCATGACGCCGCACGCCATCGACGTAATAGGGCACCTTGGCGGGTTTCTTTGTCGGGTCTGGTTTTGGCTCAGAGCGCCACAGCAGCCAACGCCGCGCGTTGCGCATGGCGTTGGGCAGGTCGGCGTAATCGTCCGCCGTCACGGTTGGGGTGAGATGGGCAATCATCGTTGCCGCCCTATGCCGCTGCGATCAAAGCGCGGATGTCCTCGACGCGCCACGCCGTCACGCGAGGGCCGAGTTTCACCGGCTTGGGGAAGCGCCCGGATTTGACGCCGGCCCACCAGCAGGTTTTCTTGACGGGGATGATGGGTGGCAGGCCCGTTTTCGGATCGCCGATGATCTGCGGCAAGCGCAGGAAGCCGGTTTCGGGAAGGCGGAAGGTGTTGTGTTCAGTGGTCATGTCGATCTCCAGTCCGTGCCGCCGCGAATTTGGAAAGGGCGGCCACGGCGTAATTCACCGTTGCCTCCAGAACTTTCCCTGCTTTGGCGTGGAGATCGGCCTCAGTCCGGTTATCGCTTCGGACTCGGCGAGATGCAGGTCACTGAATTACTGCGCCGACAGTGGTATCTCGGCCCCCATGTCGCCGGGGAGCGGGTGCAGCGGTGTCACGATAAGCCATCTGGAGCAATTCGACTCCGTTGCGAGCCGCTGACGCGCGCAGGCGGTCAGGGATGTTTGCCCTTGTCCGTTACGCCGCCTGCCGGATGGGCGTTACATTGCTGTCGCCCTTCTTCCAGCTATCAAGCATGTCGGCCCATTGCTGCATCATCTTGGCGCGGTCGGCCAGGTGCTCGGCATGGTTGTAGGTGCGCCGTACTGCATTGGGTTCGGCATGGGCCAACTGACGCTCGATCCAGTTCGACGAGTAGCCCATTTCATTGAGGCGCGTGCTGCCGGTGGTGCGTGTTGCATGGGGGCTGAATTTGCCAGCCCAGCCCAGCACATTCAATGCTTGGCGGAATGATGCCATTGCCATGGGTTTGGTCTTGTCGTCGCGGTGTGGGAACAGATGCGCGTGGCGACCAGTAAGGCCGCGCAAGGCGCGCAGCATTTCCACGGCTTGTGTGGGCAGGGGAACGACATGCTCCCTGCGTTTCTTCATCCGCTCGGCGGGGATGCGCCAGAGGGCTGCGTCCAGGTCGAACTCGTCCCAACGCGCCTCCACTGCTTCGCTGGGGCGGGTCAGCGTCAGCCACATCAGGCGGAATGCCGTGATGGTTTCATGCCGCCCGCCGTGGCCTTCGACGTCGCGCAGCAGTTGGCCGATCTCGGCAATCTCTAGGGGACGCTTGTGCTGGGTCTTGTTCTTCGGCAGGGCTTCGCGCCACTGATGCACGGGATTGGACTCGACACGGAAGGTTTCGGCGGCCAACTCGAAGACGCCAAACAGGGTGCGCTTGGCTTCGTTCATGACGGACACGCCGTTTTTCTCGGCAGCCTTCTTGAGGATGCCGAGGATGACCGGCGGCGTGATCTGCTTCACCGGCATCTGGCCGATAGTGGGAAACACCACCCGCGTGAGCATGTCCAACCGGCGCTTCTTGGTCACATCCTCCCAGTCCTTCAAGGCCAGCCATTCCTTGGCCACCGCCTCGAAGGTGGTCGCGTTTTCCTGTTCGCGCTTGATGCGCTCAAGCTGCCGATGCTGCGCGGGGTTGATTCCCTGTTTCACCAGCGCCCGCGCCTTGGTGCGCTCATCCCGTGCTTCGGCCAGCGTAAAGCGCCTGCCATCGCGCCGCGCCTTGGCTTCTTCCGGGGTTTCGCCGCTCGGTGCGCTGGTGTAGTCGCCAACGGCAAAGACGCTCTCTTTGATCTTGCCGTCTTCGCGCAACTCGAAACGATAGCGCCATGCCTTGACGCCGTTGGGCTTGATTTCCAGATACAGCCCGTTGCTATCTTTTAGCTTGTAGGGCTTGTCCTGGGGCTTGGCATTGCGGCATTGGGTGTCGTTCAACATGACCGAGTCTCCGAGTTCAAGTCATACCCGGTTTTTTCGTACCCGGTTAATACCCGGCTGACAACGGAATCTAACGGCTAATCACGGCCCTTTCTGTAATATAAAACGTGTAGTTATGCGCATTACGTTGTTCGTTTTGGTTCGCCAAAGTTCGAAAGCTTGTTTAGACGTTGAACAGGAAATTCATCACGTCGCCGTCCTGCACCACGTACTCCTTGCCTTCGGAACGCATCTTGCCGGCTTCCTTGGCGCCCTGTTCGCCCTTGAAAGCAACGAAGTCCTCATAGCTGATGGTTTGGGCGCGGATAAAGCCCTTCTCGAAGTCGGTGTGGATCACGCCGGCGGCCTGGGGTGCCGTGGCACCGATCTTGATGGTCCAGGCCCGGACTTCCTTCACCCCGGCGGTAAAGTAGGTCTGCAGGCCGAGCAGGCTGTACGCCGTACGGATGACGCGGTTGAGGCCGGGCTCGTCCAGGCCCATGTCGGCCAGGAACATCTTCTTCTCTTCGGCGTCCAGGTCGGCGATTTCCGCCTCCATGGCGGCGCTGATGGCCACCACCGGGGCGCCTTCGGCGGCGGCGAATTCCTTCACCTTGTCCAGCAGGGGGTTGTCGTGGAAGCCGTCCTCGCTGACGTTGGCCACGTACATGGTGGGCTTCACCGTCAGCAGGAACAGGGGCTTGAGCAGCGCCAGCTCCTCCGGGGCCAGCCCCAGGGAGCGCACCGGCTTGGCCTGGTCCAGCTGGACCTTGACCTTTTCCAGCACCGCCACCAGCCGCGCCGCTTCCTTGTCGCCGCCGGATTTGGCGGTCTTGGCGTAGCGGGCGATGGCCTTGTCCACGGCGGCCAGATCGGCCAGGGCCAGTTCGGTGTTGATCACCTCGATGTCGGAAATCGGGTCCACCTTGCCCGCCACGTGGATCACGTTGTCGTTCTCGAAGCAGCGCACCACGTGGGCGATGGCGTCGGTCTCCCGGATGTTGGCCAGGAACTGGTTGCCCAGGCCCTCGCCCTTGGAGGCCCCGGCCACCAGGCCGGCGATGTCCACGAACTCGACGATGGCGTGCTGCACCCGCTGGGGTTTGACGATCTCGGACAGGGCGTCGATGCGCGGGTCCGGCACCTCCACGATGCCCACGTTGGGCTCGATGGTGCAGAAGGGATAGTTCTCCGCGGCGATGCCCGCCTCGGTGATGGCGTTGAACAGGGTGGATTTGCCCACGTTGGGCAGGCCGACGATTCCGCATTTCATTTTGCTGGTCCTTTATCTTTCGTGTGCAGCTGGTGCATGGCCGCCGCAAAATCCCCCCGGGCCAGGGGACGGATCACCGGCAGCGACTGGTCGATGGCTTCGCCGATGGCTTCGGCTTCTTCCTTGCGCGGCGGATGGAGAACGAAATCCACCACCTTGGCCCGGTCGCCGGGGTGGCCTATCCCTAACCTCAGGCGCCAGAAATCCGGCGTCTTGAGGGCGGCGGCGATGTCCCGCAGGCCGTTGTGGCCGGCGTGGCCGCCGCCCTTCTTGAGCTTGGCCGCCCCCGGAGGCAGGTCCAGTTCATCGTGGACCACCAGGATTTCCGCCGCGGCGATCTTGTAGAACCCGGCCAGGGCCGCCACCGCCCGGCCGCTGGCGTTCATGTAGGTCTGGGGCTTGAGCAGCCACAGGTCCCGGCGCTCCAGGGAAACCTTGGCCGCCAGGCCGTGAAACTTGGCCTCGGCCCGGAACGCGCCGTGCAGTTCGCCGGCCAGCCGTTCCACCAGCCAGAAGCCGGCGTTGTGGCGGGTGTCCTCGTACTCCTTGCCGGGGTTGCCCAGGCCGACGATGAGGCGGATGCCGTTATCCATAATTCCCGTGACGCTCAAAAAACAAGGCCCGTCGCGCAGGCGACGGGCCGTTGTTGCAGGAAGCGCGAATTACTCCGCAGCCGCCTCGCCGGCCTCGCCCATGCCGCCGCGGGGGACGGGGATGGTGGCGACGCCCTTGTCGTTGCCGTGAACCACGTCCACGAACTCGACGCCCTTGGGCAGCTTGATGTCGGACAGGTGCACGGAATGACCGGCCTGGAGGTTACCCAGGTCCACCTCGATGAACTCGGGCAGGTCCTTGGGCAGGCAGGCCACGTCGGCTTCGGTCATGATGTGGGTGACGGTGCTGTGGGCCAGCTTCACGCCGGGGGCGACATCGGCGTTGACGAAGTGGAACGGCACTTTCATGTGGATCTTTTCCTTGGCGTTGACGCGCTGGAAGTCGGCATGCTCCACCAGGGGCTTGAAGGCGTGCATCTGGGTGTCGCGCAGCAGCACCTGGACCTTCTTGCCGTCCAGGATCATGGTCAGCACGGAAGCGTGGAAGGCTTCGTTGCGCAGGGCGTGGAACAGCTCGTTGTGGTCCATGTCGATGGGGGTGGCGTCTTCGCCGCCGCCATAGACGATGCCGGGAACCCGGCCGGCGCGACGCAGGCGGCGGCTCGCACTCGATCCCTGCAGTTCACGCGTGTTGGCGTTGATTTCGATTTTCATCGTTTTCTCCTAAAGTACGCCGCCCGCGACCAGACGACGTGTTGCAAAAGCGGGGCCGGAAACCCGGCCCCGCGAAACCTTATTTCATTCCAAATCGGCCAGGAACGCGACGCCCCCGCGCAGACAGTACAAACCAGTACGGCAAGCGGGGGCAACAAAGTTCATGGTCAGTTTGGGAGGAAATCATTCCATGAACAGCGAACTGACGGACTCATCGTTGTTGATCCGGCGCACCGTTTCCGCCAGCAGTTCGGCAATGGATACCTGGCGGATGCGGCCGCAGCGCCGGGCTTCTTCCCGCAGGGGGATGGTGTCGGTGACCACCAACTCGTCCAGATTGGAATTCTCGATACGCTCCACCGCCGGGCCGGACAGCACCGGGTGGGTGCAGTAGGCGCGCACGCTGGCGGCGCCGTGTTCCTTGAGGGCGTTGGCGGCTTCGCACAGGGTGTTGGCGGTATCCACCAGGTCGTCCATCAGCACGCAGTTGCGGCCCTTCACGTCGCCGATGATGTGCATCACCTTGGCCACGTTGGGCTTGGGACGGCGCTTGTCGATGATGCCCAGGTCGCAGTCCAGGCGCTTGGCGATGGCACGGGCCCGCACCACGCCCCCCACGTCGGGAGACACCACCATCAGGTTGTCGAAATTGTTCTTCCAGATGTCGCCCATCAGGATGGGGGCGGCATAGATATTGTCCACCGGGATGTCGAAGAAGCCCTGGATCTGGTCGGAGTGCAGGTCCATGGTGAGCAGGCGGTCGACGCCCACGCCGGCCAGCATGTCGGCCACCACCTTGGCGGTGATCGCCACCCGGGCGGAGCGGGGGCGGCGGTCCTGGCGGGCATAGCCGAAGTAGGGGATGGCGGCGGTGATGCGCCCGGCGGAGGCGCGCTTGAGGGCGTCCACGATGACCATCACTTCCATCAGGGTGTCGTTGGTGGGAGCGCAGGTGGACTGCAGCACGAACACATCCTTGCCGCGCACGTGGTCGAGGACCTCGACCATCACTTCGCCGTCGCTGAAACGGCCCACCGTGGCGCGCCCGAGGCGGGTGTTGAGGTGCTTCGCCACATCCTCGGCCAGCTTGGGATTCGCGTTGCCGGTAAAGATAATCAAGTCGCGGTTTGCCACGCCTTTTCCCCTGCAAAGAAAAAACAAAAAAGCGTGTAACTTAAGGAAGTACACGCTTTTATTTTATGGCTGGGGCGGCTGGACTCGAACCAACGAATGCCGGAATCAAAATCCGGTGCCTTACCAACTTGGCGACGCCCCAAGAAATCTAGTCTGCAAAATCGTACAACGGGTGGCGGTCCATGCCTTGCGCCATGAAGCCCCCCATGGAATCCGGCTTGGCGGCCATCACCGCCTCGGCCTCGTCCCGCGTGGCGAATGCGGCGAAAACGCATGCTCCCGAACCGGTCATCCTGGCATCGCCGAATCCCTTCAGCCATTCCAGGTATTCGGCCACCTGCGGGTGCCTGCGGCACACCACCGGCTCCAGGTCGTTGTGCCCCATGCCCGTCAGAAAGGCCGCTATTGTGATGGGAATCGTATTTCGTGTCAATTCCCGGTCGCCAAAAATTTCCGGCGTCGGGACATGCACCGGAGGCACCAGCACCGCGTACCACGCCGGGGGCAAGTCCACCGGCTGCAACACTTCCCCCACCCCTTCGGCGAAAGCGCTGCGGCCATAAACGAACACCGGCACGTCGGCCCCCAGTTGCAGCCCCAGGCGCTCCAGTTCCGCCCGCGGCAGCTTCAGCTCCCAGAGGCGGTTCAACGCCAGCAGCACGGTGGCGGCGTCGGAGCTGCCGCCCCCCAGGCCGCCCCCCATGGGCAGGCGCTTTTCCAGGTGGATGTCCACCCCCAGGGCGCAGCCGGTTTCCCGTTGCAGCAGGCGGGCGGCGCGCACCGTCAGGTCCTGCTCCGGGTCGACGCCGGGGAGGGGGTTGGCGCGCGTCACCGCGCCGTCGGCGCGCAGGGAAAAACGCAGTTCGTCGCCGTAATCCAGGAAGCGGAACACGCTTTGCAGCAGGTGGTAGCCATCGGGCCGCCGCCCCACCACGTGGAGGAACAGGTTGAGCTTGGCGGGAGCCGGGCACACCAGGACGCCGCTCATGGCGCCACCCCCTGCCAGGAATCCACCGCCAGCTTGACCTCCAGGTTGTCCCGCCGCATCAGGGTGAGGGCCGGCACGCCCTCGGCGCGGCGCTCCCACTCGATCAGCCAGCCGTTCTGGCGCAGGCCGCCGTTTTCCCGCTCGTAGCTTCCGGGAGCGGGCAGCCCCCGCACCCAGTAGGGCAGCCCCGCCAGGGGCAGGCGCCAGCCCAGAACTTCTTCGGTCAGGGTTTCCGCATCGGGGGCCCGGTAGGTCTTGCGCTCGGACGTGGTCAGGGTCACCCCGCCGCCGTCCCGCACCAGCTGGGCCACGCCCTGGCCGAGGGGGGTGAGGAGCATCATGTCGTCGTGGTCGGGGCCGTGGCGCCAGCGCAGATTGCCGAAAAATCCCTGCCCGTCGTAGACCACGCTGAGCTTGCCGGTGAGAAGAAAGCCGCCGTCGGCGGCCTTGAAGGGGGCGCCCTCCTGGGGCGGGAGGGCGGCGCAGCCGGCGAGGAGCAGCAGGAAACCGGCTCCCAGGAGCCGGCGCAGGCCGTGCCTCATGGCTGGACTTGGAATTTCTTCAGGGTGTCCCGCAGGGCGTCGTTGTCCGGGTGGCCCTGGAAGGCCTCGCGCCACACTTTCCGGGCCTCGTCCCGATGCCCCCGAGCCCACAGCACCTCGCCCAGGTGGGCGGCGATTTCCGGGTCGGGCTTGGCGGCCATGGCGCGCCGCAGGTAGTTCTCGGCCTGCACCAGATCGTGGCGGCGGTAGTGGAGCCAGCCCAGGCTGTCGAGGATGAAGGGATCCTCGGGAGACAGTTCGATAGCCTTGTCCAGCAGCTTCTTTGCCTCATCCAGGCGCTCGTTGCGGTCGGCGTAGGTATAGCCCAGGGCATTGTAGGCCTGGGCGAAATCCGGCTTGAACTCGATGGCCTTGCGCAGGTTCTTTTCCAGCACGTCCATGCGGCCGATCTTCTCCGCCGCCAGGGCCTGGTCGTAGAGCAGGTCCGGGCTGTTGGGCTGCTTCTTCAGGGCCCGCCCCAGCACCTCGAAGGCCCGGCGGTGGTCCTTGGCGTCCCGCAGCAGCTGGGCTTCCGCCTGGGCCAGCTGGGTCTGCTGGCCCAGGTCGGCGGGGATCACCTGGCGCAGATGGGCCAGCCCGGCGTCCACGCCCCCCTGCTTCGCCAGAATGCCGGCGATGCGCATCTGGGCCGGCAGGTAGGATTCTCCCTGGCCCACCTTGCCGTAGCGCTCCAAGGCCTCTTCCGGACGGCCGCGGGTTTCGCTCACCTGGCCAAGGTAGAGGTAGACCGAATCCGGGTCGGCGTAGCGCCGCTCCAGGGCCTGCTTCAGATATTCCTCGGCGCTGTCCAGGTCCCCCAGTTGCAGGGACAGGAGGCCGATGGCCAGGGACACCTCGGGGCTGCCCGGGAATTCGGCGGAAAGCTGGCGGAACTGGGCCCGGGCCTCGGCGAAGTCCTTCTCGCCCACCAGCAGGCGGGCGTAGGCCAGCCGCACTTCCCGCGCCTTGGGATAGGTCTTGAGGAAATTGCCGTAAAACGCCTTCGCCTCGCCGGGGGCGCCGTGGCGCAGCACTTCGCCCTGTAACAGGGCCGCCGCCTCCCAGTCGGGCCGCAGGCTCTGGGCGAGACGGATTTCCGCCAGGGCCCGCTCCCGCTGCTGCGCCCCCCAGGCGGCGAGGGCCACGGCGAAGCGGGCTTCGGGCAGGTCGGGATAGGGCCGCGCCAGGTCCTCCACCAGATGCAGCACCCCCTGCTTGTCCGGCTGCTTGCTGAACAGGCCGTTCAGTTGCAGAAAACCCTTGGCCCGATTGCCGCCGTCGATGGCGATGAGCTTCTCCAGCAACGGGCGCGCCTCCACCAGCCGGCCGCCGTTGAGCAGCAGGGCCACCACGGTTTGCAGGGCCTTGGGGGAATCGGGCTCCAGTTCCAGCCACAACTGGGCCGCCTGCAAGGCGTTGTCGTAGCGCCGGGCGAACAGGGATACTTCCACCGCCCGCTGCACCAGGCGCGGGTCCCGGGTGGTCTGGGCCAGATCCAGATAGGCATCGGAGGCCAGGGGAATGTCGCCCCGCTGGCCGGCCACTTCCGCCAGCAGCAGTTCGTACAGCACCTGCTCGGTCAGTTCCTGCTTCGGCAGGTCGGGGGCGGCTTCCACCGGAGCAGCCTGGGGTTCGGGGGCCGGCTTGGCCTGCATGGGGGCGCAGGCGGACAGGAGCAGCAGGAAGGCGAGAGCGGACAGACGACCCGCCCGGGCGAGGGACGATTTAGGCACGATATCCAAAGGGTGAGATCAAGAGGTTGGGAGCCGCGTGGCGTCTACAATATAGCGTCATATTAGGTTATATTAGCCGCATCTCACAAGCGTCCGCCGTCGGGGCGGCCGATTTCCGGTAGCCATGTCGAATCCCACCCTCACCGCCCACAACCTGGTCCGCCGCTACGGGCCCCATGCGGCCGTCGACCACGTCAGCTTCGAGCTCCACCGGGGAGAGGTGCTGGGCTTCCTCGGCCCCAACGGCGCCGGCAAGTCCACCACCATGCAGATGCTCACCGGCAACCTGGCCCCCAGCGGCGGCAGCGTGCGCATCTGCGGCGTGGACTTGCGGGAGCACCCCCGGGAAGCCAAGGCCCGCCTGGGCTACCTGCCCGAAACGCCGCCCCTGTACCGGGACCTGACGGTGGACGAATTCCTCATCCTGGCGGCGAAGCTGCACCGGGTGGGCAAAGGGGAAATCGCCGCCGCCGTGGCCCGCGCCAAGGAGCGCTGCGGCCTGAAAAAGGTGGGCAGGAAGCTCATCGGCGCCCTGTCCAAGGGCTACCGCCAGCGGCTGGGCATCGCCCAGGCCATCGTCCACAACCCCGAGGTGGTGATCCTGGACGAACCCACGGTGGGCCTCGACCCCTTGCAAATCCGCGAAATCCGCTCCCTGATCCGGGAACTGGGGGGCGAGCACAGCGTGATCCTCTCCACCCACATCCTGCCGGAGGTGGAAAGCGCCTGCGACCGGGTGCAGATCATGAACGAGGGCAAGCTGGTGTTCCAGGACACCCTGGCCAGCCTCAAGGAGCAGGCGGGCAGCGGCGGCCTGGAGGAAGTGTTCGTGAAACTGACCCTGAGCGAGGAAACCGCGCCGTGATTCTTACCCTCGCCGCCAAGGAACTCAAATCCCTGTTCGGTTCGCCCCTGGCGTGGAGCGTGCTGGCGGTGCTCCAGGCGCTGCTGGCCTACGTCTTCCTCGGCCAGCTGGACGCCTACCTGTCCCTCCAGCCCCGCCTCACCGCACTCGCCAACCCGCCGGGGGTGACGGAAATGGTGGCGGTTCCCCTGTTCGGCGTCGCCGCCCTGGTGCTGCTGATGGCCACCCCCTTGCTCAGCATGCGCCTCATCGCCGGGGAGCGGCGGGACCGCACCCTGACCTTTCTCTTCTCCGCCCCCCTGAGCCTGACGGAAATCGTCCTCGGCAAGTTCCTCGGCCTGCTGGCCTTCCTCGCCGCCGTGGCCGCCCTGCCGGCCCTGATGGCCCTGTCCCTCTACGCCGGCGGCGCCCTGGATTTCGGCCTGGTGCTCGCCAACCTGCTGGGCCTGCTGCTCCTGGCCGCCGCCTTCGCCGCCCTGGGGCTGTTCTTCTCCAGCCTCACCGCCTCCCCCACCCTGGCCGGCATCTCCAGCCTGGGGGCCTTTCTCGGCCTGTGGGTGGTCAACATGGCGGTCACCGACCCCAACAGCGCCCTGCACACCCTGTCCCTGCTCAAGCATTTCGAGAGTTTCAACCGGGGCCTGGTGGACAGCGCCGACATCGCCTATTTCCTGGTATTCGCCGCTTTGTTCCTGGCCTTCACCGTGCGCCGCCTGGACAACCAGCGGCTGGGGGGCTGAGGATGAAAACGAACCGTAAGGCCCGCCTCCAGCTCGCGCTGCACAACTGGCTGTTCACCCTCCTGCTCCTGGCCCTGGCCGGACTGCTGGTGACCCTGTCCCAGCGCCACCACGCCCAATGGGACGCCACCGCCATCGGCCGCAACTCGGTGAGCGACGCCAGCCTCAAGGTGCTGAAGGCCCTGGACGGCCCGGTGGCGGTCACCGCCTACGCCACCCGCCAGGACGCCCGCCTGGGGGACATCCGCACGCTGATCCGGGAAGCCCTCGCCCCCTACCTGCGGGCCAAGCCCGACATGAGCCTGCGCTTCGTCGACCCCACCGAGCAGCCCAAGCTGGCCAAGGACGCCGGGGTGAAGCTCAACGGCGAAATGGTGGTGCGCTACGGCCAGCGCAGCGAACACCTGACGGTGCTCAACGAGGAGAGCCTCACCAACCTGCTGATGGGCCTCGCCCGCAAGGAACAGCGCCAGGTGTACTACCTGGACGGCCACGGCGAACGCAAGCTGGACGGCCAAGCCAACCACGACCTGGGGGATTTCGGCCGCCGCCTGCGGGACAAGGGCTTCGCCACCGCCCCCGTGAATCTCGCCCTGGCCCAGGACGTCCCCGCCTCCGCCGCTCTGCTGGTGATCGCGGCACCTCAAGTAGATTTACTACCCGGCGAAGTAGACAAGTTGGAACGCTATCTCGACCAGGGCGGCAACCTGCTGTGGCTGGTGGACCCGGAGCCCCTCCACGGCCTGCGCCCCCTGGCCGACAAGCTGGGCCTGGCCCTCCCCCCCGGCAGCGTGGTGGACCCCGGCGCCCAGGACATGGGCCTGCCCCCCACCGTGGCCCTCGCCACCGCTTACGGCCGCCATCCCATCACCGAGCATTTCAACCTGACCACCGTCTTCCCCCTCGCCCGCCCCATCGGCGTCGAAGAGCGCACGGGCTGGCACGCCATTCCCCTGGTCGAGGCCGCCCCCCGGGGCTGGGTGGAAAGCGGCAAGCTGGACGGCGATCTGCGCTTCGACGAGAAACAGGACATGCCCGGCCCCGTCACCCTGGCCGTGGCCCTGGAGCGGGAAGGGAAGGACAAGACCCAGCGGGTCGTCGCCGTGGGCAACGGCGCCTTCCTCTCCAATACCTATCTGGGCAACGGCGGCAACCTGGACCTGGGGGTCAACCTGGTCAACTGGCTGGCGGGCGACGACCGCCTCATCGCCATCCAGCCCAAGGCCGCGGTGGACGGCGACTTCGCCCTGGACAAGACCGCGGCGGCAGTGATCGGCCTGGGCTTCCTGCTCGGCCTGCCGGTGGCTTTCCTCGCCACCGCCGCGATGGTCTGGCGGCGCCGGCGCCACGGATGAAACCCCTTTTTGCCACGAATTAACACGAATGGGCACGAATAGTTGAACACGCCAGCCGTTTTGCTCCCTCTCCCCTCGCGGGAGAGGGCAGGGGTGAGGGGGCTGATTGCATTCACCCCCACCCCAACCCTCCCCCGTTCCCGCCTTGGTCGCCCTGCAAGGGCGAGAACCCAGCGAGGATGGGGAGGGGGTAGACAATAATGAAGCCCCGCCTTTGGCTCAACCTGTTCCTGTCCGCCGTGGTGGCGGTGCTGGGGACGCTGGCATGGCTCAACCCGGCCCCCCGGGAAACGGCCCATCCCCTCTCCTCCCTGAGGGCGGAGACGGTGAAGCAAATCCGCATCGAAAAACCCGGCCAGCCCCCGATGACGCTGGAAAAAACCGGGGGCCGCTGGCGCGTCACCGCCCCCTTCGCCGCCCGGGCCGACGAGGCCCGCATCGGGCGCCTGCTGGGCCTGCTCGCCGCCACGTCCACCGAGCGCTTCCCCGCCACCGATTTGGCCCGCTTCGAACTGGACCGCCCCTTGTTGAGCCTCACCCTGGGCGGCCAGCGCTTCGATTTCGGCGCCCTCAACCCCCTCACCCAGCAGCAGTACGTCGCCAGCGGCGGCAGTGTCTACCTGATCGCCCCCCAGCTGGCGGCGGACGCCTACGCCAAGGCCTTCGACCTGGCGGACAAGAAGCTCCTGGCGGACAACGAGCAGCCCGCGGGCTTCGACCTGCCGGGGCTGCAACTCGCCCGGGACGGCAAAGGCAACTGGAACGCCCCCCGCTTCGGCCAGGACGCCCTCAACCGCTACGCCGACCAGTGGAAGAACGCCTACGCCCTGCTGGTGCAGCCCTACGACGGCAGCGAACCCACGCAAACCCTGAGCCTGCATTTGGCCGATGGGAAAACCGTCGAACTGGCGGTGCTGCAGGAACAGCCCGATTTCGTCCTGCTGCGCCGGGATGAAGCGCTCCAGTATCACTTCCCGCCCGAACTTAAAGCACGCCTGCTTCAGCCCTGAACCATCCTTGAAAACCTTTTAGCCGCCAGGACGCCAAGAGAAAGCCTTCGCCGGGTTGTTGAAGAAGTCTTGGCGCCCTTGGCGTCTTGGCGGCGAGATAGAGTTTATAAAACATGCCCGAACTGCCCGAAGTCGAAGTCACTCGCCGGGGCCTGGAGCCCCACCTGGCGGGCCGGCGCATCGCCGGCGCGGTGATCCGCAACGGCCGCCTGCGCCACCCCATTCCAAACGACCTGGGGGCGACCCTCGCCGGCCAGAGGGTGAAAAGCGTCGCCCGCCGGGGCAAATACCTGCTGCTGGAGTGCGAGACCGGCTGGCTGATCCTGCACCTGGGCATGTCCGGCAGCCTGCGGGTGCTACCCGCCGCCGCCCCGGCGGAAAAGCACGACCACTTCGACCTGGTGCTGGAGGACGGCCATTGCCTGCGGCTGCGGGACCCGCGGCGCTTCGGCGCGGTGGTGTGGGCGACCGGGGACGTTTTCGCCCATCCCCTGCTGGCCGGGCTGGGGGTGGAACCCCTGGATGAAGCCTTCGACGGCAAACTGCTCCACGCCCTGACCCGCAAGCGCCAGGCCGCGATTAAACAAGTTTTGATGGACGGCAAGCTGGTGGTGGGGGTGGGCAACATCTACGCCAACGAGGCCCTGTTCCGCGCCGGCATCGACCCCCGCACCCCGGCCCGCAAGCTGGGCCCGAAACGCTGCGCGCGCCTGGCCCACACCGTGCGGGAAACCCTGGAGCAATCCATCGCCGCCGGGGGCAGCACCCTGCGGGATTTCGTCGATCCGTCCGGCAACCCGGGCTACTTTCCCCAGCAGTATTTCGTCTACGGACGGGAAGGCCAGCCCTGCCGGGTTTGCGGCACGGCCATCCGGGCCATCAGGCAGGGGCAGCGCTCCACCTTCTATTGCCCGAAGTGCCAAAGCTGAAAGACTTTAGCCGCCAAGACGCCAAGAGCGCCAAGAACTGCTTATCTGAATGAATCGGTTTTTCTTGGCGTCCTTGGCGTCTTGGCGGCGAAATGCCTTTTCATGACATTTTCATTGATTTTTAACCTCCCCAAGGTAAACTTCTCCGCATCAAGGGGATGGCGCTCGCAACCATGCAAAACAATGATCTGGTCGCCCAATTCGAGGCTTACAGCGCCTGGCGCGCCAACCTGTCCGGGGGGCTGATCGACCTGCGCAACTGGCTCGCCGAGCAGCAGCTCAGCGACGCCCAGATCGACCTGCGCATCCAGCACATGCTGGACCGCCTGCGGGACGACAAGCTCTACGTGGCCTTCGTGGCCGAATTCTCCCGGGGCAAGTCGGAGCTCATCAACGCCGTCTTCTTCGCCGACTACAAGCAGCGCCTGCTGCCCTCCAGCGCCGGCCGCACCACCATGTGCCCCACCGAGCTGTTGTACGACGCCGACCAGCCCCCCTGCATCCAGCTCCTGCCCATCGAAACCCGCGCCACCCACACCACCACGTCCAACTACAAGCGCCACGCCGACGAGTGGAAGGTGCTGCCCCTGGACATCGACTCCCGGGCCGCCATGGCCGAGGCCTTCAAGCAGGTGAGCCTGACCAAGCGGGTGACGGCGGAGGAGGCCGCCCGCTACGGCCTCTACAGCCCGGACGACGAATTCCAACTGCTCACGGTGGACGCCGAAGGGCAGGTGGAAATTCCCTGCTGGCGCCATGCGGTGATCAACTTCCCCCACCCCCTGCTGCAACAGGGGCTGGTGATCCTGGACACCCCCGGCCTCAACGCCATCGGCACCGAGCCGGAGCTGACCCTCAACCTGCTGCCCAACGCCCACGCCATCCTGTTCATCCTCGCCGCCGACACCGGCGTCACCAAAAGCGACATCGAGGTCTGGCGCAACCATATCGGCAACCTCCAGGGGCGGCAAAAGGGCCGGCTGGTGGTGCTGAACAAGATAGACGGCCTGTGGGACGACCTCAAGCAGCCGGCGGAAATCGACGCCGACATCGCCCAGCAGGCGGCGAAATGCGCCGAGCTGCTGGGACTGCAAAGCTCCCAGGTGTACCCGGTTTCCGCCCAGAAGGCCCTGGTGGCCAAGATCAACCACGACGACGCCCTCCTGGCCAAGAGCCGCCTGCCGGAACTGGAGCGGGCCCTGTCGGAAGAACTCATCCCCTCCAAGCGGGAAATCGTGCGGGACAACACCCGCACCGAGGCCGAAGACATCCTCGCCGCCACCCACACCATTCTTCAAACCCGCCTCGGCGCCATCCGCGAGCAGGCCGACGAGCTCAACGGCCTGCGGGACAAGAACCAGGAAGTGATCCTGCACATGATGGAAAAGGTGGACCGGGAGAAGGAGGATTTCGACAAGGGCCTGCAACGCTTCCAGGCCCTGCGCAACGTCTTCACCCAGCAGAGCCAGGGCCTGTTCACCCTCCTGGGCCTGGACGCCGTCAAGCGGGAGGCGGAGCAGACCCGCGCCGCCATGCAGGGCAGCCTGTTCACCAAGAACATGCGGGAGGCCATGGACGCCTTCTTCAAGGTGGTCAACCGCCGCGTCGCCCTCTCCGCCGAACGGGTGGACGAAATCAAGGCCATGATGGACACCATCTACCAGAAGTTCAACGAAGAGCACGGCATCAGCCTCGCCCCCCCCGCCCCCCTCTCCACCCTGGAATACCAGAAGCGTGTGGGCAAGATGGAGAAGATCTACCACGAGCACTTCAGCTCCACCTTCAACCTGATGAACACCGACAAATCCACCCTCATCAACAAGTTCTTCGAAACCGTCGCCGACCAGGTGGTGCGCGTGTTCGAGGCCGCCAACCGGGACGTGGAGAAATGGCTCGGCGCCCTCATCGCCCCCATGGAAACCCAGGTGCGGGAGCACCAGCTGCAACTGCGCCGCCGCATGGAAAGCATCAAGCGCATCCACAAGGCCACCGGCACCCTGGAGGACCGGGTGAACGAGCTGAAGCAGATGGAAGCGGCGGTGCAGAAGCAGCAGCGGGAGATGGAGATCATCCAGCGGAGCCTGGAGAATGCGCTGGAACTGGGGCAGGGGCGGGTGGCGAATGCGGCCTAATTAACGTTGGGCATCGCCATAGGGTCACCATGAACAAGAATGTTCTTATACCGATAGTGCTGTTCTTTCTAAGCGTGATCCTTACCGTCATGTTCAACCCAGATTATCCATTAGGCGGCGCTTCGCGCCTACGCGAGCGCTGGCGGTCGGTTTGCGGCCATTTTTGCCGCTTGTTCGTCGTCCATGGAATAACCATGAACTCCTCGCAAGCAACGAAACTGTCTCGCAACCCACCTCGCCATCATCTCGCGTCCTAATGGATAATCTCGGTTCAACCCTGTCGCACCGCTCGTGGTTGGCTTGGTTATTTGTGTCGTCGCAGTGTTGAAATATCGAGCCGAAAAGGCTACCGAATTAAAGCTTGGCACCGACTCGCTGTTTCGGTCAGGGCTTGCCGTTATTGCCGGTGCAGTTGTTGCAGTTGTCTTTGTGTTTGCTGCAATGTCCGGGCTATTGGGTAAGTAATTGTGAAACCCAACCCATCATTCCACCGGACTGGCCGAAAAGCGCGGCCAGCCGGTGAATTCAAACGTTGAAGCTGTAGAAACAGAAGCCCCAAAACAAAAGGCCCGGCGGGGGAACCCGCCGGGCCTTTTGTTTTCCGCAAGACGCGCTTAGCCGCTCAGCTTCTCGTACTTGGCCTGCAGCTGTTCCTTGGACTCGGTGTGGGCCGGGTCGGTGATGATGCAGTCCACGGGGCACACTTCCACGCACTGGGGGGTGTCGTAGTGGCCCACGCACTCGGTGCACTTGCTGGGATCGATGACATAGATTTCATCGCCCTGGGTGATGGCGCTGTTGGGGCACTCGGGTTCGCACACGTCGCAGTTGATGCATTCGTCGGTAATCATCAAAGCCATGATTCTCTTCCTTCCGCTAATAATTTAATAATTAATCAACAAAACTTTTCGTTCAGCCGGGCCTGGATCAGCGGGTGCACGAACCGGCTGACGTCGCCGCCCAGGGAGGCGATCTCCCGCACCATGCTGGACGAGATGAACATGAATTCCTCGCCCGGCGTCAGGAACAGGGTTTCCACCTGGGGGTAGATCACCCGGTTCATGCCCGCCAGCTGGAACTCGTACTCGAAGTCGGATACGGCCCGCAGGCCCCGCAATACGACGTTCGCTCCTTGGCCTTCGACGAAATGCATCAACAAGCCCGAGAACCCCATCACCTTGACGTTGGTGTACTCGCTCAGCACTTCCTGCGCCATGGCGATGCGTTCGGCGAGGGAAAACTGGGGGCTTTTCTCCCGTCTTTCTGCAACTCCGACAATCACTTGGTCGAAAAGTTGCGCCCCGCGCCGCACCAGGTCTTCGTGGCCGCGGGTGAGGGGATCGAAGGTTCCGGGGTAAACCGCCTTGATCATTTGCCCGTCCCTTTTTCCGTTCCTGCCCGCCCGTCGGCGGGGCGCAGCAGATAAAAAAACACGCCGCCGGCCTTGCCCTGGCGCCATGCCGTCCATTCCGGCCCCGGCTCCAGGGGCGTGCCGCTCTCGGCGTACACCTGCCCGTCCTCGGCCAGGCTTTCCTTCACCCCCGCCAGGGCCTTCGCCAGAAGGTCGGTCTTATAGGGCGGATCGAGGAAAATCACGTGGAATTTTCGCCGGTTGCGGGCGACGTATTCTAACGCATCCCCCCGCACCAGTTCCACATTTCCCATTTTCAGCGCCTCGGCGCTGGCGGTAAGGGCCTTGTACACCCGGCCGTCCCGCTCCACCATCACCACCGACCGGGCCTCCCGGGAGGCGGCCTCGAAACCGAGGGCGCCGGCGCCGGCAAACAGGTCCAGACAGTCCTTCCCTTCCAGGGTCTGGCCCAGCCAGTTGAACAGGGTTTCCCGCACCCGGTCCGGGGTGGGGCGCAGGCCCTCCGCCTCGGGAAAGGCGATGAGCCGCCGGCGGTGGATGCCGCCGATGATTCGAACCCGGTTCGCGATGGCCAATATTATAACCCGCTAATACAGTAAGTCTTATATAAGATAATACCCGACTGGATTAATTTTGTTTATTTCCCCTCGCCGCCCACCACCACCGTCACCAGCTTGTCCGGGTGGATGCGCCGGCCGTAGGCGTCCTTCACCGCCTTCACGTCCACCTTTTCCACTTCTTTCACGAAGTCCTCCAGGTAGGTCAGGGGCAGGTCGTAGAAGCCGATCATGGACAGGTAGCCGATGATCTTGGCGTTGCTGTCGATGCGCAGGGGAAAGCCGAGGATGATGTTCTGCTTGGCCTTCTGCAGTTCCTCCGCGGTGGGGCCGGCGGCGACGAATTCGGCCAGGGTGCGGCGGGCCAGTTCCCGGCCTTCCTCGGTCTGCTCCCGTTTGGTCTGGAGGCCCAGGGTATAGGGCCCCTCCCGCCGCAGGGGCTCGAAGTAGCTGTAGACGCTATAGGCCAGGCCGCGCTTTTCCCGCACCTCCTGCATCAAGCGGGAGGTGAAGCCGCCCCCGCCCAGCACGTGGTTGCCGACGAAGAGGGGAAAGTAGTCCGGGTCGCCCCGGCGCACGCCGACGGTGCCCATCAGAATGTGGCTCTGCTTGGCGGGGTGGGGCAAGACCCGGGTTTCTCCTTTGACCGGGGGGGCGACCGGGGGGACCTGGCTTCGCCCGCTGCCCGCCGGCAGGGCGCCGGCCAGTTCCCGGGCGATGGCTTCCGCCTCGGCCCGGCTGATGTCGCCGATCAGGCTCACCACCGCGTTGGCGCCGGTGTAGTGGGCGCGGTAGAACGCCGTCAGGTCTTCCCGGCCGAGGGACTGCACGGTTTCCACCCGGCCCCCGGGATGCAGGGCGTAGGGGTGGCTGCCGTAGAGCAGGCGGAAAAAGTTCTTGGCGACGATGCCTTCCGGCCGGGTGTCCTCTTCCTTGAGGCCAGCCACCAGGCGGTTCTTTTCCCGCTCCAGCACGGCAGCGGAAAAGTCCGGCTGCTGGACAATTTTCGCCAGGATGGACAGGGCCTGGCCCCGCTCCTTGGCGCTGCTCAGGGTGCGCAGCGAATAACCGCCCCGGTCCCGGTCGAAGCCGCCCCCCAGGTTGGCGCCCACGTCCGCCAGCCCCTTGGCGATGTCGTCCTCCGACAGGCCGCCGGCCCCCAGGGACAGCATGTGGCGAGTGAGGCCGGCGAGGCCGCTTTTCTCCGGCGTGTCGAAGGCGCTGCCGGCGGCGAACTCGACGCTGACGTCGAGCATGGGCAGCTCATGGCTTTCCACGAAGTAGACGCGGACGCCGTTGGCGGTGGTCCAGTGCTGGATCGGCAGGGCGGCGTGGGCGGCGGCGGACAGCAGCAGGCCAAAGACGGCGAGACCGATCATGCCGATCATGCCCCTGCCGCCGTTGTTCCCTCTCGCGCGCCGTCGCGCAGCCTCCCCCTGCACCCGCAAGGGGTATCCTCGCCAAGTGCCCGCTGCTTCGCAACGATCATGGCGGGACGGGGGAGGGTTTCCGTTCCGCTCCACCGCGCTCAACTCCCCTCCCCCGCAGGTGGGGGAGGGGCTGGGGGAGAGGGAAATCCCACCGTAATTCAAGCTTGGTTCACGCTTGTTACATGTCATGGCGTAGCCCTTTCGGCGGTGCAACCGGTTTCTTCTGGTCCAAAGGCTGGGGGTCCAGGGTGCCCACGGTGAGGCTGTCGTCCACCAAGTAGCGGCGGGCCGCGTCCTGCACCTGCTCGGCGGTCACCTGCCGGAGCTTGGCGAGGCGGGCGTCGATGTCCTTGTAGGACAGGCCGGACAGTTCCATCTGGCCGATCAGCATCCCCTGGTAGAACATGGAATCCTGCTGGAACACCTTGGCCGCCACCACCTGGGAGCGCACCCGGGCCAGCTCCTCTTCGGTCACGCCGTCCCGCTGGATGCGCTCCACCTCGGCGCGGATGGCGGCCTCCAGGTCGGCCACGGTCTTGCCTTCGCTGGGGGTGCCTTCGATCAGGAAGGTGGACGGCCCCCGGGCCACGGCGTCGTAGCCGGCCCCCACTTCGCTCGCCACCTGCTGCTCCCGCACCAGGGCCTTGTTGAGGCGGGCCGCCGGGCTGCCGTCCAGGATGCCGGCCAGCATTTCCAGGGCGTAAGGGTCGCTGTCCTGCTCCACGTTGCGCAGGGCGGGGGCGTGGTAGGCCATCAGCAGGTAGGGCAGCTTGGCCGGGGCCTTGACCGTGACCCGCTTGATGCCCAGTTGCCCGGGCTCGTCCTGGGGCTTGCGGGCCGGCAGGGGATGGGGCTTGAGGGGGCCGAAATGCTTCTGGGCCAGCTTGAACACCTCCTCCGCCTTCACGTCGCCCACCACCACCAGCACCGCGTTGTTGGGGGCGTACCAGCGCTGGTACCAGTCCCGGGCGTCGTTGCCGGTCATGTGCTCCAGGTCGTCCATCCAGCCCACCACCGGGCGGCGGTAGGGGTGAGCCTGGAAGGCGGCGGCCAGGGTCTGCTCGTAGACCAGGGACTGGGGCTTGTCGTCGGTGCGCCAGCGGCGCTCCTCCATCACCACCCGGATCTCCTTGGCGAACTCGGCGTCGGACAGGTTCAGGTTGTGCATCCGGTCGGCTTCCAGGCGGAAGGCCAGGGGCAGCTTGGACTTCTCGAACTGTTCGAAATAGGTGGTGTAGTCGTGGGAGGTGAAGGCATTCTCCCGCCCCCCGGCGGCGGAGACGATCTTGGAGAACTCCCCGGGGCCCAGGCTCCTGGTGCCCTTGAACATCATGTGCTCCAGCACGTGGGCGACGCCGGTGGTGCCGTCGTGCTCGTCGATGCTGCCGGCCTTGTACCATACCTGGGACGCCACCACCGGGGCGCGGCGGTCTTCCTTGACGATGACCTTGAGGCCGTTGGGCAGGGTGCGGTCGAAAGTGGCGGCGCCGGCGGCGGCGGCGAATGCGGCGAAAAGAACGCCGAAAAGGCAGGAAATACGGGGGCTGGGCATGTTGACCTCTTGTGGATTCGGGCCGGCGGCGCGGGTAGCCGCCAACCGGCAATCGGGATAGAATTATAGCCTTAAAGGCGGCCGGGGCCGCCTATCCTCCGACTTCCATCCCGATGCTGAGTTTCCTCAAATCCGACAAAAAGCCCACTGACGCCCCTTCCGCAGGCTGGATCGCCCGCCTCAAGCAGGGCCTGTCCCGCACCCGGGAGCAGCTCAACCGGCCGGTATCCGAACTGTTCGGCAGCCACGCCAAGATCGACGACGAGCTGTACGAGGAACTGGAAACCATCCTGCTCACCTCCGACGTGGGGGTGGCGGCCACCGAATACCTTCTGAACGACCTGCGCCAGCGGGTGAAAAAAGAGCGCCTGGAGGACGCGGGCCAGCTCAAGACGACCCTGCGACAATCTCTGCTGGACCTCCTCGCGCCCCTGGAAAAGCCCCTGGACGTCACGACCCACAAGCCCTTCGTCATCATGCTGGCGGGGGTGAACGGGGCCGGCAAGACCACCACCATCGGCAAGCTGGCGCGCCGCTTCCAGGACGAGGGCAAGTCGGTGCTGCTGGCCGCCGGCGACACCTTCCGGGCGGCCGCCCGGGAGCAGCTGGCGGCCTGGGGCGAGCGCAACAACGTGCCGGTGATCATGCAGGAAGGCAACGATGCGGCGGCGGTGATTTTCGACGCCATCCATTCCGCCCGGGCCAAGGGCATCGACATCGTGCTGGCGGACACCGCCGGCCGGCTGCCGACCCAGCTCCACCTGATGGAGGAGCTGAAAAAGATTCACCGCGTCATCGCCAAGGCCGACCCCAGCGCGCCCCACGAGGTGCTGCTGGTGCTGGATTCCAACACCGGCCAGAACGGCCTCGCCCAGGTAAAGGCCTTCGACGACGCCCTGGGCGTCACCGGCCTGGCGCTGACCAAGCTGGACGGCACCGCCAAGGGCGGCATGATCGCCGCCATCGCCAAGACCCGGCCGGTGCCGGTGCGCTTCATCGGCGTCGGGGAGAAGCAGGAGGATTTGCATCCCTTTGTCGCCGCCGAGTTCGTGGACGCCCTGTTCGAATGATCAGCTTCGACGGGGTGAGCAAAAGCTACCGCGGCGGCCACCAGGCCCTGCGCGACCTCAGCTTCGAAATCGCCAAGGGCGAGATGGCCGTCATCACCGGCCACACCGGCGCCGGCAAATCCACCCTGCTCAACCTCATCGCCGCCATCGAGCGCCCCACCAGCGGCAGCGTGGTGGTGAATGGCCAGAACGTGAGCAAGCTGCGCCGCTCCGCCATCCCCTACCTGCGCCGCAACCTGGGCCTGATCTTCCAGGACCACAAGCTGCTCTACGACCGCACGGTGTTCGACAACGTGGCCCTGCCCCTCCAGATCAGCGGCTTTCCCCACGCCGAGGCGGCCAAGCGGGTGCGCGCCGCCCTGGACAAGGTGGGCCTGCTGGAGCGGGAAAAGGCCCGCCCCGTCACCCTTTCCGGCGGTGAGCAGCAACGGGTGTGCATCGCCCGCGCCATCGTCAACCGCCCCGCCATCCTGCTGGCCGACGAGCCTACCGGCAACCTGGACCCGGACTACGCCAACGGCATCATCGAGATGTTCCGCGCCTTCCACCAGGTGGGGGTGACGGTGGTCATCGCCACCCACGACGAGCACCTCATCAACAGACTGCCGGCAAGGGTGTTGACCCTGCAGCAGGGGGAAATGCGGCCATGAACCTGGTTTCCATCCACTGGCACACCTTCCTCCAGGCCCTGGGCCGCCTGTTCCGCCCGACCAACCTGCTGACCGCCCTGGTGATCGGCGTCACCCTGAGCCTTCCCGCCGGCCTCTACGCGGTGATCGACAACCTGCGCCAGTTTGCCGGCGTGGAGAGCGAATCCCAGATCACCCTGTTCCTCCAGGGCAGCGCCAGCCAGGCGGATGCGGCGGAACTCGCCCAGCGCCTGCGCCAGACGAAGGGGGTGGAGAAAGCCGAATTCGTCCCCAAGGATGCCGCCCTCAAGGAACTGGTGAAAAGCGCCGGCATCGAGGACCTGGCCGCCACCCTGGAGCGCAACCCCCTCCCCGACGCCTTCATCGTCCATCCCCGCAGCGACGACCCGGCGGAGCTGGAAGCCCTGCGCGCCGAGCTCCAGCAGTTGCCCAAGGTGGACGCCGCCCAGCTGGATTCCGCCTGGGCCAAGCGCTTCTATGCCCTGCTCCAGGTGGGCCGACACGGCGTCCTGATCCTGGCCGCCCTCCTGGCGGTGGCGCTGCTGGCCATCGTCGGCAACACCATCCGCCTGCAGATCCTCACCCTGCGGGACGAAATCGAGGTCAGCACCCTGATCGGCGCCACCGACGCCTTCATCCGTCGCCCCTTCCTCTACGCCGGCGCCCTCCAGGGCCTGCTGGGGGGGCTGGTGGCGTGGCTGGTGGTGGCCGCCAGCCTGCTGCTGCTGAATTCCGCCGTAGCCGATCTGGCCAGCCAGTACGGCACCGAGGTCCGCCTCCACCTGCCTGGCCCCGCCGACGCCCTGGCCCTGTTGGGAGGGGCCGCACTGCTGGGCTGGATCGGCGCCTATATCGCCGTGGGCCGCCACCTGCGCCATCCCGGCCGCCTCGGCTGAAAACCTCTTTCCCATCAGGGAATGTGAACTTTATCCGGGCATTGGCACTCGCATTTTGCGAGTGCTAAAATAGCTCCAAGGAGGTTGAACGATGACGACAACTGCATTGGCTTTTCCCTCGCCCGCCTCGGCGGCCAGCCTGGAGAGCTACATCCGGACGGTGCAGCGCTTTCCGCTGCTCACCGCCGAGGAGGAGCATGAACTCGCCACCCGCTTCCGCCAGAACGACGACCTGGAGGCGGCCCGCACCCTGGTTCTGTCCCATCTGCGCCTGGTGGTCAACATCGCCCGGGGTTACCTGGGCTACGGCCTGCCCCACGCCGACCTGATCCAGGAAGGCAACATCGGCCTGATGAAGGCGGTGCGCCGCTTCGACCCGGAGCGGGGGGTGCGGCTGGTGTCATTCGCCGTCCACTGGATTCGCGCCGAAATCCACGATTTCATCCTGCGCAACTGGCGCATGGTCAAAGTGGCCACCACCAAGGCCCAGCGCAAGCTGTTCTTCAACCTGCGCAGCCTCAAGCCGGGGTCGGAAACCCTGAGCCCCGGCGAGGTAACGGCCATGGCCCAGCACCTCAACGTCAAGGAATCCGACGTGGTGGAGATGGAGATGCGCCTGGGGGGCCAGGACGTCGCCCTGGAAGGGTATAGCGCAGACGGGGAAGAGGGCTACGGCCCCATCGACTATCTGGCCGACCCCCACGACGAACCCCTGGCGCTGTTGGAAAACGCACAGCTCGGCACGCTGCGCGAAAAAGGCCTGGGGAAGGCCCTGACCAATCTGGACCCCCGCAGCCGCCGCATCATCGAGGCCCGCTGGCTGAATGAGGACGGCAGCGCCACCCTGCATGAACTGGCCGCCGAATTCGGCGTCTCCGCCGAGCGCATCCGCCAGATCGAGCAGAAGGCGCTGCTCCAGATGAAGTCCGTGATCCGCGCCGCGGAGGGCGGCGCCTAGGCCGCCTGTGCGATCGAGTAGGGGACGGGGTTAC
>DDYH01000006.1 GCA_002347615.1 Gallionellaceae bacterium UBA2239 | reverse complement strand
ATCCGCTTCCTGTTCGTCAGGCCAGCGCTTTGCCTTCGGCTTCCTCCAGATTTCCAGTCACCCGGAACACCCTTGCCGTTCAGCTAACTCTTCCCCTTGCCGGGCGTGTAGAGGACTTCCACCTCCAAGTAAGTGCGCCCTGCCGGGCGCACGACAAATAAAAAAGGCGCCGCAAGGGCGCCTTTTTTATTCATCCAGCCAGCCGGTCAGGAGAAAATCACCGACAGGAAGCTAAGATAGGAAATCGCAATCAGGCCCAGCACAAACAGCATGGGCAAACCGTCTCTGGTGAACATTCTTAATCCTCCCGGTTAGTAAAGGTAGTGTGTCAAAAACCACAACGGGCCCAGTGTATTCTAATTTTCCCCGTCCTTCAACCGCCGGCGCGGGATCATGGGGTCGTCGTCGTCCATCAGGATGCGCTGGGCCGGCCCCTCCATATCCTCGAACTGACCGCTGCGCACCGCCCAGAAAAAGCCGAGGCCGGCGAAAATGACGATGAAGAAGGTGATGCTCAAGAGGTAAATCAGAATTCCATCCATGGGGTTACGCGGCTTGTTGCGGTTACAGGAGCCCCACTCTACCTGCTGTGGCGGCCTAACGCAATCTCAGGGCGTTGACCACCACCACCAGGGAACTGACGGACATGCCGATGGCGGCGAGCCAGGGCGGGATGTAGCCGAAGACGGCGATGGGCACCGCCAGCGCGTTGTAGCCGATGGCCCAGACGAAATTCTGGCCCATGATCTTGATGCTCTCCCGGCCGGTTTCCAGGGCCCGGGACACGTCCACCAGATTCTGGGTCAGGAGCACGATGTCGCTGGTGGCCCGGGCCACGTCGGTGCCGCTCCCCATGGCCATGGATACCTGGGCGCCGGCCAGCACCGGGGCGTCGTTCACCCCGTCCCCCACCATGGCCACCACCTCCCCCTCCTGCTGGAACCGCTTGAGGACGGCCAGCTTGTCTTCCGGCCGCTGTTCCCAGTAAAGGGATTCCACCCCCAGCTGGGCCGCGATGTAATTCACCGCCGGCCGGGAGTCGCCGCTCAGGATGGTGACGCGCATGCCGGCAGCCTTCAGCTGCTCCACCGCCTCCCGCGCCCGGGGGCGCAATTCGTCGGCCAGGGCGAAAGCCGCCAGGGGGCGCGTTTCGTCGCACAGCCAGACCACCGTCGCCCCTTCCGGCACGCCGGCCACGTCCCCCTCGGGGGTATGGGGCGACAACTGGCGATTGCCCAGGGTATAGCGCACCCCGCCGATGATGCCCGCCACGCCCTTGCCCGGCGTGTTTTGCGCCTGCTCCACGGGCAAGAGGGCACCCGGCTCCACCGCGCACAGGAAGCTGGCCGCCAGGGGGTGCTCGGAGGCCTGCTCCAGGCTGGCGGCGATGGCGAGGCAGCGGCTTGCGGGCAGGTCGGCCAGGACCACGGTCTGATGCAGAAAGGGCTTGCCGAAGGTGAGGGTGCCGGTCTTGTCGAACACCACATGATTGACGTGGGACAGGGTCTCCAGGGCATGGCCCCGGGTGAGCAGGATGCCTTGCTTCAACAGGCGCGAACCGGCGGCGGCGAAGGCGGCCGGCGCGGCGAGGGACAAAGCGCAGGGGCAGGTCACCACCAGCACCGACAGGGTCACGGCGAAGACCTTGGCCGGGTCCACCAGCCACCAGCCCAGGGCGGTGACGGCGGCGAGGGCCAGCAGTCCGTAGGTGAAGTGCCCCGCCACCCGGTCCGCCAACTGGGCGAGGCGGGGCTTTTCCGCCTGGGCCCGGTCCAGCATGCGGATGATGCCGGCGATCACGGTGTTTTCCCCCACCCCGGTCACCTGCACTTGCAGGGGCCCTTCCAGGTTGAGGCTGCCGGCGATCACGGCGACGCCGGCTTCCTTCGGCACCGGGCGGCTTTCGCCGGTGAGGAGGGATTCGTCGACGCTGCTCGCCCCTTCCGTCACGCTGCCGTCGGCGGCAATGCTCTCGCCGGGCTTGACCAGGATAAGGTCGCCGGCTTCCAGTTCCATCACCGGCACCACCTGCTGCCCGCCGTCCTGCAGGCGGGTGGCCATGGCCGGCACCATGCGCAGCAGGTTCTCCGCCGCCTCGGTGGATTTCTCCCGGGCGTTGCGTTCCAGGAAGCGGGTGGTGAGGAGGAACAGGCTGAACATGCACACCGCGTCGTAGTACACCACCCCCGCCCCCTTGGCGGTCATCCACAGGCTGCCTCCGAAGGCGACGAAGATCGCCAGGGTCACCGGCACGTCCATGTTCATGCGGCCGGATTGCAGCGCCCGCCAGGCGCTCTTGTAGAAGGGGATGGCGGCGTAGAGCATCACCGGCAGGGTCAGCACCAGGCTGGCGTAGCGCAGCAGGTCTTTGGTGCTGGCCTCGATGCCGCTGTAGTCGCCGGCGTAGAGGGCTACCGCCAGCATCATCACCTGCATCATGGAAATTCCGGCCACGGCGATGCGCCGCAGGTCCCGCTGGCGTTCCTTCTTGCGGACGTCTTCCTGCTGCTTGGCGTTGAAGGGGTAGGCGTTGTAACCCAGCAACTGGACTTCCCGCAGGATGCGGGCGAGGTCGATTTCCCGTTCGTCCCAGGTAACCCGGGCGCGATGGGTGGAATAGTTGACCATCACGTCGGTCACCCCCGGAAGCTGCTGGAGATGGCGCTCGTTGAGCCAGACGCAGGCGGCGCAGGTGATGCCTTCCAGGATCAGGGACGCCTGCTTGAGATGCTCCGCCGGGGTGATGACGAAGCTTTTCTGGATTTCGGGATGGTTATAGAGGTCGAGCTTGCGCAGCTCTTCCGGGATCAGGTCGCGAGCGCTCTGGGGCAGGGCGGTGCGATGCTGGTAATAGGCTTCCAGGCCGTTGTCGACGATGGCCTGGGCTACGGCCTCGCAGCCCAGGCAGCACATGTCGCGCTTCTCTCCCTGGATAACGACGGAATAGTCGATGCCCGAGGGCACCGGCTCGCCGCAGTGGAAGCAGTTCCCGGTCATCAGGCCTTCGGTACGCTTACGCTGTGTTCAACCTGATATTTGTCGTTGCCGCGTTCAATCTGCAAGTCCAGAACCCAGCGCCCGGGCTGGCTGAACTCCACGCGTCCCCGGTAGGAGCCGGGTTCGGTTTCGCTTAGGGTGACGTCGCGGGTTCCCTCGGTGTGGGCCAGGGGTTGCAGGACCAGCTTCACGCGGGCGTTTCGCAGCGGTTTCATTTCCCGGTCCCAGGCGGTAACGCTGACCTCCGCACCGCGATTGCGGGCGGCGTCCTCCAGGCCGCGAAGCTCCACGTTCCACCCCAGCTTGCGCTGCCGTTCCTGGGCATTCAGGTGCTGGGAAATGGTCTTGGCGGCATTGTCGTCGTGCGGGACCACGCCGGAAAAAGCCGTATGGACCTGACGATTGGCCGCATTGGGCAGAAACAGCTTGGCCAACTCCGGCGGCAGACCCCGAATCGAGATCATGACGAACGAAGCCATAAGAACCGCCAAGCCGGCAAAGAACGCCACCAGCATGACGGGCGCCCAGTGCAGCTTGGCCGTCCCACCCTGCTTGTTGCCGCCGATGATGGTCATCACCGTCGCCGCGGCGAGAAACACCGTGACGTGCACCGTCACCACGTCGCCGCCGGGCCACTGGCGCGAAGCCAGCACCAGATAGCCCACGGTCGGAAACAAGCCGCTCAGGACGCCCCGCCAATAGTTTCCTATTTTGGCGAGGCGCAGCAACTGGTACGTCCCTACAATCAGCAGTATCCCGCCGAACAGCGTTTCAACCAGATTCATATCACCCTTCGTGTTTGGAGGAGAAGCGTACCTTGCGGATACCCGCCTCTTCCGGTTTGTCCTTGGGGGTGATTATAAACTCAAAGGTATCGGTTTTTGCGGCTTCTTCGGGGGTGAGCTTCACGTTGACCTGCACCATCAGGCTCTTGCCCGCGCGCACTTTCACCTCGTTGGTCAGGCCGCCGAAATCCAGGGCGCCGTCGGGAATACCCTTGGTGGTAATGACGTAGGTTTCCTCATGATCGGTCTTGTTGGTGATGCGCACCTGATAACGGTTGCGAATCTCCCCGTCGGTCAGGACCACGAACAGCGGCTGGCGAACCTGCTGCACGCTTTCCTCGAAGGAGGTGCGGGTGGCCAGGTTGTAGACCAGGATGCCGGTCATGATGAGGATGAAGATGCCGTAGCCGATGGTCCGGATGCGCAGCAGGTCCAGCTTGGGCTGGACCGGATTGTCGCTCTTGGCGTTGGTCTCCGAATCGTAGCGCACCAAGCCGCGGGGGTAGCCCATGGAATCCATGATGGTGTTGCAGGCGTCGATGCACAGGCCGCAGGAGATGCACTTGTACTGCAGGCCGTCGCGAATGTCGATCCCTTCCGGGCACACCTGGACGCACATCTCGCAATCGATGCAGTCGCCGTAGCCCTGGGCTTGGCGCTCTTCCCGCGTGCGCGCGCCCTGGACGGCGGGATGCCGGCCCTTGGTGCCTTCGCCCCGCTTGGTTTCATAGGTCACCACCAGGGTTTCGGGTTCGTACATCACCCCCTGGAACCGGGCGTAGGGACACATGTAAATGCACACCTGCTCCCGCAGCAGGGCGGCGGCCAGGTAGGTGGAAATGGTCAGCGCGATAACGGTGATGTAGCCGGCATTCACCATCTCCCCGGTGAAGAATTTATGCAGCAACTCCGGGGCGTAGCCGTAATACAGCACGAAAGTCAGCGCGGTCCAGAAAGAAGCCAGGAGCCAGAGGGCATGGGTAAGCCCGTATTTGCGGATTTTTTCGAAATTCCACGGCTGCTTGTGGAGCCGGATCCGGGCAGGGCGTTCCCCCTGCACCAGGTGTTCAATCCAGATGTAGAAATCGGTCCAGATGGTCTGGAAGCAGAAATAGCCGCAAAACGCGCGCCCCACCAGGGTGGTGACGAAGAACAGGGTCACGGCGGCGATGAATAGCGCCATCGACAAGGCGATGATGTCCTGGGGGTAGAGGGCCATGTCGAAGATGAAAAAGCGGCGGCCAACCAGGTCGAACAGGACCGCTTGGTCCGGGGCGTCAGGCCGCTCCCAGGGCAGCCAGGGCAGGCCGAAGTAAACCAGGTAGGCAACGGCGAGAATCGCCCATTTGAAGTTGCGGAACTTGCCTTTCACTGAGCGGGGATAGATGGGAATGCGCTTTTGGTAAAGGGACCCCTCGTTTGATGCTTGGTTTTCCATCACATAACTCCAGCCATTTTAAGTTCGGCCTAAGGCCGCCCGATTTATCAGTAAATTCTAATGTGCCCGGGGCGGCAACACAAATTGTTATTTTGAACCCATTCGGGGGAAATGTCCCCGGAAAAGAAAAAAGGGCCCCGGACTTGCGTCCCGGGGCCCTTGCGGCGCCAGCGTTTCAGTTACCCAAAAGCGCGGGTTACTTGCCGCCGCCCAGCTCGTGCACGTACGCCGTAAGCAGCTTGATCTGCTCGTCGGACAGACGGCCCTTCCAGACAGGCATCACGCCGCGGTTCAGACCGGTGGTGATCACTTCCTTCACCGCTGCCACCTTCTCGTCGGCAGACTTGGCGCCGGGCACATTGGCCCACAGCCAGATCTTGTCGGTCAGGTTGGCGGAGCCGATGGCCTGGTTGCCCTTGCCGTCAGCACCGTGGCAGGAGAAGCAGACGCCGGCACCAGCGAACAGTTCCTTGCCTTTTTCGGCGCTGGCCGCATTGGCCTGCTCGCCGGAGAGGCTGAGGACGTAGTTGGCCAGGGCGGTCACGTCGGCGTCGGTCAGAGCAGCGTTGCCGCCCTTGGCCGGCATGATGCCGTGACGACCGTTGACCAGGGTTTGCTGGATGGCGTCGTAGCTACCGCCGAAGATCCAGTCGTCGTCGGTCAGGTTGGGCGCGAAGTTGAACTTGCCCTGGCCGCCGCTCTGGTGACAGGCAGCGCAGTTATCCTGGAACAGCACCTTGCCCGCGGACACCACGAAAGCCTTCAGCTCAGGATCGGTGTTGATCTTGTCGAAGGGGGTGGCGGCCAGCTTGCTCACCCACTTTTCCTGGGCCTTGGACGCTTCGTTCATGTCCTGCAGCAGCAGGGCGCGGGTGTTCCAGGAGCTGGATTTCTTCTCGCCCTTGTCGTTCACGTACTCGATGGTGTTAATGCCTTTCAGGAACGTCTTGCCGATCGGCCAGGACGGGTAGAACACCCAGTAGACCACGGCGAAGATCATCGTTGCATAGAAGGTCCAGAGCCACCAGCCGGGAAGGGGATTGTTGAACTCTTGCAGGTCCTCGTCCCAGACGTGTCCAGTGGTGTTCTGGAATTTCGATTCAGTCTCATGACTCATTGTTTGGCTCCCTTAACGTCTTGGTTGTCATCCATCAGCGGGATGTCCCGGTAGGATTCCAGGCGCTCGCCGCGCTTCTTGCTGCCGTAGAGGTAAAACAGCACCAAGCAGAAGCACGTGAAGAAAATCACCAGCGCCACCGGCTTAGTGTTCTCGAAGCTTTTGAACCAGTTAAGCCATTCCATCGGGACATCTCCTTCGATTAGCGGTACTTCACGAATTGATCGTTGTCGTACTTCTTGAAGTCGACCATGGTGCCAAGTACCTGGAGATAGGCAACCAGAGCATCCATTTCGGTAACGTTAGCCGCATCGCCGTCGTAGTTGCCCGCAATGCCGCCGAAGCCGTTTTGAGCCTGGTCAACCAGGTTCTTGGAAGCATCGGGCATATGCAGCATCTTCGCCGTATCGGCGCCAAACTGCTTGATGTTCTTGTCCAGCTCAGCCTGGTTGGCGGAGTAGGGAACGCCGGTCAAGCGCAGGGCGGCCATGCGGTCAGCCACGTCCGAGTAGTCCAGCTTGGTCTGCTGCAGGAACGGATACTTGGGCATGACGGATTCCGGCACCATCGCCTGGGGGTCCATCAAGTGGGCCACTTGCCACTCGTTGGAGTACTTCTTGCCAACGCGGGCCAGGTCGGGACCGGTGCGCTTGGAACCCCACTGGAACGGATGGTCGTACTGGGATTCCGCGGCCAGGGAGTAGTGGCCATAACGCAGCTGCTCGTCACGGAACGGACGGATCATCTGGGAATGGCACAGGAAGCAGCCCTCCCGGACGTAAATGTCGCGGCCGCGCAGCTCCAGAGGGGTGTAGGGACGGACCCCGTCCACCTTCTCTACGGTTTCATTGATGAAGAACAGCGGAATGATTTCCACCAAGCCGCCGATGCTGATGGCCAACATCATCATGACGATCATCAGCCCGACGTTTCTTTCGATCGAGTCGTGTTTCATGTTTCCCTCTCTATTCTGTATTTCGCAGCCGGGGCAGCGCCCCGGCCGCACACGATTTCGTCAGTAGGTTCCGGTCAGGCGGCGGCAGGAGCCACGGCAGCTTCAGCAGCCTTGCCTTGGGCGATGGTCTTCCAGCAGTTGTAAACCATCACCAGCATGCCGCCCAGGAACACCAGACCACCCAGGGCGCGCATCGCGTAGAAGGGGTGCATGGCGGCAACGGTTTCGGCGAAGGAATACTGGAGGTTGCCGAAGTCGTCGAACGCACGCCACATCAGACCCTGCATGATGCCGGAGATCCACATCGCGGTGATGTACAGCAGGATGCCGATGGTAGCCAGCCAGAAGTGGACGGTCACCAGCTTGGTGCTGTACAGCTTGGTGTCCCACAGACGGGGAATCATGTGATACAGCGCGCCGAAGGAAATCATCGCCACCCAGCCCAGAGCGCCGGAGTGCACGTGACCCACGGTCCAGTCGGTGTAGTGGGACAGGGCGTTGACGTCCTTGAGGGACATCATCGGGCCTTCGAAGGTGGACATGCCATAGAAGGACAGGGCCACGATCATGAAGCGCATGATGGGGTCGGAACGCAGCTTATCCCAGGCACCGGACAGGGTCATGATGCCGTTGATCATGCCGCCCCAGGAGGGGAGCAACAGCATGATGGAGAAAGTGGCGCCCATGGAGGACACCCAGTCAGGCAGCGCGGTCCAGTGCAGGTGGTGAGGACCGGCCCACATGTACATGAAGGACAAGGCCCAGAAGTGCACGATGGACAGGCGGTAGGAGTAGATCGGACGACCGGCCTGCTTGGGCACGAAGTAGTACATCATGCCGAGGAAGGCGGCGGTCAGGAAGAAACCCACCGCGTTGTGGCCGTACCACCACTGGAGCATTGCATCCTGGGTACCGGCGAACAGCGGGTAGGACTTCATGGTGGTCAGGCCGACGGGAATCGCCAGGCTGTTGCCGATGTGCAGCAGCGCCACGGCCAGCAGGAACACGATGTAGAACCAGTTGGCGACGTAGATGTGGGGCTGCTTGCGCTTCATCACGGTACCCACGAACACCACGATGTAGGCCACCCAGGTCACGTCGATCAGCAGATCGATGGGCCATTCCATCTCGGCGTATTCCTTGCCCTGGCTATAGCCCAACACATAGCTGGAAGCGGCCAGAACGATGATCAGCTGCCACGCCCAGAAGGTGTAGCTAGCCAGGCCGCTGCCGAAGAGGCGGGCTTGGCAGGTACGCTGCACAATGTAATAGCTGGTCGCAAACAACGCGCAGCCGCCGAAACCAAAAATCACGCCACCGGTATGAATCGGGCGCAAACGACCGAAGGTGAACCAGGGATCCAGGTTCAGGATAGGCCAGGCCAACTGGGAAGCGATCAACACCCCCATCAACATCCCAATGACCGCCCAAAACAGGGCCATGATCGAGAATTTCCGAACAATATCGTAATTGTATTGCTCGGTACTTGCAGTACCCACTGCTGCCATAATTTCCTCCTTGAAAAATTAAAGCCTAAGCTTTCCCCATGTACCGGCTACCGTGTTCTTCCCTTATCAAGCATCCTCCCCTCAACCCTCCAGAGTCCGCCCGGTCAAAAAACGGTGTGTCAAAAGGCACAGGCCGTGCACTTTGGTACAACGGTACTAATTTATCCCGATTCAGGCAAAAAAACCCTGACGCAGGTCAACCATCCTGTTCATTCAAGTAACGGCGCCACATTCCGGCCGATTACCCTACTAATTCCGCAGGGGATTCGGACTTGCCGTTCCCCCTTGCGACGGCGGATAGGCGATCGACGTCCTTGAGACGGACCAGGCGGCGCTGCATGGCGATCAACCCCTCCTGCTCGAACCGCGCCAAGACGCGGCACACGGTCTCCTCCGCCATGCCGAGGTAGTTGCCGATATCGCCCCGGGACATGCTTAAGTTGAACTCGGTGGCGGAATAGCTGCGCTTGGCGAAGCGGGAAGACAGACTGATAAGGTAGGTGGCGAGGCGCTCCTCCGCGTTCTTCCTCCCCAGAAGCAGCATCAGCTCCTGGTTGTGGGCGATCTCCCGACTCATGATGCGCAGCATCTGGTATTGCAGGGACGGCACCTGCTGGCCCAGTTCCTCCAGGCGGTCGAAGGGGATTTCGCACACCGACGTGGTTTCCAGGGCCCGGGCCTCGCAACTGTAGACCCGCGTGTTGACGGCGCTCAAACCCAGGAGCTCACCGGCGATGTGAAAGCCGGTGATCTGCAGGCGGCCGTCATCCATCAGGACATAGGTTTTGACCGAGCCGCTGCGGATGGCGTATACGGATTGGAACGGATGATTGAGGCGGTAGAGGTAGTCGCCGCGCTTGAAGATGCGGCGGTTCTTGACGATCTTGTCGAGCAAATCCACGTCCGCCTGGCCGATGCTGGTCGGCAGGCAAAGCTGGTAGATGCCGCAGTCGGAACAGGGGATCGGCGCATGAATCTGGTCCGGCCCGTTCATTTTTCGGCTCCGCAAAATGCGACACGCGCCACGGCTATCGACATAAGCCTACCTCCCCCACGAACCGTCTCCAGAGCCCGCCCCGCCGGGGCAAAAACAGCGGCGGACGAGCGAAAAAGCGCCACCATGCTAGTTGACCTAAATCAATTTTGCAACCGTTTTCGGGAAGCCCTGAGAATAGAGAAAGTTACGCACCCCGTTATACAAGAGCAAGCGCCGTCGCGGCCCCGCACCTCGTGCTCCACCCCATGTGCCGCAGAAAACGAAAATCAGCGCCAGGGCAGATAATGGTCCACCAGCAAGGCGGCGAACAACAGCGTCAAGTAAGTAATGGAATAGCGGAACGTGCGGCGGGAAAGGGCATCGCTGTAAGCCACGTACAAGCTCAGCGCGTAGCCCAGGAACCCCACATCCAGCGACAGGGCGGCGGCCAGGTAGACCGGACCGCTCATGCCGCTGCCGTAGGGCATGACGGACACCGTGGCCAGGATCACGGTGTAGAGCAGAATGTGCAGCCGGGTGAACTCGCTGCCGTGGGTTACCGGCAGCATGGGAATGCCGGCCCGGGCGTATTCGCCGCTCCGGTACAGGGCCAGGGACCAGAAGTGGGGCGGGGTCCAGGCAAAAACGATCAGGAACAGGATCAAGGCCTCCCCGGACACGCCGCCGGTGACCGCCGCCCACCCCAGCACCGGCGGCATGGCCCCCGACGCGCCGCCGATGACGATGTTGAGGGGCGTGGCCGGCTTGAGAAACACGGTGTAGACCACCGCATAGCCGACGAAGGTCGCCAGGGTGAGGACCATGGTGAGGGGGTTCACCAGGAAGTGCAGCAGCGCCAGCCCCGCCGCCCCCAGCAGAACCGCGAAGGCCAGGGCTTCCCCCGCCCCCAGGCGGCCGGCCGGCAAGGGGCGATGACGGGTGCGCGCCATCAGGACATCCAGCCGGCGCTCGATCAGGCAGTTCAGGGCCGCCGCCGCCCCCGCCACCAGGGCGATCCCCGCCGTGCCCGCCAGCAGGGGCTGAAGGGGGACCATGCCGGGAGAGGCGAGGACCATGCCGATCACGGCGGTGAAAACGATCAGGCTGACCACCCGGGGCTTGCACAGGGCATAGAACTCCCGCAGCTTTTCCCCTGCAGGGCGGCGGACGGAAAGAGTAATCGAGGTCATGGCCGACTCCTTTGAAGAGACAGCGTCCGGTTCAGCGCCACCATCACCACCAGCAGCAGCGCGGCCACGGCGTTGTGCAGCACCGCCGCGGCCAGGGGAAGACCCAGGGCCACGTTGGCAATACCCAGCCCCACCTGGACCCCCAGCAGCCCCAGCAGCAGCACGCCCCACCCCCCCAACCCGGCAGTCCGCAACAGGCGAACACCCAGGGGCGCCAGCGTCCCGACCACCGCCAGTGCCCCCAGCCGGTGGCTCCAGTGGATGGCGGTCAGGCCCTCGCCGGATGGAACGCCGGCCAGGGAAAACCCGGCGGCGAAATCCATCTCCGGCACCCAGGCGCCCCGGCAACCGAGGCCTTCGCCGCAGATGAGGGCAGCGTAATGGGAGCTGGTCCATCCCCCCAGGGCGATTTGCGCCGCCACCAGTGCCAGCCCCGCCCCCGCCCAAAAGCGCAGCCCTCCTTCCGCCACGCCCCCCACCCCTCCCCGCGAAAACGCCAGCCAGGCCAGCAGTGCCAGGACCGCCATTCCCCCCAGGAGATGGGCGGTGACGATGGCGGGCTGAAGCAGTTCCGTCACCGTCCACCGGCCCAGCAGCGCCTGAAAAACCACCAGTCCCAGCAGGATGGCGGGCAAGGCCGGGGGAAGGCGCTCCACCCGGGACCGAACGAAAACCGCGACAATCAGCACCCCCAGCGTCCCCGCCCCATAGCGGTGGGCCATCTCCTTCCACGCTTTGGGCGCCTCCAGGGGCCGGTCGGGAAACGCCGCCTGGGCAGCCGGGGCGGAGGGAACACCGATATGGCCGTAGCACCCGGGCCAATCCGGGCAGCCGAGGCCGGCGTCGGACAGGCGCACGTAGGCCCCCAGGGCCACCACGCCCCAGGCCAGGATCGCCGCCATGATGGCTAACCGCGACACGCTCATTTCAGCCCGCTCCTTTCTCACCCGGCCCAGGAATAGGCCAGCAGCCGGGACAGGTCCCGGCGCATGCCGCCGGGGTCGGCTTCCGCCCCGTAGGCCAGGACCAGATTGCCCAGGGGGTCAATGAGGTAGATCCCCCCATCCCGCGCCCACGCCTCCATCCCGCCGGCCGTCGCCAGAACCAGGCCGGGAAAGGAACGGTAAAGCTCCTCCGTCGTCCCGGCAAGCGTTGTCCCCTGGGCCGCGAACACCCGCCGCACCCGGCCCCGTTCCCGCCCCAGGGCAAGATGCACCTGGCGCATTTTTCCCAGCCCCGCCCGGCAACCGGGCGGGCAGTCCCCCCGCCCGAAATACAGCAGGGTCCAGTGGCCGCGAAAATCCCCCGCCACGGGCCGGGGCGGCTGCACCAGGGTGCCGTGGACCGCGGGAGCGGCCGGGCGCCAGCCGGAAAAAAACAAGGCCGAGCCCACCGCCACCGGCGTGGCGAACAACACCATCACCATAAGAACGACGGGCCAACCGCCCTTTTTTTCATCCTTCATCCTTCATCCTTCATCCTTCATCCTTCATCCTTCATCCTTCATCCTTAACCAGGCTGGCGTAAAGGTAGAACCCCACCAACACCCCGGCCATGCCGAACCACTGCAGGGCATAGCCCAGATTCACCCCCGCCCGCTCGTCCGGCCGGGGCCAATCGCAGGCATAGCAACCGGCTTCGCCGGGTTCCAGCCGGACGGCGAAGGGCTGGAGGGGGAACGGCACCCTTTCCCGGTAGCGGGCCAGATCGATCCCTTCCCATACCAGCCCCGAAACAGGCGGAACCGACTTCGGCACCCCCGGCACCCACACCGTGCCGGTCACCTCCACCCGGCCCGGTGGCGGCGCCACTGCCGGAAGCTCGCTGCGGCTGCGCCCCAGGGGCACCCAGCCCCGGTTGACCAGCACCCGCATCTCGCCACCTTCAATGCGCAGCGGGGTCAGCACGTGGAATCCCGCCCGCCCGCCGAGCACCTGGTTATCCAGCAAGAATTGATGGCCGGGATCGTAATCTCCCCGCAACACCACCCGCCGATGGCGCAGGCCCTCGCCGGACAGCAGGCGGGAACCGATTTCCACGGGCGGCGCCGTGGCCAGCGACTCCATGCGCCGCTGCAGCTCCAGCCTCCCCTGGCCCTTGTGCCACTGCCACAGGCCCAGCTGCACCAGCAGGGGCAGCACGGCCAGCGTCGCCAGGGTCGGAACCCATCGGGGGCGGAAACGGTAGCCCCTCATGGGCTTTCCGGTTCTCTATAGTGAAGGGACACCCTCCCTGCGGAGACTTCCATGTTCAAACTCCTGATCCTCCTCCTGCTCGCCCTGATCGCCGGCAGCCTGTTCGCCGCCCTCGCCTTCATCGCCCGGAATCCGGACCGGGGCGACCGGGCCGCCAAGGCGCTGACCCTGCGCGTCTCCCTGTCCCTGGCGCTGTTCGCGCTGCTCATGGGCGGGTTCTATCTCGGCCTTCTATCGCCCCGTTAACAGGGGAGAAGTGTCGCTACGCGACTCTCCCTTTCACAGCCAGTACACGAACACGAACAGCATCAGCCACACCACGTCCACGAAATGCCAGTACCAGGCGGCGCCCTCGAAGCCGAAATGGTCTTCCGGGGTGAAGTGTCCCTTGACCGCCCGCCCCAGGATGGCCGACAGGGCGACGGCGCCGATGGTGACGTGGAGGCCGTGGAAGCCGGTAAGCATGAAAAAGGTGGCGCCGTAGACGCCGGCCCCCAGGGTCAGGCCCAGTTCGGTGTAGGCGTGCCGGTACTCGTAGGCCTGAAAGCCGAGAAAGGCCAGCCCCAGGGCCACGGTCAGGGCCAGACCGGCGATGAGCTGGTTGCGGCGGTTCTTCAGCAGGCCCCAGTGGGCCCAGGTGACGGTGACGCCGGAACTGAGAAGGATCAAGGTATTCAGGGCCGGGACGCCCCAGGCCGCCATGGGCGTGAAGGGCTGGCCCGCCGGGCCGCTGGTGGGCCAGCCCCCCTGGTAGCCCGGCCATAGCAGCTCGGTCTGCTCCAGAGCCGGCACCGAAATGTTGCGCAGGTAAAACAGGGTGCCGAAAAAGGCGGCGAAGAACATCACCTCCGAGGCGATGAACCAGGCCATGCCCCAGCGGAAGGAGCGGTCCTCCCAGGGGTGGAATACCCCCCCTTGAGTCTCCGCCACCACGCTGCCGAACCAGCGGGCCACCACGTAGATCGCCGCCGCCCCGCCGGCGGCCATGAACCCGATCCCCACGCCGTGGCCGTTGATCCGCAGGATGAAGCCCAGCACCAGCAGGAACAGGGCCCCCGCCAGGGCGGCCGGGTAGGGGCTGGAGTGGGGGACGTAATAGCTCTCGTCGCTCATTTTTCCTCTCCCTCGCTGGGAAAAAAGGCGTAGGCCAGGGTGAGGGTGCCCAGCTCCCGGGGCAATTCCGGGCTGACGATGAAGGTCACCGGCATCACCCTCTCCTCCCCCGCCTCCAGCCGCTGGCGGCCAAAGCAGAAACACTCGGTCTTGGTGAAATGCCGCGCCGCCGCCGGCGGCGTGACGCTGGGCACCGCCCGCCCGTCCAGGGGGCGGTCGGCCAGATTCTTCACCCGGAAAAAGGCGGTCGCCGGCTCCCCCGGGTGCACCCGCTGCTTGAGTTGCGCCGGCTCGAAGCGCCAGGGCAGGCCGGGCATGACCGTGCCGTCGAACTCCACCGTCACCCAGCGGGCCTCCGCAACGCCGGTCGCGCCCGCCTCGGCGGTGCCGGTCCGCCCGTTCAGCCCGGTCGCTTGGCAGAAGGCGTCGTACAGGGGCACCAGGGCATAGCCGAAACCGGCCATGGCCAAGGCCCCCGCCCCCAGCTTGAGGGCGAGGCGGCGGTTGGCGCGGCGCTGCGGCTCCATCTCCTCACTCCCCCACCGGCCGGGTCTGGAAAGTGTGGCGGGGCGGCGGCGACGGCAGGGTCCATTCCAGCCCCTGGGCCCCTTCCCACGGCTTGTCCCCCGCCGGGGGCCCGCCCCGGATGCACTTCACCACGTTGACCAGGAACAGCAGCTGCGCCGCCCCCAGAAAAAAGGCGCCGACGCTGGAAACCCAGTTGAAGTCGGCGAATTGCAGGGCGTAGTCCGGAATGCGCCGGGGCATCCCGGCCAGGCCGAGAAAGAACTGGGGCAGGAAGGTGAGGTTGAAGGCCACGGCGGTGAGCCAGAAATGCCACTGGGCCAGCTTCTCGCTGTATAGGTGGCCGGTCATCTTGGGCAGCCAGAAATAGGCCCCGGCCATGATCCCCATGATGCCCCCGGCGAACAGGGTGTAATGGAAATGCGCCACCACGAAGTAGGAATGGTGGTACTGGGCATCCGCCGCCGCATCCGCCAGCACCAGTCCGGTGAGGCCGCCGACGCCGAACAGCACGATCATCCCCAGGGCGAACAGCATGGGGGCCTCGAAAGTCATGGCGCCCCGCCACAGGGTGGCGATCCAGCAGAAGAACAAAACGGATAAAGGCAAAGAAATCGCCATGGTGCTGTACATGAAGTACAGCAGGCCGGCGGTGGACAGCCCCGAGGTCATAATGTGGTGGCCCCACACGATCACCGACAGCACGCCGATCACCCAGAAGGCATAGACCTGGGCCCGGTAGCCGTAGACCGGCTTGCGGGCGAACGCCGAGAGGATGTGGGGGGTGAAGCCCCACACCGGAAACAGCACGATGTACACCTCCGGGTGGCCGAAGAACCAGAACAGGTGCTGGAACAGGATCGGGTCGCCGCCCCCTCCGGCGTTGAAGAAATGGGTGCCGAAATGGCGGTCGGTGAGCAGCATGGTCACCGCCCCCGCCAGCACCGGGATCACCGCCACCAGCATGAAGGCGGTGAGCAGCCAGCCCCAGGCGAAAAGGGGCAGCTTCATCAGGGTCATGCCCGGCGCCCGCAGGTTGAGGATGGTGACGATGATGTTGATGGACCCCATCACCGAGGAAATTCCCAGCAGGTGGATGGCGAAAATGGCGAAGTCCATCCCCATGCCGTCCTGCACCGACAGGGGGGCGTAGAGCGTCCAGCCGGTGCCGACGGCGCCGGTGCCGACGCCGAACAGGGCGAGGACGAAGGGCATCAGGAGCAGCGTGGCCGCCGGCGGCAGCAACCAGAAGCTCCAGTTGTTGAGCCGGGGCAGGGCCATGTCCGGCGCCCCGATCATCAGGGGAATCATCCAGTTGGCGAAGCCGGTGGCCGCCGGCATCAGGGCCATGAAGATCATCACCAGGGCGTGGACGCCGATCAGCTGGTTGAACAATTCCGGCTCCATCAGCTGCAAGCCGGGCCGGAACAGCTCCGCCCGCACCAGCAGGATCATCAGCCCGCCGACGAAGAACATGGCAAGGGAAAACACCAGGTACATCGTGCCGATGTCCTTGTGGTTAGTGGTGGTGAGCCAGCGCAGCCAGCCCCGGGGCGGGACGGCGTGCGCTTGGTGCAGGGCCAGTTCTCCAGTGGTCATTCCAGCCTCCATCAACTAAAAAACTGAACTGCATAACACCTGGACAGGATGAACAGGATTGGGAGGATTTACCGGATAAAGACCCCTAGCCCGTGAATCCTGGAAATCATGTCAATCCTGTCAGTGCTTTTGCATTGATTACCTCTCACCGCAATGCCTTCACCTGGGCCGGCTGCACCGCGTCGCCCATCTTGTTGCCGAAAGAATTGCGCTCGTAGGTCACTACTCCGGCGATTTCGCTGTCGGACAGCGTGGCCTTGAACGCCTGCATCGCCGTCCCCGGCTTGCCGTTCATCACCCGGTCCAGGTGCCCGTCCTTCACCAGCCGGCCCTGCCGGTCCAGCGCGGGGCCGTTGACGACCTTGCTCCCGGCCAGGGCCGGAAAGGCGCCGGGGATGCCCTGGCCCTGGGCCTGGTGGCACACGGCGCAGACCTTGCCGTAGACCGTCTCGCCCTGCTTCATCAGTTCGTCCCGGCTCCACACCCGCTCCGCGCCGGCCGCCTGGGCGGCCTGCTCGCCCTTCTGCCGCGCCACCCATAGCCGGTACTCCGGCTCCGCCACCGCCTGCACCACCACCGGCATGAAGCCGTGCCCCTTGCCGCACAGTTCGGCGCACTGGCCGCGGTAGGTGCCGGGGCGCTCGATCCTGGCCCAGGTTTCCCGGATGAAGCCCGGGATGGCGTCGCGCTTGGCGCCGAACTGGGGCACCCACCAGGTGTGGATCACGTCGGTGGAGGTAAGCAGGATGCGCACTTTCTTGCCCACCGGCAGCACCAGGGGGTGGTCCACCTCCAGCAGGTAGTGCTCCCCCTTGGCCGCCCGGTCGGCGATCTGCTCCGGCGTGGTGGCCAGGGCGCTGACGAATCGGATCCCCTCCTCCGGGTATTCGTACTGCCACTTCCACTGGCTGCCGGTGACCTTCACCACCATGTCGGCGTCGCTGCGGGTGTCCTCCATCACCACCACGCTGTGGTAGGCGGGAATGCCCATCAGGATGAAGTCGATGAAGGCGAAAACAAGGAAGGGAATGGTGGTCCAGAACACCTGGGCCGCCGTGCTCGGCCGGGTGAACGTGGCCGGCTCCATGCCACGGCTTTTGCGGTGGGTGAAAATGGAATAGAGCATGATGGCGAACACCACCACGAAGATCGCCAGGGCGATGGCCATGAAGGTGTTGTGGACGTGAAGGGTGTCCAGGGCCAGGGGCGTCACCGGCGCCGGAAAATTCCATGCCCACTCCGCCCGGGCGGAGTGGGGGGCGGCCGCTGCCAGCGCGGCCAGCAGGAGGGGGAATTTCACCGACATGAACACCCCTTGGAGAGAGGAAAAAACCTAGTGCATCAGGTTGCTATTCATGTCTAGCAAGAGGAAAGGACGGCGGCAATGGGGGTAATTGTGTATCCCGGCGGGGAAATCACCTTATTATGTTGCCGCCCCCTCAATCCCCCAACGGGGCGGGATCGAGATGGCGGGCGGCTTCCGCGGGGTCAGGCCGCTCCAGGCGGGGAACGACGCCGAGGAGGGGGGCGGCAAGCCGGTCTTGCAGGGTGGCCAGGTTGTCGTCGAACCGTTTCATGGAAGGGTCGAGCCGGTTCGCCACCCAGCCGGCCAGTTCCAGCCCCCGGGCCCCCACCGCCTCGGCGGTGAGCAGGGCGTGGCTGAGGCAGCCCAGGCGCATCCCCACCACCAGCACCACCGGAAGATCGAGCAGCACGGCGAGGTCGGCGGCGGTTTCCCGGTCGTTGAGGGGCGCCAGGAAGCCCCCCACCCCTTCCACCACCACCCGGTCCGCCCGGCCTGCCAGGGCCAGATAGGCATCGCGGATGGGGGCGAGGTCGATGGCCGTTCCCGCCTGCCGCGCCGCCAGATGGGGCGAAACCGGGGGAACGAAGCGGTAGGGGTTGACGAGGTCCAGGGGCGCCTCCAGGTTGGACGCCGCCTTCAGGACCTCCACGTCCTCCCAGCACAGCGCCCCGCCGGCCTCCTCCGCCCCGGCCGTCACCGGCTTCATGCCCACGGCCCTGAAGCCTCGTGCGGCGAAACCGTGGACCAGGGCCGCCGCCACCAGGGTCTTGCCGACGCCGGTGTCGGTGCCGATGACGAAGAGCCCCTGGCTCACGGCCGCTCCCGGAAGCGCACCACCTGGCTGCCGTCCGGCAATTTCCGGGAGGGCTCCGCCTTCCAGGCGTGGCCGTAGATCACCTCGTAGGTGGCGGGCAGCTTGCCCTCCCGGCGGAAGCGCTCGTAGGCCTGTTCCAGCCGGCGCCACTCGGCCTTGCCGGTGAGGCCCCGGCGGCGGCCTTCGGTGGCATTGTGGGCGCCGATGGCTTTCAGGTCGGCCATCACGGCGCGAAGGCCGTCGTAGGTGAGGGTGAACAGTTCCATCTCCATCACCGGGGCGGCGAAACCGTTGCGCATCAGGGCATCGCCGATGTCGTGCATGTCGGCGAAGCGGCTGACGTGGGTGAAGCCGTCCAGTTCGCCGAAGGCCAGCCGCAGTTCCTTCAGGGTGTCGGGGCCGAAGGTGGTGAAGATCAGCAGGCCGTCCTGGGACAGCACCCGGTGCAGGCCTGAGAACAGCCGGTCCGGGTCGTTGCACCACTGGATGGCGAGGTTGGACCACACCATGTCCATGGTGCCCGCGGCCAGGGGCAGGTTTTCCAGGTCGGCGCAGAGGTAGGCGTCCCGCCGCGCCACCGGCAGCCAGCGTTTCCAGCCCGGCTGGGCGCTGCGGGCGGTGTGGAGCATGCCTTCGGCGATGTCCAGTTCCACCAGCCTGGATTTTGGAAAACGCTCCAGCAGCAGGCGCCCGCCGTAGCCGGTGCCGGCCCCGGCGTCCAGGATGCGGGCCGGGTCCAGGCGCATGGCGTCCAGCTTCTCCCCCAGGCGCCGGCACACCTCGTGCTGCAGCACGGCGGCGTGGTCGTAACCGGCGGCGGCTCGGCTGAAGGCGCGGCGCACCTGGGCCTTGTCGATGGAAAGGGCGTCAGTCATTTGCAAACAAACCATCTAAGCCGCCAAGGCGCCAAGAGCGCCAAGGCCGATAGGAGGGTTTCTTGGCGGCCTTGGCGTCTTGGCGGCTCAATCAGATTTTTCAGCATCATGCCAAAAACTCCTTCACTGCCCGGACGAATTGGTCCCGGTGGGAAATGAACGGGGCGTGGGCGGCGCCGTGGACCAGGGCCAGCCGGGCGTCCGGCAGGGCCTGTTCCAGCCAGCGGGCCGCCGGCAGGGGGGTGAGGGTGTCCCGGTCGCCGTGGACCAGCAGCGTCGGGCAGGCGATGCGGCCGGCTTCGGCCCGCAGGTCCGCGTCCCCCAGGATGGCGAGGCCGCCCCGCAGGGCCTCCACTTCCGGCCGTCCGCGCTCGAACAGGGAAGCGCGCAGGGCCCGGGTCACTTCCCGCACCTCCTCGTCGCCCTTGGCCTGGAGGGAGAGGAAACGCTTCAGGGTGCCTTCGTAATCCCCTTCCAGCCCGGCGGCGAAAGCCTCCAGGATCGGCTGCCCGACGCCGTGGCCCCAATCGCCGCCGTTGACGAAGCGCGGGGTGGACGCCACCAGCACCAGGCTCTTCACTTGTTCCGGAAAATCCAGGGCCCAGCGCTGGGCCACCATGCCCCCCAGGGACCAGCCGCAGACGCGGACCGGGCCGGGAAAACCTTGGGCCAGGGAGGCGGCAAGCTGCTCCAGGCCGTAGGGGGTCACCGAAGCGCTGTCGCCGTAGCCCGGCAGGTCCACGGCGTGGACATTGAAGTGCTCGGCCAGCCGCTCCCTCACCCCGGCCCAGATGCCGCCGTGCATGCCCCAGCCGTGGAGCAGGACCAGGTCTTCGCCGCTCATTCCAGCTCCTTCAGGGCGGCCACCAGGCGGTCCACGTCTTCCAGCGTATGGGCCGCCGACAGGGAGATGCGCAGCCGCGCCTGGCCCTTGGGCACCGTGGGGGGACGGATGGCGGGAACCAGGATGCCCCGCTCCAGCAGGCCCTGGCTCAGGGCCAGGGTTTCGTCGTTGCCGCCGATCAGCAGGGGCTGGATCGGCGTTGCGCTTTCCATCAGGCTCCAGCGCTTGGGTTGCCAGGCCCGCAGGCGGGCGATCAGTTCCCGCAGCCGCTGCCGCCGCCAGTCCTCGGCTCCGATCAGTTTCACGCTGGCGGACAGGGCGCAGGCCAGCAGGGGCGGCATGGCGGTGGTGTAGATGTAGCTGCGGGCGTTCTGCACCAGGCCGTCGATCAGCTCCGGCACCCCGGCGACGAAGGCGCCAAACACCCCGGCGCCCTTGCCCAGGGTGGCCATGTAGACGATGCGGGGGGAGCTGACGCCGAAATGGGACAGGCAGCCCCGGCCCCCCTCCCCCAGGACGCCGAAGCCGTGGGCGTCGTCCAGCAGCAGCCAGGCGTCGTATTTCTCGCACAGGGCCAGCAGTTCCCGCACCGGCGCCACGTCCCCGTCCATGCTGAACACCGCGTCGCTCGCCACCAGCTTCCGGCCCGAGGGCGTTGACCCCAGCATCTTCTCCAGGGCGGCCATGTCCAGGTGGGGATAGCGCCGCACGTGGGCCCGGGACAGCACCATGGCGTCGTTGAGGGAGGCGTGGTTGAGCTTGTCGGCGAACACCGTGTCGGTGCGCCCCACCAGGGTGGTGACCACGCCAACGTTGGCCATGTAGCCGCCGGAGAACAGCAGGGCTTGGGGCAGGCCGACGAAGGCCGCCAGTTCCTGTTCCAGCTGCTGGTGGGGGGAGAAGTGGCCGCTCACCAGATGGGACGCCCCCGCGCCCACGCCGTAGCGCTCGGCGCCCCGGCAGACGGCTTCCGCCAGGGCGGGATGGTTGGCCAGCCCCAGGTAGTCGTTGCTGCAGAAGGACAGGTAGGGCCGGCCGTCGGCGTCCACGTAGACCCCCTGGGGGGACTCGACCACGCGGCGGCGGCGCAGCAGGCCCTGCTCGCGGCGCTGCTTCAGTTCATCGGAGAAATGGGAGAACGGCATAAAGTCGGGAAAGCGGCGGGGCGACCACGCCCCGCCTGTGAAACGTTCAGTGCCCGGCGGCCATGGCGCGGATGCCCAGCTTGTCGAACAGGACCTGGTCCGAGTGGGTTTCCGCGTTGTCGGTGGTGAGCAGCTTGTCGCCGTAGAAAATGGAGTTGGCGCCGGCGAGGAAGCACATGGCCTGAAGGCTTTCCGCCATCTCGCCGCGGCCGGCGGACAGGCGCACCAGGCTGGTGGGCATGGTGATGCGGGCCACGGCGATGGTGCGCACGAACTCCAGGGGATCGAGGCTTTCGGCGCCCGCCAGGGGCGTGCCTTCCACCTGAATCAGCATGTTGATCGGCACCGACTCGGGCACCGGGTCCAGGTTGGCCAACTGGGCCACCAGGGCGGCGCGCTGGGCGCGGGTTTCCCCCATGCCGACGATGCCGCCGCTGCACACCTTGATGCCGGCCTTGCGCACGTGGTGCAGGGTGTCCACCCGCTCCTCGTAGCCGTGGGTGGTGATCACCTGGCCGTAGAATTCCTGGGCGGTGTCCAGGTTGTGGTTGTAGTAGTCGAGGCCGGCGTCCTTGAGCTGGGCCGCCTGCTCTTCCTTCAGCATGCCGAGGGTGACGCAGGTTTCCAGGCCCATGCCCTTCACCGCCCGCACCATTTCCAGCACCGTGCGCAGGTCCTTCTGGTTCGGGCCGCGCCAGGCGGCGCCCATGCAGAAGCGGGTGGCGCCGGATTCCTTGGCCTTCTGGGCCGCTTCCACCACTTCCGCCACGTCCATCAGGGGCTCGCGCTCGACGGGAGTGTCGTGGTGGGCGGACTGGGAGCAGTAGCCGCAGTCCTCGGAGCAGCCGCCGGTCTTGATGGACAGCAGGGTGCTCACCTGCACTTCATTGGGGTCGAAATGCTCCCGTTGCACGGTCTGGGCGCGGAACATCAGGTCGTTGAAGGGCAGGGCGAACAGCGCCTCCACCTCGGCCACGGTCCACACTTTTCGCCCTTCCATGCTTACCGGCGCCCGGTCATTCATGCTTGTCCACCTCGATGCTCAGGTCCTGCCAGTTTTCCTTGCGGCTCTTGAGGATGTCGTAGACGCCCCAGGGCACCAGCATCACCAGGCCCAGCACCCACACCCAGATCCACATGGCCAGGGGCTTGATGTGGAAGAAGCTCTGGATCGAGCCGGCGAAAATCAGCGCCGTGGGCAGGGCACCCATGTAGGCGTAGTAGCGGTAGCCGGCCATGCGGCAGTAGTGGCGCACCCGTTCGTCGGGGTGGTGGGCCACGGCGGCGTAGGCGAAGATGGAGCCGGCGAACCACAGCACCAGGGGCACCACCAGGGGCGCCAGGATGATGGAGATCATGCTGCCCAGGTTGACGACTTGTGACGAGAGCCAGCAGCTTTTCGCGCTGAGGGTATGGAGTTCTTTTGCCATGGTCGGTGTGCGATAGAATAATTGGAAGACTTCCCTCACCCCTGCCCTCTCCCGGCACCCACAAGGGGTGTCCTCGCCGGGAGCCCGCCACTTCGTGGCGACCACGGCGGGACGGGAGAGGGGGACGAGGGCTCGCTACGCGAGTCTCAAAATAACGCGCAATTTTCGGGAATATTCAGTCCCTTGTCAAATTTCATCGCCGCCATTTTAAACAGCTGCACAAATTTTACGCGCACCCTCCTGTCCCAGGAATGCCTGTTGTGCGGCGGCGCTTCCGGCCACGACCTGCTGTGCGGCGATTGCGCCAACGGCCTGCCCTACCACCGCGTCCCCGCCTGCCCCATCTGCGCCCTGCCCACGGCCGGCGGTGAAACCTGCGGCGCGTGCCTCAAGCATCCCCCCGCCTTCAACCGCACCCTGGCGGCTTTCGACTACGCCTTCCCAGTGGACGCCCTGCTCCACGCCTTCAAATACGCCGGCCAGCTGCCAGTAGCCGAAGCCCTGGCGCAACCCCTGGCCGATCTGGCACGCACCCGCCCCCTGCCCGACGCCCTGGTGCCCATGCCTCTGCACCCGGCGCGCCTCAAGGAGCGGGGCTTCAACCAGGCCATGGAACTGGCCCGGGCCCTGTCCCGGAAGTTGAACGTTCCGGTGCTGGCGGACGCCGCCATACGCCAAAAAGACACCGCTCCCCAGGCTGGCCTGCCGTGGAAGGAACGCCGTCGCAACATCCGCGGCGCCTTCGACTGCCGCCGGAATTTCACCGGCAAACGCCTCGCCGTCGTCGATGACGTGATGACCACCGGCGCCACCCTGGGCGAACTGGCGAAAACCCTCAAAAAAAACGGCGCCGAAGTGGAACTGTGGGTGGTGGCCCGCACCCTGGAGAAAACCCATGTTTGACGTCGTGCTCTATCAGCCCGAAATCCCCCCCAACACCGGCAACGTCATCCGCCTCTGCGCCAACACCGGCGCCGGTCTGCACCTGGTGAAACCCCTGGGCTTCTCCCTGGAGGACAAGCACATGCGCCGGGCGGGGCTGGACTACCACGAATACGCCACGGTGACGGTGCACGAAAACTGGGACGCCTGCCGGGAGCACTTCGCCGGGCGGCGCCTGTTCGCCGCCACCACCAAGGGATCGACGCGCTACACCGACGTGGGCTACCAGGCCGGGGACGTGTTTGTCTTCGGCCCGGAAACCCGGGGTTTGCCGGCGGAGGTGTTGGAGGAATTTGATGCCGGGCGGCGCATTCGGCTGCCGTTGCGGCCGGGGAACCGCAGCCTGAATTTGTCCAATGCGGTGGCGGTGGTGGTGTTTGAGGCTTGGCGGCAGAATGGGTTTGAGGGGGGCGATTAGGTCACGCTACCGCGCGTATGGTTTGAGACGGGGGGCGGCCCCGTAAGCCGCTCACTTTTCTTGTCTCGCCAAGAAAAGGTAAGCAAAAGAAGGCGACCCCACTACCCCGGCCCTTCGGGCTAAATCTCGGCTTGCCGAAAAAATCGGGCGGGCGCCCAAACTCGGGCCTAAAGGCCCTCAGACAAGTGCGCCCGACTGCCCCCGATTTTTCCGTCAAGCCGAGACGGGGCAGAGGGGACGGCAGGGCGTCGCGAATGCCGCCACCGGTGTAGTTCCCCCCTCTCCCGCAAGCGGGAGAGGGGCCGGGGGTGAGGGAGGCTTTTCCTCCCCTCTGAGCCGCCGAGGATTTGCGTCCCAAGCGGGGGAAGTCGGGTGCGTTTGTCTGAGGCCGAAGGCCGAGTTTACGCGCCCGCCCGCTTGGGGCGCAAACCGCAGGGTAGCCCGTAGGGCCGGGGAAGCGGGGTCGCCTTTTCTTCCCGCCGGGACCTGTGCGCAGCACAGAGCGTCCGGCGAGGACACCCCTGTGGTGTGCTTACTCTTGGCGAAGCAAAAGAAAGTAACCTGCTGTCGGGCAGCCCCCGACACCTAAATCATCTGCGCGAAGCGCGACAAAACCAAAGCAGGCAAGCGCACCCGCCCTACTCCGCCTTCAACTCCCGATTCAACAACCCCTTCAACGCCGCCCCCGGCGACACTCCATCAAACAGCACCCCGCACACCGCCCGGGTGATGGGCATGTCCACTCCCGTGCACACGGACAGGGCGAGGACCTCCCGCGCGGTGTGAACGCCTTCGGCCACGTGGCCCAGCTCTTGGAGAATGGCGTCCAGGGTCTTGCCCCGGGCCAGCAGCAGCCCGACGTTGCGGTTGCGGGATAAATCGCCGGTGCAGGTAAGGATCAGGTCCCCCATGCCGGTGAGGCCCATGAAGGTTTCCATGCGGCCGCCCAGGGCAACGCCGAGGCGGGCGATTTCCGCCAGGCCGCGGGTGACGAGGGCGGCGCGGGCGTTGTAGCCGAAGCCCATGCCGTCGGAGATGCCGGCGGCGATGGCCATCACGTTCTTCACCGCGCCGCCGACCTCCACCCCCGCCACGTCGTTGCTGGTGTAGATGCGCAGGCGGCCGCCGTGAAGCTGGCGGGCGGTTTCCCTGGCGAAGGCTTCGTCGGCGGAGGCCAGGGTCAGGGCGGTGGGCAGGCCTTTCGCCACTTCCTGGGCAAAGCTGGGGCCGGAAAGGACGCCGCAGGGGATGCCGTCCAGCTCCTCCTGCGCCACCTGGTGGGGCAATGCGGTGGAGCCGGGCTCGAAACCCTTGCTCGCCCACACCACGGGGGCCCGGCTCAGGGCGGCCAGTTCCCGCAGGGTATGGCGAAAGCCGGCGGTGGGCACCACCGACACTACCAGTTCGGCGCCCTCCAGGGCGGCGGCGAAGTCGGACTGGAGCTTGAGGGCGGGAGGGAAGGAAAAGCCCGGCAGGTAGCGCCGGTTGGCGCCCTCGGCGGCCATCTCCGCCAGCTGCTTGGGATTGCGCACCCACAGGGTGACGTCGTGGCGGGCCGCCTGGGACAGGGCCAGGGCGGTGCCCCAGGCGCCGGCGCCGAGAACGGTGATTTTCATAGACCCCACACCTGGGAAATTTTGACGTAGCCGCTGCGGCCGTCGGCGGCCTTCACCCTGGCCCAGCCGGGGGATGGCTTGGCGCCGGGTTCCAGAAACAGCGCCACGTCCTTCTCCGCCTGGAACGCCAGGGGCGCCTTGTCGTCGGGCTCCTTGCGCACGTCGGCGACGGGAACGGTCACCAGCGCGGTGCGCCGCTCGGCCAGGTCCTTCTTCTCCACCCAGGCCAGGGCGCCGGTGACGTCCCGCACCTTGATCCAGTCGGCCAGGGACACCACCACTTCCACCGGATAGAAGCGGGAAACCACGAACAGCTTCCGGGCGCTGGCGGCGGGAGCGTCGTAGAACACCGCGCTGGCGGGCTCCACCGAGCGGTAGTCCAGGGCCTGGGCCGGCAGGGCGAAGAGCAGCGGCGCCAGCCAGGGCAGGCGCCGCAGGACCTGTGCCGTCGTCCCTTTCATGGCGCCTTACTGGGGCCGCTGGGTGGCGGCCTGTTCCTGCTGGGCGTAGAGGGCCTCGAAGTTCACCGGGCTCAGCATCACCGGCGGGAAGCCGGCGCGGGACACCACGTCGGAAATCACTTCCCGCACGTAGGGGAAAACGATGTTGGGGCAGGTGATGCCCAGCACCGGGCCCAGATGCTCCTGGGGCACGTTGCGGATGGCGAAAATGCCGGCCTGGGCCGCTTCCACCAGGAACATGGTCTTGTCGCCGAGCTTGGCGGTGACGGTGACGGTGATCACGGATTCGAAAATGCCCTCGTCCACCTGGCGGCTCTCGTTGTGCAGCTGCACGTCCACCGCGGGAGCTTCCCGTTCGAGAAAAATCTGCGGCGCGTTGGGAATCTCCAGGGACAGGTCCTTGGTGTAGATTTTCTCGATGGTGAAAACGGCTTGTTGTTCTTGCTGCTGCTCTTGTTCGCTCATGCTTGTTGCCCTTTTTTTTAAAAAATAAAACCGGCCGCAGCCGGGTTGTCGTATCAGTGCTGCCGTGCCAGCCAGGCCCGCAGGCGGCCCGCGTCCATGGCGCCGGCCACCCGGTCCGCTTCGGCGCCGTTGCGGAACAGGGCCAGGGTGGGAATGCTGCGGATAGTGTAGCGCTGGGCCAGCCCCTGTTCCCGCTCGGTGTTGACCTTGGCGAAGCGGAAGCGGGTTTTCATCTCCGCCGCCACCTGGGCGAACACCGGCGCCATCATCTTGCACGGCCCGCACCAGGAAGCCCAGAAGTCCACCACCAGGGGCAGTTCGTCCTTGCCCAGGTAGCGATCGAAGTTGTGCTGGGTCAGTTCCAGGGGATGGCTGGACAGCACCGGGACGCCGCACTTGCCGCACTTCGGCTCTTCCCCCAGGCGCTCCGTGGGAACCCGGTTGATGGCTTCGCAGGCGGGGCACACCAGATGCATGGTCGATTTTCCTTATTTGGCCAGCAAGGGTTCCAGCTTGCCTTCCACGTCCAGGGCGGACATGTCGTCGAAACCGCCCACGTGGAAGTCGTCGATGTAAATCTGCGGCACGGTGCGGCGGCCGGTGCGCGCGACCATCTCGTCCTTTTTGGACGGGTCCAGGTCGATGCGGATCTTGTTGATCTCGGTCACGCCTTTCTTGTTGAGCAGCTTCTCCGCCATGGTGCAGTAAGGGCAAACGGCGGTGCAGTACATGGTGACGTTGGGCATTTCAGCGTTTCTCCATCGGCATGTTGGCCTGTTGCCAGGCGATGATTCCGCCCGCCAGATTATATACCTGCTCGAAGCCGTTCTTGCGCAGCACCTTGCACGCCGACAGGCTGCGGTGGCCGCTGCGGCAGTTGACCACCACCGGCTTGTCCTTGTACTTCTCCAGTTCCTTCAGGCGGGAAGAAAGCTGGCCCAGGGGAATGTGCTTGGCGTGGGGAATCTTGCCCTCGGCCACTTCCTTGTCCTCCCGCACGTCCAGCACCAGGGCGTCGTGATGATTGACCAGTTGGGTGGCTTCCAGGGCGCCCACTTGCTTGATACCCGAAAGCTTGCGGCTGATGGGGGGCCACACCAGCATGAGAAAAGCCATCACCGCGATGGCGATGGTGGACCAGTTGTCGAGAATGAACTTCATGAAAACTCCAGATGCAAAATGGCGGCCAGTTTAGCAGGCCGCCTTTACGCTTCCAACCTTCGAATCAGCAGGAGGAACAGGAAGACGCTTCCTTCACGCCCAGCTTCTTCAGCAGCTTGGCCGGCGGGCAGAAGCCGGTGAAGCCGCTTTGCAGCAGGTTCAGGCCGACGAAGGCGGTGAACCAGAGGAAGTTGGCGTGGACGAACAGGGGGCTGCCTTCGATGCCCAGGCCCAGGGACAACAGGACGAAAAAGCCGGCCATAGCGCGGATGATGCGTTCGACGGTCATGGTTTGCTCCTTTAAACCCAGATTATCCATTAGGCGGCGCTTCGCGCCTACGCGAGCGCTGGCGGCCGGTTTGCGGCCATTTTTGCCGCTTGTTCGTCGTCCATGGAATAACCATGAACTCCTCGCAAGCAACGAAACTGTCTCGCAACCCACCTCGCCATCATCTCGCGTCCTAATGGATAATCTGGGTTAAAATCAATTAAAAAACTTTATGCCGCCAAGACGCCAAGAGCGCCAAAACCAAGAAATCAAGACTTCTTGGCGTCCTTGGCGTCTTGGCGGCTCAGGAATATTTCCGATAGTTCGCCGCGTAATACAGCACCGGGATCACCACCAGGGTCAGCACGGTGGAAACGAAGATGCCGAAGATCAGCGAAATCGCCAGGCCATTGAAAATCGGGTCGTCCAGGATGAACAGGGCGCCGATCATGGCCGCCAGGCCGGTGAGCGCGATGGGCTTGGCCCGGGTGCTGGCGGAGCGGATCACCGCCTCCTGGAACTCCATGCCTTCGGCCACCTGCTGGTTGACGAAATCCACCAGCAGGATCGAGTTGCGCACGATGATGCCCGCCAGGGCGATCATGCCGATCATGGAGGTGGCGGTGAACTGCGACCCCAGCAGGGCGTGGCCAGGCATGACGCCGATGATGGTCAACGGAATCGGCGCCATGATGATCAGGGGCGTGATGTAGGACTTGAACTGGGCCACCACCAGCAGGTAGATCAGCACCAGGCCCACGGCGTAGGCGATGCCCATGTCGCGGAAGGTTTCGTAGGTCACCTGCCATTCGCCGTCCCACTTCAGGGCGTAGCCGGCGTAGGGGTCGTCGGGCTGGCGGATGAAGTAGTCACCCAGCTTGCCGCCCTGCTTCAGTTCCACGCCCTTCACCGCCGAGCGGATGCCGAACATGCCGTAGAGGGGGCTGTCCAGCTTGCCCGCCATGTCCGCGATCACGAACACCACCGGCAGCAGGTCCTTGTGGTAGATGGTCTTCTCCCGCTCCGACTGCCGCACTTCCACCAGTTCCGACAGGGGCACCAGGGTGCCGTCCTGGGCGCGGACGGTGAGCTTCAGCAAGTCGTCCAGGCTGGATTGGCGCTCGGGGGAGAGCTTGAGGCGCACCGGCACCTCGTACTTGGCGGCGCCGCTGTGGACCGGGGTGACGTCCTCCCCGGCCAGGCCCATCTTCATCACCTCCACCACGTCCTTCTGGGCCACGCCCATCAGGGCCGCCTTGTTTTGCAGCACCCGCAGCACCAGTTTGTTGGCGTCCTCCTCCACCGTGTCGTCGATGCCCACGATGTCGGCGGTCTTGGCGAAGGCGGCGCGCACCTGCTTGGCCACCGCCATCTGGCCGTCGTAGTCCGGGCCGTAGACCTCGGCCACGATGGGGGACATCACCGGGGGCCCCGGGGGCACTTCCACCACCTTCACCTTGGCGCCGTGCCGGGCGGCGATCTTCTCGATGCCGGGGCGGGCGGCGGAGGCGATCTCATGGCTCTTGCGGTCCCGCTGGTGCTTGTCCACCAGGTTCACCTGGATGTCGCCCACTTCGCTGCCGGCCCGCAGGTAATACTGGCGCACCAGGCCGTTGAAGTTGATGGGGGACGCGGTGCCCACGTAGGCTTGGTAGTCGGTCACCTCGGGAATCGTCGCCACGTACTGGCCGATGTCCCGCATCACCCGGGCGGTCTGCTCCAGGGGGGTGCCCACCGGCATGTCCACCACCACCTGGAACTCCGACTTGTTGTCGAAGGGCAGCATCTTGAGGATGACGATCTTGAACAGGGCCAGGGAGACGGCGAAGGCGATCAACCCCAGCATCACCTTGAGCAGCTTCTTGCGCTTTTTCTCCCCCTGCGCCCCTTTGAGGTAGGGGGTGAGCACGTCCTTGAAGAATCCATGGAGGGTGGATTCCGCCGCCACCTCGCTATGGGACGGTGCCGTATGCTTTTTCGACAGCAGCTTGAGCGCCATCCAGGGGGTGATGACGAAGGCGATGGCCAGCGAAATGACCATGCCGAAGCTGGCGTTGATCGGGATCGGGCTCATGTAGGGCCCCATCAGGCCGGAGACGAAGGCCATGGGCAGCAGGGCCGCGATCACCGTCAGGGTGGCGAGGATGGTGGGGCCGCCCACTTCGTCCACGGCGCCGGGAATGATTTCCTCCAGGGTCTTGCCGTGGTCGATCTCCCGCCGGCGGTGGATGTTCTCCACCACCACGATGGCGTCGTCCACCAGGATGCCAATGGAGAAGATCAGCGCGAACAGGGACACCCGGTTGAGGGTGAAGCCCCAGGCCCAGGAGGCGAAGAGGGTGGCGGCCAGGGTCAGCAGCACCGCCACGCCCACGATCACCGCCTCCCGGCGGCCCAGGGCGAACAGCACCAGCAGCACGACGGCGGAGGTGGCGAAGATCAGCTTCTGGATCAGCTTCATCGCCTTGTCGTTGGCGGTTTCGCCGTAGTTGCGGGTGACGGTGGCCTTGACCCCGTCGGGGATCACCGTGCCCTTGAGCTGCTCCACCCGCTGCATCACCCGGTCGGCGATGTCCACCGCGTTTTCCCCCGGCTTCTTGGTGATAGCCAGGGTCACGGCGGGGAATTCCCCTTTGTCCTTGATCGCCTTGTCCTTGGCCGCCGGGCCGGTGCCCATCCACAGGTAGCGGGCCGGCTGATCGGGGCCGTCCAGCACCTGGGCCACGTCGGTCATGAACACCGGCTTGTTGTCCTGCACCCCCACCACCAGCTGCTTCACGTCCTGGGCGGTGGTGAGGAAGGTGCCGGTTTCCACCAGCAGTTCCTGGTTCTCGGCCACCAGCTTGCCCGAGGGCTGGGCGGCATTGGTGAGCTGAAGGGCGTTCTTGATGTCCTGGGCGGAAACGTTGGAAGATGCCATCTTCTCCGGGTCCATGATTACCCGCACCACCCGGTTGGGGCCGCCCAGGGTGTACACCTCCCGGGTGCCCTTCACCCGCTTGAACTCGATTTCCGCCGCGTGGGCCACCTGTTCCAGTTCAAAGGCGCCCCGCTGGGGGTCGTCGGTCCACAGGGTAAGGGAGACGATGGGCACGTCGTCGATGCCCACCGGCTTGATGATGGGTTCCCCCACGCCGAGATTGGGCGACACCCAGTCCCGGTGGGACTGGATGGTGTCGTAGAGCCGCACCAGGGCCTGGATGCGGTCCTCCCCCACCTTGTACTGGATGGTGAGCACCGCCATGCCGGGCCTGGAAACCGAATACACGTGGTCGATGCCGGAGATCATCGACAGCACCTGCTCGGCGGGAGTGGCCACCAGGGTTTCCACGTCCCGGGCCGAGGCGCCGGGGAAGGGGATGAACACGTTGGCCATGGTGACGTTGATCTGGGGCTCCTCCTCCCGGGGCGTGACGCCGATGGCGAACAGCCCCATCAAGGCCGCCACCAGGGCGATCAGGGGGGTGATCTGGGAAGTCAGGAAACTTTTGGCGATGCGGCCGGAAATGCCCATATTCGGTCCCCGGCCGTCAGTTGGCTTGCTGCTTGAGATAGATGGCGGCCTTCACCGGGTCCAGGGCCACCGTCTCGCCGGAAGCGAGGCCGGCCAGGACCTCCATGTCGCCGTTGACCTGAACCTCCCCCAGGCGCACCTGGCGCAGGCTGACCTTGCCCTTGGGGTCCACCACGTAGACGCCGGTGACCTCGCTGCGGCGCACCACGGCGGCCTGGGGCACCAGCAGCTTCTTCGCCTTGCCGATGGTGAAATAGGCCCGGGCGAACAGGCCGGGATAAACGCCCCGCAGGTCCTCGGGCAGATTGAGCCGTACCCGGGTGGTATGGGTGCGGGCATCGGCCACCGGCAGCAGAGTCACCGAAGTGGCTTGCACCCACTTGCGCTGGGCGGGGAACTCCACCGCGGCCCGGAGGGCGCCGCGCACCTCGTCGATCTTGTACTGGGGAACGCTGGCCACCACCCGCAGGTCCTTGGGGTCGAAACCGGTCATCAGGGGCTTGCCGGGGGCGGCCATCTCCCCCACTTCCACCTGGCGGGAGGCCACCACGCCGCTGTAGGGGGCGATGATGGTGGCGTAGCCACGGGTGGTTTCCGCCACCCCGGCGCCGGCGCCGGCCGCCGCCGCCGCCGCCTGGGCCGCCTTGTACTGGGCCAGGGCGTTATCCAGGGCCGCCCGGCTGACGAACTTGCGTGCGAACAGTTGCCGATGGCGCTCGTAATTGGCCTTGGCGTTGACCAGGGTGGCCTGGGCCTGGGCCGCCTGGGCCTGGCTGCCGGCAAAGGCCTGGGCCACTTCCCGCTCGTCGATGCGGGCGATGACGTCGCCCTTGTTGACGTAATCCCCCACGTCGAACAGCACTTCCACCACCCGGCCGGAAATCTGGGCCGACACCGTGGACTGCTTCACCGCCTCCACATAGGCCTCGGCGGCGTAGGTCTGGTCCACTTCCCGGTACATCACCCGGGCGGTGGCGAAGGGGAGCGCGGCCTGGGCCGCCGGGGCCGACAACAGGAATAGGGCAAGAAATACGGATCGCATGGCGCAACCTTTCTGACAATGAATATTAGGATAACCTGATATTCATTGTTGAGCAATACGTTAAGGCTTTAACCCCGAAGGAGCGATAAAGCCCCTTCGGCAGGAAAATCTCAGTTGGGGAAATACCGGGTTATTTGGCGAAGCCGCAGAACACGTCCCGCATCATGCTGATCAGCTTCAGCGTGCGCGGGTCGCCGACCCGGTAGTAGACGCGGTTGGCGTCCTTGCGGGTGCGCAACACCCCCTTGTCCCGCAGTATAGCCAAGTGCTGGGAGATATTGCTTTGGGTGGTGCCGACGCTTTCGACGATGTCCTGGACGCTGATTTCGCGGTCGCCCAGGACGCACAGGATTTTGAGCCGCAGGGGATGGGACATGGCCTTCATGGCCCGGGAGGCCTGCTCGATGTGATCATCTCTGTCAATCAGCTCCACTTGATCCAAGTCATCCATGCTGCCTTACCCCTTCAATTTGCCTTGCCGTTCGCCGCACGCTTCTTTAAGACCCATTCTACCCGTTTGCAAAAGTCTCGGTGCGCGTCATATTAAAACGTAATAAAATAATACTATAAGCGAAACGAGAAACAAGCATAGGAAAGGTTTGCGGGCTTCCCGAGAGGGCGGAAGTCCCGCATAATTCAAAAAATGAAAGTCACCCCAGTCCTGTTGATCATTCTGGACGGATTCGGTTACCGTCCCGACGGCGAAGACAACGCCATCTTCAAAGCCCGCAAGCCCAATTGGGACCGCTACTGGAACACCCACCCCCACACCACCATCCAGACATCGGAGGCCGCCGTGGGCCTGCCTACGGGCCAGATGGGCAATTCGGAGGTGGGGCATCTTAACATCGGCGCCGGCCGCGTGGTGTACCAGGACCTCACCCGCATCAATCTCGCCATCGAACACGGCGACTTCGAACACAACACCGCCCTGGTGCGTGCGGTCAATGGGGCCAAGGATAAGGGTTCAGCCCTGCACCTCTTCGGCCTGCTTTCCGACGGCGGGGTGCACAGCCTGGACACCCACATCTACGCCATGATGGAAATGGCGGCAAAGGCCGGGCTGACCAAAATCTACCTCCACGCTTTCCTCGACGGCCGTGACACGCCGCCCCGCTCCGCCGAAGCCTACCTGAAAAAGGCCCAGGACCAGTGCGCCCAGCTCGGCGTGGGGAAAATCGCCCTGATCTGCGGCCGCTACTACGTGATGGACCGGGACAAGCGCTGGGATCGGGTGAAGCAGGCCTACGACGCCATGACCCTGGGCCGCGCCGAATACGCCGCCCCCACGGCCATCGATGGCCTGCGCCAGGCCTACGAGCGGGGGGAGAACGACGAATTCGTCAAACCCACCCTGATCGTCCCCGCCGGGAGCGAGCCGGTGCGCATCCAAGACGACGACGTGGTGGTGTTCATGAACTTCCGCGCCGACCGGGCACGGGAAATCACCCGCGCCTTCATCGAGCCGAACTTCACCGGTTTCACCCGGGAGGCCCTGCCCAAGCTGGGGGATTACGTCACCCTCACCAGCTACAGCGACGATTTCAACGTGCCGGTGGCCTTCCCGCCGGAGCGCATCCGCAACGGCTTCGGCGAATACCTCTCCAAGCTCGGCCTGCACCAGCTGCGCATCGCCGAAACCGAGAAATACGCCCACGTCACCTTCTTCTTCAACGGCGGCGAGGAAACCCCGGTCCAGGGCGAAGACCGCATCCTGGTCCAGTCGCCCCACGTGGCCACCTACGACCTCAAGCCGGAAATGAGCGCCTACGAGGTCACCGACAAGCTGGTGGAAGCCATCCAAAGCGGCAAATACGACGCCATCGTGTGCAACTACGCCAACGGCGACATGGTGGGCCACACCGGCATCATGGACGCGGCGATCCGGGCGGTGGAAGTGCTGGACGAATGCCTGGGCCGCGTGGTGCCCGCCATGCGGGAAATGGGCGGCGAAGTGCTGATCACCGCCGACCACGGCAACGCCGAGAAGATGTACGACGAGGCCACCCACGACGCCCACACCGCCCACACCATGTACCCGGTGCCCTTCCTCTACATCGGCCGCCCGGCCAAACTCGCCCCGCCGGGCAAGGGCGCCCTGGAAGACGTCGCCCCCACCCTGCTGAAAATGATGGGGCTCAAGCAGCCGGTGGAAATGACCGGCAAGCCCCTGATCCAATTCGACTAGCATGAAACGGCTTTGGGGCTGCGGTCTGCTACTGCTGCTGGCCGTACCCTGCGCGGCGGCCCCCAGCCCAAAGTCGGAGCTGAAGGACGTCAAGGAGCGCATCGGGGCGCTGAAAAAGGAAATGAAGTCCACCGAGGCCTCCCACAAGGAAGCGGCGGACGCCCTGCGCCAGAGCGAGCTGGCCATCAGCCATACCAACCGCAAGCTGCGTGACCTGGACCAGCAGGAGCGATCCCTCCGGGAACGGCTGGGGGACCTGCACTTGCAGTCGGGCAAGACCCAGGGCGCCATCGCCCGCCAGCAGAAAACCCTGGCCACGCTGATGCGCCAGCAGTACACCGCCGGCGGCCAGCAGGACGCCTTCAAGATCCTCCTCAATCAGCAGGACCCCAACCAGGTGGCGCGCCACATGCGCTACTACACCTATATCTACCGGGCCCACGCCGACCTGCTGCTGCGCATGCGCAGCAACCTGGAAACCTTGCAGACCATCACCGACGTCGCCAAGGAAAAGCAGGAGGAGCTGGCCCAGGTGAAGGCCGAGCAGACCCAGCAGAAAGAAACCCTGCTGGCCAGCAAGCAGGAACGGGCCGAAGTGCTGACCCGGCTGTCGAAGCAGATCGACACCCAGCGCAAGGAAATCAGCCGCCTCCAACGGGACCAGCAGCGCCTCACCCAGTTGATGGAGCGCCTGGAGCGCCAAAGCCGGGCCGCGGCCAAGGCCCGCAAATCAACCCCGGAACCCAAGTCCGCCGGAAAATCCAGCAGCGCCCGGGTGCAACTGGCCGAGCCGGACACCAGCGGCAGCGCTTTCCAGCGGCACAAGGGCAAGCTGCCCTTCCCGGTGAAGGGGGAACTAAGCGGCCGTTTCGGCGCACCAAGGGACGAAACCGGCGTGCCCTGGAAGGGGCTCTTCATCAAGGCGCGGGAAGGGGAGGCGATCAAGGCGGTGGCCCCGGGCAAGGTGGTGTTCGCCGACTGGATGCGGGGCTTCGGCAACCTCATCATCGTCGACCACGGCGCCGGCTTCATGAGCCTCTACGCCAACGCGGAATCCCTCTACAAGCAGGAGGGGGAGGGGGTGAAAATGGGCGAGAGCATCGCCTCCGTGGGCAACAGCGGCGGCATTTCACAAACAGGTTTATACTTTGAACTTCGCTACCAGAGCAAACCGGTCAACCCCTCCAGTTGGCTGAGCCGCGGCTAGGGAGACATATTCCACAATCGGAGCAACTGAAACATGGGTGGCAAATTCAAGCAGGTCAGTCTCATCGCCTTCGGCGCCGTGATCGGCGTCATGTTGAGCCTCAACTTTTCCGCCGTGGCCGACAAGGTGGGCCCCGGCCCCCTGCCGGTGGAGGAACTGCGCGCCTTCACCGAGGTATTCGGCAAGATCAAGAACGACTACGTCGAACCCGTCGAGGACAAGAAACTCATCACCGAGGCCATCAACGGCATGCTCTCCGGCCTCGACCCCCATTCCGCCTACCTGGACGCGGACGCCTTCAAGGAACTGCGCGTCGGCACCCAGGGCGAGTTCGGCGGCCTGGGGATAGAAGTGGGCATGGAAGACGGCTTCGTCAAAGTGGTGTCCCCCATCGAGGACACCCCCGCCTACCACGCCGGCCTCAAGAGCGGCGACCTGATCATCAAGCTGGACGACACCCCGGTGAAGGGCTTGACCCTCAACGACGCGGTGAAGCGCATGCGCGGCAAGCCCGGCACCTCCATCACCCTCACCGTGCTGCGCAAGGGCGAGAGCAAGCCCCAGGTCTTCACCCTCACACGGGCGGTGATCAAAGTCCAGAGCGTCAAGTCCAAGCTGGCCGAAGCGGGCTACGGCTACATCCGCATCACCCAGTTCCAGGAACGCACCGGCGAAGACCTGGCCAAGGCCCTGGAGAACCTGTACAAGGAAAACAAGGAGCCCTTGAAGGGCCTGGTACTGGACCTGCGCAACGATCCGGGCGGCCTGCTCAACACCGCCGTGGCGGTATCCGCCGCCTTCCTCCAGCCGGGACAGCTGGTGGTGTACACCGAAGGCCGCGCCGAGGATGCCAAGATGCGGCTGTCCGCCAGCAAGGAGTTCTACCTCCACGGCCCCCGGGACGATGATTACATCAAGAGACTGCCCGCCGCGGTGAAGACCGTCCCCATCGTGGTGCTGGTGAACGGCGGCACCGCCTCCGCCTCCGAGATCGTCGCCGGCGCCCTCCAGGACCACAAGCGGGCCATCGTCATGGGCACCCAGTCCTTCGGCAAGGGCTCGGTGCAGACCGTGCTGCCCCTGGGCAACAACACCGCCATCAAGCTCACCACCGCCCGCTACTTCACCCCCGGCGGCCGCTCCATCCAGGCCAAGGGCATCGAGCCCGACATCGTGGTGGAAGACGCCACCGTCAACGGCGTGGACCAGAGCCTGAGCATCCGGGAAGCCGATCTGGAGCGCCATCTGGGCAATGGCAACAAATCCGAGGAGGTCACGAGCAAGCCGGTCCAGCCCGAGACCAAGCCGGAGCCGGAAAAGGCCAAGGACAAGAAGACCAAGGCCGACGGCAAGCCGGAACTGGTGTCCAAATCCGACTACCAGCTCAACCAGGCCCTCAACCTGCTCAAGGGCTTGCAGATACTGCAGAAGAAGTAAGCCGCTTCAACCCCGCAACGGCCGCCTCCGGGCGGCCGTTTGCGTTTCGGCCTCGCGAAGCCCTACACTAGCCCCATGGACGACAATCAACTCCTGCGCTACAGCCGCCACATCCTGCTGCCCCAGATCGGCATCGAGGGGCAGGAACGGCTGCTGGCCGCCCACGCCCTGGTGATCGGCGCCGGCGGGCTGGGGTCGCCGGTTTCCCTGTACCTGGCCTCCGCCGGCGTGGGCACCCTGACCGTGTGCGACGGCGACACCGTGGACCTCACCAACCTCCAGCGCCAGATCGCCCACACCACCCACTCCCTGGGCACCAACAAGGCCGCCTCCATCCAGCGGGCCCTGGGCGCCATCAACCCGGAGACCCGGGTGGCGGCCGTGCCCCGGCGGCTGGAAGGCGCCGAGCTGGAACACCTGGTCAGCCAGGCCGACATCGTGCTGGATGCCAGCGACAACTTCGCCACCCGCCACGCCGTCAACCGGGCCTGCGTCGCGCACGGGAAACCCCTGGTGTCCGGCGCCGCGGTGCGCTTCGACGGCCAGGTGACGGTATTCGACTTTTCCCGCCCCCATAGCCCCTGCTACCACTGCCTGTTTCCCGAGGAAGCCGACCACGAAGAGGAACGCTGCGCCACCCTCGGCGTGTTCGCGCCCCTGGTGGGCATCATCGGCTCGGTGCAGGCGGCGGAGGCCCTGAAGCTCCTCGCCGGCACCGGGGAAAGCCTCACCGGCCGGCTGCTGCTGCTGGACGGCCTGCGCATGGAATGGCGCTCCATCAAACTCGCCCAAGACCCCGCCTGCCCGGTGTGCGGAGGCTGAACCTGCTGCCATGCCCCGGCGCCCTCCCACCCCGGCCGAAATCGCCGCCGAACTCCTGGGCAACCTCCCCGCCTCCCAGCAAGCCTCGGCCCTGGAAACCCTGAAGCAGCACGACCCGAAACTGGCCGAGCAGGTGGAGGGCAGCCTGTTCACTTTTGACCAGCTGGCCGACCTGGACAAGCACTCCCTACAAACACTTCTGCGGGAAATCGCCCCGGAAGACCTGGCGACGGCGCTTCACGGTGCGCCCCAGGCCCTGCTGGACAAAGCGTTCGCCAACCTGTCCCGCCGGGTGGCGGAACAGATGAAGGAAGACATGGAAGGCAGCAGGACTACCGCCGCGGAAATGGATACTGTCCGACGCCAGATACTCAAGCGGGCGCGGCAGCTCGCCGCCGAAGGAAAAATCTCCCTCGGCGGCGAGGAGGAGTGGGTGGAATAAAACCGATCCCCCAGAGGAAACCCAGAAAAAGCCGTTCGCCCTGAGGTATCGAAGGGTGAACGGCAACGGAGTTCTGCATCGTGTTCGCGCTTCGATACCTCAGCACGAACGGCTCTTTAACCCAGCAACGCCTTGCGCTGGGCCTCCCAGTACTCCATCGGGTCCCGCTTGAAGCCGCTCTTGGCGAACTGGTGCCAGCGGCCGGCGACGAAGCACATCAGGGTGTTGGCGTGGGCCGCCGCATCCAGGCCGGCGGGGATTTCGTTCTGGCCGGCGGCGAAGCGCAGGGCCTGCTTCAGGGTGGATTCGATGCGGTCGTAGAGCTGGTTGATGCGGGCCTGGAGCCGCTCGTCCTCGTTCACCAGGGCGTCGCCGATCAGCACCCGGGTCATGCCCGGATTCTTCTTGGCGAAGGCCAGCAGCAGAGACAGGATGGCGTCGGCCTGCTTGACCCCGCTCTTCTCCTCGGCGGTGATCTTGTTGATGAGGCCGAACAGGGTCTGCTCGATGAACTCGATCAGGCCCTCGAACATCTGGGCCTTGCTGGCGAAGTGGCGGTAGAGGGCCGCTTCCGACACCTCCAGCTTCGCCGCCAGGGCGGCGGTGGTGATCTTCTCCCCTTTCGGGCTTTGCAGCATTTCCGCCAGCACTTGCAGGATTTGCAGCTTGCGTTCGCCGGGTTTGGCAGCCATTTTTTCTCTCCTCCTAGAACAATTTGTGCATTAGTCGCGGCAGTTCCAGCACCGACCTCACGTTCAGGTCCACGTAGGCCGGGCGCTTGACGGCCGGGGTGACCCACACCGTCTTCATCCCCAGCCGCTTGGCGGTGCGCAGGTTGCCCACCGAGTCCTCCACCATCACCGCCCGCCTGGGGTTGAGCTTCAGCTTGCGGAACAGCCGGTGGAAGCCCTTGGCGTAGGGCTTGGGCCAGTAGCCGGTGTGTTCGACGCTGAACACCCCGTCGAACAGGTCGGCGATATGCAGAATTGCCAGCACCGCCCGGGTGTAATGAATGGGCGCGTTGGAAAACACCACCTTGCGCCCGGGAAGGCCCTTGAGCATCGCCCGCAGGCCCCGCTCCTTCACCACCATCCGCGGCAAATCCGGGAACTGATGGGTTTCCCGCAGGAAATGGTCCGGGTCGGTGCCGTGGTGGCGCATCAGCCCCAGCAGGGTGGCGCCGTAGCGGTGCCAGTAATGCTCCCGCAGCTGGTTGGCCCCCGCCTCGTCCAGTTTCAGGTGGGCCATGAGGTATTCGGTCATGGCCCGGTTGATGTGGGGGAAGATGTGGGGGAAAGCGTTGTGCAGGGTGTTGTCCAGGTCGAACACCCACACCCGCCTCATCTTCTCCCCCCTCCCCCGCAAGCGGGAAGCGGGGTAAGCAGGGATGGGCGGCGTGCCGCCCACCCCGCGGAGGGGCTGGGGGTGAGGGAAAGCATTTCAGGCGTTGGCCTTGATCAGCGTCCCCACCCCCTCGTCGGTGAAAACCTCCAGCAGCAGGGCGTGCTCCACCCGCCCGTCGATGATGTGGCTGGACTTCACGCCGTTCTTCACCGCTTCCAACGCCATGGAAATCTTGGGAATCATGCCGCCGGAAATGGTGCCGTTGTCGATCAGCTCGTCCACTTTCTTGGCGGTAAGGCCGGTGAGGAGTTGGCCTTCCTTGTCCAGGACGCCGGCGGTGTTGGTGAGCAGGATCAGCTTCTCGGCCCGCAGGGTTTCGGCCAGCTTGCCCGCCACCAGGTCGGCGTTGATGTTGTAGGCCTCGCCGCCCTCCCCCACGCCGATGGGGGCCACCACCGGGATGAAATCCTTGGTTTCCAGGAAGGACACCAGTTCCGGGTCGATGCCCACCACTTCGCCCACCTGGCCGATGTCGATGAATTCGTCCTTGTTTTCCTTGTTCTGCACCTTGAGCTTGCGGGCGCGGATGAAGTCGCCGTCCTTGCCGGTAAGGCCCACCGCCTTGCCGCCGTGCCGATTGATGAGGCTGACGATCTCCTTGTTCACCAGCCCTCCCAGCACCATTTCCACGATGTCCATGGTTTCGGCGTCGGTGACCCGCATGCCCTGGATGAACACCCCTTCCTTGCCCACCCGCTTCAGCAGGTCGTTGATCTGGGGCCCGCCGCCGTGGACGATCACCGGGTTCAGGCCCACCAGCTTCAGCAGCACCACGTCCTTGGCGAAGCCGTGCTTGAGGTGCTCCTCGGTCATGGCGTTGCCGCCGTATTTGACCACGATGGTTTTTCCCTGGAAGCGGCAGATGTACGGCAGGGCCTCGGAGAGGATATGGGCTTTTTCCTTGGCGGAGGTGGGGGACAGCGGCATGGACGACCCTTTGCGTGGTTACGGTGACTGGCGGCTATTTTAATCGAAGTGAGCGCAAACAAAAAAGCCGGGATTTATCCGGCTTTGGTTCAACCCAAGGGCCGCCTTCACGCCAAGGGATGATGCTTGCCGACGCTGACCCGGTTGGCCTGGGGACCCTCCTCCGCCATCTCCTCCAGGAACACCACCTCCTCCCCCAGGATCAGCTGGTCGAAATCGGGGTGCACCACGTTGTAGCGGTGGAAATACAGCTCGGCGCCGTCGTCGTCGGTGATGAAGCCGTAGCCCTCCTCGGGAAACAGGCGGGCGACGATGCCGTGGCGCTCCGGCTCGTGGATCTTCACGTCGCCCCGCTGGCGCCGCACGTGGTCCTCCAGCTTGCGCTTGGCCGCGTCGAAGGCGTCGCGGATGGCGACCATGGCGTCCTCCGCCTTGTCGCGGTTGACCACGATCTCGGCGCCGGGGACGGTGAGGTCGACCCGGATGTTGATCCACTTGCCCTGATGATGATGGCGCCGGACTTCACCCACCACCACCCGGCAGCCGATGATTCCGTCGTAGAACTGCTCCAGTTTTTCCACTTTCTCCCGGATATGGCTTTCGATGGCGTCGGAATGGCGGATGTCGCGGAAAGTGATTTGCAGGGGTCGTTGCATGATGGACCTTTCTCCCCCGGCTTGGGCCGGGGGTGAGGCGCTTACTTGACTTCCAGCTTCTTGGAAGGGGTGGAGGTCTTCTTGGGCAGCACCAACTCCAGCACGCCGTTGTCGTACTTGGCCTGGGACGCGCCCTCGTCGATCTCGCTGCCGAGGGTGAAGCTGCGCGCCACCTTGCCGTAGTAACGCTCGGAGCGCAGCACCTTTTCGCCCTCCTTCTCCTCTTTCTCCTTCTTCACTTCGGCGCTGATGGACACCTGGTTGCCGTCGATGGTGACGTGGATGTCCTCCTTCTTCACGCCGGGGATGTCGGCGTGGACGGTGTAGGACTTGTCGTTCTCCTTCACGTCCATCTTGATTTGCATCTGGGACACGCCCTCCATGCCCTCCATGCGCACCGGACGGAAGAAACCCTTGAACAGATCGTCGAAAGGCTCGAAGGTCACATCGAAGGGATCGTAACGGGTAAGGTTGGCCATGATTCTCTCCTCTCGGTTTGTACACATGTCGCTCCCGGACGGGGCCGGGGGTAAACTGAATATAGGTGACGAAAACGCGATTTCAAGACCCCTCCTTTGCTATCATGCCGCGATGCTTTCCATCACCCACCTCGTCTACCACGTCGGCGGCTCCCCGCTCCTCACCGACGCCAACCTGCAAGTCTTCGCCAACCAGCGCATCGGCCTGGTGGGCAAGAACGGCTGCGGAAAATCCACCCTGTTCCGCCTCATCCGCGGCGAAGTCAAGCCCGAAGGCGGCGAGATCGCCCTCCAGGCGGGCAAGACCCTGGCCTTCGTGGAGCAGGAAATCGCCAACGCCGAGCGCCCCGCCCTGGAATTCGTCCTCGACGGGGACACCGAACTGCGGCAGTTGGAAAAGGAACTGGCGCGGGAGAACCACGATAGCGCCTGGTTCGACGCCCAGCACCGCTTCGAAGCCATCGACGGCTATTCGGCCCCCGCCCGGGCGGCCCAACTGCTGGACGGCCTGGGCTTTTCCACCGCCGAATTGAGCCGGCCGGTGTCCAGCTTCTCCGGCGGCTGGCGCATGCGCCTCAACCTGGCCCGGGCCCTGATGAAGCGGGCCGACCTGCTGCTGCTGGACGAGCCCACCAACCACCTGGACCTGGAAGCCATCCTGTGGCTGGAAGCCTATCTGGCCCGCTATCCCGGCTCCATCCTGCTGGTGTCCCACGACCGGGAATTCCTCAACGCGGTGGTGAACCGCATCGCCCACGTCCACGAGGGGGTCATCGACGCCTACAGCGGCGACTACGACGCCTTCGAAACCGCCCGCGCCGAACGCCTCGCCCAGCAGGACGCCGCCTTCCGCCAGCAGCAGGCCCAGATTGCCCACCTGGAGGATTTCGTGCGCCGCTTCCGGGCCAAGGCCACCAAGGCCAAGCAGGCCCAGAGCCGCCTCAAGGCCCTGGAACGGCTGGAGCGCCTCGCCCCGGCCCACGTGGAAGCCGGCCACTTCGGCCTCGCCATCGAGGCCCCGGAGCGGGGCCCGGACCGGCTGATCCAGGCGGAGCAGGCGGCCTTCGCCTACGGCGACAAGACCATTTTCTCCCACGTCGATTTCGTCCTCCGCAAAGGCAGCCGCGTCGCCCTCCTGGGGCCCAACGGCGCCGGCAAGTCCACCTTCGTCAAGCTCCTGGCGGGGGAGCTGGCCCCCACCGCCGGCACCCTGGAAATCACGCCCGACATCCGCATCGGCTACTTCGCCCAGCACCAGCTGGAGCACCTGATTGGTTCCGCCACCCCCCTGGAACACATGGAGCGCGTGGCCCCCGAGGTCACCACCCTGGAGCTGCGCAGCTTCCTCGGCCGCTTCGGGCTGGGGGGCGAGGAGGAACAGCGCCCGGTGTGCACCTTCTCCGGCGGCGAGAAAAGCCGCCTCGCCCTGGCCCTGCTGGCGTGGCAGAAGCCCCACCTGCTGCTGCTGGACGAACCCACCAACCACCTGGACCTGGACATGCGGGACGCCCTCACCCTGGCCCTGGAGGACTACGAGGGCGCCATGGTGCTGGTGTCCCACGACCGGGCCCTGATCCGCGCCACCTCCGACGAGCTGTGGCTGGTGGCGGACGGCTCCGCCGCGCCCTTCAGCGGGGACCTGGAGGACTACAAGGCCTGGCTGGAAACCCGCCGCGCCGCAGCCGCCCCCCCTAAGCCGGCGGAAGCCAAATCCCGGGCCGAGCAGCCGGCGCGGCCGAAGAAAAAAGCGCTGCTGTCGAAGCAGGAAAAGCTGGAAAAGGAACTGGCCCAGGCCCAGGACCGGCTCGCCGCCCTCAACCAGCAGTTGGCCGACCCGGCCTTTTATGCCGACCCCACCCATCCCCGCATCGGGGAGGCCAACGCCGAGAGGGAAACCCTGGAAGCGAAAATCGCGGAGTTGGAGGAAGGCTGGCTGGAACTGGCGGAAGCACTGGAACAGGCCGTGTAGCGCAGGCGACTCGCCTGCATCGGGCGCCCGCCCGCATCCAGAAGGGCAATGCAGGCGAGGTCGCCGGCGCTACAGCGAAACCTCTCCGCCGCCCGGCGCCAGAGGCAGCCGCACCGCGAACTCCGCCCCGCCCCCGGAAACATTGGCGGCGGCGATTTCCCCCCCCATGTTCTCGACGATCTTTTTCGACATGTAGAGCCCGATGCCGGTGCCCTTGTCCTTGGTGGTGAAATAGGGGTCGAAAATCTTCGGCATCACCTCCGGCGGGATGCCGCCGCCGTTGTCCGCCACCGTCACGACACCCCATTTCCCCTCCCGCCGGACGCGGAGGGTGATGGTGCCGTCGGTCCGGCCGGCGCCCAGGATGGCATCCTTGGCGTTGGACAGGAGATTGATGATTACCTGGGAAAACTCGTTGGGATGGCCCAGGGCCGTGGCCTCCCCGTCCCACTGGGATTGAAGGACGATGCCGTCGTGGCGCAGGCTGGCCTCGATCAGGCGGATCGCATCCTCCACCGCCGGTTGCAGGCCGAAGGGAACCGCCTCCCGGCTGGGGCGGAAAAAGTCGCGGAAATCGTCGATGGTGGAGGACATCCGCCGGATCAGGCGCACCGCGTTCTCGATGTCCTCGTCCAGGCGCTCCGGCGTCAGCTCGCCGAAATTGTATTCGTCCTTGATGTTGGCCAGTTGCAGCACCAGGGCATTGAGGGGCTGGCGCCACTGGTGGGCGATGTTGTGCACCATCTCCCCCATGGCCGCCAGCCGCGACTGCTGGATCAGCAGGTGGTCCTTCTCCCGGTTCTGGGCCACGGCCTCGGCGACCCGCTGCTCCAGGGTGGCGTTGAGCTGCTTCAAAGCCTCCTCGGCCTGCTTGCGCTGGGTGATGTCCCGGTTGCTGCCCCGGGTGCCGATGAAGCGCCCCTGCTCGTCGTACACCGGCTGGCAGGCGTGGCCCACCCAGCGCTCCTGCCCGCCCCGGGTGACGATGCGGAACTCGCCCTCGGTCTGGGCCCGGCTCCCGCACATGCCGTAACGCTGCTCGCCGAAGGCGGCGCGGTCTTCCGGATGGACGATGCGCTGGAGCAGGTCCGGGTCGGCGGAGAATTCCGCCGCGGTATAGCCGGTGATCTTCTCGCAGGAGGGGGAGGAGTAGACGAAACGCCCCTCCGGGTCGAGCCAGAATTCCCAGTCGTAGGTGTTGTCCGCAAAGATGCGGTATTTCGCTTCCGACGCCTTGAGTTCCAGTTCCGCCCGCTTGCGCCCGGACACGTCCCGGATGATGCCGATGGCGTGGCGCCGCCCCCCCAGCAGGGTGGAGGAAATCGACAGCTCCACCGGGAACGGCGTGCCGTTCTTGCGCAGGGCCGTCACCTCCAGGGCATGGCCGATGACGGGACCGGTCCCGGTTTTGAGGTAGCTCCTGAATCCCTTCTCGAAGGCGGCGCGGGAAGGCTCGGGCACGATCAACTGGTGCAGATCCCGCCCCACCGCCTCGTCGGCGGCAAAACCGAAGATACGCTCCGCCGCCGCGTTCCAGTAGGTGAGGCGCCCCTGGTCGTCCATCATCAGGATCGCGTCCTGGGCCGAGCCGCTGATCTGGCGGAACTTCTCCTCGCTGTCCCGCAGGGCTTGCTGCACCGCCTCGATCTGCCTCAGGTCCAGGTAGGAGAGGACATAGCCTTCGGTCTCCCCCTCCGGGTCGCGGATCGCGGCCATGGTGAGGTACACCGGGATGCCGCCGCCGTCCTTGGCGCGGCGGCGCACCTCCCCTTCCCAGCGGCCGTCCCGGACCACCGCCTCGAACACCCTTTCGGGCTGGAGCGCCTCCGCCTGCTCCGGCACCCGCATCGTCCGGCTGAACGCCAGCCAGTCCGCCGCCTCCGGCGAATAGCCGAACAGGCGGGTGAAGGCGGCATTGACGAAACGCACCCGCCGCTCCGCGTCGGCCACCACCACCGCCTCGCCGGTCTGGCGCAAGGCTTCGCTCAACATGCGCCGCTCTTCCCGGGCGCGCAGGAAAGTCACCACGTGGGCCAGGTGGGTGGCCAGTTCCCCCAGCAGGATCACCTCGTCCTCGGCGAAGGCGTCCACCTGGGAGGAGTAGATGTTGATCGCCCCCAGCACCTCGCTCTCCGCCCGCAGGGGAACGGCCAGGGAGGACGCGTAGCCCCGCTTCAGGGCGTTCTCCCGCCAGGGGGCGAAACGGGGGTCGGTGAGGATGTTCTGGGCCACCACCGGCTCGCCGCCGCGGATGGCGATGCCGGTGGGGCCCCGGCCCCGCTCGCTGTCCGCCCAGGTGAGCCGGAGGCTTTCCAGGTAGCCTTCCTCGTAGCCGAACTGGGCCACCGGACGCACCGTCTTCGCCTCGTCCTTCTCCCCATAACCCGCCCAGGCCAGGCGGTAGCCGCCGGACTCCACCAGGATGCGGCATACCTGTTCCAGCAGCGTCTCCTCGTCGTGGGCGTAGATCATCGCCTCGTTGCACTTGTTGATCGCCTTGAGGACCAGATAGAGCTTTTTCAGATCCCCTTCCGCCCGTTTGCGGTCGGTGATGTCCACCCCCTGGGCGAGGAACAGGGGCGGCTGGCCCGACTCGCTCTTGAGGAGGGAAAAATTCCACACCACGGCGCGGATTTCACCGGACCTGCACCGCACCGGCAGCTCCCTGCCCTCCAGGGACGCGCCTTCCTGGGCCTCGTGCAGCAGCGATTCGGCCAGGCCCCGGACCTCTTCCGGCAGCAGGTCCTGCAAAGGCCGCCCGAAAAGCTCCGGCTGCGTGTAGCCGGACAGCTTCTCGAAGCCCCGGTTGGGGCGCACCACGCCGCCCCGGCTGTTGAGCACCAGGATGGGCGCGGTGGAGGAGCGGAACAGGTTGTCGAGATAGTCCTTGGCCTGGCGCAGTTCCCGCTCCGCCTGGCGCTGGCGGCTCAGGTCCAGGACGGTGAAACGCGCCCCCTCCCCGTCGGGGCTGGCGGACTGCAGGGCGGAAAAAACCGAGCCGTCCGCCCGCAGAAATTCCACTTCCACCGGGGACGCCGGCCCCCTGGCTTGGGCGTCCTTCAGTTGACGGGCCAGCCTTTCCCGGCTCTCCGGCTTGAGCAGTTCGGCGATGTTGAGGCGCCCCGCCACGGCCTCCCGGGAGCGGCCGAAAAGGGCAAGGGCGGTGTCATTGATTTCCAGCACGGTGCCGTCGGCGGACACGGTGTAAAAACCGCAGGGAAGTTCGCGATCGGCGACGGCCATGGGAACGGGGGAAGAATTGAACGTCCTCCCATTAAATACCAGCCGCCCCCGCCGCGCCAGCCCCGCCGGATGGCATGGCCGGCCGGCTACCCCTTCCCCCTGGAAGGGGGAAGGCTGGGATGGGGGTAGAGCCGCAGGTCGGGCACACGTGCCCGACACCCCGCTCCGAAACCCGGACTTGGGCATTTCTGCCCAAGCTACTTCATTTCCCTCGCCGCTTCCTCCGCGGCATCCGCCAGCAGCTCGGCGGCCCGGGCCATGGCCTCCTCCGCCGCCACCCCGGGCACCAGGGAACGGCAGTCGCCGAACCAGGCCGCCAGCGCCTCCCGGGCCGCCGGGTCGATGTCCCCGGAAAGCAGCGTCACCGGCACCCCGGCGGCCTTCGCCCGCCGCGCCACCGCCAGGGGCGCCTTGCCGGACAGGGTCTGGGCGTCGCTGCGGCCCTCGCCGGTGATCGCCCACCGGGCGCCCGCCAGGGCGGCGTCCAGGCCCAGCAGGTCGGCCACCTGTTCGGCGCCGGAACCCTGCTCGGCCCCCAGCAACAGGAGCGCGTAACCCAGCCCCCCAGCCGCCCCGCTGCCGGGAAAGAGCGAGACCTGTAGCCCCTCCCGGTAATCCCCTTCCTCCGCCAGCCGCGCCAGGCGGCCGTCGAACGCCGCCACCTCCTCCGGCGCCACGCCCTTCTGGGGGCCGAACACCGCCGTCGCCCCGCGAGGGCCGCAGAGGACGTTGTCCACGTCGGACAGGAGCAGGATTTCGCATTCCCTGAGGCGGGGATCGAGGGCGGAAAAATCCGCCTCCCGCAGGAATTCCAGCCCTTCCAGGGTGGGCTCCAGGGGTCGGCCGAACGTATCCATGAAGCGCACGCCCAGGGCTCCCAGCAGCCCGGCTCCGCCGTCGTTGGTGACGCTGCCCCCCAGCCCGATCCAGAAGCGCCGCAGGCCCCGATCCAGGCAATGGCGCAGCAGTTCCCCCAGGCCGGCGGTGGTGCGCCGGGCCACCGGCACCTGCGCCACGCCGGGGAGGGTCAGCCCCACCACCCGGGCCGCCTCCACCACCGCCGTGCCGTCGGGCAGCAGCCCCCAGGCGGCCTCCAGGGGCTGGCCGTGGGCGCCGGTCACCACGGCGCTTTGCCTCTCCCCGCCCCGGGCCGCCAGCACCGCGTCCAGGGTGCCCTCGCCCCCGTCCGCCAGGGGCAGCAGCCGGATGTCCGCCTCGGGGAACACCCGCCGCACCCCGTCCGCCATGGCCTGGGCCGCCTCCGGGGCGGTAAGGCTGCCCTTGAAGGAGTCGGGGGCGATGACGATGGAGGATGCCATGGGCTTCAATCGGCCAGGTAGCGGCAGCGGGTTTCCCGCACGGCCAGGGCCGCCACGGCGCCCAGGGCGGCGAAGGCGAGCATCACCCCCATGCCGGTGCGGTAGTCGGCCAGGGCGACGGCCGCCCCGGTGGAGGACCGGTCGATGACCCAGCCCACCAGGGGTTGCAGGATCGCCGCGCCGAGGAAGGCGCCGGTGTTCACCACGCTGGTGGCCATGCCCGACAGGGCGTGCGGGTTCACCTCCTTGGCGCAGGCCCAGGTGAGGGTGAAGCTCGAGGCTCCCAGCCCCAAGAGCAGGAACAGGGCGAGGCTGATTCCCGGCGGCATCGGCGCGCCGAAGGCGAAAGGCAGCCAGCACAGCGCGTACAGCGCCACGGCGGCCAGCAGCACCGGCTTTCGCCGTCCCAGCCGGTCCGACAGGGTGCCGATGAAAAACGCCCCGGCGGCGAACCCCGCCAGCATCAGGCTGGTGTGGGCGGTGGCGGCGGTCCGGTCGAGGCCGTAGCCGTTCATCAGCAAGGGCACCGCCCACAGGCCGCCGAAGGCGAAGAAGCTGCCCGCCACCCCCAGGTTCACGAACAGCCCCGGCCAGGTCAGCCGGTTGCCCAGCACTTCCCGCAGGCCGTGGACCCAGTGGCGGCCGTGGGGCGGATGGGCCGCCTTGCCGTCCAGTTCCCGCATGGTGGGCAGCCTCGCCTGGCCCGGATGGTCCTTCACCAGCCACCAGGCCAGGGCCGCCAATACCAGGGATTTGACGCCGACGATGACGAACACCGTGCGCCAGGAGACGAAACCCAGCACCCATGCCAGGGGCGACGCCGCCAGCACCGACCCCAGGTTCCCCATCAGGATGGTGAGGCCGGTGAGGGTGCCGAAATGGCGCTCCCGGAACCAGGCGGCGTTGAGCTTGAGCAGGGCGATGAAGGTCACCGACACCCCCAGCCCCACCAGCAGCCGCCCGACGGAAGCCACCGCCAGATCGGGCGCCAGGCCGAACAGGATGGCCCCCGCCCCCGCCACCACCCCGCCCGCCGCCACGATCTTGCGCGGGCCCAGGGTGTCCACCAGCACCCCGGTGGGAATCTGCATCAGGGCGTAAACGTAGAAATAGGTCGCCGCCAGGCTGCCCAGGGCCGCCCCGCTGGTGTGGAACGCGGCCTGCAGGTCGCCGGCGATGGCCGCCGGGGCGAAGCGGTGGAAAAAGGACAGGATGTAGGCCGCCCCCACCACCGCGAAAGCGGTCCAGCGCAGGCGATGGAGATGGATTTTCTGGGCGGAAGAGAGCACCGGCTCAACCCCGGGAAAGGGCATCGAGAAAGCCACGCCGGCCCTCATCCAGTTCGGCCAGGGCCGCCTCCCGCTTCTCGGCGGGCAGCTCCCGCGCCAGCACCTCCCGGCAACGGGAATGGAACCCATCGAATGCGGCCGCCACCACCGCTTCCTCCACCATCCGCGGCCCCTTCGGCCTGGCGGGCGCGGGTTCGCCCCCCAGTACCTTCACCACCACGTAGCGGGCCATGAAGCGGGACTCCCCGCCCCCCTCCTTGGCAGCCATCATGGGGCTGGTTTTGACGAAGACCGCGCCGTCCAGCTCGAAGCGCTGGCCGATGGGCAATTGGCTGAATTTCATGGTTTTAGACTCAACTCTCTATTTGATGTCCTCGCGGCAGCTTCCATCACCGCGCTTTCGGGATCGGCTCCCTCCTTCAACCCCTTCAGCACCTTTTCCAACAGGGCCAATCCTTTTTCCGCATCCATTGGCATGGCGCTGACAAATGCCAAAGCACCCCGCACATTCGCCTCTCGTTCCAGAATTTTGAAAGCGGACTTCCGTGCCGCTTCCCCGAACATTTCTGCCATGTCGCGCCCCAGCATCCAGGCCCCGACAAGTTCGTAGTCGAAACCCTCTTCCTCCAGCAGCGCAACAAATTGCCCGTACAAACGATCCTGATTCCCGGCATCTACGTAGTGACGCACAATCAGCGTAAAGTCCTGAACATCCTTCTTTGGGAACTCACGCTTCCGGTCATCCCAAGCCAGCAACTTGAGCATGGCCAACGCCGGCAGGCAGGCAGGCAGGCAGGCAGGCAGGCCAATCGGACCGACACCCCGCCAGGAAGTTGCACAACCACACTCCTATGATATGCCTCGCGAAAACCCAGAACGCTCATGTTGATTTCGTGCTCCGGCGGCCAGGAGATAACCCCGTTTCGGTCTTCGATGACGCCGAAAGGAACCAAGTCCACAATCATGATTTCCCGGTATTTGAGGCGATGAGCTTCTTTTCGCGCCGCGAAGCGGCCCGATGCCAGCAACCGGTCCTTAAGCGCCTCGAACTGTTCCCAGCTTTCCACCGCCATGGCCCAGTCCATATCCTCCGTCCGGCGGCTGGTATCGATACCGTAGCCGTAAGCGAGGATCAAATCCCGTGCCATAGCGCCAACCATGAAAACTGGGATGTCCAACGCCGTGGCAACGGACGTAACCTCTCCCGCCAGTTCCGCCACTGGCACGAGATCAGGCCGGCTCGACAAGTCGAGCGAGGTGCTCGTCATAGATCATCCTGGCGGTATCGATATTGCGGTCGTCCCCGGTCGCCAGCAAATCGGCGTACACCAGAAGGGGAGGCACCAGGCCAGGGTGCTCCGTCACCTCGAAGTGCCAGAAGGCCGGCCGGATTTCCACGTCGCCTTTGGGGTCATTTTTCAGTCTGAACTTGGTAAGCAATTCGGTCAGAGCTTCGGCATCCCGAAAATAGACCGTCGCCACCGCCGGCTTGAGATAGGCCGTCAACATGGCCGCTGCGGTTTCTCCACCCCAATAGACGCCGTCCAAAGGTGTCGCATTGGCGCCTTTCCACCAGTCATTCCCGCTCGCCCGGAAGCGCCTGAGCGGCAGCCTGGGCCGAAGCTGCCGCGTATACGCCTCCACCCATTGGTCCAACAGCCGGCGGCGGTTCACCAGCTTCCGCCTCCGCTTGCCGATGTCGAGCAGAAACCCGGCCTCCTTGATATCCCTCAGCACCCACCCCACCGTCCCAAGAGCCACTCCAGCCGCCCCGGCAATGTCTCGGTAAGGCGCGTCGGCCAACTCCGGCCAGCACAGCAGGGCAAACACCACTTTCAGCCCACCCGTCTGGAAAGCACGCGTTCCTCGCCCGGCACGAAGCTTCTCCTCCGGCCTGCGTCCCACAACCCACACCAGCAATGGCAGTTCCTGGATATAGGCGTTACCTGCCGCGTCTACGAACTGGAGCCCCAACACCCGCAGCCGCTCCGCCATGGGCGGCGTCACATATTCCGTCACTAGCAGTGGCTGCTCAGTCAACTGCGCCAACTGGTGGGCAACCACACCCAGGTTCACCGGCGTAACCGCGCGCCTGACCTCGACGACGCGGGTAATCACTTCATTGCCGTAGCGCAAGCGCACCCGACCTTGTCCCTGCCCTGCAAGCAGGTCCGTCTGCAAACCCATGGCGCGCAACCCGGTCAACGCGGCATCAAGAACGTCCGTCTCGTCACGAACAGCAAGAAGCTTGGCCCCGGTTTTCATCTCAATCCCATTTGTTCATTTTTGTTTATCGTACACCCACAGTGAACAATGTCAAATAATGAACAATACACGGTAATGGCTTATTAATACGAACAAATAATTACCTCAACGCTCACCTCTGGCTGTTCATTCTGCCAATTAATAATGGGGCGGCCGCTCGCTGGCGGCACTACCCGCAACGTTCCCCTCGGCCACTGCCATCGACAGGTCTTTGATGTGGTCAACCAGGGAATTGCAGAGGGCTTCCAGGCGGTCGATCTTCCTCTGCTGCTCGTAGACGATCTTGTTGAGCTCCTGGACCAGGTCTTCCTGGAAGGCGATTTTGGTTTCGATTTCGATCAGGCGGTCTTCGTTCGTCATTGCTGCACTCCGGGATTTTTTTCGCTGCCGATCCTGAACAATACCGTTCTCCCGCCTTCGTTTTGAACCGTCAAGTATTCCTCAATGGTTGCCTGGGGCTGCTCGCCTTCGGCCAGGATGTGCTTGACGTGCTGGTTGATATTGGGCTTTCCGGTGGCGAACAGATCGGCCATTTCCTGCCGGGACAGCCAAACCGTGCCCTCCTCCGCCCGAAGCTTGATGCTGGCTTGGCCGTCTTCGGTGGCGTAGAGGATGAGTCCGGACATTAAGGCTGGCACAAGGGGTAATGAATTGAAGCCGTGAAGGTTAACGCATATACTTTTTCCATCATATCCCCCGCGCAATCAGGAAGACACCATGGCATTGCACATCACCGACCCCAAAGCCGAAACGCTGGCGAACGAACTCGCCAGGAAAACCGGCGAGAGCATCCCGGAGGCGGTGGTCCATGCCCTCGAAGCGCGCCTGGACAACCTGCGGGAGAAACAAGCGGCAACCGTCACCGCCGACACCCTGATGCGCATCGCCGAACGCTGCAAGGCCCTTCCCGACCGGGACCGGCGCAGCGCCGACGAAATCCTGGGCCACGACGAAACCGGCCTGTTCCAGTAACCCATGGTCATCGACACCTCGGCATCATCGCCATTCTGTTGAACGAGGCGGATGCCGAGGTTTTCGCCGCCACTCTCGCCGCCTCCCCCACGCGGCACATCAGCGCCGTTTCCGCCCTGGAAGCGGCCATCGTGATCGAAACCCGCAAAGGCCCCGAAGGCGTGGCGGTTCTGGACGAACTGCTCGCCGCCGCCCAGTTCGAGATTGTGGCCCTGGATGAATCCCAATACCGGCTGGCAAGGGAAGCCTACAGCCGCTTCGGCAAGGGGCGGCACCCGGCGGGGCTGAATTTCGGCGACTGCTGCGCCTACGCCCTGGCCCGCCAACGCAACGAACCGCTGCTGTTCAAAGGCAACGATTTCGGCAAGACCGACATCGCCGTCGCCGCCTTATCTCCCGCCCACTGAAGGGTAAATGCATTTGCTATTTGCGAATAGCAAATGGGGGCTAAAGATGCGAAGAAGATAGCCGCCGGACAAAAGCGGAGCTGACCCGTTTTATTTCACACCTCGTTCAGGTCCCGGTCGGTGCCGAGGCTGAAAACGATGTCCCGCTCGCCGTACTGCCGCCGGGCCTGCTCCACCATGCCCGGCGAGGGTTCGCCCGGCCACCCGGCCGCTGGTCAGCTCCCGCAGGCGGGCGGTGAGGTGGCCGGGGCCGCAGCCCAGGTCGAGGATGCCTTCCATGCCGTGCAGGGCGGCGAGCCGGATCAGCACTTCCGCCGCGGATTTCTGCACGGTGGCGTTGCGTTCGTAGTGGGGGGCAATTGCGGAAAAATCCATAGCCCTATTATAAAGGCCGAGAGCAGATCAGACCGCTTCCAAGAGAGCATCTCGAAATACTTGGAAGCTACGAGAACAACTGCGGGCGGGATCAATGCGCTGACCAAGAGCTCGAGCTGCCTCAGTTTTGCGTAACCCATTCTCGAAATATCCTGCCCGTTGCAAAAGTCTTTCAAAGGCCTCCCAGGTGCCGCCGCCAATTGCGTCAGGATCGCGAAAACCCTCCTTTTTAGGAACAGTTTCACTTACCTTAGGGTAAACCTGCCGCACCGCCTCCCAATCACCGAAATACCAGGCTTCCAGTTCCTCAACAGCGATGCGGTTCACCACCTGCCAAGCCAGACCGTTGTCAGCTGTACGGGTACGCAACCCTGCGTTTGCGGCCATCTGTTCCAGATTTTGTTTCAACATTGCACAGTCGTCATCATCACGATCTACAACAACAACGATGCGCCACGTTTCTGGCAACCAATTCGCATAACCACGCAACCGGTCCGGCAACTTTCTCAGCAAATCATCCTTGCACTGGTATGGATATATCTCGAAACTTGCCTCATCCCCAAGCAACCTAGGCAACATAGCCCTTAGAAAAGCTTCCATAGATGGTTCTTCAACCAATATCTCCAAATGGCTGGCTTTCATGCCGTGCCTCTCTTGGTTGGGTTGGGTGCACCTTGGTTGACGAGGGGATCTCCCATGCCAAATCGGCCCTCCAACCAAAGATGTCCCAATGAAGCTCCTGCATCCATGAATTCGGGTATTCCCTGAATGTCCACTGCGCGGACAGTTTGGGTATACCCCGCTTCATCACGGTATAACACTCTGACCTCTTCCGGGCGCAACGCGTTGACGAAAAAAGGAGAATGCGTGGTTACCAGCAGCTGCCCTCGCTCCGAAGCAGCACGGCACTCTTCCGCCAATTCGGCCAGCAGACGGGGGTGTAGAAAATTTTCCGGCTCCTCGATCCCGATAAACGACGGAGGATCAGGGTCATACAAAAGCACGAGATAGGCCAACATTTTAAGCGTGCCATCGGATGCGAAGCGCGCCAGCACCGGGTGTTCGAAGGGAGCGTCCTTGATCTGCAACAGCAAGCGGCTGTCCGGCATCACCTCGGCCAACACGCGTTCCACACGGGGAACCCGTGTCCGCAACACCTCGAATATATGCTCCAACCTGTCGGAATGCTGCTCGGCAAGATATTGGATAACGTTGGCAATATTGTCTCCCGTACGAGACAGCCTTTCCTGTGGCCCCGCTTCCGGCTGACCTCGAGTATCATCCACGGAAAAATAAGAAACATACCACCCAGTAATAAAATCCCGTAGGGCAGCTACCCTGGGATGATCCGCAAACTGGCCAAGTGCATTCGCGGCAATGAGGTCCGGCGACTTCAAAGGTATTTCCAGGCGGGTGTCCTGTTCGTCCGGTAACTCGCCACTAATGGCACGTCCCTGACCCTCCCGATAATCGAGAAAGCGGAACGGTTTTCCATTTTTCCCCCGTCGCCATTGCAGCCATTCCTCCACCACAACCGGCGCGCCCCTATGCTCATCTACCGCCAAATGGTAAGTGATGACGGGAAATTCGGGCTCTTTGTATTTGATCTCAATGACTACTGGGCCATCACTGCCACGTGTCTTCAATTCCTTTGCTCGCCCCCGTCGATCCCAGGCACGACGCAGGCCAGACTCAAAGCACTCAGAAAGAAAAGCGAAGACATCAAATATTGTGGACTTCCCGCTACCATTGGGTCCGAGCAATACCGTCAGAGGAGTTATGTTTTTCAACTCGACTTGTTTAAGTGCGCGGTAATTCTCTACCTTAAGGTATTCAATTCGAGCAGGCTTCGTTCGCTTAAGCTGGGTCATGGTGGAGCTTTCATTTATTAACTGGCCTTATGATGTCGCAGCATAACCTTATTATCTTTCGGCCATTCTAACTGGAAGACTCATTCCTGCAACTTATAGGACATACCTTGCCAAATCCTCGCTCTTGGCCAGCTCCTTGAGCTTGCCGTCCACGTAGGCGGCGTCCACGGTGATGGTCTGGCCGCTGTGCTTGGCGGCGTCGAAGGACACCTCCTCCAGCAGGCGTTCCATCACGGTGTAGAGGCGGCGGGCGCCGATGTTTTCGGTTTTCTCGTTCACTTCCCAGGCGATTTCGGCCAGGCGGCGGATGGCGTCGGGGGCGAAGTCCAGCTTCACCTCCTCGGTTTCCAGCAGGGCCTGGTACTGGCGGGTGAGGCAGGCGTCGGTGTTGGTGAGGATTTGCTCGAAGTCGGACACGCTCAGGGAGTCCAGCTCCACCCGGATGGGCAGGCGGCCCTGGAGTTCGGGGATCAGGTCCGAGGGCTTGGCCAAATGAAACGCGCCGGAGCAGATGAACAGCACGTGGTCGGTCTTGATCATGCCGTACTTGGTGGTGACGGTGGTGCCCTCCACCAGGGGCAGCAGGTCCCGCTGCACGCCCTGGCGGGACACGTCCGCGCCCTGGGATTCGGAGCGGCTGGTGATCTTGTCGATCTCGTCCAGGAACACGATGCCGTTCTGCTCCACGCTCTGCACCGCGCGCAGCTTGAGTTCCTCGTCGTTGATGAGCTTGGCGGCCTCTTCCTCGACCAGCACCTTCATCGCCTCGGCCACCTTCATTTTCTTGGTCTTGCGCCGGCCGCTGCCCATGTTCTGGAACATGCCCTGGATCTGGGAAGTCAGCTCCTCCATGCCGGGCGGGGCGAGGATTTCCATCTGGGCCTGGGTGGCGGCCACGTCGATTTCCACTTCCTTGTCGTCCAGCTTGCCTTCCCGCAGCATCTTGCGGAATTTCTGCCGGGTGGCGTTCTCCTCCTCGCTGGGCGCGGCGGTGAAGCCCACCTCCCGCGCCGGGGGCAACAGCACGTCGAGGATGTGCTCCTCGGCGCCGTCCTCGGCCCGGTGGCGCACCTTGCGGATTTCCTGCTCCCGGGTCTGCTTGATGGCGATTTCCACCAGGTCCCGCACGATGGAATCCACGTCCCGGCCCACGTAGCCCACTTCGGTGAACTTGGTGGCCTCCACCTTGATGAAGGGCGCATTGGCGAGCTTGGCCAGGCGGCGGGCGATCTCGGTCTTGCCCACGCCGGTGGGGCCGATCATCAGGATGTTCTTGGGGGTGATCTCGGAGCGCAGCGGGTCGGGCACCTGCTGCCGCCGCCAGCGGTTGCGCAGGGCCACGGCCACCGCCTTCTTGGCGGCGTGCTGGCCGATGATGTGCTTGTCCAGCTCGTGGACGATTTCTTGCGGAGTCATCTGAGTCATGGGTTCTGCCTCGTGAACGATTTGGCTACGGCATGACCTTGCGCTTCGCGAAAGGCCAGCCTACGCCGCAACAATCCGCTGCGCGGCGTGTTGTCTTGGGGGGTCATTTGGGTCATGGCTACCTTTCAGCTTGTAGCGGGTAGCTTGTTGCTTGTAGCTCAAAATGAGCGCGCCAAGCGCGCACTTATAAGCTACCCGCTACTAGCTACGAGCTACCAGCTCAATCGAGGCACTCGATCACATGGTTCTGGTTGGTGTAGATGCACAGGTCCGCCGCGATGGTGAGCGCCTGCTTCACCACCTCCTGGGGCGGCAGTTCGGTATGGTCCAGCAGGGCGCGGGCGGCGGCCTGGGCGTAGGGGCCGCCGCTGCCGATGGCCACCAGGCCGTGTTCCGGCTCCAGCACGTCGCCGTTGCCGGTGATGATGAGGGACACTTCCCGGTCCGCCACCGCCAGCATGGCTTCCAGGCGGCGCAGGATGCGGTCGGTGCGCCAGTCCTTGGCCAGCTCCACCGCGCTGCGCAGCAGGTGGCCCTGGTGCTTTTCCAGCTTGGACTCGAAGCGCTCGAACAGGGTGAAAGCGTCCGCCGTGCCGCCGGCGAACCCGGCCAGGATATTGTCGTGGTACAGGCGGCGCACCTTGCGGGCGCTGGCCTTGACCACGATGTTGCCCAGGGTGACCTGGCCGTCGCCGCCGAGGGCGACCTTGTCGCCGCGCCGGACAGAGAGGATAGTGGTGCCGCGGTACTGTTCCATTAGGGTTTCCGTTCGCAAAAGTGAAATCTTGTGGGAATTATAATCCCCGCCCATCCTCCCTGGAGGCGCCATCATGAAATCCACCCTGATGAAACTCTACGACAAGGTGCTGTGCGGCGCCTTCAGCATCATGCTGCTGTTCATCGCCCTCGGCATCATCGTCGGCGTGGCCCGCCTGTTCTTCAATCTGGGGGACCTGCTGGTGAACGAGGACATCACCCGCCAGTACGTGCGCATCATTTCCGAGGTGCTGACCCTGTTCATCCTGATCGAGCTGTCCCGCTCCCTCACCGACTATTTCAGCGAACACCGCCTGCGCATGACCTTCATCGTCGACGCCGGCATCGTGTTCGTGCTGCGGGAGATCATGATCAAGCTGTTCGAGCACCGGATCGGCCCGGGCGAAATCTACGCCCTCTCCGCCCTGCTGCTGGTGCTGGGCAGCCTGCGCATCGGCTCCATCCTGGTGTTCCAGCGGGAGAAGCGGATGCTGGACGGTGCGGGACGGGCCGAGGCTCAGGCCTCCTGCCCCGCCTTCGGCCCCAAAGCGTAGACCGGCACCGCCAACGCTGCCAGAGCCAGAACGATCACCGCCCCGGAAGGCAGGTCGTACAAAGCCGACAGGGCCAGCCCCGCCCCATAGCCCACCGCCCCCAGGAGATAAGCCGCCCCCAGCCGCCCCCGGCCCATGCGCCGGGTGGCGAGGGCCGGGACGATCAGGCTGGAGAACACCAGGTACAGGCCCACCAGCTGCACCGAAGCGGTGACGGCGAAGGCGAACAGCACGTAGAACCCGGTCCGTCCCAAGCGTTGGCCGAAGCCGAACCAGAGGGCGAGGATGAGGGCGGACAAGCCCGCCGCCGGGGGCAGCTGGTCGTAGCCGGTCCACAGTATCTGCCCCACCAGCAGGTCCTTGAGGTGCTCGCCGCCGTGGGGGTCGGAGGCCATCAGCAGCACCCCGGCGCTGGCGGCCACCACGAACAGCACGCCGATCAGGGCCTCCTGCACCTCGGGCCAGCGCTTCTCGCTCCAGGTAAGCAGCAGGGCCCCGGCCAGGGCGGCGGAAACGGCGGCCGCCTGCACGCCCCAGCCCTGGGGCTCGAAGCCCAGCCGGCCGGCGGCCAGCACCCCGAGGCCGGCCACCTGGGCGATGGCGAGGTCGATGAAGACGATGCCCCGCTTCAGCACCTGGGCGCCGAGGGGGACGTGGGTGGACAGCACCACCAGCCCGGCGAGAAAAGCCGGGCCGAGGATGGCAAGACTGAGGGCGTCGAAATTCATTTGGACTTTCCTTGTTTTCCCTCTCCCCCAACCCCTCCCCCGCTTGCGGGGGAGGGGAGGAAAACGCTTGGTGGCCGAACCCCCTTCCCCGCAGGCGGGGGAGGAATGGGGAGAGGGGAAGCCGTTATTTCGCCGCCTGCAACAGCTTCTGCAGCGTGTCGTCGAACAGCCCGAACAGGTCCCTGGCCTTGTCTGAGCCCCCCACGGTGTAGGGCAGCACCACCACCGCGATTCGGGTGCGCTGGGCCAGCCAGTCGGAGGCGCGGCCGTCGTTGTAGGCGGCCCGCAGCACCATTTTCGCCGGCTGGCGCTGGAGCTGGGCAAGGACGCTTTCCAGGTGGGCGGCGGTGGGCTCCATGCCGGGCTTGGGTTCCAGGGCGGCCACCTGCTTCAGGCCGAGCCAGGCTTCCAGGTAGGGAAAGCCTTTGTGCTGCACCACCACCGGCGTTCCCGTGAGGGGAGCGGCCTCTTTCTCCCAGCGGACAATGGCCCCCTGCCAGCGGGCGGAGAAGTCCTGGTGGCGGGCCTGGTAGAAGTCGGCGTTGGCCGGGTCCACCTGGGCCAGGCGTTTCGCCAGGGCGCCGGCCACCCGGGCGATGTTGCGGGGGTCGGTCTGGATGTGGGGGTTGCCGCCGGGGTGCACGTCCCCTTCCGCCCGGTCCAGGCGGGCGGGCACTTCCAGCATGGGCACGTAGGCCGAAGCCTCGAACCAGCCCGGCTGGCCGGGGCGGATTTTCGGGTTGCCGGACTGCTGCAGCAGAATCGGCAGCCAGCCGATTTCCAGCTGGGCGCCGGTGCACACCAGCAGGTCGGCGTTGCGGGCACGCGCCAGCAGGCTGGGCTTGGCCTGGATGTGGTGCACGTCCTGGAAGGCGGTGGTGGCGTCGTAGACGCTCACCCTGTCGCCCCCCAGCTCCCGCGCCAGGGCGCCCCATTCGGGCTCGCAGGCGAGGAGGTTGAGGGCGGCGTGGGCGGGGATGGCGGCCAGGGCCGCCACCGCCAGCATCAATCTAAACAGGTGCTTGCACATGAAGCGTCTCCTCAGAACTTATGGGCGCCGTGGGCGCCCAGGCTCATGATGTATTGCAGGAACAGCTGGTTGTCGGTGAGCCCCTGGCGGGACTGGTCCCGGGCCAGCTGGAAGCGCAGGCGGCTGAACTCGCTGGGGCTGTAGTCCACCATCAGGCTGGCCTTGCGGGGGTCGTAGGCGCCCAGGAGGGGGAAATCCGCCGCCGTGAGGGCGCCGCTGTTGACCAGGCCGATGCCGGTGGACCCCCCGTTCAGGCGATCATAGCGCAGGCCGGCGCGCCAGTGGGGCATGAACTGGTACACCCCCTGCACGTACCAGCCGGACTGGGCGGAGGCGTAGGCCCCGGTGGCGGTGCCGAGGGAGGCGGCGGCGGTGTCGTAGGTCAGGCTGCCGTCCTCGGTGCGGCGGAAATATTCGCCCTGGAGCGTAAGGTTGGTGGACTTGGAATTGCCCTGGGGCGCCCATTTCCAGACGAAATCGGCGAGCCACATTTTGCTGTCGCCGCTGAAGGCGTTGGTGACGGCGGTGCCGGTGCTGTCCATATCGTCGTAGGCCCGGTCCCGGGGCGAGGTGCGCACCAGGGACAGGCCGGCGCGCCAGGCGTGGCTCGCCCCCACGTCGCCGCCCAGGTGGGCGAACAGGGTGGACAGGCCGGTGCCGTTCTTGTTGCGGTCGCTGCCGGGGAAGCTGCGGCCCCGGGCCAGCTCGGCGCCGATTTCGAGATAGGTGTCGGTGGGGGCCAGCCATTTCAGCTGCACCCCGTCCTCCCCCAGCTGGTTGCCGAAGAAGGCCTGGTAGGCCAGGGGGGCGTCGACGAAGTCCCAGCTGTGGGGGTGCTGCTCGTTGAGATAGCCGACGCCGGAGAAGAAGCGCCCGCCCTTGGCGGTGAGGCCGTTGCCCAGGGCCAGGGACTGGACGTAGGCCTCCTCCACCGCCACGGTGTTGTCCGGCGCCACCGCCAGGGTGAAGTTGCCGCGCCAGTTGGGGTCGATGTTGGCGCTCACCACCAGCTCGGATTCCTTCAGGCTGAAGCCCCTCTCGCCGGGCCCCACCTCGCCGCCGGAGGGGACGAAGCCGGAAATGGCATAGCCCGCAGGGTCCTGGGACAGGTTGGCGTAGGTGCCGGAAAGGATCAGGGAAATGCCGGGGTTGAAGGCGTTCTCCCCCTGGGCCGGCACCGGGGCGGCGGCCACGGTTTCGGCCCGCTCCCGGGCCTTGTCCGCCTGGTTCTCGGCCAGGTTGATGCGCCGCTCCAGGGCGTCGATGCGGGCCTCGTAGGCCTGTTTCATGAGCTGGATTTCACGGCGGAGCTGCTGCAACTCCGTGTCGGAGGCCGCCCGGGATGGGGACGGCAGGCCGAGCGCCAGGAGGACGCCCAGCGCGATCAGTTTGCGTTGGAACATAGTTGCCTCGTCAGAAAAAACGGAACAGGGCGACGCCCGAAGGCTGCGCCCGGATGATTCGCGTCAGATCAGGCGAGGACGGGCGGGGCCCGGGAACGGTAGTGGGACGGGGTTTCGGAGCGGAACGCCGGCGCGGGAAGCAGCCCCGGCTCCACCCCGGCGGAAGGAAGTTCGAACGTTGCGGTGGCGGACGCCGCGCCGGCGCCGACCCCCGCATACACCACGCACTTGTCGCAGGCGGGGGAATGGGGCAGCTGCTTTTCCTGCTGGGCCGGGCGGTGCTCGGTCAGGTGCGACAGCGCATGGGTCGCCGCCCCCTGCTGGGCGAACAGCAGGAAGAAAGCCAGCCAGGCAAAGAGGATCGGTCGCAGTTTGGTCATGGAAACCGTTAAAAATCTTGAACCGCCGAGGACGCTGAGGAAAAATCCTGGACAGGATCAACGGGATTGGCAGGATAAACCCGTCATCCTGCGAATCCTGAAAATCATGTAAATCCTGTCAGGTTTTTTGATGTTCCTCCGCATCCTCCGCGATAAAAGGTTTTTCAGGATGTCCGAGGCACCAGAGCTTGTCAACCGGCGAAGCGCCGCAGAATGCCCCCCGCCTGGCTGACGTAGCCGCCGCCGAACAGCCGGGCGTGGACCAGCAGGGGATAGAGGTTGTAGAGGTCCCGCTTCACCTCCCAGAAGTGAGCGCTCAGGCCGCGGCGCTCGGCATAGCGGCGGAAAAAGGCGTCGCCGAAGGTGGAGAACAGGGTGATGAAGGCCAGCTCCACTTCCGGGTCGGCGAAGTACAGGGCGGGGTCGATGAAGCCGGTGATGCGCCCGCCGCTGCCCATCACGTTGCCGCCCCAGATGTCCCCGTGGACCAGGCCGGGCTGGTCCGGCTCGTCCAGCCACTGGCCCAGCCGGCCGGCGAGGCGCTCGGCCCGGCGCAGCAGCTCGCTGGGGAGGTTGCCGGCGTCAAAGGCCTGCCGCGCCATTTCCACCACCCGCTGCTCGGCGAAGAAGTCCAGCCAGCGGGGCGTCCAGGGATTGGGCTGGCGCAGGCCGCCGATGACGGTGTCGAAGTCGAAGCCGTAGGCGTCGGCGGATAGGTTGTGGAGGGTCGCCAGCAGGTCGGCGGCGTGGGCGTCGGCCCCGCCGCCGCTGCCGCCTTCCACCCAGGTCATGAGGAGGAAGCCGGCATCATAGGCCAGGGCGCGGGGGGCGGGGAGTTCGGCATGACGCTCCAGGTAGTCCAGCATCCGCCCCTCCACCGCCAGGGCGCCGCTTTCGGCCCGGTCCACCTTGACGGCGTAGCGTTCGCCCCCGGCCTCCAGGCCGTAGACCTCTCCCACGTCGCCGCCCGAGAGCGCCCGCAGCTTGGCCGGCTCGGCGCCGAGGCGGGCGCGGATTTTCTCCTGGAGGGCCGCGTTCAGCACGGAATCAGCTCTCGCCGGGCAGATCCAGCCGGTCCAGCACCTGCCGGGCCAGGGCGCGGCAGACGTTGTTCAGGGCGGTGGGCAGGGCGGCGGGAACGTCGGTCTGCAGCAGCAGCTTGCTGGCGCTCACCGCGTACACCGGGTCCATCAGGCGGGGCCGGTAGTCGGCCATCAGCTCGTCCACCGTCCGCTCCGCCGCCATCTGCTGCCAGGGGTTGGTGGGCCATTGGGAAGGGACGCCCAGGGCGTCGGGAAAGGCGTCCAGGTCGGCCCCCACGGTGCGGATATCCTCGTGGGAATCGCGGAAGGGCAGCAGGGCCAGCCCCGCCATGTCGTAGAAGCGCCGGTCCAGGTCCGGGCGGTTGCCGCCGCCGTCGATCACCCCCAGCCAGCTGGGCAGGGATTCCAGCTTGGGCACGATGCGGTCCAGGGCCTCCGGACTGCGCCCGTCCAGGGGCACGTAGCGCCGCCCCTCCCGGCTCAAGGGCGTCCGCGCCCCGTCGGTGAGCACGGCGATGGACGGCCAGCCCAGCAATCCCAGGCCATGGCACAGCATGTGGGTGATGCTGGTCTTGCCGGTGCCGCCCTTGTTGCCGATGACGCAGATCAGTCGCTCCATCCTCCCCCCGGAAAATGAACTTACCTGAACCTCATTATAAAGCGCCCTTCGGCGCAACCGATTGAGCTAGGGTATAATTTTGCGATTTTGACGCAACGGATTCCCGAAACACCCATGCAAGCCCACTACACCCCCGCCGAGATCGAACCCGCCGCCCAGCAACACTGGGAGAAAAACCAGGCCTTCAAAGCCACCGAGGACAGCGACAAGCCCAAGTACTACTGCCTGTCCATGTTCCCCTACCCCTCCGGCAAGCTGCACATGGGCCACGTGCGCAACTACACGATTGGGGATGTGCTGGCCCGCTACCACCGCCTGAAAGGCTTCAACGTGATGCAGCCCATGGGCTGGGACGCCTTCGGCCTGCCCGCCGAGAACGCGGCCATGCAGAACAACGTGGCGCCGGCGGCGTGGACCTACTCCAACATCGACTACATGCGCAAGCAGCTGAAGAGCCTGGGCCTGGGCGTGGACTGGGACCGGGAGCTGGCCACCTGCAAGCCGGACTACTACCGCTGGGAGCAGTGGCTGTTCACCCAGCTGTTCGAAAAGGGCCTGATCTACAAGAAGCTCGCCACCGTGAACTGGGACCCGGTGGACCACACCGTGCTCGCCAACGAGCAGGTGATCGACGGCCGCGGCTGGCGCTCCGGCGCCCTGGTGGAAAAGCGCGAGATTCCCATGTACTTCATGCGCATCACCGCCTACGCCGACGAGCTGCTCAACGAGCTGGACAACCTGCCCGGCTGGCCCGAGCAGGTGCGCACCATGCAGAAGAACTGGATCGGCAAGAGCCTGGGCGTGCGCTTCGCGTTTGAATACGAGTTACCCGCCGAAGGCGGGCCTTCGTCCCTCTCTCCCGCAAGCGGGGGAGAGTTAGGAGAGGGTGCAAGCGCCGCTTCTCCCTCTCCCCAACCCTCCCCCGCCTGCGGGGGAGGGAGTAAGGGTTCCCCTCTCCCGCAGGCGGGGGAGGGGCGAGGGGTGGGGGAAACTGGCGGCAAAGGCCTCCTCTGGGTCTACACCACCCGGGCCGACACCATCATGGGCGTGACCTTCTGCGCCGTGGCCGCCGAGCACCCCCTGGCCACCTACGCCGCCCGGAACAACCCGGAACTGGCCGCCTTCATCGAGGAATGCAAGCAGGGCGGCGTGGCCGAGGCCGACCTCGCCACCATGGAGAAGAAGGGCATGGCCACGGGCATCAACGTCACCCACCCCCTCACCGGCGAGCAGGTGCCGGTGTGGGTGGGCAACTACGTGCTGATGGGCTACGGCGAAGGCGCGGTGATGGCGGTGCCGGCCCACGACGAGCGGGATTTCGGCTTTGCCAAGAAGTACGGCCTGCCCATCAAGCAGGTGATCCAGGTGGCAGGCGAGACCTTTTCTGTCGATAGCTGGCAGGAGTGGTACGCCGACAAGGGAAAGGGCGTGTGCATTCATTCCGGCAAGTACGACGGCCTGAACCATGCCCAGGCCGTGGACGCCATCGCCGCCGACCTCAGGGCCAAGAACCTGGGCGACAAGCAGGTGCAGTACCGCCTGCGGGACTGGGGCATCTCCCGCCAGCGTTACTGGGGCTGCCCGATTCCCATCATCCACTGCCCCAGCTGCGGCGACGTGCCGGTGCCGGCGGACCAGCTGCCGGTGGTGCTGCCCGAGGACGTGAAAATCGACGTCGGCTCGCCGATCAAGAAGATGCCCGAGTTTTACCAAACCACCTGCCCCAAGTGCTCTGGCCCGGCGGAGCGGGAAACCGACACCATGGACACCTTCGTCGAATCCTCCTGGTACTACGCGCGCTACACCGGCCCGGACAACGACAAGTCCATGCTGGACGAGCGCGCCAAGTACTGGCTGCCGGTGGACCAGTACATCGGCGGCATCGAGCACGCCATCCTGCACCTGCTCTACGCCCGCTTCTTCCACAAGCTGATGCGGGACGTGGGTTTATTCGGCGAGGGGGAAGCCCTCACCCCAACCCTCTCCCAGGGGGAGAGGGCGCGAAGGTCAAAGACATCCAGATTCACCGAGCCCTTCACCCGCCTGCTCACCCAGGGCATGGTGGTGGCCCCCACCTTCTACCGCGACCTGCCCGACGGCAAGAAGCAGTGGATCAACCCCGCCGACGTGGACCTGGCCCTGGACGACAAGGGCCGTCCCACCGGCGCCACTCTCAAGACTGACGGCCAGCCGGTGATCATCGGCGGCACGGAGAAAATGTCCAAGTCCAAGAACAACGGCGTCGACCCCCAGGCCATCATCGACCAGTACGGCGCCGACACCGCCCGCCTGTTCATGATGTTCGCCGCCCCCCCCGACCAGCAGCTGGAGTGGTCCGACGCCGGGGTGGAAGGGGCCTTCCGCTTCTTGAAGCGCCTGTGGAAGGCGGTCCATGACCACGTGGAGCAGGGCTTGCCCTCTCCCCAACCCTCCCCCGTGCCCCATTCGGGCCTCGTGGGAGGGCGCAATAGTTCCCCTCCCCCGCAGGCGGGGGAGGGGCTAGGGGAGAGGGGAAACCTCACTCCCGAACTCAAAGCCCTACGCTTCCAACTGCACTCGACCATCCAGAAGGTAAGCGACGACTACGGCCGCCGCCAGCAGTTCAACACCGCCATCGCCGCGGTGATGGAACTGATGAACGCCCTGGGCAAGGTCAACGGCACTGATGCCACGACCCGGGCGGTGACGCAGGAAGCCCTGGAGGCCGTGGTGCGCCTGCTGGCCCCCATCGTGCCCCACATCTGCCACGCCCTGTGGAGCGAGCTCAAGCCCGGCTCCTGCCTTGGCAGCGCCGCCTGGCCCGAGGTGGACGCATCCGCCCTGGTGCAGGACGAAATCGAGCTGATGATCCAGGTCAACGGCAAGCTGCGGGGCAGCATCACGGTGTCCAAGGACGCCGCCAAGGACGCCATCGAGGCAGCCGCCCTGGCCAACCCCAACGTGCAGAAATTCATGGAAGGCAAGCCGGCCAAGAAGGTCATCGTGGTGCCCGGCAAGCTGGTCAACATAGTCGTTTAAGGAGCATTCATGCGCAAACTGGTACTGCTGGCCCTGTTCATTTCCTTGCTCGCCGGCTGCGGCTTCAAGCTGCGGGGGGTGATGAACCTGCCCTACGAGTCCATTTACGTCAACGGCGGCGGCAATCCCGCCGTCCAGGCGGCCCTGGAGAACGCCATCCTTAGCGGCACCAAGGCGCAGCTCGCCCCCAGCCCGGACAAAGCCCAGGTGGTGGTCAACATCCTGTCGGCCAGCTACGACAAGATCATCCTGTCCCTGGGCGGCACCGGCCGGGTGCGGGAATACCAGCTGATCTACCGCTTGGCGTTCAGCGCCACCTACCTGGGCAAGCCCTCCATTCCGCCGCAGCAGATCGAACTGCGCCGGGACATGACCTACGACGATACCCAGGCCCTGGCCAAGGAACAGGAAGAGGCCCTGCTGAACAAGAGCATGCAGGACGACGCCATCCAGCAGCTGCTGCGCCGCCTCAAGGGCGCCGCCGCCACGCAGCCGGCGCAAGCCACCCCCTGACTCCGGCATGAAACTCGCCGCCGACCAGCTCGCCCAACACCTCCAGCGGGGGCTGGGCGGGCTGTACGCGATTTACGGCGACGACCCCCTGCTCACCCTGGAAGCCGCCGACGCCATCCGTACCGCCGCCCGGGCCTCGGGCTGCGACGAACGGGAGGTGTTCACGGTGGAACGGGGCTTCAACTGGCAAAGCCTGATGGCCAGCGGCAACAGCCTGTCCCTGTTCGCCAGCCGGCGCCTGCTGGAAATCCGCATTCCCTCCGGCAAGCCCGGCACCGAAGGGAGCAAAGCCCTGGAGGCCTACTGCGCCAGCCTGCCCCCCGACACCGTCACCCTGGTGCTGCTGCCCAAGCTGGACAAGTCCAGCCAGAACGCCAAGTGGTTCAAGGCCCTGGACAGCGCCGGCGCCACGGTTCCGGTCTACCCGGTGGACTACGCCCGCCTGCCGGAGTGGATCGGCCGCCGCCTGGCCGCCCAGAACCAGAAGGCGGACCGGGACACCCTGCGCTTCCTGGCCGAGCGGGTGGAGGGCAACCTCTTGGCCGCCCACCAGGAAATCCAGAAGCTGGGCCTGCTGTACCCGGAAGGCAGCTTGAGTTTCGACCAGGTGAAAAACGCCGTGTGCGACGTGGCCCGCTACGACGTGTTCAAGCTGGGGGACGCCCTGCTGGAGGGCGACGCCGTCCGCTCCGCCCGCATCCTGGACGGCCTGCGGGGGGAAGGGGAAGACCCGGTGCTGATCCTGTGGGCCTTGAGCCGGGAGGCCCGGCAGCTGGCGAAGATCCAGATGGCCGTCAAAGCCGGCACCCCGGCGCCCCAGGCCATGCGCAACGCCGGCGTGTGGGATTCCCGCCAGGCCCTGGTGGGCAAGGCCCTGCGCCGCCTGCCCCTGGACCGGCTGCAGGCCGCCTTGAAGCAGGCCGCCAACATCGACCGCATGATCAAGGGGCTATTGAAGGGCGACGTGTGGGACGAGCTGTTGCAACTCGGTTTGAGTTTGGCACACTAACGACTTTGGAAGATTCGGATTCGACCATGGACATCAAACAATACATGCAGAACGTCGGCAAGGCCGCCCGGGCCGCTTCCCGCGCCGTGGCGCGGGCCGACACCAACGTGAAGAACAAGGCCCTGACGGTGATGGCCGCCGCCATCCGCCGGGACGCTGCCAAGCTGCTGGCCGCCAACGCCCAGGACATGGATGCCGCCAAAGCCAAGGGACTGGACGCCGCCCTCCTGGACCGGCTGGCCCTGACCGAAAAAGGCGTGGCCGGCATGGCCGAAGGCCTGGAGCAGATCGCCGCCCTGCCCGATCCGGTGGGGGAAATCAGCGACATGAACTACCGCCCATCGGGCATCCAGGTGGGCAAGATGCGGGTGCCCCTGGGCGTGGTGGGCATCATTTACGAAGCCCGGCCCAACGTCACCGCCGACGCCGCCGGGCTGTGCCTGAAATCCGGCAACGCCGCCATCCTGCGGGGGGGCTCCGAGGCCCTGCATTCCAACCAGGCCATCGCCGCCTGCGTGCGGGAAGGGCTGGCTGCCGCCGGGCTGCCGGAAACCGCGGTGCAGGTGATCGAAACCGCCGACCGCGCCGCCGTGGGCGAGCTCATCACCATGAAGGAATACGTGGACGTGATCGTCCCCCGGGGCGGCAAGGGCCTGATCGAGCGCCTCATGGCCGAGGCCCGCATCCCGGTGATCAAGCACCTCCACGGGGTGTGCCACGTCTACATCGACGACGAGGCCGACTTGGATAAAGCCATCCGCATCGCCGACAACGCCAAGACCAGCCGCTACGGCACCTGCAACACCATGGAAACCCTGCTGGTGGCCGAAAGCGTGGCGGCCAGGGTGCTGCCCCCCATCGCCGGCATCTACCGCGCCAAAGGGGTGGAAATGCGCGGCTGCGACAGGTCCCGCGCCCTCGTGGCCGACATGAAGGCGGCCACCGAGGAGGACTGGCACACCGAATACCTGGCGCCGATCATCTCCATCCGGGTGGTGAAGGACCTGGACGGGGCCATGGACCACATCGCCACCTACAGCTCCCAGCACACCGAGTCCATCGTCACCGAGAACTACACCAAGGCCCGCCGTTTCCTGCGGGAGGTGGATTCCGCCTCGGTGATGGTCAACGCCTCCACCCGCTTCGCCGACGGCTTCGAATACGGCCTGGGGGCGGAGATCGGCATCTCCACCGACAAGATCCACGCCCGGGGCCCGGTGGGCCTGGAAGGGCTCACCAGCCAGAAGTACATCGTGCTGGGCGACGGCCAGGTGCGGGGTTGACGTAGCCGCGCTTCACTTCTTGCCGCTACGCCCGAACAGGTAGCGGACCCGGGTCGGCGCTCCGTCGCCGGCCTTTTCCACCCACGCCACGTGCAGGTTGCCGTCCTCGTCCAGGGCCAGGGCGGGGTCGCTTTGCACGCCCTCCCCCGAAGCGCCGGGCAAAGCCAGGTTCTCGCTCCAGCCGCCCCCTTCCGCCCAGGCCAGCCAGATGTCGGAGGTGCCGTCCCGGTCGTCGTCCCAGGCCACCGCCACCCGGCCGTGGGGACCGGCGGCAATGGCCGGGTGCCACTGGGCGAAGCTGTCGCCGAAACTGTCCTGCACCGGCTGGTTCTTGCCGAAGCTGCGGCCGCCATCGGAGGAAAAAGCGGCGTAGACGTCGTAGCCGGACAGGAAATCCCGCTTGTCGGACCACGCCGCTGCAATGCCGTCTTCCCCCTCCGCCGCCAGAGCCACCCGCATCGCCCCGGAGCCCCGCCCCAGCCCCAAGGCCGCCGCCTGGCCGCGCTGGATTTCGTTCAAGGCTGCCGGGTTGGCGAAACTGCCGTCTTTGTTACGGTAGGTGTAAAGAATGCGGGTATGCCCTTCCCGCCGGTCCTCCCAGGCCACCACGACGCTTTCCTCCGCCGTCACGGCGAGGGACGGATAGAGTTGCTCGTCCTGGGGTATGGCGGCATCCACCGGGCGTGAGCCATCCATGCCCAAGTGGTCGCCCTCCACCGCAATCCGCGCCGCCCGCACTTGGCGGAAGCGCCCGGCCCCTTCCGTCCAGGCGGCGTACAACCCTTCCTTCGGTCCCCTGGCCAGGCTCACCTGGCCGGCTTCCTCCCGGCTCAAGCGCAGCGACGGCGACAGGCGCACGCCGTCGGTCACCCGCACCCAGGCGGCGCCGTCCTCTTCCCAACCCACGGCGTAGCGCCCCTTGCCCATAGCCGCCACGCTGGGCTCGAAGCTCTCATGGGTACGGCTGACCCGCATCGGTGCGCTGAAGCGGCTCGCCTTCGCCGGCTTCAAGGCCAGATAGCAGCGGGACACGCCATCGTGGTTGTCCTCCCACACAACCGCCACGCCCCCTTCGGCGACGGCGATGCTCTTGCGCCCGGCGGATTCCACGTGGTGGAACACCCCCTTGGTGGAAACGGTGGTCAGGTCCACCGGCGGGGAAAACTCCCAGGGCGCCGCCAAGGCGGCCAAGGGAAAAAACGCGGCCAGCCACCCGGCTCTCACGACTTGCCCCCGAGGAACTGCAGCAGGGTCCGACTCTTGTAATGGCCCTCGGAGACATAGCGGTCGAAGTCGCGGAAATCCTCCACGGTCTTGAAGCCAGGGATTTTCACGATCACCTTGCCGTCGGGTTCGAGGAACACGAACAGGGGAGTGGCGAAGGCCTTGAAGCGGGCACCCAGTTCCGCCTCGGTGATGCGCTCGCCGTCGGGCAGTTTCAGCCGCCGACCGCCCTCGGCGTCCACGTACACCAGCACGTAATGCTCCGTGTAGCGCTGACGTATCTCCGGGTTGGAGAAGGACTCCCGGTTGGTCTTGTCGCACCAGGCGCAGCCGTAGCGGCCGAAATAGAGAAACACCGGCTTGGCCTCCTCCCTGGCCCGCACCAACCCCTGGTCGTAGCTGACGAAGGGATAGTCCGCAGGAGGGTCGGCCCGGACCCATGGCGCCAGCAACATCAGAACCCCAAACATCACGCCCCGCCACAATTTCATCGCTTCTTCTCCTCGACCCAATCGACTCGGCCCCACTTTACTCCGCGTCCCGCCGCCCCTCAATCCGGTATCTTTCTACCAGAGCGCAGAAAACCACGCCGATTCAAATCGTTGCCACTCACTCGGGTATAATCCCGCCATGGCAGACCGCACCCCCCACGCCGTTTTTGGCGGCACCTTCGACCCCATCCACTACGGCCACCTGCGCCTGGCGCAGGAAATGGCCGAGATGCTGGGGCTGGAGAAGGTGCGCCTGATTCCCGCCGGCCAGCCGCCCCACCGGGGAACGCCCACCGTCGCCCCGAAACACCGGCTGGAAATGGTGCGGCTGGCGGCGGAAGACAATCCCCTGTTCGAAGTGGACGGGCGGGAAATCCAGAAACCCGCCCCCAGCTACAGCGTGGAAACCCTGGCCGAACTGCGCGCCGAACTCGGCCCGGAGCGCCCCCTGGTGCTGCTCCTGGGTGCCGACGCCTTCCTCGGCCTGGCCACCTGGCACCGCTGGGAAGACCTGTTCGACCTGGCCCATATCGCCGTCGCCCAGCGCCCCGGCTACGCCATGGAAAGCTGGGCCACCGCCATGCCCCTGGAGCTGCGGGACGAGTGGGAAAACCGCCTCACCCACGACGCGGCCGACATCCGCAGCGCGGCGGCAGGAAAAATCATCGCCCGGGAAACCACCCGCCTCGACATCTCCGCCACCCGCATCCGGCTCATGGCCGCCGGCGGCAAGAACCCGCGCTATTTGCTTCCCGACGCGGTTCTCGACTATATTCGTTCGAACCATCTTTATCTCTGAAGGCAGCATGACCGTAGAACAACTGAAGCGGGTCGTCGTCGACGCCCTGGAAGACATCAAGGCCAAGGACATCGTTTCCCTGGACGTATCGAAACTCACCAGCATGACCGACTGCATGGTCTTCGCCAGCGCCGACTCCAGCCGCCAGACCAAGGCCCTGGCCAATAACGTGCAGGTCAAGGTGAAGGAAAACGGCGGCCACATCGTGGGCGTGGAAGGCGAGCACGTGGGCGAGTGGGTGCTGATCGACCTGGGTGACATCGTGGTCCACATCATGAACCCCACCGTGCGCCAGTACTACAACCTGGAAGAACTGTGGGGCGGCGCGCCCCGCCTGCCGTTCCCTCCCAAGGGATGAAACTGCTCATCGTCGCGGTGGGCAACAAGATGCCCGCCTGGGTGAACGACGCCTTCGACGAGTATGCCAAACGAATGCCGCGGGAAGCCCGCATCGAACTGGCGGAAATCAAGCCCGCCAGCCGCACCGGGGGCAAGCCGGCGGAGGCGGTGATGGAGGCGGAAGCCGAGCGCATCCTGGCCGCTCTGCCCCAGGGCTGCAAAGTGGTGGCCCTGGACGAACGGGGCAAGAACCCTTCCACCGTGGAGTTGTCGGAAATGTTCGGCCAGTGGCTGGGGGGCGGCCGGGACGTGGCCTTCGTCATCGGCGGCGCCGACGGGCTGCACCCGAGCGTGAAGAACAAGGCGGCAAAACTGATGTCCCTCTCCCGCATGACCCTGCCCCACGGCATGGCGCGGGTGCTGCTGGCGGAACAACTGTACCGGGCGATGTCGCTCCACAAAGGCCACCCTTACCACCGACCATGATCAACCCTTTCGACCACCTCTACCTCGCCTCCCGCTCGCCCCGGCGGCGGGATCTGCTGAAGCAGATCGGCCTCCACTTCGAGGCGGTGGCGCCGGAAACCGACGAGACGCCCCTCCCCGGCGAAAAGCCCGAGGATTACGTGGTGCGCGCCGCCAAGGACAAGGCCCGGGCCGCCTGGGAACATATCCAGGAACACAAGCTGCCCCCCCACCCGGTGCTGGCGGCGGACACCACCGTGGCCCTGGGGGACGAAATCTTCGGCAAGCCGGAAAGCGACGAACACGCGGCGCAAATCCTCAGACGCCTGTCCGGCACCACCCACCGGGTGCTCACCGCCGTCGCCGTGGCCTACCAGGACAAGCTGGAGTGGCGCCTGTCCACCACCCAGGTGGAATTCGCCCCCCTCTCCGACCACGACATCCAGCTTTACGTGCTCACCGGGGAACCCCACGACAAGGCCGGCGCCTACGGCATCCAGGGCCACGCCGCGCGCTTCATCCGCCGCATCGACGGCAGCTATTCCGGGGTGATGGGCCTGCCCCTGTTCGAGACTGCCGAATTATTGAATACCATCGGGATGCCCACGTGAACGAAATCCTCATCAACGTCACCCCCCAGGAAACCCGGGTCGCCGTCATGGAGCAGGGCGCCGCCCAGGAGCTGCACATCGAGCGGGAAAGCGCCCGGGGCCTGGTGGGCAACATCTATCTGGGCAAGGTGTGCCGGGTGCTGCCGGGCATGCAGTCGGCCTTCGTCGACATCGGCCTCGACCGCGCCGCCTTCCTCCACGTGGCGGACATCTGGCAGGCCGCCGCCAACGGCAACGGTAGCCCCAAACCCATCGAGCGCCTGCTCCACGAGGGCCAGCCCCTGATGGTGCAGGTGTTCAAGGACCCCATCGGCACCAAGGGAGCGCGGCTCTCCACCCAGGTCAGCATCGCCGGACGCTTCCTGGTCTACCTGCCCCAGGAGTCCCACATCGGCATCTCCCAGCGCATCGGCGACGAGAGCGAGCGGGACATGCTGCGCAACAAGCTGCAGGAGCTGCTGCCGCCGGAGGAGAAGGGCGGCTACATCATCCGCACCGTGGCCGAAGGCGCCTCCGACGAGGAACTGGCGGCGGACATCGAATACCTGCGCAAGCTGTGGTCCAACATCACCGATGCCGCCCGCACCGCGCCCCCCAAGACCCTGCTCTACCAGGACCTGGGCCTGTCCCTGCGGGTGCTGCGGGACTTCATCACCGACGACACCGCCAAGGTGCGGGTGGACTCCCGGGAAACCTTCGCCAAGATGCAGGAATTCGCCCGCCTGTACATGAACAACGTGGTGAACAAAATCGAGCACTACGCCGGAGAACGCCCCCTGTTCGACCTCAACGGGGTGGAGGAGGAAATCGAGCGCGGGCTGTCGCGGAAGGTGGAGCTGAAGTCCGGCGGCTACCTCATCATGGACCAGACCGAGGCCCTCACCACCATCGACGTCAACACCGGCGGCTTCGTCGGCGGCCGCAACTTCGACGACACCATCTTCAAGACCAACCTGGAAGCCGCCCAGGCCATCGCCCACCAGCTGCGCCTGCGCAACCTGGGGGGCATCATCATCATCGACTTCATCGACATGGACAACCCGGAGCACCGCAGCCACGTGCTGGAGGAACTCAAGCGGGCGCTAGCCAAGGACCGCACCCGCATCACGGTCAACGGCTTCTCCGCCCTGGGTCTGGTGGAAATGACCCGCAAGCGCACCCGGGAAAGCCTGGAACACGTGCTGTGCGAACCCTGCCCCATCTGCCAGGGCCGCGGCGTGCTCAAGACCGCCCAGACCGTGTGCTACGAAATCCTGCGGGAACTGCTGCGGGAAGCCCGCCAGTTCAACGCCCGGGAATACCGCATCCTCGCCTCCCAGCAGGTGATCGACCTGTTCCTGGACGAGGAATCCCAGAGCCTGGCCCAACTATCCGAATTCATCGGCAAATCCGTCTCCCTCCAGGTGGAAAGCACCTACACCCAGGAGCGCTACGACATCGTGCTGATGTAGCCAAGGCCGCCCAAGGCGGCCGCGTCCACATCAAGCTCCTTCCCCCTTGAAGGGGGAAGGTTGGGATGGGGGTGGACCGCAGCGCATGTCAAATCCAACCGGATCAACAGAGGACTCAGGATGAAAACACTCCCCCCCCACCGCCACCTCCTCTGGCTCGCCGCCCTCCTCCTCGCCCTCGCCGCCTGCTCCGCCCCCAAGCAGCAGGCCCTGCCCCCCGGCGCCACGGTCCTGGTGCTGGGGGACAGCATCTCCGCCGGCTACGGCCTCACCCCCGAACAAGCCTGGCCCGCCAAGCTCGCCGCCGCCACCGGCTGGAACGTGGTCAACGCCGGCGTCAGCGGCGACACCACCGCCGGCGGCCGGGAACGCCTGCCCGGCCTATTGGAAGAGCACAAGCCGGCGGCGGTGATGATCGAACTGGGGGGCAACGACATGCTGCGCAAAGTGCCCCCGGCCGAAACCCGCGCCAACCTGGAGGAAATGATAAACATGGCCCGCAACGCCGGCGCCGTCCCCATCCTCCTGGCCACCCCCCGGCCAAGCGTAGTGGGCGCCGCCATCGGCAGCCTGTCGGCGGCGGAGGTCTACCCGGAACTGGCCGAGGCGCGGAAAGTATTCCTGATCGAGGACGCCATCCCCGACGTGCTGTCGGACAAGGAACTGAAGCTCGACGCCCTCCACCCCAATGAAGCCGGGCAGGTCGAGCTGGCGAAGAAGGTGGCGGAGGAGCTGAAGGACGGGGGATTTTTGCGTTGATCGCGCCTTCACGGTTCCGGTTAGAGCTCATATCCCGATAGAGTAGAATGAACACCGTTGACCATGTGCCCGCGATCAAGGGCATTACGTATGATTTCGAAGGACGGAGGTTTGTCGATGAACAAGGCGGAACGGTTACGGATGATGACTTTGGCCGAATTGGTAGCCAGGCCTTTGCCGCCGGAGAGGATAGCCGCTATCGAGCGGGAAGCGCAACGCTTAAAAGAACGGCTCTCGTCAATACCCTTCTATGCGAAAAAAGCGAAGAAGGAAGGCTTCGCATACTGGATGCGATTAGCGGCCAGCTATCAAGGGGACTAGACCCGGCGCTTTCCGGGTTGTACTACTCCAAGGACGGCGGGCTATCTACGTTTGCCGTTCGCCGTTACCGGTTCCGGCCAGAGCTCATATCCCGATAGAGTAGAATCATGCCACCACGATCACCCCTCCTCACCGCGTTCCGGCCAGAGCTCATATCCCGATAGAGTAGAATAACCATAGTACCCGCCCCGAAACCCAAGCCAGGTTCCGGCCAGAGCTCATATCCCGATAGAGTAGAATTGCGCTTCGACATAGGCGCGCACCTGGTCAGTTCCGGCCAGAGCTCATATCCCGATAGAGTAGAATGGGAGCGGTCAGCTTGAGCGAAGCACACCTGTTCCGGCCAGAGCTCATATCCCGATAGAGTAGAATGATCCCACTGTGGACCGAGTGCGGTTCCGGGTTCCGGCCAGAGCTCATATCCCGATAGAGTAGAATTGCGCAGTTCCGCCACGGCGGGGTGGTCCTGTTCCGGCCAGAGCTCATATCCCGATAGAGTAGAATGGTAAGACCTGCATGAGTCCTTTGGCACCGTTCCGGCCAGAGCTCATATCCCGATAGAGTAGAATTAGCTTCCAAGAGATATTGAACTTACTGAAGTTCCGGCCAGAGCTCATATCCCGATAGAGTAGAATGGCCGGCGGTCGCGCCGACGCTCCAACAGCGTTCCGGCCAGAGCTCATATCCCGATAGAGTAGAATATTCGATCAGGCGGGCCAGCGTGTCGGACTGTTCCGGCCAGAGCTCATATCCCGATAGAGTAGAATACTTGAACGCACCAACACGCAACCCAAAGGGTTCCGGCCAGAGCTCATATCCCGATAGAGTAGAATATCAGCCGGCTTCACCTGGGAGCCAGGCGCGTTCCGGCCAGAGCTCATATCCCGATAGAGTAGAATTCGTCGCGGGCGCGGATCAGCTCGTCGATGCGTTCCGGCCAGAGCTCATATCCCGATAGAGTAGAATTAAGAATGGCGGCATAATGACTCCTGGTGGGTTCCGGCCAGAGCTCATATCCCGATAGAGTAGAATTTGCGCCACTGGTCAGCCATGCGCCCCCAAGTTCCGGCCAGAGCTCATATCCCGATAGAGTAGAATGCTGCCCGAAAAGCTGAACGCGCGGGCCAGGTTCCGGCCAGAGCTCATATCCCGATAGAGTAGAATCTAAAAATATTTTACACAACTGGGTAAGTGGTTCCGGCCAGAGCTCATATCCCGATAGAGTAGAATGTACCGCGAATACGTCATGGAGCGCCGCGAGTTCCGGCCAGAGCTCATATCCCGATAGAGTAGAATCCAAGGTAAGCGCGACCGCCGCAGTGACCGCGTTCCGGCCAGAGCTCATATCCCGATAGAGTAGAATAGTCGGGGGCAACAGTAGGTGACGTTGCAAGTTCCGGCCAGAGCTCATATCCCGATAGAGTAGAATAAACCCAGATTATCCATTAGGACGCGAGATGATGGCGAGGTGGGTTGCGAGACAGTTTCGTTGCTTGCGAGGAGTTCATGGTTATTCCATGGACGACGAACAAGCGGCGAAAATGGCCGCAAACCGGCCGCCAGCGCTCGCGTAGGCGCGAAGCGCCGCCTAATGGATAATCTGGGATAAAAGCGGAATGCCGTGTTACCTGTGATGCGTTCCGGCCAGAGCTCATATCCCGATAGAGTAGAATGAGTGTCATAGGCGGGATACAGCTCATGGGGTTCCGGCCAGAGCTCATATCCCGATAGAGTAGAATATTGGACTTCTGCTGCGCGCTTCCGTCCTTGTTCCGGCCAGAGCTCATATCCCGATAGAGTAGAATCGATGTAGCGGTGAATTGCATCCTCTTTGAGTTCCGGCCAGAGCTCATATCCCGATAGAGTAGAATAAGCACGCCAAAAATGACCGTGGCGACCAAGTTCCGGCCAGAGCTCATATCCCGATAGAGTAGAATGTGCGTTCAAGTAGTAAGGTGTATTATACAGTTCCGGCCAGAGCTCATATCCCGATAGAGTAGAATATCAGCCGGCTTCACCTGGGAGCCGGCCGCGTTCCGGCCAGAGCTCATATCCCGATAGAGTAGAATGCCGGCGGTGGTGTTGAGCTTGCGAGCAAAGTTCCGGCCAGAGCTCATATCCCGATAGAGTAGAATATCACGATCAGCGGCGGATACCACAACGCAGTTCCGGCCAGAGCTCATATCCCGATAGAGTAGAATAGAGGACCTGAACGAGCGCGAACGGCAGGCGTTCCGGCCAGAGCTCATATCCCGATAGAGTAGAATCGCAGTTCTGAAACCCACTGATTCGTCAGTGGGTTTCTTATTTTTTCGAATCGAAAAAAGGCGCACCGACTCAGAACAAATCAAATTGGTCCGGTGATTTTTTCGGGTCCTGTTTGGCTTTCCCATGGAAAGAAATAATGCGCTCATATTGCTTGTCGGTGAAAACCAGAATATTGACTTTCCCGCCGTCAGGCAAGGTTTCCTCCACCCGCCTACAGTAGGTATCGATTTGCGCCTGGCTGGTGCAGAAACGCATGTATACCGAAAACTGGGCCATCTCGAATCCCATGTCCAGCAACGCATTGCGGAATCCGGTTGCGGCTTTGCGCTCTTTCTTTTCCACCACGGGAAGATCGAACATGACGGCTACCCACATGAGACGATATCCGCTGAGCATGGCGACAACTCAGTCATCGGCCAGGCTGGCCGCCATGGACAACGGCAACCCCGGCAAGGGAAGGTCCAGTTTGTCTCTCTGGTCCATGTATACCTGAGCCAGGGACACCGCCAACCGCTGCATGCACACCATGACCGGAGTCGCGCCGGAAGTGGTTTGCATGTCGTCATAAAGTGACCGCACGAGGGTTCGCTTGGTGTCGGGTGTAACTGCCGCCTCCCCGGTTCTGCCCAATTGCCATACGTGCAAATCGATTACTGGGCGAAACGGCTCCATCAGGTCATCCACCAAGCGCATGGCGTTGCTTTCATTGGCATGGTGAAGGCCCAGGGTGGGATGAAGCCCGGCAGCAACGATGGCTCGTGCCATGGCGGCACGCAGCACGGTGTAGCCATAATTGAGCAGGGCGTTGATCCCGTCCCCATTCTGGTCGCGCCTGAAGTCGCCCCCGAACAACAACGCCCAGTAGCGCCGGGCTCCTTGGGCTTCGAGGTTGCCGGAGTCGCCGGAACGAACCTTGGCCGCCAGGGCGGAAAGAGGTATGGAGTTGGCGCCCGCCGCCTCCAAAGCGGCGGCCTGCTGTTGCAGTTTGCTCCGCACCACTTCAGCCCACAGCCGTTTGTGCGTGGGACGGGTCGCCGCCAATTGGGCATCGAACCGTTTGGCCTGCTGGTAATTCCCGTCTATCGGCCACAGCATGCCGATAGCGTTGTGGTTGGCTGCGCACAGAACGAAAGGCGCGCCGCGTTCCGCGAGGGCCACCAGCAGGTTGTTGGTGTAGCTCAGGCCGTGGGCATTGGCGATAACGGCTGCGATGTCGTCCAGGGGAACCTGCCCCAACTCCTTGCGCTCGCCTTCCGTATCCTGCACGACCATGAAGCCGCGGGAGGCAAAGAGATGCCGTCGGTCATCGGCCACTTCAACGATGCGGCCGATCATTTCAATTATCCCTTGAAGCCCGGATCGCGCAGTTCGCCAATTTCGGACACGGTAACCCTCCGGCCCTTTGCTTTCTGAAGAGAACCCGGCAATTTAGAGATGTACGCAAAGGGATTTTGCTTATCCCGATTCCGGGCGTCCACGTTCGCCTCATGATGGTCGCACATAAAAATCTGGCCATTGCCGCTTATTACGGCCACGCGCATCGTCCTTTCTTTCCCATCCACCTGCAGTCTTACCAAATCATCGATCATCAGCCGCATCACCAAGGGCCTACCGGACTGGCTGAAGCTTAGGTCGCGAAGCCGTCTCGCTCCCTCGATTTCCCCCCATTGTCTTATTAATTGGTAAGCCTGGAATGTGGATACCACGTCCCCATCCCACTTTCCTTTCTCACCCCGCCAAATTTCAATGCAATAGTTGCTGCCGCCCACATAGCCCTTGTAGTGCCGTGGCCGGCCATGCTCGTCCATGCCGTGGCGGTTTGGATCACGGGTACTGTCGATCTCGACCAGGTTCTTATTCCTGAATTCGCGCTGGCGGGGACCCCCGTCCTCCAGGCGCACGCGCCTGCTCGCCACGCCGTCGCCGCATAGGCCCCAGGCCGTCTCTTCGTGCATGGCACCCTGATACCCGTGGTCCGGTTTGTGGCTGATGACGATGCCGCCCAATGCCCGCTCCGCGTGTTCCCGATAGCTAGGCCAAGGCAGAGGCATTTCCTCCACAAGCCGATCAAGCTGCCGCTCCCGCGCGCTTGCGCTCGCTTTGGCGAAACGCTGCAACAGCCCTTGGTCCGTAACACCGATCACCGCCGCATCCAGCGCGTGGTGACGATGGTCGTCACGGTTTTTCACCTCGGAACCGGACAGGAGCTGATTCAACCCAAACTTACCCCGCAACAGCGCCGTCATTCTTCCCGGGATAACACGTACCTTATTGGGCGGGCAAATCAGGGAGAGGTATTCCTTGGCAATGCGGGATAGATAGGCGGTATCGTTGAGTGCCCGGGCGAGGAAATCCTTGTCCTCCTTCAGCCAACGCTGATAGCCATCCGGTGCGAAACGCTTGGCCTTCTCCCTGGGCATATTTGAGGCACGCAGAAGAATGGCTTGGTAGTCGTAGCCGGGTATCGGCTGCACGCCGAAGGCCTCATAGGGAGTCCGGTTTCCTTTGTCGCGATTGGCGCGGCGCAGGGAAACCGTCTTGTTGTTCATGCTGTCGTCAAGAGTGGCGGAATAAGGAAGGATGTGCTCAATCTCCACCTCGCTCGACAAAAGCCGCTCAATGCCGATTTGTTCGCCGGTATAGGGACACTGCCGGTCAGCCACGTTCTTGGGGTTGAGCTCCACCCACAACTGCATTTTCTGCGAAAGTTCGCGCCGCTTGGCGCGGTCAAGGTTGGCTGGGGTCCAACCGAGCACGGCGCAGGCTTCGGCCACCTGTTTGTCGTTGAGGTCTTGCCGTTCCTTCTGTTCGCGCTGGATTTCCAGCTTTCGTTCACGCCCCAGTTTGAGCTCTCGCGCCACCTCCACAATCACTTCGCTGGGATGGCCATACCGTCGAATGAGGGCGTTTACCACCTTGCGCAATTCGTTCAAGCCGATATGCACCGTCGGGTTGGCGATTTTCCCATAACGCTCCTCGTCGTTGCGCGGATGGTCTTTGGCAAAGGCGACGTGGCGGCGTAGGGGAATGCCATAGTAAGGCAATTCACCCAAAATTTCGCCCGTTTGCTCCGCGGAAGACAGCGCGCTGTGGCTGTCAAATCCCGCTCGGACAACCGCATCGGAATACACCGTCACATCCGCGGCAAGTTCGGGAAGAATCCGGGACAGCGCCTTGCGACTCAAGTTGCCATACCCTTCCGGCAAGCTCACGTTGGCGATGGTTTCGGCACACGCCTCGTCTACGCCCGTCCGTTCCTGCAACCAATTCACCAAGGCCGACTTGCTGGCATCGTTCAGCAACCGGTCCACGATTTCGTCCTGCACTGCCCCATCAAAACCGTACCACCGCTCGCCAAAGCAATTCTCCTTGGCAAGAACAGCGGAGGTGGAGTTTCCTTTGAGCCGATCGCGCTTGATGTCTTCCAGGTTGAATTTGGTGGCGCCAGACAGGTTCAACTCTTTAAGTATCCTGGTAAAACGGACCTCGCCCTGCCGCTCAAGCAATTCGACGACACGGTTTCTCTGATCCAGCGTCAACGGCTTTTCGCACATATCCGCCGGCGAAAGAACCCTCAGATTGTTGACCTCCTGATAGATACGGAAACGCTGGGTGCTGGGCAATGCCAGCGGCGCGCGCTCCTCTTCCGGCAGAAGGGTGCAGCGCCCGGGTCGAACCGGTCTGAGACGGCGCTGATGAAGCAGGATGTCTTTGAGTTCATCACGAGCGGCGGGATTGAAAAGGACGGGATTTAGCGCTTCCTGCCGGTCCCAAAGCGCGTCGAATTCATGCTCGATCATTGCCCGGTCGGCATAGAAATCGTAGGCCTTTTCTTTCTGCGTCTTGCCCCGCAGGCGCGCGCGTACACTCAGGCGCTGCTCATGGCGGCGAGCCAGCCATTCCCCCAGCGTTCGGCATCCCTCCTCGGCCAGCTTTCCCCGCAGCCCTTTGATTGCCTTCTTAAGCGCCCCGCTTTCGCTGTCTTTCCTGTCCGTCTTGCGATTACTTAGGAATCCGCGTCGTTGATTGATATGAAACAACGCCCGCGCAAACTCGGGGCCGCTCAACGCTTCATACAGACCTTTTTTACGCAAGGCATAGGGATCGAGACTCACTAATTCGCGGCGCTTGGCCTCATCCAAAGGAAAGAAGCCGAGACGGGTCAAAGCAGACAACATCCGTTCCTTGCGTTTCAGCAACCTATCCCGCCGACGGCGCATTTGCCGGGCGTTGCGGCGGGTCACGGCAAGGGACGAGCCATCTTTGGGATTGCGCCCATCGGAAAATATGCGCACCCCCATTCGGATAATGGCAATCGGCTCATCGTCGGCATTCAGTCGAATCAGGCACCAGCCAATGGATGTCGAGCCAACATCCAACGCCAGGCGATAACGCATCTTCCTGAGCACACTCCCCCCTTGTGTTTGATTTTACGGGACTATACGTGTAGCCTTGATGTTACTACGATATCGGGATATGAGCTCTGTCCGCTAACAAGCTGAAAGATGCACCAAATGCGAGGCCGCTACATGCGGCCTCTTTCATTTTCTGCCGAGCCATGCAACAAACACTCGCCTGGCTAGAGGTGGAATCTTTCAAACTACCAGCGGCGGCATTCACCCCCCCGGCAGGGAAATGCCGGTGAGCTTCTTGTACAGGGAAACCGCGTAGGAGTCGGTCATCCCGGACACGAAATCGGTGAGCTGGATCAGGCGGGCGTAGGGGTCGGTCTCCGGCTCGCCGTTCTCCCCCAGGAACTGAGGGGGAAGCAGGCGCAGCAGGGTTGAGGAGCTGACGCTGGCGCCCTTCTTCCCTTTCTCCGCCACCTCTTCCACCGCCCCCACGAACAGTTCCAGCAGGCCGCCCAGGACGCGGAAGCCGGCGGCTTCGATCTCCAGCACCTGAGGAGCGACATAGACCCGCTCCCGGCCCAGCTTTTTCATTCCGCGCACCGCCGGGGCGACGGCGATCAGGTCCACCAGGGGCTGGTCGAAGCTGCCGTCCAGCAGGCCGGCTTCGTGGTCCAGGAAGCATTCCGCCGCCTGGCGCACCACTTCGTTGATGGCCCGGGCGCGGAGGTATTCGATGCGCTCCTTGGGGTTGCGGATGCCGGCCAGGCGCACCGCCACCTGGTCCTTGCCCCCCAGGGCGTCGGTGAGGGGGCCGGCCACTTCGTCGTAGGCCAGGAGGCCGACGCGGAAGCCGTCCTCCAGGTCGACGATGGTGTAGCAGATGTCGTCCGCCGCCTCCATCAGGAAGGCCAGGGGATGGCGCGCCCAGGCGCCGTCGGCCCTTGCGAGCAACCCGGTTTCCGCCGCCACGTCGGCAAAATGGTCCAACTCCGAGGCAAAGAAGCCGTACTTCTTGACGCTGGCCCCCTGGTAGCCCGCCAGTTCGGCGCCGGAGGTGCGGGGATACTTGGTGAAGGCCCCCAGGGTGGCGCAGGTGAGCTGCATGCCGCCGGGGTTGTCGGGGCTTTGCAGCCGGGTGAGGAGGCGGAAACCCTGGGCGTTGCCTTCGAATTCGAGGAAATCCCGGCGCTGGGCCAGGGGCGCCCGCTCCACCGCCTCCCAGCCCGCGGGGCTTTTCTGGAACCATTCCTGGATCGCCGCCTCCCCCAGGTGGCCGAAGGGGGGATTGCCGATGTCGTGGGCCAGGCAGGCGGCCCCCAGGATGGCGCCCAAGTCGGCGGGGGCCAGGTCTTTCAGGCCGTGGCGGGCGATCACCGCCTCCCCCACCAGCATCCCCAGGGAGCGTCCGACGCTGGCCGCCTCCAGGCTGTGGGTCAGGCGGGTGCGCACGTAGTCGCTCTGGGCCAGGGGGAACACCTGGGTCTTGTCCTGGAGGCGGCGGAAGGCGGAGGAATAGACGATGCGGTCGAAATCCCGCTGGAAGTCGGTGCGCAGGCCGGTGGACGGGTCCGGGGCGGCCTTGCCCAGGCGGCGGGGGGAGAGCAGGCGGTTCCAGTCCATCATTTCAAAAACCTGTTTTTAGCCGCCAAGACGCCAAGAACGCCAAGGAAAACAAAGGAGAGAAGAGATTTATTTCCTGGCGTGCTTGGCGTCTTGGCGGCAAAAGCCGTTTTCTTCGACATCATTTCAGCAGGGCCTCGGGAGAGACTGCGGGGGACTGGATTTCCACCACCTTGCTGCGCCCGCTGGCGCCGTGTTTCAGGGTGACGCTGGAGCCCGGCACGCCGAAGGCTTTCTTGAGGAAATCCAGCAGGGCTTCGTTGGCGGCGCCGTCCACCGGGGGGGCGGCGATGCGGATTTTCAGCGCTTCGCCGTGGAGCCCCGCCACTTCGGTGCGCTTGGCGCCGGGCTGGATGTAGAGGGTGAGGGACAAGAGCTTCTTCTTGTCGTCAAAGCGATACCACATCAGCGGAACAGCCCCATCACCATCATCTCCAGCCACGCCACCGGCAGCATCAGCACCAGTTGCAGGGCCAGCAGCACCACCAGGGGCGAGAGGTCCACGCCGCCGATGGGGGGAAGCAGCCTGCGCACCGGGCGCAGCACCGGCCCGGCCAGGGCGTCGAGCATCGGCGCCAGGGGGGTGTAGGGGTTGACCCAGGACAGCAGGGCCTGGATCAGCACCGCCCCCATCAGGACGTAAACGCTGAGGGAAACCAGCTTCACCACCGCCCACAGCATGACCCCCGGCACCACGCCCCAGCCCGCCACCAGCAAGGGGAAACCGCTCACCGCCAGGACCGCCAGCAGCATCAGGAACTCCACCAGCCAGGCGGCGAAAAGTGAGGCCAGGTCCAGCCCGGCCAAGCCGGGGATCACGCGGCGCAAAGGCAGCACCAGGAAATTGGTCAGGGCCACCAGGAACTGGGCGAAGGGGTTGCGAAAGGAGGCCCGCACCCATTGCAGCAGGAAGCGCAGCAGCAGAGCGAGGGCGAACAGGTTGAACACCGATTCGATGATGAATTGCAGGGCTTGGGCCAGCATCGCCTACTCCGCCTTGCCGAGTTCTTCCGCCAGCTCGGCGGAGCGGGCGCGGGCCGCCTTCACCCCCTGGACGATGGCGGCGCGCACCCCGGCGGCCTCCTTGCTGAGGATGGCGGCCTCGGTGGTGCCGCCCTTGGAGGTCACCTTGGCCCGCAGCAGGGCGAAGTCCTCGCCGCTGTCCGCCGCCAGCTTGCAGGCGCCGACGAAGGTTTCCAGGGCCAGGGTGCGGCCTTCCGCGCTGGAGAAGCCCAGCTCCTGGGCCGCTTCCTGCAGGGCTTGCAGGTAGTAGAAGACGTAGGCCGGGCCGCTGCCGGAGACGGCGGTGACGGCGTCCATCTGGGATTCGTCGTGGAGCCACAGGGTCATGCCCACCGCGGCGAGGATGGTTTCGGCCTGCTTGCGCTCGCCCTCCCCCAGGCCGGGCATGGCGTAGAGGCCGCTGATGCCGGCCCCCACCATGGACGGCGTGTTGGGCATGGCCCGCGCCACCTTGGGGTAATCCCCCAGCCAGCGGGAGATGTCCGAAGCCCGCACCCCGGCGGCGATGGACACCACCAGCTGGTTCGAAAGCAAGGGCGCCAGCTCCTTCACCACCGGGTAAAGCTGCTGGGGCTTCACCGCCAGCACCACCGCGTCCGCCCCCTCCACCGCGGGGGCCATCTCGCCGTAGGCGGCGACGCCGAAGCGGCTCTGCAGCCGCTCCCGGGCCTCGGGGGTGATTTCCACCACGCGGATGTCGGCAGGGGCGAAGCCCTTGCCGACGAGTCCGCCGATGAGGGCGCTGGCCATATTGCCGCCGCCGATGAACGCGATTTTCATGCCGACTCCCATTTCCCTCACCCCTACCCTCACCCGCACCCACAAGGGGTGTTCTCGCCGGGTGCCCGCCGCAAAGCGGCAACCACGGCGGAACGGGCGAGGGGGACGAGGGCTCGCTACGCGAGTTTCAGATTAAAATTGACATTGTACGAAAAAAACCCGCCCACGGGCTGTCAACCGAGCTCGAAGCTGGTGGCCCCGTACACCCCGGCCAGGTGGATGTCCGGCGCCGGCCCGGTATACATCCGCGCCGTGCCGAACACCTGGCGCATGCCGTAGCGCGCCGCCATGGCCATGGCCTCGGCGTTGGCCTCGGGCACGTCCAGGTAGACCGGCTCGCCGGGGCCGGCGAAGGCGGCCAGGGCGCGGTAGATTTCCTCGGCGGATACCCGGTCGTCGGCGAACAGGGGGCCGACCTTGAAGCCTTTGCGGCAGCGCCGCGCCACACCATAGCCCGACAGCACGCCGTCCCGCACCACGGCGCAGCCCCTGGACTGGGGCAGGCCGAGCCAGCCGTCGAGGAACAGCCGCCGCTCGGCGGGGAAGAAGCGGCGGTCGTAGGCCATCAGTTGCTCGAAGGGCACGATGCCCAGATCCACCAGGGAGGGATCGGAGGGCCGGGTCCCGCCCCCGGCCCCTTCGAAGCGGATGTTGCTGTAGGCGAAATGAAAGCCGGATTTGCGGTAGTTCTCCTGCTGGTCCAGCACCCCGTCCAGGCCCACGTTGCAGCCCTTGAGCCGCTCCATGGCGGCCTGCCACAAGGCCAGGCCGTAGCCTTTGTCGCGGTGCTCCGGCAGCACGATATAGAAGCCGATGAAACCGAATCCGCCGGGGTAGGCCACCGCCGAAATGGCGCCCACCGGCCGGCCTTCCAGTTCGGCCAAAAGAAATCCCCGGGGGTCGGCACGGTAGAACACCCCGCCGTCGAACAGGCCCGGATTCCATCCTTCCCGGGCCGCCTGGTCCACGGCGAAGGCCACTTCTTCCTCCGCCATGGGGCGCACGATCAAACTCGGGCCTGTTGTCATCGTCTCTCCCTTTCTCGTTCCCGCGGTGAGGCTGGTCAAAGCCATGCTCACAGTCTAGCCTTAGGTTTGCTCATTAAGGTTTGCTCATTCGCTAAAGGGATCGCCTATGCACATCAGCGCCCTCGGCCACGCCACCCTCAAGGTCCGCGACCTGGAACGCTCCGTGCCCTTCTACCGGGACGTGCTGGGAATGCGGGAAGTGGCCCGCTACCGGGACCACATGGTGTTCTTCTCCCTCGGCACCAACCACCACGACCTGGCCCTGCTGGAACTGGGCCCCGGCGCCCCCAACCCGCCGCCCCGGGCGCTGGGCCTCTATCACCTGGCCTTCAAGGTGGGCGATTCCCTGGAGGAGCTCAAGGCGGTGAAGGAGGAACTGCTGGCGAAAGGAATCCCCGTCACCGGCCAGTCGGACCATTGGGTGTCCCAGTCCCTCTACCTGGCGGACCCGGACGGCAACGAACTGGAGCTCTACGTGGACGCCGACCCGGAACTGTGGCGGGAAAACCCCACCCTGGTGGCCCACGTGGGGCCGCTGGACATCTAACCGAGGAGAAAAGTCATGGCCAACACACCGCTGCTTCCCCGCCTGTTCCTTATCGTACTGACCCTTTTCCTCGGCGCCGGGCTCGCCCGGGGGGAGCCCGCCTTCACCGTGGACGGCAAGGTAGCCCTCGCCTCCCTGGTTTCCCTGAGCGACGGCCACCTGCAGAAGATGGCCGACGACCTGGGGGAATTGGCGGCCACCCCGGAAGCCCAATCGGGAAACTGGGAGCGGATCAAATCCGGCCTCGCCCAGGTGGGGCGGCGGAACGTTCCCGCCCTCAACTGGTTCGCCCTGCCCGACGGGAGCTACTGGAGCGTGCAGGAAGGCCGCGCCGCCGGCAACCTGTCGGGCCGCGCCTATTTCCCCAAGCTATTGGCCGGGAAGACGGTGATCGGCGACCTGGTGGTGAGCAGGGCCACCGGCAAAAGCGTCGCCATCGTCGCCGTGCCGGTGATGGGCCCGGACAAATCCGTGGCGGGGATGCTCGGCGCCTCGGTCTACCTGGACCAGCTCAGCGCCCGCCTGGAGAAGGATATGGATCTGGACCAGACCATGATTTTCTACTCCTTCGACGCCGCCCCCCTGATCGGCCTGGACTGGGACCCCCACCTGATCTTCACCGACCCGACCAAGCTCAGCCCGGACCTGAGCCGGGCCATCGGCCGCATGCAGGCCCAGGAGGAAGGGTCCACCCGCTACCTGTTCCGGGACAAGCAGCGCACGGTCCTGTTCCGCAAATCGCCCCTGACCGGCTGGTGGTACGTGTTCGGCATCATCCCGGAAGGGCGGGAGACACCGCGCTCAAAGGAGCAACGATAGCCGAAACGATTTTTAACCCAGATTATCCATTAGGACGCGAGATGATGGCGAGGTGGGTTGCGAGACAGTTTCGTTGCTTGCGAGGAGTCCATGGTTATTCCATGGACGACGAACAAGCGGCAAAAATGGCCGCAAACCGGCCGCCAGCGCTCGCGTAGGCGCGAAGCGCCGCCTAATGGATAATCTGGGTTTAAGCTAAGCTGAAATCACGCTGCAATATTCGGGCACACGTCACTTACCAAAACAATGGGGGGCACCATGGATTTCGATGAGGCGATCGTCAGCCATCTCAAGTGGAAAATACATCTGCGCAATTTCCTCGATGGCCGGGGCGGAAAACTCGACAGCACGATGGTAGCCAAGGACGATGCCTGCGAGTTGGGGCAATGGATTTACGGCGAAGGGAAGCAATTCGCGGAAACGGCCCCTTACAAGGACCTGGTGAAGAAGCACGCCCAATTCCACCTCCAGGCGGCGGAAGTGGTGCGGAAGACCGAGGCCGGGGACAAGCCAGGGGCGGAAGAGATGATGGCCAGCGGGCGGGAATTCTCCTCCGCCTCCAAGGACATCGTGGGCGCCATCATGCAGCTGGAGCAGGAGGTCGCCAAACAACACAAAAAGGATTCGGCGGTGGGCTAGTCCGGGAGAGGGCCGTCTCCGCCGTAGCGGCGGCAAAGCCATTTCAGGGCGAAAGGCGGCAGCAGGGTGGTGAGGGCGATGGCGAAGGCCAGGGGCAGGGCCACCACCCCGACGATGACGCCGGACACCACGTTGGGCAGCCAATGTTCGCGCCGGAACAGCCCGGCCTTCCATGCGTCTTGTACTGCGATCATGGCGCGTGGTTTCGAGGGCAAAAAAACCACCGCCGTTTCCACCCGGCGGTGGGCATCGAGAGGAAGTCAGGTGCTAATTGCGGAAAACTTCGCTGCGCCGGCCGCCGGCCAATACCAACCTGCCCGGAAGCGTATTCATTTGCACTCCATTGGATTTGAGGTCTTACGGCTTCCCGATTTCAGCGTCGATCACGCCCCGCCGGTACAGTTGGTCGAAAGCTTCCTGGTCGGTGGCGAAAATATTCTCGGGGCCGATGCTTTGGCTCAGGCCGGTATCGTCCATCACTTCCCGTACCTGTTTCTTGGGCCCGCTAAAACCCAGGGTGATGCCGCTGTTCCGGAAGCGGACCACCAGGTTGGACAAGGTCTCCACCCCCGAGGCGTCCAGATAGTTGATGCCGTTGCATTTCACCAGGATGTAGCGCACCGCGGGGTTTTCCCGCTCGTAGGCCAGCAGCGCGTCCTCGAAGTAGGACACGTTGACGAAGCGTAGCGCCCCGTCGAAGCGGATGGCCCCCAGCTTGGGGTGCAGGGGCGGCAGGTGGTGGCGGTGGGCGTCCCGCAGGGTGCCGTCGTCGAACAGGCCGAGTTCGGCCACCCGGGGCTGCATCATGCGGTAGAGCAGCAGGGCCAGAGACAGGATGATGCCGGTGAGGATGCCGTTCTGGATGTTGGGGGCGAAGCCCAGGGTGGCGGCGAAGGTGACCATGGCCGCGATGCCGTCGTCCTTGCTGGCACGCCAGGCGTTGACGATGGCGCGGAAATTGATCAGGCCGATCACCGCCATCATGATGATGGCCGCCAGGACGGGCTTGGGAAGATGATGGAGCAAGCCGGTGAAGAACAGCAGGGTCAGCAGCACGAACACCGCCGAGACGATGGACGAAAGGGGGGTTTTCGCGTCGGAGGCCAGGTTGAGGGCGGAGCGGGAGAAGGACCCGCTGACCGGCATGGAATGGCTGAAGGCGGCGGCGATTTTCGCCAGGCCCTGGCCGATCAGTTCCTTGTTCTCGTCCCACGGCTGACGGGTCTTGATGGCGATCACCTTGGCGCTGGACATGGCCTCCATGAAGCTGATGAGGGCGATGACGAAGCCGGCGGGCAACAGCGCCACGGTGGCTTTCCAGTCCAGGGGCGGGACGCTGAGGGAGGGCAGGCCCTGGGGCACCGCGCCGACGACCCGGCCGCCCAGGCCGGCGTAGCCGATGAAATAGCTGACCCAGGTCAGCAGGGCCACGGTGATCAGCACCCCCGGCATCCTGGGCGCCAGCTTTTTGAACCCCATCAGCAGCACGATGGCCGACAGGCCGAAGGCCACGGAGATTTCGTGCAGGGTGTCGACATGGACCAGCACCTGCCAGATGTCGAGCAGGAAATGCTCCGACTGGCTGGCCGGTATGCCCAGCAAGGTGGGCAACTGGGACAGGCCGATGATGAGGGCGGCGGCGTTGATGAAGCCCATCAGCACCGGGTGGGACAGGAAGTTGAGCAGCACCCCCACCCGCAGCACGCCGAACAGGACCTGGAACAGCCCCGACACCAGGGCCAGCAGGATCACGTAGGCGTAGAACAGCTCGCTGCCGTGGGCGGCCAGGGGAGCCACGCTGGCGGCGGTGAGGAGCGAAGTCATGGCCACCGGGCCGGTGGAAAGCTGGCGGGAGGAGCCGAACAGGGCGCCGATGATGGTGGGCAGCAGGGCCGCGTACAGGCCATAGTAGGCGGGAACGCCGGCCAACTGGGCGTAGGCCAGGGACTGGGGAATGGCAACCAGGGAGACGGTGACGCCGGCGATCAGATCATGCTTGAAGGTGGCCGGATTCAGGGTGAGAAGCTTGGCCAGGGGCAGCCTTTGGACCCAGGCGTTCATCGTTTTTTCCGCTTCGTGTCCTGGCCCAGGATGTCCTTCACCGCATCCAGGTCGCCCGCTTCGGCGCAGGCCATGGCGGTGAGCATCCGGTCCAGTTTACGGAAGATGCCCAGGACCGGGCCGGACGAATCGCCGCCGTGGCCGGGCTTGGAAGAGGGTTCCACAAAGGGGGTCGAGAGGGAGGAGATTCTCATGGCGTCGCTCGCAGGTGGTTGAAACCGGAGCGCCGCCCCGGGGAGGAGGGGCGGCAACGCAGCTGACCGGTTACCTTGGTATGCTACGACGGCGCCCGTCAAGGGGGCGTCAAGGATAGGTCAAGGGAACGTCAAGGAAGCGCCGAAAGAACCCGTTCGCGCCGAGGGCTCGAAGCACGACCACGCTGGAGAACAACAACTGGCGACTGCCCCTCACCCCAACCCTCTCCCGGAGGGAGAGGGGGTTTTCTCCCTTCTCCCTCCGGGAGAAGGGCCGGGGATGAGGGACCGGCGGCGAGTCCGCCCCTCAGGCCGGGCCGGCGAAGAACAACTGCGCCGTGGTGCCTTGGCCCTCGGTGCTGTCGATCACCGTTTCCCAGCCGTAGCGGTCGCAGATGCGCTTGACCAGGGACAGGCCGATGCCGGCGCCGGTGCTGCCGCTGCCCTTGAAATGGCGCTGGAACACCTTGCCGATTTCCTCCTCCCGGATTCCCGGCCCGGTGTCGGCTACCGTCAGGCAGCGGTCCTCCACGGCAATGGCCACCTTGCCGGATTCGGTGTAGGCGAAGGCGTTGCGGATCAGGTTGGCGACGACGATGCCCAGCAGGGTGCGCTCGGCGGCGACGCGGGGGCGGCTGCGGCAATCCAGTTCCACTGCGGTTTTTTCGCTCAGCAGGTGGCGGTGGGCGTCGATGGCGTGCCGGACCACGTCGCACACGTCGCAGTTCGAATCCGCCGGCTCGTCGGGGCTTTCTTCCCGGGCCATCAGCAGCAGGGCGGCGGTGAGTTCGATCATCTCGCCGGAGGCGCGGCCGATGCGGGCCACGCGCTCCCTCTGCTTGCCGTCCAGGCGCGGGTCGTCCTCCAGCAATTCCACCGCCCCCTGGACGATGGACAAAGGCGTCCGCAACTCGTGGCTGACATCGGCGGTGAAGGCCCGCTCCCGGTCGATGAAAGCCCGCATCCGCTTGAGGTAGCCGCCGAACACCCGGGCCAGCCGGCCGATTTCGTCGTCGGCAAAGCCTTTTTCCATCCCCGACGCTTCGTCCTCGGGCCTCGCCCGCCCAACCCGGCGGGAAAGCTCGGCCACCGGCGCCACTATCCGCCCCGCCAGCCACCAGCCGATGGCGGCGGAGACCAGGACCGCCACCAGGGCGCCGATGGCGAGGTAAACCAGGAACTGCTCCTCCCGGTGGCGCTGGCGCACCTCGTTGAACAGCATGACGTAGCGCTCGTCGCCCCGGTCGGCCACGGCCACCCGGTAGGGGATGCCATCCAGCACCAGCTGGTGCTTGCCGGGGTCGAGCTTGAGCAGGGCCGGGGGAATGGCCTCGTCGGGCCGGCCCGGCACGTGGACGTAACCGCGGACGCTGATGGTGGCGGGCGGCAGGGAATTGGGATTGCGGGCGCGGCGGGCGATGTAGTCCTCGATTTCCGCCCGCAGGGTCTCGTCCATCAGCCGTTCGCCCAGGTTGTGGGCGGTGAAGGAGAGGCCGGTGGCGAGCAGCAGGCTGACCAGGGCGCCGAACCAGGCGAAGGTGGCGGCGAGGCGGAAGCGCAGGCTGCGGTGGACCCTATTCATTCGTGATTTGGTAGCCGATGCCCCGCAGGGTGCGGATCAGAGGACGGTCCGCGTCCTTGTCCACGGCGTTGCGCAGGATGTGCAGGTGTGCCCGCAGCGCATCGCTGTCCGGCGGAGAATCGCCCCAGATGCCCCGCTCCAGTTCCTCACGGGGCAACACGCGGGGGGAGGCACGCATCAGCAGTTCGAGAATCTTGAGGGGGATCGGGGGAAGTTCGACGGCGCGCCCGCCCCGGGCGACCTTGAGGGTATCGGGGTCGAAGCTGAGGTCGCCCACCTGAAGCAAGGATGCCCCTTCACGCACCTGGGCGCGCCGCACCAGGGCCCGCAGCCGCGCCTCCACTTCCCGCATGGCGAAGGGCTTCACCACGTAGTCGTCGGCACCGGCTTCCAGGCCGGCAATCTTGTCCTCCAGGGAATCCCGCGCCGTCAGCATCAGCACCGGCGTCCGCTTGCCGGCCTCCCGCAGCCGCTCGCACAGGGTCAGGCCGTCCATGCCGGGGAGCATCAGGTCCAGGATGAGGACGTCGTAGGGATTGGAAGCCGCCAGGTGCAATCCGGAAATGCCGTCCCCCGCCAGGTCCATGGTATAGCCCTTGGCTTCGAAGTAATCGAACAGATTGCGTGCCAGGTCTCGGTTGTCTTCGATCAGCAGGATGTTCATCGTGTCAGCGCCATGAACCGCCGGGACAGATGCCACGGCAGCGGGTGCATTCGGTCGATGACAGTTTAGCCGTTCCTGCCGCAAATGTCGGCAACGGATTCGCGGGCGACACCCTGGGAGAGGGCCCTTGACACCAGCATACCTAGTGGAGCCGTGCCTCCTGGGGCGGGAGAGGACGATCGTGCCGTAAGGCTCTCGACGCCATCCTCGACTAACGCAGTATTTCCAGGGTGAACCCGCGACCTTGGCGCTATTTGGTCAGCGCCAGGAACAGCTGGGGCAGTTGCTCCGGCAGTTTCTCGATGCGGTCGATCACGGTGTAGCCGTTGCGGCCGAAGATGTCGGTGACGTAGTCGTCGGCCCGGGGGTCGAGGGTGATGCAGTAGGCGTAGATGCCTTTCTGGTCCAGTTCCTTCACCGCCTGGCGGGCATCCTCGATCAGCAGGCGCTCGTCCTTGGCGTCCACGTCCGAGGGCTGGCCGTCGGTGAGGATCAGCATCAGCTTCTTGTCCGCCTTTTGCGCCTCCAGGTAGTGGGCGGCATGGCGCATGGCAGCGCCCATGCGGGTGGAGTAGCCGGCTTCCATGGCCGCCAGGCGGCCTTTCACCTCTTCGCCCCAGCGCTCGCCGTAGCCCTTCAGGTGCAGGTAGCGCACCTCGTGCCGGGTGTTGGAGTGGAAACCGCCGATGGCAAAGGGGTCCCCCAGCTTCTCGATGGCCCAGGCCAGCAGGGACACGGCCTCCTGGCTCAACTCCAGGATGGTCTGTTCGCTGCCGGCCACTTTTTCATTCAGGGATTCGGACAGGTCCAGCAGCAGGGACACGGCGATGTCCCGCCCGTTGGTGCGGTGGCTCATGTTGATGCGGGGGTCGGGGGTGGCGCCGCCCTTGAAGTCGATCAGGGAGCGCAGGGCCACGTCCAGGTCCAGCTCGCTGCCTTCCTCCTGGTAGCGGATGCGCACCTTGTCCTGGGGCTTGAGCAGGTCCAGCAGGCGTTTCAGGCGCTTGGCCAGGGCGTCGTGCTTGGCCAGCAGCTTGTCGATGCGGGCGGCGTCGCCCTTTGGGTGCAGGGCCTCGTACACGCTGACCCAGTCGGGGCGGTAGGTCTGGCTGCTGTAATCCCACTCGTGGTAGTGGCGGGGCGGAAGCCCTTCGAGTTCCTCGCCGGGCTCGATCTTGCGCTGCTGGTCGAAGGCCTCCTCTTCGTCCCCCTCCTCGATGAATTTCCACATCTGGCGGTTGTCGTCCCGGTAGCCCACTTCGGTGTCCTTGAAGTGGATGTTGGGCAGCTGGTCGCTCTGGCGCCGGGTGCGGGCCACGTAGGACAGGGCCAGGGAAGCGATTTCCGAGGTGCTGGAGCCGTCCTTGGCCAGCAGGCCGTGGAAACGCTGGACGAAATCCAGCAGCACCGGATCGGTGTAGCCATGGTCCGGGTCGAGAAAGGCCCGGGACAGGGTGGCCAGGCGATGGCGCAGGCAGGAGGTGGTTTCCGGGTCGCAGGCACCTTCCACCGGAACCGGATGCAGGGCCAGGAAGATGCGGCGCAGGCCGGGGTATTCCCGGATCAGCAGGGTCTCCACCCGGGCGTCCTCGAAGAACTCCACCGCCATGCGCTGGAAGGGGCTCCAGTTGTCGGCGATCTGGGCCTCGGTCCAGCGGCGGTGGCCCACCATGTGGGCCAGAGTGGCGCGGTAGCGGTCGAGGCCGCTGACCACACGCCCCTCTCCCGCAGGCGGGAGAGGGTGGCGCGAAGCGCCGGGAGAGGGAACCGCTTTTCCCTCTCCCCCAACCCCTCCCCCGCCTGCAAGGGAGGGGAGAATAAAGTCGTCGTAGACGTCCGGCAGGCGGATGCCCAGCTTGTCGTAATAGGGCACCGGCTTGCGCAGCTCGGAAAAGCCGGTGGAATAGGGCACCAGGTGGTCGCCGTCCCGCCACAGGCCCCGCAGGTACAGGTCCAGCTTGCGCTCCACGTCGGCCAAGAGGGTGCCGTGGCGCTCCCGCTGCATCACGGCGCGGCTGTCGGCGGACTGGAGGCTGAAGTAGTCCTTCTGCCGCTCCGGGTGGCCGCCGTAGTTGCGGATGCCGTATTCCACCCAGTTCTTCAGCCCCTGGATGGGAAGCTGGCCGAGGAGGAACGGCACCTGGTCGAAGAACTCCGGCAGGCCGGGGCTGGGAAAGGTGGTATGGATGCCGTGGATGGAGCCGGTGGTGCGGTCCATGAAATCCGGCACCAGGTCCAGGTAGCGCTGCAGCAGTTCCTGGGATTGGAGCCGGCGCGCCGCGGCGGGCAAGGATTGGAGGAAAGGCACGATGGCCTTGCCGTTGGGGGATTTCCACATCCGGCGCACGCAATCCATCACCGGCGGCAAAGCCGATTCGCCCACCGCCTCGGCGACGGCGGGCCAGCGTTCAAGGAAGATCAGGATCGGCTCGACCCCGTGGCCCATGCGCCCGAGAAAGCGCGCGCTCTCCACATAGGCCTGTACGCCCTCCTTGGTGAGGGAGGCCAGGGCCTCGGCCATGCACTCCTCGAACACCTCGGCCACCTGGGGAAAGCCGCATTGGAGCTGCTCCCAGAGGGCCTGGATGTGGGGGTGCTGCATGACTTTCTTCACGTCGGCCATGTTAAACCGAGGCTCGCGTAGCGAGACTGAGTCCCTCTCTCCCCCAAGCGGGAGAGAGTAAGGAGAGAGGGAAGGGCATGGCGAGTTTCATCATACGGGGATCGCGTATCGCCATGCCCGTCAAGCAAAAATGGCGTCGATGGCGTGGTCCAGGGTGTCGCGGATGTCGGCATCGTCGGTGATCGGCCGCACCAGGGCCATGCGGCAGGCATCACGAGGCTCCACGCCGCCCTTGATCAGGGTGGCGGCGTAGACCAGCAGGCGGGTGGAAATGCCTTCGTCCAGGCCGTGGCCCTTCAGGTTGCGCGCCACGGCGCCGACCTTCACCAGCTTGGCGGCGGTTTCCGGGTCCGCACCGGTTTCCCTGGCCACGATGCCCACTTCCAGTTCCGCCGCGGGGTAGTCGAACTCGAAGGCGGTGAAGCGCTGCTTGGTGGACTGCTTCAGGTCCTTCATCAGGCTCTGGTAGCCGGGGTTGTAGGAAATCACCAGCTGGAAATCCGGGTGGGCCTGGATCAGCTCGCCTTTCTTGTCCAGGGGCAGGGTGCGGCGGTGGTCGGTCAAGGGGTGGATCACCACCGTGGTGTCCTGGCGCGCCTCCACCACTTCGTCCAGGTAGCAGATGGCGCCGATGCGGGCGGCGGTGGTCAGGGGGCCGTCCAGCCAGCGGGTGCCGCTGGCGTCGAGCAGGTAGCGCCCCACCAGATCGGACGCCGTCATGTCCTCGTTGCAGGCCACGGTGATGAGGGGCTTGCCCAGCTTCCACGCCATGTGTTCCACGAAGCGGGACTTGCCGCAGCCGGTGGGCCCTTTCAGCATCACCGGCAGGCGGGCGGCATAGGCCGCCTGGTACAGCTCCACCTCATTGCCCTTGGGCTGGTAGAAGGGCTCCTGGTGGATTTTGAACTGCTCGATGTGGCTGGTCATGGCGGGTTCCTCGTGGCCTTTCCGGTTAATTCCCTACCATCATACTTGGAATTGACATAATAAACAGTCAAGGTTTTTTATTTTAACAATAAGTTTTTGCTTATGTGACAAACAAAAAAAACCCCTGCAGCGCAGGGGTTAGTGGGGTACTGCAGAGTTATTCTTACTTGTGCACGCCCAGCTTCTCGCGCCAGCCGGGGAACAGCTTGTCGGCGTCCTTGGGGAAGGATTCGAAGGCGCGGGCGAATTCCTTGTGCTCCTTGGCCCACTCGATGGGGTCGGCACCGGCCTTCCAGCACTCGTAGGACTGACGCAGGGAAATCGCGCCGGCCGCCGGGCTGTCGATGTGGCCGTAGGAACCGCCGCCGGCGGTGTTGATCACGTTGCCGTGGCCCAGGTTCTGGAAGAAGCCGGGCAGACGCAGGGCGTTCATGCCGCCGGAGATGATGGGGGTGGTGGCCTTGATGCCGTCCCACTTCTGGAAGTAGACCGGGCCCTGGCACTCGTCACGCTCGATCATGTAGGCGATGACCTTGTCGTCGCCTTCGCCTTCCATCTTGCCGTAGCCCATGGTGCCGACATGGATGCCGGAGGCACCCTGCAGGCGGGACATCTTGGCCAGCACGAAGGCGGTGTAGCCGCGCTTGGAGCTAGGGGAGGTGACCATGCCGTGGCCGGCGCGGTGGTAGTGCAGGAACTGGGCGGGGTACTGACGGCGGCAGGTGGTGACCATGCCGGGGCCGCCGACGAAACCGTCCACCAGGAAGGCCAGCTTGTTGGCGTCGGTGCCGAAGGTTTCCAGGGCGAAGTCGGCGCGGGCGCACATTTCGTAATGGTCGTCGGCGGTGATGTTCATGGAGAACAGCTTGGCCTGGCCGGTTTCGTCCATGGCGCGCTTCATGGCGTCATAGACCAGGGGCAGGGTCTTCTTGATCGGAGCGAAAACCTGGTTGCCCTGGGGCTCGTCGTTCTTGATGAAGTCGCCACCCAGCCAGAACTGGTAAGCGGCTTGGGCGAAGGGCTCGGGACGCAGGCCCAGCTTGGGCTTGATGATGGTGCCGGAGATGTAGCCGCCGTCCTTGACCGGGCGGCCGAGGATGCGCCACAGCTCTTCGATGTTGGTGGCCGGGCCGTCGAACTGGCGCACCACTTCGGGCGGCACGTAGAAGTCGATCATCTTGGCGTGGGCGATGTCGCCCATGCCCTGGTTGTTGCCGATGGTCAGGGTGAGGAAGGAAACCAGCATGAAGCGGCCGTCGATCACGTTGCGGTCGAACAGTTCCAGGGGATAGGCGATGCGCATATCCTCGGTGGCTTCGTCGATGTGGTACACCAGGGCGTCCACGCCCTTGGTGAAATCGTCGGTGGTGGACACTTCCACGTTGGTGCCGGTGGAGGATTCGGCGGCGAAGTGGGCGGCGGCTTCCAGGTAACCGGTGCCGTCCTTGGGCTTCATCTTGTAGGCAACCAGAATGTGCTTGCCGCCCTTGATCAGATCGGCCTCTTTGAGGTCCAGGTTCGCATAACGTGCGGACTGATCCATGTTTCTCTCCTGTATTCGTTTGCCGCGAAACTCGTATCGGGGCGTTCGCGGATTCCCCTGCATGTTAAATTTGTATCCTCGCCGGAACGTTATAGGGTGCGGTGTTCCGTCCGAGATGGGTGCACTATAACGCGGCGAGAATATAAACGATAGTCAATTCTATTGATTGTTATGATAAGCTTTGTATTATGCTTCATCTCACCCTGCGCCAACTCAAGGTCTTCGAATCCGTCGCCCGGAACGGCAGTTTCACCCGCGCCGCCGAGGAACTGCACCTGTCCCAGCCCGCCGTTTCGATGCAGGTAAAACAGCTGGAGGAGAGCGTCGGCCTGCCCCTGTTCGAACAGCTGGGCAAGAAAATCTACCTCACCGACGCCGGCCGGGAAATGCATCACTATAGCCGGGAAATCGGCCGCCAGCTCCTGGAGGCGGAAAGCGTGCTGGAGGAAATGCGCGGCCTGCAACGGGGCAAGCTGGTGATCTCCATGGTGAGCAACGCCAACTACTTCATTCCCCGGCTGCTGTCGGTATTCTGCCAGCGTTTCCCCGGCATAACAGTGAACCTGGACGTGGCCAACCGGGAAAAGCTGCTCAAGCAGCTGGCGGACAACGAAATGGACCTGGGCATCATGGGCCAGCCGCCGGAGGAAGCCGACTCGGTGGCCGAGCCCTTCCTGGACAACCCTCTGGTCGTCATTGCCCCCCCCTCCCACCCCCTGGCGGCGGAACAGCACATCCCGGTGGCGCGGCTGGAGGGCGAAACCTTTCTGCTGCGGGAAAAGGGCTCCGGCACCCGCATCGCCATGGAGCGCATCTTCACCCAGCGCGGCATCACCCCCCCCAAGGGCATGGAAATGAGCACCACCGAGGCGGTGAAGCAGGCGGTGGCGGCGGGAATGGGCCTGGCGGTAGTGTCCCTCCACACCGTCGGCCTGGAACTGGAAACCGGCCGCCTGGCGGTGCTGGACGTGGAAGACTTCCCCATCCTGCGCCACTGGTACGTGGTGTACCGCAAGGGCAAGCGGCTGTCCGGTGTGGCCCAGGCGTTCCACGACTTTTTGCTCAACGAGGCGAAGAAAATGTTGGCGGAAAGTTCAACATAAAGCCTTAGCCATCCCAAATTTTGAAATTGCAGCTCTTTTAAAAACCCAACTGAAAATGAATCCTCAATTGAACCCAGATTATCCATTAGGACGCGAGATGATGGCGAGGTGGGTTGCGAGACAGTTTCGTTGCTTGCGAGGAGTCCATGGTTATTCCATGGACGACGAACAAGCGGCAAAAATGGCCGCAAACCGGCCGCCAGCGCTCGCGTAGGCGCGAAGCGCCGCCTAATGGATAATCTGGGTTGAAATATCTATTGCGCACGTTGCATCACATGAAGCCTCTTGGTGCGGATACGGTGCGCACCAGGCTGGAAGAATGGGTAATGCGGCTTACATGGTGGCTCCGGGGAATTGCCCTTGTATTGTTCCTTGTCTTGGGAAGCATTGCTTTATGGATGCGGTGGATATCCCCTTTGCATGGGGTTTGGCGTGAGACCGCAATTGGCGCTGGGCTGGGTGCGATAATCTTAGCTTTAGTGGGATTGGCCCTAGGCACAATTCCTGCGATAGTCACGACCTGCAATTTTCGTGACGATGCCTTAAGGCGTTTTCAATTGGAAATTCAACATGACTTAGCCCATGTGGCGGAACTAACATATTTCCAGAAGAAAACGCTGGAACAAGCCCAACAATGGCTCTCAATTAAGATCGAACGCATTAAGGGCAGGGTTGGCGTCTTCTTGGGAGGCTCTGACAAAATCGCGCTCTTTGCCTTAGCGGGTGAGCTTCCCTAGGTTTTTCACCGTACTGAAACCCACACTCAAGGCACGTGCAACCCGTTTGTGGCGACGGATTCAAGGCAATAACCCACCGAAGAACGCGTAAACTCGCCTTTCATACCCTCTTCACCCCTTCCCCATACCCCTCCACCACCGCATCCACCGTCAACAGCACCAGCCCTTCCACCCGCGCCTGGGCAACCAGTATCCGGTCGAAGGGGTCCTTGTGCAGGGGCGGCAAATCGTTGACGGCCAGAGTGTGTTCACTGGTGATCGGCAATTCGCGGTAGCCGTTGGCGAGCAGCAGGCGCCACAGGCGGCGGGGATCAACGTTGAAATCCGGGCGACCCAGTCCTTGCTTAATGGTGATCTCCCACAGGCTGGCGGAGCTGAATACAAGTTGATGGGCGGAGTCCAGCAGCAGCGCTTGGGCTTGCGCCGGAAGTTTTTCCGGCTGGCCGGCGGCCCATAGCAAGAGGTGGGTATCGAGCAGCAGGTTCAAGCGCCGTGGCCTTCGAACAGGTCGGCAATCTCCTCGCCGACCATGGAATCGAAATCGTCCGGCACGGTGATTTCTCCGGCCATGAAACCCAGGCGCCTAGCCGTGCCCGACTCTTCCGCTCCGAGAGGGATGACCTTGACCAGGGGCTTGCCCGCCTTGGCGATGATAAATGCCTCCCCTTTCGCCGCCTGGTCCACCAAGCGGGAAAGATGGGTTTTGGCGTCGTGGATATTGACGGTGAACATGGCTCGACCTCGTGAACTAAGTTCAGTTAGTTTATTCCGCAAAGGTGACTGATGCAAAGGGATTTCCCGCCAGCGAGCGATGAATCGAATCGGGTAGGAGGCGGGGTCGCC
>DDYH01000063.1 GCA_002347615.1 Gallionellaceae bacterium UBA2239 | reverse complement strand
AACCCAGATTATCCATTAGGCGGCGCTTCGCGCCTACGGTAGCGCTGGCGGCCGGTTTGCGGCCATTTTCGCCGCTTGTTCGTCGTCCATGGAATAACCATGGACTCCTCGCAAGCAACGAAACTGTCTCGCAACCCACCTCGCCATCATCTCGCGTCCTAATGGATAATCTGGATTGAACCCAGATTATCCATTAGGCGGCGCTTCGCGCCTACGCGAGCGCTGGCGGCCGGTTTGCGGCCATTTTTGCCGCTTGTTCGTCGTCCATGGAATAACCATGGACTCCTCGCAAGCAACGAAACTGTCTCGCAACCCACCTCGCCATCATCTCGCGTCCTAATGGACAATCTGGGTTGAAAGGAAACGCCGTGACCCCGGAAATCGACACCACAAAAATCGACCAAGCCGTCCTTGCGCTCCTATACCTCACCCTCCACGACGGCGACCGCGCCTGGAAATCCCTCGATTGGGACGCCATGAATCGCCTCCACGGGCAAGGCCTTATTCACGACCCTGTCGGCAAGGCCAAGTCCATTGTGTTCACCCCGCCGGGCAAGGAGCAGGCCGAGCGCTTGTTTTTCCAGCTCTTCGGCAAATGACGGCAGGTCGGGGATGCCTGCCCGACGCCTCTGGACCCTTGCCTTTGGCACGTGCGCCCGGCCCACACCGATCGGATTTTGGCCACGGAATCGTAGATGGGCCGATTCAACGCCTCGCGCCGCATTACCCGTGGCGGACCTCGGCATGCAGATCGATCCCCAAGGCCCGAACCACTTTCATCACCGTCTCGTAACGGGGCTTCGCGCCGGGAGAGAGCGCCTTGTAAAGGCTTTCGCGCCCCAGGCCGGAATCCTTCGCTAACTGCGTCATGCCGCGGGCGCGAGCCACGGTTTTCACCGCAGCAAGGAATACGTCAGGATCGGGGTCTTCCAGGGCGGAAGTCAGATAGGCAGCAATGGTTTCCTCGTTGTCGAGGTAATCGGCTGCGTCAAAGGGAGTGAATTGGGTCATGGTGTTACTCCTTGGGCAACGCGCTCGCCATTTCCTTCGCGCGCTTGATATCATGTTTCTGGGTCGATTTGTCGCCCCCCAACAGAAGCAGATAAACCACTTCGCCGCGCCGGGTGAAATACACCCGGTAGCCGGGGCCGAAATGGATTCGCATTTCGGAAACCCCATCGCCCACCGGCGCGCAGTCGCCGAAATTGCCATTTGCAGCCCGGTCGAGGCGCAGCAAAATCCGGGCTTTTCCCACCATATCCTTCAGGCCGAACAGCCAAGCGTCGAACTCATCGGATTTGTGGAATAGGTTCATGCCTGAATTGTATTCGTATGGATACGATAGTCAAGCGAAGCCGGATAAAAGCCGTAACGCCCAATCTCAAGAATGAAAGGCCATCACCGGGTTGAAAGCCAGCACCATTTGCGCCTTGGTGCCGTCCTTCGGCATGTCGCGGATTTTCCACCCCAGCATCATCCGCAGGCGGCGGGTGGGCAGGGGGGGACGACCAGATAGAAGCAAAAGGCCCGTTGCGCGCCGTTGTTTCCCAGCACCAGCAGCCAGCCGGCGTGGCTGGTCTCGTTGTTCACCAAGGGGTCGCCCCAATGGAAGTAGACGGCGTCGACGGGCCTGCCAGAGGGGGCGCCGTTGATGGTCTGCCGGTCGTTGCTCCAGGGCCACGCCCAGTTGGGCAAGTAATCGGATTCCCGCTGGCCCAGACTGATGAGCCGCGTATCCAGTACGTAAAGGCTATTGCCTTGATCGGAGGCAAGCAGCGTCGCCGTTTTCAGGGACTGCGCGAGGGCCTGCCGGAAATCACCGCCGCTGGCACTCTTTACAGCGAGGCAGTACGTGGTACGCGGTCCGGGGGCTTGCCAAAGCCCGACCGATTTTGTCAAAATAAGCGCTTTCTAATATTCTGACGGAGTCGATTCATGGCTGTTACCCCCCACGATCTGGTCGTCGAGGCCAAGTCCCAGATCAAGGAAGTTACCTGCGACGATGCTCAAATCCTGCTGGGCAAGCGCGTCATCCTGGATGTGCGCGAATACGACGAATTCGCCGCCGGCCATCTGCCCGGGGCCATCAATGTTCCCCGGGGCGTGCTGGAGTTCAAGATCGGCATGATTCCCGAGGCGGCGGACAAGAACGCGCCCATCCTGCTCTACTGCCGCACCAGCGGCCGCGCCGCTTTGTCGGCGGTGCAGTTGCAGCGCATCGGCTACAGCGACGTGATTTCCATGGCGGGCGGGTTCGACCAGTGGGCCAACGAGCAGCGGCCCACCGAGAAGCCCGAGCCGATCAACTTCGAATAGCGCTTTACCGCGGAGGACGCAGAGGGGCGCGGAGGAAATTCCGAATTCGAATTCCTTTGCGTCCTCCGCGTCCTCTGCGGTTCAATAGCATTTTCAAGTTGATCCCGCCGGGAGGCGGGAAGTCCATGGGCTACAAAATCCCCGTCTCCGTCCTGGTCGTCATCCACACCCCCGATCTGCAAGTCCTCCTGCTGGAGCGGGCGGATCATCCCGGCTACTGGCAGTCGGTCACCGGCAGCTGCGACCCCGGCGAAACGCCTTTGCAGACGGCCATCCGCGAGGTGGGGGAGGAAACCGGCCTGGATGCCGCGCAATACGCCCTCACCGACTGGCGCCGGACCTTCGAGTTCGAAATCTTCGCCGAGTGGCGCCACCGCTATGGCCCGGGCGTGACCCGCAACACCGAGCACGTTTTCGGCCTGCAAGTCCCGGCGCCCCTGCCGGTGACCCTGGAGCCCCGGGAGCACCTGGCCTTCAAGTGGCTGCCCCGTGACGCCGCGGCGGAAGCGGTGTTCTCCTGGACCAACGCCGCCGCCATCCGGGAGCTTCCCCGCTAGGGTTCTCTACCTATTGCTATTGCACCATCCCCATAATGCCCTGATAATCCGGTGAAAATATAAAGCACGGGGACGCACCTGTTGGCGCCTTTCTACGATTACTGGCTGGTAGCCCTTTCGGTGGCCACCGCTATTCTCGCTTCCTTCACGGCCCTGGGGCTGGCTTCCCGCATTCCCTACGTTTCCCGCGGCAAGGTGTCCTATTGGCTGGTGGGGGGGGCCTTCGGCATGGGCAGCGGCATCTGGTCCATGCACTTCGTGGGGATGCTGGCTTTTCACCTGCCCATCCCCCTGGCCTACGACCTGGGCATCACCGCCCTGTCGGCTTTCCTGGCGGTGCTGGCTTCGGCCCTGGCGTTGTCCCTGATCCGCAACGGCATCAAGACCCAGGGGGAGCTGCTGTTCAGCGCCCTGCTGATGGCCACGGGCATTTCGGCCATGCACTATACGGGCATGGCGGCCCTCAAGATGGCTCCGCCCATCGCCTACGATGGGATGCTGGTGGCGGCGTCCTTCCTCATCGCCTATCTGGCTTCCCTGTTCGCCCTGTGGATGACTTTCCGCCGGGAGGAGGCGCCACCGCGGCTGTTCTCCTTCAAGAACCTGGGGGGGGCGGTGCTGATGGGCGGCGCCATCGCCGGCATGCACTACGTGGCCATGGGGGCGGCCAACTTCGACCCCGCCGCCGTGTGCCTGGCGGCGCCCTACGGCATCGGCAGCGGCCAGATGGCGATCCTCATCGCTTCCATCACCTTCGTCATCCTCCTCTCCACCCTGGTGCTGCTCACTTACGATCTGCGCCTGAGCGAGCAGCACGCCTTCATGGTGGAGGAGCTGAAACGCCGCAACGCCGAACTGGAAAACCGTGCCGGGGAGCTGGCCCGCTCCATGACCGAGAGCATCCGCGAGAACGCCCGCCAGGACCGGATGCTGGCGGCTCTCGTGGAGCAGTCCGGCGACGCCATCATTTCCCTCGACCTGGATCGCTACATCACCAGCTGGAACCATGCGGCGGAGCGCATGTTCGGCTACCGCCCGGGGGAGGTGCTGGGAAAAAGCATCGAATTGCTGCGTCCGGTGAGGGAGGATGAGGACGGTTTCGCCCGTTTCGAGACCCGGGACGGCCGGGGGCTGTTCACCACCCTGGCCATCTCGCCCCTGCTGGACGATCGGGGTGAACGGGTGGGGGAAATCTACGTGGTGCACGATTTCACCCAGGAGAAGCTGTCCCGGGACCAGTTGATGCTGTGGGGCATGGTGTACGAAAACAGCGGCGAGGCGGTGATGATCACCGACAGCGAGAACCGCATCCTGTCGGCCAACAAGGCCTTTACCACCATCACCGGCTACCGCCTGGAGGAGGTGATCGGCAAAAACCCGCGCTTTCTGGCCTCCGGCCGCCACGATCAGGACTTTTACGCCGGCATGTGGAACACCCTGCTGCAGGAGGGCTACTGGCGGGGCGAAATCTGGAACCGGCGCAAATCGGGAGAGTTGTACCCCGAGTGGCTGACCATCGCGGTGCTGCGGGACGGCGAGGGGCGCATTTCCAATTTCATCGCCAACTTTTCCGATGCCTCGGTATACAAGGCCAACGAGGAGCGCATCCGCCACCTGGCCCACCACGACCACCTCACCGGCCTGCCCAACCGCACCCTGCTGCGGGACCGGCTGGAACAGGCCATCGCCCACGCCCAGCGCCGGGGCGATCGGGTGGCCCTGCTGTTCATCGACCTGGACCGTTTCAAGCTGATCAACGACACCCTGGGCCACCAGATGGGGGACAAGCTGCTGCAGCAGGTGGCGGCGCGCCTGCGGGAGGCGGTCCGCGCCGACGACACCGTGAGCCGCCAGGGGGGGGACGAGTTCGTCATCGTGCTGCAGGAAATCCGCGACATCGGCCACGTGGCCCACGTGGCGGCGAAGTTCCTCGACCTGCTGTCGGACGAGTACGACATCGAAGGGGAGCCGCTCAGCATCACCCCCAGCATCGGCATCAGCGTTTACCCGGAAGACGGGGAGAACATCGAAGACCTGATCAAGCACGCCGACACCGCCATGTACTACGCCAAGGAAACCGGCCGGGCCAACTACCAGTTCTTCACCCAGCGGCTCAACTCGGCCCTGGCCGAGCGCATGGAGATGGAAAAGGAGCTGCGGGAGGCGGTGGCCCGGGGCGAATTCCTGCCCTATTTCCAGCCCCAAATCCGCTTGTCGGACCGGCGGGTGGTGGGGGCGGAACTGCTGCTGCGCTGGAAGCATCCGCAAAAGGGTTTCATCCCCCCGGACCGCTTCATCCCGGTGGCCGAGGAAACCCATCTGATCGAGGAAATCGGCCTCTGGGTGCTGGAACAGGCGGTGGCCCAGCTGGTCCGCTGGGGGGCGGACGGGCGGAAGGATTTGCAGCTGGCGGTGAACGTGTCCCCGCGGCAACTGGACAACCCCCACCTGTCCAGCCAGGTGGGCAAGCTGATCGAGCGCTCCGGCGTGGAACCCCACCGCTTGAAGCTGGAAATCACCGAAACCGCCCTGATGCGGGACGTGGCCAAGAGCGGCCTGCACCTCCAGGCCCTCAAGGCCCTGGGGGTGAAGATCGCGGTGGACGATTTCGGCACCGGCTATTCCTCCCTCAACTACCTCAAGCGCTTCCCCATCGACGAGCTGAAGATCGACCGTTCCTTCATCATGGACATTCCCCACGACCCCCACGACGAAAGCATCAGCCTGGCCGTCATCAGTCTGGCCCACACCCTGGATATGAAGGTGGTGGCGGAGGGGGTGGAAACCGTCGAGCAGGAGTCCTTCCTCGCCAACGCCGACTGCGAATACGCCCAGGGCTACTACTACGCCAGGCCGATGCCGGCGGAGGAGTTGGCGAACTATCTGGCGGAGCCGGTTTTCTAAACTGGCAAGTGACTCGGTTTTTAAATTACGCCTCCATGTTGGCATCACCCGTCTTTCTCCCTCCCCCTTGATGGGGGAGGGCAGGGGTGGGGGTGAAAGGGTGGAGAGGGCACGTTGCCGCTCATCACCCCCATCCCAACCTTCCCCCGTCAAGGGGGAAGGAGTGTGCGTAGCCGCCTTCGGTGGCGAAACAGGCGCCGGGAGGTTAAGGAGAATAAGATGCTCAAGTCCCTGTTACAACTGCCCCGCACCGTCTGGCTGCTGGGCCTCGTCAGCCTGTTCAACGACGCCACCAGCGAGCTGATCTACCCCCTGGTGCCCCTGTTCCTGGCCTCGGTGCTGATGGCCGGGCCCCAGGCCTTGGGCCTGATCGAGGGCATCGCCGAGGCCACCGCCAGCCTGCTCAAGCTGTTTTCCGGCGCCGTGTCCGACCGTTTCGGCCATACCAAGGCGTGGGTGGTGGGGGGCTACAGCCTGGCCGCCCTGTCCCGGCCCCTGTTCTACCTTGCCGCCAGTTGGCCGGTGGTGCTGGCCCTGCGCTTCGCCGACCGGGTGGGCAAGGGGCTGCGCACTTCCCCCCGGGACGCCCTGCTGGCCGCCACGGTGCCCGAGGGACAGCGGGGGCTGGCCTTCGGCCTGCACCGGGCCATGGACAACGGCGGGGCGGTGGCGGGGCCGCTGGTGGCCGCCTGGCTGCTGGCGGAAGGGGTGCCCCTGCGGGACATCTTCCTGTGGGCGGTGGTGCCCGGCGTGATCACCGTCGCTTTCACCCTGGCCATCAAGGAACCGGCGGCCTCGCCCGGACCCAAGCCCCGCTTCTCGTGGAAGATGGAAGGCTTCTCGCCCACCTACAAGCGCTACCTGCTGGTGCTGGCCCTGTTCACCCTGGGCAATTCGTCCAACATGTTCCTGCTGCTGCGGGCCAAGGACCTGGGCCTGCCCGACTACCAGGTGCCCCTGCTGTGGGCGCTGACCTCGGGGGTGGCGATGGTACTCTCCACCCCCCTGTCCGCCCTGTCAGACCGGCTGGGGCGGGTGCGGCTGATTATCGCCGGGTGGGCGGTCTACGGGGTGTTCTATCTTCTCCTCGGGGCGAACCAGTTCCATCCACTGCTGCTGTGGCCCCTGTTCGCCTTCTACGGCGTGTTCCTCGCCGCCACCGAAGGGGCCGAGAAGGCCCTGGTGGCCGACCTCGCCCCCCGGGACCGGCTGGGCACGGCCTACGGCTGGTTCCACATGACGGTGGGCGTGCTGCTGCTGCCCGCGTCCCTGGTGTTCGGCGGGTTGTGGCAGGACGTTTCCGCCGAGGCCGCCTTCGCCTTCTCCGCCGGCTGCGCCCTGGGGGCGGCGCTGTTGCTGAAATTCTGGGTCAGATTGCCCCTGCCATAAATCCGCAATCCGGTTGGGCAACACTGGCCGGCATGGGCGGAAATACCGCCTATGCTTAGGAAGTTCAAAACAACAAGGAGGCCCTATGTACACCCGCATCGAACGCATTCACGCCCGGGAAATCCTCGATTCCCGCGGCAATCCCACGGTGGAAGTGGAAATTGCTCTGGAGGGCGGCGCTTCCGGCCGCGCGGCGGTGCCCTCGGGGGCCTCCACCGGCGTCCACGAGGCCCTGGAGCTGCGGGACGGCGACAAGAAGCGCTACGGCGGCAAGGGGGTGAAGCAGGCGGTGGCCCACGTCAACGCCGAAATCGCCGCGGCCCTGGGCGGCATGGATGCCCTCGACCAGGGGGCGGTGGACCGGACCATGCTGGAGCTGGACGGCACGCGCCACAAGGAGAAGTTCGGCGCCAACGCCATCCTCGGCGTGAGCCTGGCGGTGGCGCGGGCGGCGGCGGACGCCTGCGACCTGCCCCTGTTCCGCTACCTGGGCGGCTCGGCGGCGTGCCGCATGCCGGTGCCCATGTTCAACATCCTCAACGGCGGCGTCCACGCCAACTGGCAGGGCACCGACTTGCAGGAATTCATGATCGCCCCGGTGGGGGCGCCCAATTTCGCCGAGGCCCTGCGCTGGGGCGCCGAGGTCTACCACGCCCTGAAAAAGGTGCTGAAGGACGGCGGCCACTCCACCGGGGTGGGGGACGAGGGCGGCTTCGCCCCGGCCCTGAAGCGCAACGCCGACGCGGTGGAACTGATCCTGAAGGCTATCGAGGCCGCCGGCTACCGCCCCGGCGACGACGTGGTGATCGCCCTGGACCCCGCCTCCAGCGCCTTCTATGAAGACGGCCTGTACCACCTGCGCACCGAGGGGCGCAAGGTGGATTCCGCCGAGATGGTGGCCATGTGGGCCGACTGGGTGGCGAAATACCCCCTCGCGGTGCTGGAGGACGGCCTGGCGGAGGACGACTGGGACGGCTGGAAGCTCCTCAACCGGGAACTGGGGGACAAGATCGAGCTGGTGGGGGACGACCTCTTCGTCACCAACGTGGAGCGCATCCAGCGCGGCATCGAGGAGAACGCCGCCAATGCGGTGCTGATCAAGCTCAACCAGATCGGCTCCCTCACCGAAACCGTGGCGGCGATTCAACTCGCCTACGGCGCCAACTGGGGCGCCATGGTGTCCCACCGCAGCGGCGAGACGGTGGACAGCTTCATCGCCGACCTCACCGTGGCCCTGGGCACCGGCCACCTCAAGACCGGCGCCCCGTGCCGGGGGGAGCGGGTGGAGAAGTACAACCAGCTGATGCGCATCGAGGAGTATTTGGGGGACTCGGCGGTGTATGCAGGGCGCAAAGCGTTCGTCCGCTGATTGCTCCCCTCGCCCGCAAGCGGGAGAGGGGCTGGGGGTGAGGGTAAACGGCGGAGGCATGTTGTTGCGCCGCCCACCCCCATCCCAGCCTTCCCCCGTTCCCACCGTGGCCGGCCCATAGGGACGAAACCTCGGTGAGGATGGGGAAGGGGTGTCGGTGGTAATTGACTGGCTTGCAGGGCTCGAAGGCGGGCGGCGATTGTGGTAACTTTCAGTTTTTCCAGTTGCAATTCCAGCCCCGCATCCGTCATGTCCATTTCGACCCTTGCTCCCGAGCGGGAGAGCGCCGCCGGCGCCATTCCCTTCGACGCCTACGTCCGCCTTCCCGATGAGGAATGCCTGTCCCGCATCGCCGCCGCCAAAGCCAAGCTCGGCAAGCGGGTGGTGATCCTGGGCCACCATTACCAGCAGGACCACGTATTCCCGTTCGCCGATTTTTCCGGCGACTCCCTGAAGCTGTCCCGCAACGCCGCCGAGTCCGAGGCGGAATACATCGTTTTCCTCGGCGTGCATTTCATGGCCGAGGTGGCGGATATTCTTTCCCGTCCCGAGCAGATTTCCATTCTCCCCGACCTGTCCGCCGGCTGCTCCATGGCGGACATGGCGACCCTGCCCAAGGTGAACCGCTGCTGGCGGGAACTGGCCGAGGTGCTGGAGCCGGACGAGCAGGTGACGCCGGTCACCTACATCAACTCCTCCGCCGACCTGAAAGCCTTCTGCGGTGAGCACGGCGGCATCGTCTGCACTTCCAGCAACGCGGGCAAGATTCTCGACTGGTCCTTCTCCCGCCGCGAAAAGGTGCTGTTCTTCCCCGACCAGCACCTGGGCCGCAATACCGGCTTCCGCATGGGTATTCCTTTGGAGGAAATGGTGCTGTGGGACCCGGACCAGCCCCTGGGCGGCCTGACGGCGGAGCAGATCAGGCAGGCGAAAATCATCCTGTGGAAGGGCTACTGCTCGGTGCACCAGATGTTCACCCCCCAGCAGATCACCGCCTGGCGTGCCCAGCACCCCAAGGGCAAGGTGATTTCCCACCCGGAGAGCAGCTTCGAGGTGTGCCAGCTGTCGGACTACGTGGGCTCCACCGAGTACATCATCAAGACCGTGGCCGAATCCGCCCCCGGCACCGAGTGGCTGGTGGGCACCGAGTTGAATTTGGTGAACCGCCTCGCCCACCAGTTCAAGGGCGAGGGCAAGACGGTGCAGTTCATGGCCACCACGGTGTGCATGTGCTCCACCATGGCCCGCATCGACCCCCAGCACCTGGCCTGGGTGCTGGAGAACCTGGCCGCCGGCCAGGTGGTGAACCGCATCACCGTGCCGGCCCGGGAAGCCGATTTGGCACGGGTGGCCTTGCAGCGCATGTTGGATGCCTCCTGATAGCCGGCCCCGCCCCGGCGTCCTTCCGCTACACTGAGTTCATCCCAGATTATCCATTAGGACGCGAGATGATGGCGAGGTGGGTTGCGAGACAGTTTCGTTGCTTGCGAGGAGTTCATGGTTATTCCATGGACGACGAACAAGCGGCAAAAATGGCCGCAAACCGACCGCCAGCGCTCGCGTAGGCGCGAAGCGCCGCCTAATGGATAATCTGGGTTCATTATATGAGGAGCGTTTCTGCGCCCTGGGACGGGTTTCCCCGCCCGAGGGCGTGAGGGCCATCGAAGGGAGAGGAATGGCGCGGATCGGGGTATTGCATTCGCTGAGCGGGACCATGTCCATGAGCGAACGGCCGCTGGTGGATGCCATCCAGTTGGCGGTGGAGCAGGTCAACTCGGCCGGCGGCCTTTTGGGCGAAGAAGTGGAAACGGTGGTCGCTGACGGCGCCTCCGACCCCGAGGTGTTTGCCGCCCAGGCCCGGCGGCTGATCGGGGAGGAAGGTGCCCACACCCTGTTCGGCTGCTGGACTTCCGCGTCCCGCAAAGCGGTCAAGCCGATCATCCAGGAGGCCGGGGCGCTGCTCTGGTATCCGGTCCAATACGAAGGGCTGGAACAATCCCCCAACATTTTCTATTTCGGCAGCACCCTCAACCAGCAGATCGAGCCCGCCGTGAAATGGTGCCTGGAGCACCTTGGCAAGCGGTTTTTCCTGGTGGGGTCGGATTATGTCTTTCCCCGCACGGCGAATCGGCTGGTTCGGGCGCTGGTGGCACTCCATGGCGGGGAAATCGTCGGCGAGCAATACGTGGTCCTCGGTGGCGAGGATTTTTCCTCCGCCGTGGCGGCGATCGAGGCCGCCCGGCCGGATCTGGTGTTCAATACCGTCAATGGCCACAGCAATATCGCCTTCTACCGGCAGCTGGCGGAAATGGGAAGGCGGGTTCCGGTGATGGCGGTGAGCATCGCCGAGGAGGAACTGGCTGCCATCGGCCCCTCTGCGGTTGGGCACTATGCCTGCTGGGGATACTTCCAGAGCCTGGATTTGCCCGCCAACCGGGAGTTCGTCGCCGCCTTCCGGGCGCGTTTCGGCGCCCAGCGGGTCACCTCGGATCCCATCGCTTCCGCTTACTGCCAGGTTCGCCTGTGGGCCGAGGCGGTGAAGGCCGCCCGCTCCTTTGCGCCGGACGAGGTGAGCCGGGCCGCCATCGGGCTTCGGATGGCAGGGCCCATGGGGGAAATCCGGATATTTCCCAATCATCACGTCGCCAAGCCGGCGTTGATCGGGCAGGCCAACGGTGATGGACAGTTCGATATCCTGCACCGATCCGCCGAAGTCATCGAGCCGTTGCCTTGGCTCGGAATGGAGTCGGTCAACCTGCCGGCTTCCGCCCTGATCCGGGAGGCCCTGAGCGAGTTGCCGAAGGAAATCAGCTACAGCACCCGCCTCCAGCAGGAAATAGCGCGCCGCAAAGCGGTGGAGGAAGAACTCCAGCTTCTCAACGAGACCCTGGAGCAGCAGGTGAAGGAAGCGGTAGAGAAGAATCTCGACCAGGAGCGGTTGCTGATACACCAATCACGCCTGGCCGAAACGGGGGAAATGATTCACTACATCGCCCACCAGTGGAAGCAGCCCCTCAACGCGCTGTCCCTGGTCGTCAACGACGTCAAGGATGCTTTCGAGCACGGGGATCTCGACGGCGCCTACCTGGACGGTTCCGTGGTTCACGCCAACCGCCTCATCAAGCGAATGGCCGACACCATCGACGATTTCAGGAACTTCTACAGCGCGGACAAGGAGCGGAAGGCATTTGCCCCCGCGCAGGTTTTGAAGGAGGTCCGGTCCATCATCGACGGCAGCCTGAAGGGCCATGAAATTCGCCTGGAGGAGACTGTGGAAGGAAAGGCGGAACTGTTCGGGGTGCCCAACGAGTACGGACAGGTGGTGCTCAACCTGATCAACAACGCCAAGGAAGCGCTGGTGGAACGCAAGGTGCGTGATGGCTGGATCCGGGTCGGCATCGGCCGGGAGGGGGACATGGTCTGGTTTCGGGTCAGCGACAGTGGCGGCGGTATTCGGGCGGATATCCTGCCGCGCATCTTCGAGCCCCATTTCACCACCAAGGAGAAGGGGTCCGGTATCGGCCTGTACCTGGCCAAGATCATCATCGAGAAAAACATGGGCGGCCGGATCGAAGTGCGCAATACTCCCGAGGGGGCCGAGTTTTCCGTGATCTGCCCGTCACATTCATAGGGGGGTGAGGATGCCCGGCTGGAAGGGCTTGCTCGGAATTTTGATCGGCATAGGCGTCCTGTTGCTGGCGGGCTGCGACCGTGCGCCTTCCCAACCGGCCTATCAACCCCGGTTCGGCCAGGGGGCCGGAGGGCAGGAACAGGTTTACATTTTCGCGGTTCACCCCCTGCACAACCCCGCCCGCCTGTTCGAGATGTACCACCCCATCGTGGATTGGATCAATGCCCGCTTGCCGGAAGGCCGTTTGCAACTGGAGGCATCGCGCAACTACGACGAATTCGATAAGAAGCTCTACGCGGGCAGGTTCCACTTCGCCCTGCCCAACCCCTACCAGACCGTCAACGCCATGAACAAGGGCTATCACGTCATCGCCAAAATGGGGGACGATTCTCTGTTCACCGGTGTCATCCTGGTGCGGCGCGGCAGCGGCATCCGCACCCCGGCCGACCTCAAGGGCAAGGCCATCAGCTACCCTGCCCGGACGGCCCTGGCGGCCACCATGATGCCCCAGTACTACCTCCAGACCCACGGCCTGGACGTGACGCGGGAGGTGGAAAACCGCTACGTGGGCTCCCAGGAGTCTTCCATCATGAACGTTTACCTGGGCAACGTGGCGGCGGGGGCCACCTGGCCGCTGCCCTGGCGGCAGTTCCAGCGGGAGCACCCGGATCAGGCAGCCCAGTTGGAGGTCAAGTGGGAGACCGCCCCCCTGGTCAACAACAGCGTGATGGCGCGGGACGACGTGCCGCCGGCCATCCGGGACAAGGTGGCCGAACTGCTCGCCGGGCTCCACGAAAGCGACGAAGGGCGGGCCATGCTGGCGCAGCTTTCCCTGTCGCGCTTCGAACTGGCCACCGACAGGAATTACGCCCCGGTGAACGCGTTCCTGGAGGATTACCGCCGGGCACTGGGAGGGAAGAGGGAATGAGGGCGGCGGGAAAGGGCGTGCGTCCCCCCTTTTGGCGCCGTTCCATCAAGTGGCGGATCATTCTGGCGGTCGCCTTCGCCATTACCCTGCCCAGCGTCGTGGGCGGGGTCTTCCGTGTGTGGGAGGAGGGCCGTTCCCTGTCGGAGAAGCAAAGCCGCCAGGCCCAGGCGCTGGCGAAAACCCTGGCGGTGAACAGCGTTTCCTGGATCATGGCGGACGACGTGGTGGGCCTGGCGGAGGTGGTCGCCTCCCTGTCCCACTATCCCGAACTGCGCTACGCCATGGTGCTCAGCCCGTCGGGCCGGGTGCTGGCCCATAGCCGGAGCGAACTGACCGGGATGGCGGTGGCAGATCCGGTCAGCCGGGCGATGTTGCGGCACGCCCCCCAAAGTCATGTGGTCGCGGACGATGGCGAGGGCGTCGATGCGGCGGCCCCTGTCCAGTCGAACGGACGTCTGCTGGGCTGGACCCGGGTGGCCCTGGGCAAGGAAGGCATCCGAGCCAGCCGGAGGGTAATCCTGCAGGAGGCAGCCCTGTTCGTGGCGGCGGCGCTCGGGGTGTCTTTCCTGCTGGGCATGGGGCTGGCAAGCCGGATCACCCGGGAGTTGTCCATCGTCTCGGAAACCGCCGGGCTGATCCGGCAGGGGCGGCGGGACGTGCGCGTCAACCTCGCCGGAGAGGACGAGATCGGACGGCTGGGGGAGGACCTCAACGCCATGCTGGATACGCTGGCGTCCAAGGAGCGCAACCTCCTGGAGGCCCAGCAGCTGGCCCACCTGGGCCACTGGGAGCTGGAGCTGGCAACGGGGCGGCTGCAATGGTCGGAGGAAGTGTTCCGTATCTTCGAGATCGATTCGACGCGTTTCCCCGCCTCCTATGAGGCCTTCCTGGCGGCGGTCCACCCCGACGACCGGGACGGGGTGGAACGGGCCTACCGGGAGTCCGTCGAGAGCCGCCAGCCCTACCAGCTGACTCACCGCCTGCTGTTTTCCGACGGGCGCGTGAAGCACGTGCAGGAACGGGGCGAGACTGCTTTCGACGCCGACGGCCGGCCCTTGCGTTCCCTCGGCACGGTGCAGGACATCACCGAGCGGGTGCTGATCGAGCAGCGGCTGGAAAAGGAGATGCTGCGTTACAAGACCCTGTTCGGCACCATGCTCGACGGCTTCTACGTGCTGGATGTGGAGGGGCGGGTAGTGGAAGCCAACCGGGCCTTCGCCGAAATGCTGGGCTATTCCGAGGAGGAAGCGGCTGCGCTCCGGGTGACCGACTGGAATGCGCAATGGTCGGCGAAGGAGACGCTGGCAACAGTGCATCGCCTGATGCACCAGGGCGAGGTGTTCGAAACCCTCCACCGACGCCTGGACGGTACGCTGCGCACGGTGGAAGTTTGCGCCGCGGGCGTGGTCATCGACGGCCAGCAGCTGCTGTTCTGCGCCGCCCGGGACGTCACCGAGCGCAAGCAGGCGGAGGAGGCGTTGCGGGAACTCAACGCCTCCCTCGAGCAGCGGGTGCGGGAGGAAGTGGAGAGAGGGATGCGCCAGGAGCGCCTGCTGATCCAGCAGTCCCGCCTCGCCGCTCTGGGGGAGCTGGTGCGCAATATCTCCCATCATTGGCGCCAGCCCCTGAATACGGTGGCGCTGGCCATGGCCAACATCGAGGACGCCTATCGCTTCAATGAACTCGACGAGCAGGTCTTGCACGACTATGTGCAGTTGGTGAACCGCACCCTGCAGACCATGTCCGGCACCATCGATAATTTCCGCAACTTCTTCCAGCCGGATTCCGGCAAGCGTCCCCTCGATGTCGGCCGGATCGTACGAGAGCTTGTCGGCCTGCTGGAGGCCGGCTACCGGAGCGTCAACATCCAGCTGGCGGTAAAAGGGGAGGAAAAACGCCAGGTGATGGGCTACCCCAACGAGTTTTCCCAAGTGCTGCAGAGCCTGCTGGTCAACGCCCGGGAGGCGATTCTGGCCCATGGGGCGGAGACGGGGCGGATCGAAATTTCGATTCAGGCGGAAGGCAATACCTTGCGCCTGACTATCCAGGATAACGGCGGAGGGATGCCCGAGGGGATACCCGAAGGGATTTTCGACCCCTACTTCACCACCAAGGAAACGGGAACCGGGCTCGGTCTGTACATCTCCCGCATGATCGTGGAAAAGATGGGGGGTAAGATCGAACTGGCCAATGTGGAAGAAGGGTTGCGGGCAACGATTACCCTGCCGTTACTGGCGGCGTGAGGGGGTCCTAGAATAAACTTATCCCGTTATCGATACGAACCCCGTGTCCGGCTTTGCAGGCAACCATGACCAATCGCATTCTCCACGTCGCCACCTACAACATCCACAAGGGGTTTTCCCACTTCAACCTGCGGCTGGCGCTGCACGACCTGAAGGAGCAACTGCATCTGATGCGGCCCGACGTGCTGTTCCTCCAGGAGGTCCAGGGCACCCACAAGCGCCACGCCAAGCGCCATGCCGGCTGGCCGGAAAATTCCCAGTACGAGTTCCTGGCCACCGAGGTGTACACCGATTTCGCCTACGGCAAGAACGCGGTCTATCCCGAGGGGCACCACGGCAACGCCATCCTGTCCCGCTATCCGATCCTGGAATGGGAGAACGAGGACGTTTCCGCCCACCCCTTCGAGCAGCGGGGCATGCTCCACTGCGTGATTGCCGTGCCGGGCTGGGACCAGCCCCTGCATTGCCTCAACGTCCACCTGGCCCTGTTCGCCCGCGGGCGGCGCAAGCAGTTCACCGCCATCAAGGAGCGCATCGAGCGCATGGTGCCCGACGGCGCCCCCCTCATCATCGCCGGGGATTTCAACGACTGGCGGGCGGAGGCCTGCACCCTGCTGGCGGGGGAGATGAACCTCAAGGAAGCCTTCGGCCTGTCCCAGGGGGCGCCGGCGCGAAGCTTCCCTTCGGCCCTGCCCATGTTCCGCCTGGACCGCATCTACGTGCGGGGCTTCGAGGTGAAAAAGGCCCAGGTGCACAGCGGGGAACCCTGGTCGCGGATTTCAGACCACGCCGCCCTGTCCGCTACCCTGACGCGGGTATGATCCCGATAAAAGTATTTGAACCGCAAAGGCGCAAAGGACGCGAAGAAAAAGTGACGGGGTTCAATTTTTTACGTGCTCGTTGCCTTCGCGCCTTTGCGGTTGGCGCGGTTTCGATTCTAAGATGATCCGCTTCATCCCCGGCAACCGCATCACCCTGCTGGAAAGCGGCACCGACTATTTTCCCGCCCTGCTGGGGGCCATCGACGGCGCCGAGCGGGAAATCCACCTGGAAACCTACATTTTCGCCGACGACGACACCGGCCGCCGGGTGGCCGCCGCCCTGTCCCGGGCGGTGCGGCGCGGCGTGTCGGTGCGGGTGCTGATCGACGGTTTCGGCTCCCGCGGCCTGATCGGCGGGCTGGAACAGGACCTGCGCGCTGCCGGGGTCCAGGTGTTGTACTACCGGCCCGACCTGGGCGGCCCCCGCTTCAAGCGCCACCGGCTGCGCCGGCTGCACCGCAAGATCGTGCTGGTGGACGGCCGCGTGGCTTTCGTCGGCGGCATCAACATCATCGACGACCTGGACACCCCCGGCCAGACGCCCCCCCGTTTCGACTACGCGGTGAAGGTGGAAGGCCCCCTCATCGCCCGCATCGACCGCACCGTGCGCCATGTGTGGACCCTGGTGTCCTGGTCCCAGCTGCGCCGCCGCAAACTGCGCCCCAAACCCCGCCGGCCGAGGGTGCTCCGGGTCGGCGACATGCGCGCCGCTTTCCTCATCCGCGACAACATCCGCCACCGGCGGGACATCGAGCTGGCCTACCTGGACGCGATCAAAGGCGCCGAGCGGGAAATCGTCATCGCCTGCGCCTATTTCCTGCCCGGAATCCACTTCCGCCGCGCCCTGATCGAGGCGGCGCGGCGGGGGGTGCGGGTGGTGCTGCTGCTCCAGGGGAAGGTGGAATACGTGCTGCTGCACTACGCTTCCCGGGCGCTCTACGGGCAGTTGCTGGACGCGGGAGTTGAAATCCACGAGTACTACAAGGGCTTTCTCCACGCCAAGGTGGCGGTGGTGGACGGCCATTGGGCCACGGTGGGTTCGTCCAACATCGACCCCTTTTCCCTGCTGCTGGCCCGGGAGGCCAACGTGGTGGTGGACGACGCCCGCTTCGCCGCCCGCCTGCGGCGCAGCCTGGAAAACGCCATGATCTGCTGCGGCCGGCGGCTGTCGCTGGACGGCTGGAAACACCAGCCCCTTCACCAGCGGCTGCTGTCCTGGGCCGGCTACGGCCTGGCCCGTTTTCTCATGGGGGTGGCGGGGTATGGGCGGCGTTACGACGAGACGTGAAACGTGGGAGCGACCTCCGGGTCGCGATTTATGATATTTCGCGACCTGGAGGTCGCTCCCGCCATCCGGCTATGACCCGGTTCCTCCCCTCCTCCTTGGCCCGGTAAAGGGCCTCGTCCGCCTGCTTGAGGAGGGCTTCGGCGTTGGCCTGGGCGGGGGAGAAGGCCGCCACGCCGATGCTCACCGTGAGGGCGAAGGGTTGCCAGGCGTGGCCGAAGGGGGCGGCTGCCACCGCTTGCCGGATGCGTTCTCCCAACTGGATCGCAGCCTCCGGACCGGTGGCGGGGCACAGGACGGCGAATTCCTCGCCGCCGTAGCGGAACACCACGTCTTCCTTGCGCACCGTCTGGATGAAGACTTCCGCCAGGTGGCGCAGGGCTTCGTCCCCCTTGTCGTGGCCGTAGTGGTCGTTGATGGCCTTGAAATGGTCGATGTCGATCATCAGGCAGGCCATGGGCAGGCCGCTGTGCCCAGCGAAGGACCATTCCTGGGTCAGCCGGTCCAGGCCGTAGCGCCGGTTGGGCAGGCCGGTGAGGGGGTCGGTGAGGGCTTCCCGCAGCAGGCGGCGGTTGGTGTGGGCCCATTCGTCCGAACTTCTGAGGGCGCTTTCCCGCTCGATCTGGATTTCCTCCTGCAGGTGCAGCACCCGCTGGGCCGCCCGCAGCCGGGCATGCAGCGCCTTGGGGCCGAAGGGCTTGAACAGGTAATCGTCGATGCCGGTTTCGATGGCTTCCGGCAGCAGGTCCTCCTGGGGCGGGGAGAGCAGGACCAGGCAGTAGATTTGCCGCCCCTTCTTGGTCCGGCGCAGGGTCTGGGCGAATTCCAGGGCGTTGAGGGCGTCGGGGACCCAGTCGCAGATCACCAACTGGGGATGCATCTGGTCGATGGCTTCCAGGGCCTGGCCGATGCTGGCTGCCTTCATCACCGTGTGCCCGGCGGCCAGGGTGCTTTCGATGTTCGTCAGCAGGGCGGCGTCGGCACTGACGATCAGGATGCGCATCGGATAGACGCTGAGGGTCGCCTCCTCCGGCTGCTGGGTGGGCAGGGACGGGCCGACGGCGGCCATCTCCGCCATGGGCGGGAGGTTCTGGGTGGGTATCTGCAACACCCGGCCCCACTCCTGCCATTCCTTCACCACCTGGTCGAAGATTTCCGCCACGCTGTCCCGCTCCAGGCCCAACTGGGCGCCCAGGTGGTAGACCTCCGGCAGCAGGTGCCAGCGGGCTTGGTCGTCGGCCACGCAGGCCTGGGCCAGGGTGGCGGAGAAATGCAGCGCCTGGGTCAGGGTATGGGCCCGGGAACCGACGGGGAATTCCGCCGCCGCCGCGTTTTCATGGTGGAACACCGCGTCGACGAAAATGCTGGGCAGGCCCCAGTCCGTCAGCAGGGCGGCGGTCAGATCCCGATGGTCCATGTCGAAGCGGTCGCATTCCAGCTTGGACAGCACTTCCGGCGGCATTTCCCGGGCGATTTCCAGTACCTCCGCATAGTCCTCCGGAAACAGGGTGGCCAGGGCCAGCCGTCCCACGCCGGACAGGAGGCCGCAGGTGAAGCCCTCCTCCGGTGCGCTCTGGGCGTGATGGGCGATTTCCTGGTTGGCGATGGCGGTGGCCAGGGAGCGGGACCAGAAGGCCTGGTAGTCGAAGCCCCGGCACTGGCCGGAAAGGTGGTCATTGAGGAGGGAAAATCCCAGGGCCAGCTGGCGCACGCGGAAAATGCCCAGCAGGATCACCGCTTTGGAGATGGAAACGATGGGGCGGCCGCCCCGGTGGGCCGAGTTGGCGAACTTGAGGAGCCGCCCGGAGATGGCGGGGTCGGTCTGGATCAGATGGGTGATTTCGTTGATGTTGACGTCGTCCCGCTGGGTGCGGTCGATGATGGCAAAAGCGATACCCTTCGGCGAGGGCAGCCGCCCTGTCGCCTTGAATTCTTCGAACCGTTCCCGTTTGCCGCATTCCATTCTATGCCTTTGACATACCGTGATTGAATTAAAGGCAATAATCGCCGTGAATTCAAACGCTTTTCCAGGGGCCGGCAGGGAATGCTAAAATAGGCCATTTTCAACAGCTTATCGAGGAAGTTATGGCCGGCCATTCCAAGTGGGCGAACATCCAGCACCGAAAAGGGCGCCAGGACGCCAAACGGGGCAAGATTTTCACCAAACTGATCAAGGAGATCACCGTTTCCGCCAAGATGGGCGGGGGCGACCTCGCCACCAACCCCCGCCTGCGCCTGGCGGTGGACAAGGCGCGGGAAAACAACATGCCCGGCGACAACATCGACCGCGCCATCAAGCGGGGTACTGGTGAATTGGAGGGCGTAACCTACGAAGAAGTTCGCTACGAGGGCTACGGCCCCGGCGGCGCGGCGGTGATGGTGGACTGCCTGACCGACAACCGCACCCGCACCGTGGCCGAAGTGCGCCATGCCTTCAGCAAGCACGGCGGCAACATGGGCACCGACGGCTGCGTGGCCTACCAGTTCAAGCACTGCGGCCAGCTCATGTTCGCCCCCGGCACCGACGAGGACACGCTGATGGAAGCGGCCCTGGAAGCCGGCGCCGAGGACGTGGTGAGCAACGACGACGGCTCCATCGAAGTGGTCACAGGCCCCTACGAGTTCAGCACGGTCAAGGAAAGCCTGGAGAAGGCCGGTTTCAAGGCCGAGTTCGGCGAAGTCACCATGAAGCCCGGCAGCGAAACCGAGCTGTCCGGCGACGACGCCGTGAAGATGCAAAAGATGCTGGACGTGCTGGAAAACCTGGACGACGTGCAGGAGGTCTACACCTCCGCCGTGATGGACGAGGAATAAGCATCCGCATCCTCGGCATCGACCCCGGCCTGCGGGTCACGGGGTTCGGGATCATCGAGCGCCACGGCTCGAAGCTGGTCTACGTCGGCAGCGGCTGCGTGCGCACCCCCGAGGGCACCCTGCCCGAGCGCCTGAAGGTGATCGTGGAAGGGGTGGGGGAGGTGATCGGCCGGTACCGGCCGGAACAGGTGGTGGTGGAGGAGGTGTTCGTCAACGTCAATCCCAAATCCACCCTGCTTCTGGGCCAAGCCCGGGGGGCGGCGATTTCCGGCGCGGTGCTGCGCGACCTGCCGGTGGCGGAATACACCGCCCTCCAGGTGAAGCAGGCGGTGGTGGGCAACGGCCACGCGGCCAAGGAGCAGGTGCAGGAAATGGTGCGGCGCCTGCTCAACCTGGAGGGCAAGCTCCAGGCCGATGCCGCCGACGCCCTGGCCTGCGCCATCTGCCATGCCCACACCGGCCAGGGGCTGGGCCGCCTGGCCTCCTCCGGCCTGCGGGTGCGGCGGGGGCGGCTGGCGTGAAGGCGCCATTGCATCCCGGTTTGCTGCCCTCTACAATGTCTTACATCTTTCTTACCCTGGCGCGTTGAGTCTCATGGAAACCACCAAGCTTTCCAGCAAAGGGCAGGTCATTCTGCCCAAGGCCGTCCGGGCGAGCCACAATTGGGCGCCGGGGGTCGAGTTTGCGGTGGAGGACACGCCGGAAGGCGTCCTGCTGCGCCCCCTCAAGCCCTTTCCCGCCACCACCCTTGACGACGTGCTCGGCTGCGCCGGCTACCAGGGGCCGGCCAAGAGCGTAGAGGAAATGGACCAGGGCATTGCCGCCGCGATAAAGGCTCGGCGTGATCGCGGTTGATACCAACATCCTGGTCCGGCTGGTGACCCGGGACGACCCCGGCCAAGCAGAGCGGGCGGCAGCCCTGTTCGGGCGGGAGCGGATTTTCATCCCCAAGACGGTGATGCTGGAAACCGAATGGGTGCTACGCTACAGCTACGAATTGTCCCCGGCCGTGGTGCTGGACGCCCTCAAGCGCATCGCCGGCCTGCCCCGGGTAGAGGTGGAGGACGACCGCAGTGTGGCGGCAGCCCTGGCCTGGGCCGAGGAGGGGATGGACTTCGCCGATGCTCTGCATCTGGCGTCCGGCCGTCATGCAGACGCTTTCGCCAGCTTCGATGCCCGTCTCGTCAACAAGGCCCGCGCCCTCCAGGCGGGGCGGGTCGAAACCCCCTGAGTCAACTGGAGAGGAACACCATGCCCGCCATCGAACCGACCCTGGATAGGCTGCACAACCCTTTCCTGCGGTATTTCCTCGCCACCCGTCCGGCCTTTCTCTCCGTCACCTTCATCGCCTGCCTCATCGGGCTGGCCACCGCCTACTCCGACGGCCTGCCGATCAACGCCCCGGCGGCGCTGGCGACGGTGGTGTTCGCCCTGGTGGCCCACGCCGGGGTGAATGTGCTCAACGATTACTACGATGCCCTCAACGGCACCGACGCCGCCAACGCCGACCGCCTGTTCCCCTTCACCGGCGGCAGCCGCTTCATCCAGAACGGCGTGCTGAGCAAGGGGGAAACCGCCGTCTTCGGCTTCAGCCTGTTCGGCGCGGTGATGGCCGCCGGCCTGTGGCTGATGCAGGTTGCCGGCCCCGGGCTGTTCTGGATCGGGGGGGCGGGGCTGTTCATCGGCTGGGCCTATTCGGCGCCGCCCTTCAAGCTCGACAGCCGTGGCATTGGCGAACTGTGCGTGGCGGCGGGTTTCATGCTCATCGCCGTGGGCACCGACTACGTCCAGCGCCACGGCTTTGCCTGGGACCCGGTGGTGGCGAGCCTGCCCTTCGCGCTGCTGGTGACCAACCTGCTCTACATCAACCAGTTTCCGGACTGCAAGGCCGACGGCTCGGCGGGCAAGCGCACGGTGATCGTGCGTCTGGGTCCGGCCCGGGCGGCATGGGGCTATCTCCTGATCGGCGTGGCGGCCTATGCATGGCTGGCCGCAACGGTGATGGCCGGCCTGCTGCCCTGGCCCGCCCTGGTGGCCCTGCTGCCGGCCCTGTTCACCCTCAAGGCGGGCAGGGTCCTGCTGCGCCACGCCGAAACGCCGTTCGAACTGCCGCCAGGCATCCAGATGACCATCCTGGCCGCCGTATCCCACGGCACCCTGCTGGCGGCGGGCCTGGCCGCGGCCGTCTGGATGGCGCGATGATCGGGCGTCTCAGCGGTACCCTGCTGGAAAAGCACCCGCCCCAGGTGCTGGTGGACGTGGGCGGCGTGGGCTACGAAGTGGACGTGCCCATGAGCACCTTCTACCAGCTGCCCCAACTGGGGGAGAAGGTCGTCCTGCGCACCCAGCTCATCGTGCGGGAGGACGCCCACCTGCTGTTCGGCTTCCTCACCGATGCCGAGCGCCAGGCCTTTCGCCAGCTGCTCAAGATCAACGGCGTCGGCGCCAAGCTGGCCCTGTCCATCCTCTCCGGCCTGTCGGTGGACGAACTGGCCCTGGCGGTCACCGCCCAGGATGCCGTGCGCCTGACCAAAATCCCCGGCATCGGCAAGAAGACCGCCGAGCGCCTGCTGCTGGAACTGAAGGACAAGCTTTCCGTCGGCGAAGCGTCTGCCGCCCTGCTGGGCGGCGCCCACGCCAAACCGGCGCTGGTGGGCAGCGACACTCTCAACGCCCTGTTGGCCCTGGGCTACAGCGACAAGGAAGCCCGCCTGGCGGTGGCCCAGCTGCCCGACGGCCTGCCCCTGGAAGACAGCATCCGCCAGGCCCTTAAACTGCTGGCGAAGGGATAGCATGGTATCCGAGGACACGCTCCGGGAAGTGGTTAAGCGCCTCGTGGTGGCGGCAAAGCCGAGCAAGGTGATCCTGTTCGGTTCCTATGGCCGGGGCACTGCCACGGAGGCGTCCGACCTCGACCTGATGGTCATCGAACCGGAAGTGGCCGACGTGGGCGAGGAAATGGTCAGGCTCCATCGGGCGGCGGGGGCGGTGGATGCCGGCCTGGACATCCTGGTGTATTCCGAGGAGGAGGCGTCCCGCCGCAGCCAGGTGCCGGGGACGGTGGTTTATTGGGCCTTCAAGGAAGGCAAGGTGGTCTATGACGCCCAGCGTTGAAGAAGCCCTGCGCGCCCTTCGCTTGGCGGACCAGGATGTGGCCGCCTTCCTTGTCCTCAAGGATGCGTCTGGCGTCCATTTGGCTACCGCCTGTTTTCATGCCCAACAGGCGGTGGAGAAGTGTTTGAAAGCTGTTTTATTCAAGAACCGTATCGAGTTTCCGCCCGTCCACGATTTGGTCCGGCTGGCAAGACTGGTGCACGACAGCGGTGTTTCCCTGCCGTCTTCCGAGGACGAGTTGCGTAAGCTCAATCCCTACGCGGTCATGTACCGTTACGACGACAGGGAAATCGGCACTGTCACGCGCCAGGAAGCATGGGAGATGGTTGAAGTCATGCGCCAATGGGCGGGGGAAATAGTAGAGAAACAATGATCGAATCCGACCGCCTCATCACCCCCTCCGCCCAATCGCCCCACGAGGAAGCCCTGGAGCGGGCCCTGCGCCCCAAGCTGCTGGACGAGTACGTCGGCCAGGAGAAGGTGCGGGGCCAGTTGTCCATTTTCATCGAGGCCGCCCGCCGGCGCAGCGAGGCCCTGGACCACGTGCTGCTGTTCGGCCCGCCCGGCCTGGGCAAGACCACCCTGGCCCACATCATCGCCCGGGAGATGGGGGTGAACCTGAAGCAGACTTCCGGCCCGGTGCTGGAGCGGGCCGGGGACTTGGCCGCCATGCTCACCAACCTGGAGCCCAACGACGTCCTGTTCATCGACGAAATCCACCGCCTCTCCCCGGTGGTGGAGGAAATCCTCTACCCCGCCCTGGAGGACTACCAGATCGACATCATGATCGGCGAAGGCCCGGCGGCCCGTTCGGTGAAGCTGGACCTGCCCCCCTTCACCCTGGTGGGGGCCACCACCCGCGCCGGCATGCTGACCAACCCGTTGCGGGACCGCTTCGGCATCGTGGCCCGGCTGGAGTTCTACACCGATCCGGAAATGCTCAAGATCGTCCAGCGCTCGGCGGCCCTGCTCGACATGGAGTTGAGCGTGGAAGGGGCGATGGAAGTGGCGCGCCGTTCCCGGGGCACCCCCCGCATCGCCAACCGCCTGCTGCGCCGGGTGCGGGACTACGCCGAGGTGAAGGCCCACGGCCGCGTCAGCCGGGAAGTGGCGGACGCCGCCCTGACCATGCTGGACGTGGACCCCAAGGGCTTCGACGTGATGGACCGCAAGCTCCTCCAGACCATACTGGAAAAGTTTGACGGCGGGCCGGTGGGGGTGGAAAACCTGGCCGCCGCCATCGGCGAATCCCGGGACACCATCGAGGACGTGCTGGAACCCTACCTGATCCAGCAAGGTTACCTGATGCGCACTCCCCGGGGCCGGGTGGCTACCTCCCTGGCCTATCACCACTTCGGCCTCGCCGCCCCGGCCAAGAGCCAGACGGCGGATTTGTGGGGGCAGCAGTGAAATTACTCATTCGGAAAACAGCAATTAGCAGTTGCATCAAGAACGCATCGTTCAAAAATAGCGCCACGTTCTCAAAGCTAGGGAGCCGCTACAAATGAGCAAGATTACCCACATAAAACTGCAAAATTTAACCGCTTTCGAGCAATTGGATCAGGCGTTTTCGCCGGGTGTGAACGTGTTAATCGGGGCGAATGGCACCGGCAAGACGCATTTGCTGAAAACGCTTTACGCAGCGTGTGCAATCACGGTGGGGGAGGATGTCGAGAAAGGGTTTGGCCTCAAGCTCAGAAGTGTATTCAATCCATATGAGGGTCGCGTAGGGCGTTTGGCGCGGAGACAGTCAACCAGCATCAAGACCCGGATTGTCATTACGCGGGAGGGTGGGAGCAAGTTGACCGCCGATTTTTCCAATCACACGAACAAAGTAGAGGATATACGTGTGACGGGCGAGGTGAGCTGGCAAAAAGAGCCATTGGAGAGCGCCTATATTCCGGTGAAGGAAATGCTGGCACATGCGCCGGGTTTCCTTGCGACTGCATCCAAGCGCGAGATTGCCTTTGAGGAAGTCTATGTGGACATCATCAAGCGCGCATTCTTGCCCAAGCTCACGGGGCCAACCGACCGGGACCGCAAGCGGCTGCTTACGGCACTGCAAAAGGCGATTGAAGGCAAGGTGGTTGCCAAGGGCGAGTATTTTTTCCTGAAGAATAACCAAGGCGATTTGGAGTTCACGTTACTCGCCGAGGGCATGCGCAAGCTGGCCTTGATCTGGCTCCTGATCCAGAACGGTACACTGCTGTCCGGCTCCGTGCTGTTTTGGGATGAGCCGGAGGCTAACCTCAACCCCTCATTGATGGGTGAAGTGGTCGAGGTGATTCTTGAGTTGCAGCGTTTAGGGGTGCAGATATTTTTGAGCACACACAACTACGTGTTGCTCAAGGAGTTTGATCTACGCAAAAAGAGGAGTGATGCTATTCGGTTTATCTCTTTATTTAGAGACGAATCCGAGAATGTGGTCGGGCAGTCGAGTGATACATATCGTGGTGTTGACCCGAATGCGATTTCAGACACTTTTGCGGATTTATATCAACGCGATATATCCCGTGCCTTGAAGGGTGGTGCCGAATGAAGGAGCAGGAGGGCGAGTTTGAGTTCGATTTTACTGCCGCAACAGCGGTGGAAAAGTTGGACGACTCAACCAAGCGGCGACCTGAAGGCATGAGATTGGTTGATTTTGTCGTTGAAGAAGATCGACAGTTGGTCATGCTGGAGATCAAGGACCCGTCTCGCAAGCCAAAAGGGGGAGATCTTGCCGCGAAAGCCGCTATAGAAAAGGAGCGTGCTGAGTTTGTTAAGCAAGTTGGAACCCTGATCGCGGATGAACTAACCCCAAAGGCAAGAGATAGTTACAGCTATCTACATCTCATGAAACGCGATACGAAACCTATTCTTTACGCATTTTTGCTGGGTGCCGATAAGTTATCACTTGACCCTGCCTTGCTGCTTGGTCTCAAGGACAGGTTGTTGGCGAGATTGCGGCAAGAGGCGGACCAGCCTTGGGTGCGGCATTATGTGACCGATTGTGTGGTATTAACCGAGCAAACCTGGGCTATAGCATTTCCACAGTATCCGTTGACTAGGCTGCAATGAAGTGGGAAGCGCGGATTTGGCAGCCATCAAAATCTTCACTTTTCCGGTTCGGGTTTATTACGAGGACACCGATTCCGGCGGCGTGGTGTACTACGCCAACTACCTCAAGTTCATGGAGCGGGGCCGTACCGAATGGCTGCGGGCCCACGGCTTCGAGCAGACCGAGCTGATTCGGGATTACGGCGTCATTTTTGTGGTGCGCAAGGTGCTGGTAGAATACCTGCGCCCCGCCCAGTTCAACGATTTGCTTCGGGTCACGGTGAAGCCGGTGGACATCGGCCGCGCCAAGATCGAGTTCGAGCAGACCGTGGAGCGGGACGAGACGCTGGTGACGGGCCAGATTCAGATCGCCTGCGTCAATGCCGAATCTTTCCGGCCGGTGTCCATCCCGGCCGCCATCAAGGAAAAGCTGTGGAACTGACCAAAGACCTGTCCTTCCTTCACCTCATCACCAACGCCAGCGTGGTGGTCCAGGCGGTGATGCTGCTGTTGCTGGTGGCGTCCATGATGTCCTGGTGGTACATCTTCTCCAAGTACTTCGCCATCGGCCTCGCCCGGGACCAGGCCAACAAGTTCGAGGACGAGTTCTGGAGCGGCAGCGACCTGGGCTCCCTGTATCAGCGCGCCTCCAGCGGCCGCCACACTATCGCCGGGATGGAGAAGATTTTCGAGGCCGGCTTCCGGGAATTCAACAAGCTCAAGCGCCAGGGGGGCACCCAGGTGAGCGCCGTGATGGACGGCACCCGCCGCGCCATGCACGCCGCCTTCCGCCGGGAGCTGGACGCCCTGGAGGCCCACCTCGCCTTCCTCGCCACCGTGGGTTCGGTGAGTCCCTACGTGGGCCTGTTCGGCACCGTGTGGGGCATCATGAACGCCTTCCGCAGCCTGGCCAACGTGGGGCAGGCCACCCTGGCCCACGTGGCCCCCGGCATCGCCGAGGCCCTGATCGCCACCGCCATGGGCCTGTTCGCCGCCATTCCGGCGGTGATCGCCTACAACCGCTTCTCCCACGACGTGGACCGGCTGGCCAACCGCTTCGAAAGCTTCATGGAGGAGTTCTCCAACATCCTCCAGCGCCAGGCGGGTTAAGCGCAATGGACAGGATTAACAGGATGTCCGGGATTAACGGGATAGATCATGTTCATCATGAAAATCCCGTTAATCCTGTCTGGAAGTTGAACTGAGTGAGCCTCCGCCGCCGTCCCCGCAAGTTCATGAACCAGATCAACGTCGTGCCTTACATCGACGTGATGCTGGTGCTGCTCATCATCTTCATGGTCACCGCCCCCCTGATCAACCCGGGGGAGATCGAGCTGCCCCAGGTGGGCCAGTCCCTCAAGCCCCCGGTGGCGCCCCTGGAAGTGACCATCAAGGAGGACAAGAGCCTGCTGCTGCGGGACCTGGCTTCCAACGGCGCCCAGTCCAAGGTGTCCTTCGACGGCCTGGTGGCCGCGGTGCGCAGCAAGCAGGAAAAGAACCCGGACCAGCCGGTGGTGATCGCCGCCGACAAGGACGTGCGCTACGAGGAAGTGCTCAAGGTGATGGACGTGCTCCAGCGCAACCAGGTGAAGCGGGTGGGCCTGCTGGCGAAGCCGGCCAAGGGGTGACGGGATGATGCTGGCCCAGCGGCAGGAGCCCCGCAAGGTGCTGTCCGCCACCCTGTCGGTGGCGGTGCATCTGGTGCTGCTGGGGGTGCTGGTCTACGGCGTGGCTTGGCAAAATAAGGAAGCCGGGCCGGTCCAGGCGGAGCTGTGGAGCGATTTGCCCGGTCCCCAGGCGCCGGTGCGGACGGAGCCCCCGCCGCCGCCCCCGGAGCCGGAACCGCCCAAGCCCGAGCCCAAGCCGGCCCCGGAACCCAAGGCGGAGCCGGCGCCGAAGGCGGACATCGAGCTGAAGGCGAAGAAGCTGGAAGACGAAAAGAAGAAGCCGCGCGAGGAAGAGAAGAAAAAGCAGGACGAGGCCAAGCGCAAGGAGCAGGACAAGCTGATCAAGGAAGAGCGGGCGCGGCAGGCGGCGGCAGCGGAAGGTGAACGCAAGGCGATCGCTGCCCAGGCGGCGGCCAGGGCCAAGGTCATTGGCGATGCGGTGGACCGCATCCGGAGCAAGATCAAGAGCAAAATCATCGAGCCGCCCAACTTGACGGGGAACCCTCAGGCGGAGTTCGATGTCACTCTCATGCCCACGGGGGAGGTGCTGAACGTGAGGCTGGCCCGCTCCAGCGGGGTTCCGGCCTACGACAGCGCCGTGGAGCGGGCGATTTACAAAGCCCAGCCGCTGCCCTTGCCGCCGGACCCGTCGCTGTTCGGCCGCTTCCGGGAGCTGCATTTGATGTTCCGGCCCCATGACGAATAGAAAAAGCAAACAAGGATAGCCATGTTGGGAAAAATCACGATTTACCGCCAAGACGCCAAGGCGCAAAGAAAATTCCTATTGAACCTTCGCGCCTTTGCGCCTTTGCGGTTCATGTTTTTCGTCTTGCCATTGCTGGCCGCCGCGACTGTCGCCCATGCCGGCCTCACCATCGAAATCGTCGGCAGCGGCGCCACCCAGATTCCCGTCGCCATCGTGCCCTTCGCCCAGGAAAATATCCTGTCCCAGAGCATTACCGGGGTGGTGGGGGCGGACCTGGCCCGCAGCGGCCTGTTCAAGATGGTGGATACCGCCGGCATCGTGCCCGCCCCGTCCCAGCCCAACGACATCCGCTACCCGGACTTCCGCAGCCGGGGCGCCGACGCCATCGTTATCGGCAACCTGGCGCCCCAGCCGGACGGCAAGCTGAACGTGCAGTTCCGCCTCATGGACGCCGCCCGCCAGACCCAGCTGGCCGGCCTGTCCTACACCATCGCGCCGACGCAACTGCGCCAGACCGCCCACCGCATCGCCGACGTGATCTACGAAAAGCTCACCGGCGACGTGGGGGTGTTCGGCACCAAAATCGCCTACATCCTCAAGCGCGGCAAGCGCTTCGAGCTCCAGGTGGCCGACGCCGACGGCTTCAATCCCCAGACCGTGCTGGCGTCCAACGAGCCCATCATTTCCCCCGCCTGGTCGGCGGACGGCGGCAAACTGGCCTATGTGTCCTTCGAGCAGAAGAAACCCGTGGTCTACATCCAGAACCTGGTCAATGGCCAGCGCCGCACCCTGGCGGCCTACAAGGGCAACAACAGCGCCCCCGCCTGGGCGCCGGACGGCAGCCGGCTGGCGGTGGTGCTGACCCTGGAAGGCCATTCCCAGATCTATTCCCTCAACGCCGACGGCTCGGGCCTCAAGCGCCTGACCAACAGCCCCCTGGTGGACACCGAGCCCAATTTCTCCCCCGACGGCCAGTGGATCATCTTCACCTCCGACCGCAGCGGCGGGCCCCAGGTCTATCGCATGCCGGCCTCCGGCGGGGCGGCGAGCCGCCTGACCTTCGAAGGCAGCTACAACGTCACGCCGCGCTTCGCGCCGGACGGCAAGAGCTTCGCTTTCATCCAGCGCAGCAACGGCAACTTCAACGTGGCGGTGCAGGACATCGCCACCGGCCAGGTGCAGGTGCTGACCGACACCCGCCTGGACGAATCCCCCAGCTTCGCCCCCAACGGCAGGATGATCCTCTATGCTACGGAAATCCGGGGGCGCGGCACCTTGGCGGCGGTGTCTTCCGACGGGCGGGTGAAGCAGCGGCTGTCGGAGATGTCCGGCGACGTGCGGGAGCCGGCCTGGGGGCCGTTGGTGAAGTAAAGGATTTTTAGACGCGGGGCCTCTCCTTAATGAAGCGGGAGGGGGTTCTGCATAATTTTGTGCAAATGAGGAGATACGGCAATGAAAAAACTGATGTTGAGCGCGGTGGTACTGGGTCTGCTGGCGGGTTGCGCCGGCCAGGAAGTGAAGGACAAGGCGCCGGTGGAAGACAAGACCGGTGGCGGCGTGTCCACCTCCGGCGTGGAAGGCCAGGGCTTGGGCGCCGATGAGCTGCATGACCCCAACAACATTCTGTCCAAGCGCAGCGTTTACTTCGACTTCGACAAGTACGACGTCAAGGACGAGTACAAGCCCCTGGTGGAAGCCCATGCCAAGTACCTCACCGGCCACCAGAACACCAGCACCGTCCTCCAGGGCAACGCCGACGAGCGCGGCAGCCGCGAGTACAACCTGGCCCTGGGCCAGCGCCGCGCCGAGGCGGTGAAGAAGATGATGAACGTGCTGGGCGTGCAGGACGGCCAGATCGAAACCGTCAGCTTCGGCGAGGAAAAACCCAAGGCCGAGTGCCACGACGAGTCCTGCTGGTCCCAGAACCGCCGGGCGGACATCGTTTACAAGGGTGAATGATGCATAAGGCGGCGCTCATCGCGGTGCTGTCCCTGGCCTGGGCGGGTTCCGCCCACGCCGGCCTGTTCTCCGACGACGAGGCACGGGAAGGCGTGAAGGCCCTCCAGGAGCGGGTGGCCGGCCTGGAATCCCAGCTCACCGGCAAGGGCATGGTGGAACTGCTGGGCCAGGTCGAGGCCCTGAAGGCCCAGATCGCCCAGCTCCAAGGGCAGGTCGAAGTCCTGACCCACGAGGTGGAGGTGACCCAGAAGCGGCAGAAGGACCTCTACGTGGATCTGGACACCCGCCTGCGCGTCCTGGAAACGCCGCCGGTCCAGCCGGAGCCGGAGCCCGAGGCTCCGCCCGCCAAGGGCGGCAAGAAGGACAAGAAGGCGGACAAGAAAGCCGCGGCTGCCGTTCCTGCTCCCGCCCCGGCCGAGCCCCCGGCGCCGGCAGGCGACCCGGAAGCGGAAATGCGCGCCTACCAGGCGGCCCTCAACCAGTTCAAGGCCGGCAACTACCGGGGGGCGGTGACGGCTTTCCAGGACTTCGTCGACACCTATCCCCGCAGTGCCCAGGCCCCGGCGGCCCAGTATTGGGTAGGCAACTCCTACTTCAATCTGAAGGACTTCCAGGCCGCCATCGCCGCCCAGCAAAAACTGATCGCCCAGCACCCGGGCAGCCAGAAGATTCCCGACGCCCTGCTCAATATCGCCAGCAGCCAGCAGGGGCTGGGGGATGACGGGGCGGCGCGGAAGACCCTGGAGGAAATCGTCGCCAAGTACCCGGTGAGCAACGCCGCGGAACTGGCGAAGAAGCGCCTGGGCGCGGTGAAGTAAAACCTAAATGCGCCGCCAAGACGCCAAGAGCGCCAAGAACTTCAACTTCTTACCTTGGCGCTCTTGGCGTCTTGGCGGCTAATTTGGAGGGTTTCAGGTTGACTATTCCCGATCTCACGCTGCGGGTCAGCGAAATCTTCTACTCCCTCCAAGGGGAAACCAGCCGCACCGGGCTGCCCACCGCCTTCGTGCGGCTTACCGGCTGCCCGTTGCGCTGCGGCTACTGCGACACCGACTACGCCTTCCAGGGCGGCGAGACCCTGAGCGTGGCGGAGATCATGAAGGGGGTGGGGGACTACTGCCCCCATTACGTCACGGTCACCGGCGGCGAGCCCCTGGCCCAGAAGAACTGCCTCGACCTGCTGAAGGCCCTGTGCGACGGCGGCTATTCCGTGTCCCTGGAAACCGGCGGCGCCCTGGACATCTCCGGCGTCGACCCCCGGGTGTCGGTGGTGCTGGACATCAAAACTCCCGGCTCGGGAGAGGTGGAGAATAACCACTGGGACAACCTGGAACTGCTCAAGCCCCGGGACGAAATCAAGATCGTGATCTGCGACGAGGCCGACTACCGCTGGGCCTGCGCCCTGTTGCGAGAGAAAGGCCTCACCGAGCGCTGCCCGGTGCTGTTCTCCCCGGTGCCGGGGCGCCTGGAGCCGGCGCAGCTGGCGGAATGGATTTTGCACGATCGCTTGCCGGTGCGCTTTCAGGTGCAACTGCACAAGGTGCTGTGGGGCAGCGAGCGGGGGCGGTGAAAAGCGTTTACCGCAGAGGACGCGGAGGGTGCAGAGGAACCTCTAAAAAATACCGGACAGGATTAACATGATGTTCAGGATTCACGAGATAACGGCTTTATCCTGTTCCCGTTTTCCTCTGCGTTCCTCCGCGTCCTCTGCGGTTCAAGAATAGGTTTCTGATAATGAAAAAAGCCGTGGTACTGCTTTCCGGTGGCCTGGACTCGGCCACCACCCTGGCCCTGGCGGTGAAGGAAGGGTTCGCCTGCCGCACCCTGGGCCTGGATTACGGCCAGCGCCACCGCTCGGAACTGGAGGCGGCGAGGAAAATATCGGCAGCCCTGGGGGCGGTGGAGCACCGGGTGGCGAAGCTGGATTTGACCGTGTTCGGCGGCTCGGCCCTTACCGACAGCGGCATCGCGGTGCCCACCGAGGCCGGCGAGGGCATTCCCGTCACCTACGTTCCCGCCCGCAACACCATCATGCTGTCCCTGGCCCTGGCTTGGGCGGAGGTGATGGAGGCCCAGGACATCTTCATCGGCGCCAACGCGGTGGACTACTCCGGCTACCCGGACTGCCGCCCGGAATACCTCGACGCCTACGAGCGCATGGCCAACCTGGCGCTGAAATCGGCGGTGGAGGGCAAGCCGGTGCGCATCCGCGCCCCCCTGATCCACTGGCCCAAGGCCGAGATCATCCGCCACGGCATTAGCCTGGGGGTGGACTACGGCCTCACCGTGTCCTGCTACCAGGCGGACGAGGCGGGGAGGGCCTGCGGCCGGTGCGATTCCTGCCGGCTGCGACGCCAGGGGTTCGAAGCGGCGGGGGTGCCCGACCCCACCCGCTACCGCGACTGACCGAGCGGTCGGCTTGCATTTCAGTCGTCCTGGTTTAGAATAACGCTTTCCCGGAACCTGCTGGCCTAATTCATGTCTTCCGACTTTTTGGTCGAAATCAAAGACCTGCACTTTACATACGACCGCCGCCCGATTCTCAAGGGAATCAATTTGTCCATTCGCCGGGGCGAAGTGGTGGCCATCATGGGCGGCTCCGGCTCCGGCAAGACCACCCTGCTGCGCCTCATCGGCGGCCAACTGAAGCCCACTTCCGGCACGGTGAAGGTGGACGGGCAGGTGGTGAACGACATGTCCCACAAGGAGCTTTACGCCCTGCGCCGGCGCATGGGGATGCTGTTCCAGTTCGGCGCCCTGTACACCGACCTTTCCGTCTACGACAACGTGGCCTTCCCCCTGCGGGAACACACCAACCTCATCGAATCCATGATCCGCGACCTGGTGCTGCTGAAGCTCAACGCCGTCGGCCTGCGGGGCGCCCACAAGCTGATGCCCGCCGACCTTTCCGGCGGCATGGCGCGCCGGGTGGCCCTGGCCCGGGCCATCGCCCTGGACCCGATGCTGATCATGTACGACGAGCCCTTCACCGGCCTCGACCCGATTTCCCTCGGGGTGACGGGCAACCTGCTGCGCCGCCTCAACGACGCCCTGGGCGCCACCTCCATCATGGTGACCCACGACGTGCAGGAGTCCCTGCAGATCGTCGACCACATCTATTTCATTTCCGAAGGGCAGATCGTCGCCCAGGGCACGCCGGACGAGATCCGCGATACCAAGATTCCCTTCGTGCACCAGTTCGTCCACGGCGAGATCGACGGCCCGGTGCCCTTCCACTATCCCGCCGAGCCCCTGGCCCAGGACCTGATGCTGGAGGGCGCGGCATGAACGCCATCGCGGATACCCTGCGCTTCCTGGGCAACTACGTCACCACCAACGTGTTCCGGCTGGGCTACGCCACCCGGCTGTTCCTGCTGACCCTGCTCTATTCCGGCGAGAGCTTCCGGCGCTTCCGCCTGGTGCTGCGGGAACTGTATTCCATCGGCGTGCTGTCCCTCATCATCATCATGGTGTCCGGGCTGTTCGTCGGTTTCGTGCTCGGCCTGCAGGGCTACAACACCCTGGAGAGATACGGTTCCGAACAGGCATTGGGCATTCTGGTGGCCCTTTCCCTGGTGCGGGAACTGGGGCCGGTGGTGACCGCCCTGCTTTACGCCGGCCGGGCCGGCACCGCCATCACCGCCGAGATCGGCCTGATGAAGGCCACCGAGCAGCTCTCCGCCATGGAGATGATGGCGGTGGAGCCCATGGCCCGGGTGGTGGCGCCGCGCTTTTGGGCCGGGGTGATTTCCATGCCGCTGCTGGCCGCCCTGTTCAGCACCATGGGCGTGTTCGGCGGCTACATCGTCGGCGTGGTGCTGATCGGGGTGGACGAGGGCGCCTTCTGGTCCCAGATGCAGGCGTCGGTGGATTTCCACGAGGACATCATGAACGGCGTGATCAAGAGCGTCGTCTTCGCAGTGGCGGTGACCGCCATCGCCTTGGTGGAGGGCTACGATTCCAAGCCCACCGCCGAGGGCGTGTCCCGGGCGACCACGCGCACCGTGGTGACGTCGTCCCTGGTGGTGCTGTTTCTGGATTTCATCCTGACATCGCTGATGTTTACGTCTTGAGGGTAGGGGAACTAGAGTGATCGAACGAACAAAAATGGACCTGTGGGTGGGCATCTTCGTGACGGTGGGCTTCGCCGCCCTGCTGTTCCTGGCCATGAAGGTGGGCAACATGAGCGGCTATTCCGTCGGGGACGGCTACACCGTGCACGCCTATTTCGACAACGTGGGCGGCCTCAAGGTGCGGGCCCCGGTGAAGAGCGCCGGCGTGGTGGTGGGGCGCGTGGCGGAGGTCAAGTTCGACAACAAGCGCTTCGAAGCCGACGTGGTGCTGAAGATCGACCGCCGCTTCCAGTTTCCCAAGGACACTTCCGCCAGCATCCTCACGTCCGGCCTGCTGGGCGAACAGTACATCGGCCTGGAGGCCGGCGGCGACGACCAGATGATCAAGGACGGCGAGGCCTTCACCATCACCCAGTCCGCCGTGGTGCTGGAAAAGCTGATCGGCCAGTTCCTGTACAGCAAGGCTTCCGAAGACGACAGCGCCAAGAAATAACTTTTGTTTAGGGGTTACACAATGAAACGTCTTTTCGCTTTTGTGATCGCGGGTTTTATGAGCCAGAGCCTGATGGCCGCCGAGGTGGCGCCGGACGCCCTGGTGAAGCAGGTGTCCCAGGATGTGCTGGGGGTGTTGAAGAAGGACAAGGATATCCAGAACGGCAACCGCAAGAAGATTTTCGACCTGGTGGAAACCAAGGTCCTGCCCCATTTCGACTTCAGCCGCATGACCCAGCTGGCGGTGGGCAAGAACTGGCGCACCGCCACCCCCGACCAGCAGAAGCAGTTGACGGACGAATTCCGCTCCCTGCTGGTGCGCACCTACTCCCTGTCCCTGGCCAACTACAAGAACCAGACCGTGGATTACCGGCCCCTGGTGGCCCAGCCCGGCGACACCGACGTGACGGTGAAGACCCTGATTATCCAGCCCGGCGGCGATTCCATCCCGGTGGATTACAGCATGCGCAAGGGTTCCGACGGCTGGAAGGTTTACGACATCGCCATCGCCAACGCCAGCCTGGTGACCACCTACCGCGGCCAGTTCAACAACGAGATCCGCCAGTCCGGCATCGACGGCCTGATCAAGAAGCTGGCCGACAAGAACAACGCCGACGACAGCGGCAAGTCCAAGAAGCTGTAATGAGGCAGGCGCCCACCCTGGTCCGCGACGGCGCTGCCTATTACGTCGTCGGCCCCGTCACCATGGCCCATGCCACGTCCCTGCTGGAGCAGGGGGTTGCCCTGTTTGGCGAGGGCGGCGCGGTGGTGGACCTGGGCCAGGTGACCGACGTGGATTCCTCCGCCGTCAGCCTGATGCTGGAATGGCTGCGCCGGAACGGCGGCCGCCAGCGGCTGCGCTTCGTCAACCTGCCGCCCAATCTGGTGAGCCTGGCCGACCTGTACGGCGTGACGGATACCCTGCAGGCCGAAAGCGCCTAAGACTTTTTAACCGCCAAGACGCCAAGAGCGCCAAGAAACCCGGGGTATCCTGAGTTTTTCCGTGGCGCTCTTGGCGTCTTGGCGGCTCCATGTTTTTGATTTTTTATCCATGACCCCCGCCATCCAAGTCCAGTCGGTCCACAAGCGCTTCCGCGACGTGCACGCATTGCGCGGGGTGGACCTCGCGGTGGAGCAAGGGGAGTTCTTCGCCCTGCTGGGGCCCAACGGGGCCGGCAAGACCACCCTGATCAGCCTGCTGGCGGGGCTGTCCCGCGCCACTTCCGGCCGCCTGGCGGTGATGGGGCACGATGTGGTGGCGGACTACCGGGAGGCGCGCCGCGCCCTTGGGGTGGTGCCCCAGGAACTGGTCTACGACGCCTTCTTCACCGTGCGGGAGATGCTGCGCTTCCAGTCCGGCTACTTCGGCCTCCGCCGCAACGACCCGTGGATCGACGAACTGCTGGAAAACCTGGCCCTCACCGACAAGGCGGACGCCTACGTGCGCAACCTCTCCGGGGGCATGAAGCGGCGGGTGCTGGTGGCCCAGGCCCTGGTCCACAAGCCCGCCGTGGTGGTGCTGGACGAGCCCACCGCCGGGGTGGACGTGGAGTTGCGCCAAAGCCTGTGGGGCTTCATCAAGCGCCTCAACCGGGAGGGCCACACCATCGTCCTCACCACCCACTACCTGGAAGAGGCGGAAACCCTGTGCAGCCGCATCGCCATGCTCAAGCTGGGAGAGGTCGTGGCCCTGGACACCACCGCCAACCTGCTGGCGGGCCACGCCACCAGCCAGGTGGCCCTGCGCCTCGACCCGCCGCGGCTGCCCGAAGCGCTGCAATCCCGGCTCGTCGGCCAGGAGGGGGAGGTGTTTCGGCTCGCCCTGCGCCAGTGCGGGGAGCTGGAGAGCGTGCTGGCTGTCCTGCGGGAAAACGGCGTGGCGGTACAGGACCTGGAGGTGGCCAAGCCCGACCTGGAAGACGTTTTCCTGGAGCTGGTGAAATGACCGGCCTGTACACCCTTTTCCTCAAGGAGCTGCTGCGCTTTTTCAAGGTGAGCCTGCAAACCATCCTGTCGCCCCTGGTCACCACCCTGCTGTATCTGCTGATTTTTTCCCACGTGCTGGAAACCCATGTCCAGGTCTATCCCGGCGTGGCTTATACGGCCTTCCTGATCCCCGGCCTGGTGATGATGGCCATGCTGCAGAACGCCTTTTCCAACAGCTCGTCCAGCCTGATCCAGTCCAAGATGAGCGGCAACATCGTGTTCATCCTGCTGCCGCCCCTGGCCTACTGGGAGTTCTACGTCGCCTACGTGGCGGCGTCGGTGGTGCGGGGCGTGGTGGTGGGGGCCGGGGTGGGGCTGGCCGGGCTGTGGTTCGCCTCCCTGCCCGTCGCCCATCCCCTGTGGATGCTGGCCTTCGCCGTGGCGGGCTGCGCCATGCTGGGGGCGGCGGGCATCGTCTCCGCCCTGTGGGCGGAGGACTACGACCAGATGGCGGCGGTGCAGAACTTTGTGGTGGTGCCCCTCACTTTCCTTTCCGGGGTGTTTTATTCCATCCATTCCCTGCCGCCTTTCTGGCAGGCGGTGTCCCGCTACAACCCTTTCTTCTACTTGATCGACGGCTTCCGCTACGGTTTTTTCGGCATTTCCGACGTGCCGCCGGGAGAGGGATTGTTGATTGTCGCCGTCTGCTTTTTGGCATTATCATTAGCGACTTTGCTGCTCCTGAAGAGCGGCTACAAGCTGAGAAAATAAAAGGTTTCCGATGGTCACTGCGGCCCAGATAAAAAGCTATATCGAGGACAATCTCACCTGCGATTTGGTGCAGGTGGAGGGGGACGACGGCCAGCATTTCCAGGCCGTCATCGTCAGCGCCGAGTTCGCCGGCAAAAGCATGGTGCAGCAGCACCAGCGGGTGTACAAGGCGCTGGGCGACAGGATGGGCGGGGAAATCCACGCCCTGTCTATGAAAACCTTCACCCCCGAGGATTGGCGCAAGCTGGCTGCCGAGCTGAAAGGCGACGTCGACCTCAAGGGCGAGCAATAGGAGCTTAAAACATGAGCGCAAACGAAAAAGCACTCGCACGCATCCGTCAAATCGTTACCGACAACCCGGTGGTCCTGTTCATGAAGGGCACGCCGCAGTTTCCCCAGTGCGGCTTCTCCAACGTGGCGGCCCAGGCCCTCAAGGCTTGCGGCGCGGAGTTCTTCGCCGTCAACGTGCTGATGGACCCGGAGATTTTCGACAACCTCAAGGACTACGCCAACTGGCCCACCTTCCCCCAGCTCTACATCAAGGGCGAATTGATCGGCGGGGCGGACATCACCAAGGAACTGTACGAAAAGGGCGAGCTCCAGCAACTGCTGGCGGCGGCAAAATAAGGCTGATCATGGTCGACATGAACCGCATCGTCGAATTCGGGCAGCGCATCGGCAGGGAGTTTCATCCCGACAAGGTGGTGCTGTTCGGCTCCTACGCCAGCGGCCATGCCGCCGAGGATTCCGATGTGGACATGCTGGTGATCATGCCTTTCGAGGGGAAGGGGTTCTATCAATCCCTGGAGATCCTCAACCGCCTCGACCCGCTGTTTTCCGTGGACATGCTCACCTGCCAGCCACGGGATGCGGCCAGGCGCTACGCGGAAGGCGACCCCCTCATCCGCACGGCCCTCGATCACGGCAAAGTGCTTTATGAACGAAACGATTAGGGAGTGGGTGGCCAAAGCCGAGGGGGATTTCCATACGGCGGGCCGGGAACTGGCTGCCGCCGAGTCGCCCAATTTCGACGCGGTCTGCTTTCATGCCCAGCAGTGCATCGAAAAGCTGATGAAAGCGCTGCTCATCGCACGGGGCGCGGACGTTTCGAAAACCCACGACCTGGCCGAACTGGGCCGCTTTCTTCGCCTCGCGGGGGAGGCGCCGTTTGGGGACGCGGAGGAGCTTCGTTTCCTCATCCCTGGCGGCGGTGACTTTCCGTTACCCCGGGGAGTCGGCGGACCGGGAGATCGCCGGCCGGGCTTATGAAATCAGCAATCGCCTGCGGCAGGGCCTTCTGTTCAGGCTGGAAAACCAATTCTAATCGGAAACCATGGATAAACTCGTCATCAACGGCGGCCTTCCCCTGAACGGGGAAATCCGCATCTCCGGCGCCAAGAACGCCGCCCTTCCCATCCTCTGCGCCGGCCTCCTCACCGCCGAGCCTTTGCGCATCGGCAACGTCCCCCACCTCAAGGACGTCACCACCACCCTGTCTCTTCTGGGGCAGATGGGGGTGGAGGTGTCGGTGGACGAGAAGCTGGGGGTGGAACTCAAGGCGGCCAAGGTGGATAACCTGGAAGCGCCCTACGAGATGGTGAAGACCATGCGCGCCTCCATCCTGGTGCTGGGCCCCATGGTGGCCCGCTTCGGCCAAGCCCGGGTGTCCCTGCCCGGCGGCTGCGCCATCGGCATGCGGCCGGTGAACCTGCACATCAAGGGCCTCCAGGCCATGGGGGCGGAGATCGAGATCGAGCACGGCTACGTGGTGGCCAAGGCGAATCGCCTCAAGGGCGCCCGCATCTTCATGGACCTGGTGACCGTCACCGGCACCGAGAACCTGATGATGGCCGCCGCCCTGGCCGACGGCACCACGGTGCTGGAAAACGCCGCCCGGGAGCCGGAAGTGGTGGACCTGGCCAACTGCCTCATCGCCATGGGCGCCAAGATCGAAGGGGCGGGTAGCGACGTCATCACCGTCCACGGCGTGGAGACGCTCCACGGCGCCGATTATCGCGTCATGCCCGACCGCATCGAAGCCGGCACCTACCTGGTGGCCGCCGCCGCCACCGGCGGCAAGGTGAAGCTCAAGGATGCGCGCGCCGACAGCCTGGACGCGGTGCTGGACAAGCTGCGGGACGCCGGGGCCAAGATCGACACCGGCGACGACTGGATCAGCCTGGAAATGGCGGGTCCCCTCAAGTCCGTCAGCCTGCGCACCGCCCCCTACCCGGCTTTTCCCACCGACATGCAGGCCCAGTTCATGGCCATGAACGCGGTGGCCGACGACACCGCCACGGTGATCGAAACCATTTTCGAAAACCGCTTCATGCACGTGCAGGAACTGCGCCGCATGGGGGCCAACATCGAGGTGGAAGGCACCACCGCCGTGATCCGCGGCGTGAAGGAGCTCCAGGGCGCCACGGTGATGGCCACCGACCTGCGGGCCTCCGCCAGCCTCATCATCGCCGGACTCATCGCCCAGGGGGAGACGGTGGTGGACCGCATCTACCACGTGGACCGCGGCTACGAATGCATCGAGGAGAAACTCTCCGCCCTCGGGGCGCGCATCCGGAGGGCCCACTGATGAGCGGCATCACCATCGCCCTCTCCAAGGGCCGCATTTTCGAGGAAACCAAGCCCCTGCTGGCGGCGGCGGGCATCGTTCCCCAGGAGGACCCGGAGTCCTCCCGCAAGCTGATCATCGGCACCAACCTGCCGGAAGTGCGGCTGATCATCGTCCGCGCCACCGACGTGCCCACCTACGTCCAGCACGGCGGCGCCGACATGGGCATCGCCGGCAAGGACGTGCTCTACGAGCACAGCGGGGCCGGGCTGTACCAGCCCCTGGACCTGCAGATCGCCCAGTGCAGGATGATGGTGGCGGTGCCGGCGGGCTTCGATTACGAAGGCTCGGTGAAGCAGGGCGCCCGCCTCAAGGTGGCCACCAAGTACACCAAGGTGGCCCGGGAGCATTTCGCCCGCAAAGGGGTCCACGTGGACCTGATCAAGCTCTACGGCTCCATGGAGCTGGCGCCCCTGGTGGGCCTGGCCGACGCCATCGTCGACTTGGTGAGCACCGGCGGCACCCTGAAGGCCAACAACCTGGTGGCGGTGGAAGACATCATGCCCATCAGCTCCCGGCTGGTGGTGAACCAGGCCGCCCTGAAACTCAAGCGCGAGCGCATCCGCCCGATCATCGACACCTTCGCCAAGACCGTGGCTGAAAGGTCTTGAACCGCAGAGGGCGCGGAGGACGCAGGGGGAAACCTGAATATCTCGAATTCCTCCGCGCCCTCCGCGTCCTCTGCGGTGAACATGTTTTTCCGGTAAAATCCCACTTTCCGCCCCGTGTTGCCGAACCCATCATGCTGAACATCAAACGCCTGTCCTCCACGGAGCCTGATTTCCAGGCCCGCCTGTCGCAACTGCTGGCCTTCGAGGGCGCCCAGGACGAATCCGTGGACCGCACCGTGGCCGACATCCTGGCCGACGTGAAGCATCGCGGCGACGCCGCCGTGCTGGATTACACCCGCCGCTTCGACAAGCTGGACGCCGCTTCCATGGCGGCCCTGGAAATGCCCCAGGCCCGCTTGCAGGAGGCCCTGGAGCGCCTGCCCGCCGACCAGCGCCAGGCCCTGGAGCTGTCCGCCGCTCGGGTGCGGGCCTACCACGAAAAGCAGAAGATGGCGTCCTGGAGCTACCGGGAAGCCGACGGCACGATGCTGGGCCAGCAGGTGACGCCCCTGGACCGGGTGGGCCTGTACGTGCCCGGCGGCAAGGCGGCCTATCCGTCGTCGGTGCTGATGAACGCCCTGCCCGCCAAGGTGGCCGGCGTGGGCGAGTTGATCATGGTGGTGCCCACCCCCAACGGGGTGGTCAACGACCTGGTGCTGGCCGCTGCCGCGGTGTGCGGCGTGGACCGGGTGTTCACCATCGGCGGCGCCCAGGCGGTGGGCGCCCTGGCCTACGGCACCGAGACCGTTCCCCAGGTGGACAAGATCGTCGGCCCCGGCAACGCCTACGTGGCCGCCGCCAAGCGCCGGGTGTTCGGCGTGGTGGGCATCGACATGGTGGCCGGCCCGTCCGAGATTCTCATCCTGTGCGACGGCCAGACCAACCCGGACTGGATCGCCATGGACATGTTCTCCCAGGCGGAGCACGACGAAATCGCCCAGTCGATCCTGATCTCCCCCGACGCCGCCTTCATCGACGCGGTGCATGAATCCATGGACCGCCAGTTGGCCGACATGCCCCGCAAGGACATCATCCGCGCCGCCCTGGAAAACCGCGGCGCCCTGGTGCAGGTGCGGGACCTGGACGAGGCCTGCGCCGTGTCCAACCAGGTGGCTCCCGAGCACCTGGAGCTGTCCGTGGCCGACCCGGAGGCCTGGGTGGGCAAGCTCAAGCACGCCGGCGCCATCTTCATGGGCCGCATGACCTGCGAATCCCTCGGCGACTACTGCGCCGGCCCCAACCACGTGCTGCCCACCTCCCGCACGGCGCGCTTCTCCTCGCCCCTGGGGGTGTACGACTTCCAGAAGCGCTCCAGCCTGATCATGGTGTCCGAGGGCGGCGCCGACGTCCTGGGCCGGATCGCCGCCACCTTCGCCTACGGCGAAGGCTTGCAGGCCCACGCCCGCTCCGCCGAATACCGGCTGTCGCAGAAATGATTTTCGGACGGGTAAACGTGACCGCTTTCCCCCCCACCCCTGGCTCATCCCCCACCCCTAGCCCCTCCCCCGCCTGCGGGAGAGGGGAACGCCCCCTCCCCCGCAGGCGGGGGAGGGCTGGGGAGAGGGAAGGGGTTTTGCCATGAGCTGTTACTGGAGCAAGCTTGTCCACGGACTGACCCCTTACGTGCCGGGGGAGCAGCCCAAGCTGCCCAACCTGGTCAAGCTCAACACCAATGAGAACCCCTACGGCCCCAGCCCCAAGGCGCTGGAGGTGTTGAAGGGCGAGGTGGCGGATAGCCTGCGCCTCTATCCGGACCCCAACGCCGACCGGCTGAAGGAGGCGGTGGCCGCCTTCTACGGCGTGAAGCCGGCCCAGGTGTTCGTCGGCAACGGCTCCGACGAGGTGCTGGCCCACACCTTCCAGGCGCTCTTGAAGCACGACGCGCCCTTGCTGTTCCCGGACATCACCTACAGCTTCTACCCGGTGTACGCCGGCCTCTACGGCATCGATTACGAAGAACTGCCCCTGGGCGAGTCCTTCGAAATCCGGGTGGACGACTACCTGAAGCCCAACGGCGGCGTCATTTTCCCCAACCCCAACGCCCCCACCGGCGTGGCCGTGCCCCTGGCGGAAATCGAGCGCCTGCTGCAGGCCAACACCGAATCGGTGGTGGTGGTGGACGAGGCCTATGTGGACTTCGGCGCCCAATCGGCGGTGGGGCTGGTGGACCGCTACCCGAACCTGCTGGTGGTCCATACCCTGTCCAAGTCCCGTTCTCTCGCCGGCCTGCGGGTGGGCTACGCCATCGGCCATGTTGATTTGATCGAAGCCCTGATCCGGGTCAAGGACAGCTTCAATTCCTACCCCCTGGACCGCTTCGCCATCGCCGGCGCCGCCGCCGCCATAGAGGACCGGGCCTGGTTCGACGAAACCCGGAACAAGGTGATCGCCAGCCGCGAGCGTTTGGTGAAGGAGCTGCAAGCCCTGGGCTTCGAGGTGCTGCCCTCCGCCGCCAACTTCGTCTTCGCCCGCCATCCGGGCCGCGACGGGGCGGACCTGACGGCCAAGCTGCGGGAACGCAGCATCATCGTGCGGCACTTCAAGAAGCCGGCCCGCATCGCGCCTTTCCTGCGCATCACCGTGGGCACCGACGGGCAGTGCGACGCATTGGTCGGTGCGCTGCGGGAGATTCTCGCCTAGAATGTAAACTTTCCAAGGGGTACGCCGCCCCGGCGCTTTGTCCGGCCTTCCCATTGGGGTAGAATTAAGCAAATTTCAGCCACTTAATCATGCGCACCTCCCAAGTCAGCCGCAACACCCTGGAAACCCAGGTCAGCCTCAGCCTCAACCTGGACGGCACCGGCCGGGCGAAGCTCGCCAGCGGCGTGCCTTTCCTCGACCACATGCTGGACCAGATCGCCCGCCACGGCATGATCGACCTGGAGGTGGACGCCAAGGGCGACCTGCACGTCGACGCCCACCACACCGTGGAAGACATCGGCATCACCCTCGGCCAGGCCTTCGCCCAGGCCGTGGGGGAAAAGAAGGGCATCCGCCGCTACGGCCATGCCTACGTGCCCTTGGACGAGGCCCTGTCCCGGGTGGTGGTCGACCTCTCCGGCCGTCCCGGCCTGGTGTTCGAAGTGCCCTTCACCCGTGGCCGGGTCGGCGAATTCGACGTGGACCTGGTGCAGGAATTCTTCCAGGGCTTCGTCAACCACGCCGGGGTCACTCTCCACGTGGACGGCCTGCGGGGCGACAACGCCCACCACCAGGCGGAAACCGTGTTCAAGGCCTTCGGTCGGGCGCTGCGCATGGCGCTGGAAAAGGACGAACGCCTGGGCGACGCCACCCCCTCCACCAAAGGCAGCCTGTAAGCACAACCATGACTCGCATCGCAGTAGTGGATTACGGCATGGGCAATCTGCGCTCGGTGTCCAAGGCACTGGAGCACGTGGCCCCCTATGCTTCCGTGGTCGTCACCGGCGACCCGGATGAAGTGGCGAAAGCCGACAAGGTGGTTTTCCCCGGCGTGGGCGCCATGCCCGATTGCATCCGGGAACTGGAGTCCCGGGGCCTGAAGCAGGCGGTGCTGGAGGCGGCGGCAGCCAAGCCCTTCCTCGGCATCTGCCTGGGGATGCAGGCCCTCTTCGGCCACAGCGAGGAAGGCAACGTGGACGGCCTTTCCATCCTTCCCGGCGCGGTGCGCCGCTTCCCGGTCGAGGCCCTGGTGGACGACAAGGGCGAGCGCCTCAAGGTGCCCCAGATCGGCTGGAACCAGGTCCACCAGGCCATGCGGCACCCCCTGTGGGAAGGCATCGCCGACGGGGCGCGGTTCTACTTCGTGCACAGCTATTATGTGGAAGCGGGCAGCCCCGAGCTGGTGGCGGCCTTTACCCATTATCCCTTCGCCTACGCCAGCGCGGTGGCCAGGGGCAACCTGTTTGCGGTCCAGTTCCACCCGGAAAAGAGCCAGGCGGCGGGGCTTTCCCTCCTGGGCAACTTCGTTGCCTGGGACGGGGCGTGTTAATTTCTTTGGTTAATTTTTAAGCAGATACGATCATGATCATCATACCGGCGATTGATTTGAAGGATGGGCACTGCGTCCGCCTCAAGCAGGGCGTGATGGAGGACGCGACGGTGTTTTCCGAAGACCCCGCGGCCATGGCCCGGCACTGGCTGGAGCAGGGCGCCCAGCGGCTGCATCTGGTGGACCTCAATGGCGCCTTTGCCGGCAAGCCGGTGAACGAATCGGCCATCAAGGCCATCACCGACGCGGTGGGGGACGAGATTCCGGTCCAGCTGGGGGGCGGCATCCGCGACCTGGAAACCATCGAGCGCTACCTGGACGACGGCGTCAGCTACGTCATCATCGGCACCGCGGCGGTGAAGAATCCGGGCTTCCTCCACGAAGCCTGCGACGCCTTCCCCGGCCACATCATCGTCGGCCTGGACGCCAAGGACGGCAAGGTGGCGGTGGACGGCTGGTCCAAGCTCACCGGCCACGACGTGGTGGACCTGGCGCAGAAATTCGAAGGCTACGGCGTGGAAGCGGTGATCTACACCGACATCGGCCGCGACGGCATGCTCTCCGGCGTGAACATCGACGCCACGGTGAACCTGGCCCGGGCCCTGAATATTCCGGTCATCGCCAGCGGCGGCATCACCGACCTGGAGGACGTGAAGCGCCTGTGCGCGGTGGAGGGCGAAGGCATCATGGGCGCCATCACCGGCCGCGCCATCTACCAGGGCACCCTGAACTTCGGCGCCGCCCAGAAGCTGGCGGACGATCTGACAGGGATGAAGGCATAAGGATGAAGGCGGAAGGCTTCAAGGTGTTCTTCATCCTTCATCCTTCGTTTCTCATCCTTGGGGTTTGACATGGGCCTGGCCAAGCGCATCATTCCCTGCCTTGACGTCACCGCCGGCCGCGTGGTGAAAGGGGTCAACTTCGTCGGCCTGCGGGACGCCGGCGACCCGGTGGAAATCGCCCGCCGTTACGACGAGCAGGGCGCCGACGAGCTGACCTTTCTCGACATCACCGCCAGCTCCGACGAGCGGGACCTGATCCTGCACATCATCGAGGACGTGGCGGCCCAGGTGTTCATCCCCCTCACCGTGGGCGGCGGGGTGCGCAGCGTGGACGACGTGCGGCGGCTGCTGAACGCCGGTGCGGACAAGGTGAGCATCAACACCTCCGCCGTCACCAACCCCCAACTGGTGAACGACGCCTCGGCCCGCTTCGGCTCCCAGTGCATCGTGGTGGCCATCGACGCCAAGCAGGTGTCGGCGGAGGGCGAACCCCTGCGCTGGCACGTGTTCACCCACGGCGGCCGCAAGGACGTGGGCCTGGATGCGGTGGAGTGGGCGAAGGAAATGGAGCGCCGCGGCGCGGGCGAAATCCTGCTCACCAGCATGGACCGGGACGGCACCAAGATCGGCTTCAACCTGGAGTTGACCCGGGCGGTGGCGGACGCCATCGGTATTCCGGTCATCGCCAGCGGCGGGGTGGGCAACCTGGACCACCTGGTGGACGGCGTCCTCAAGGGTCACGCCGACGCCGTGCTGGCGGCGAGCATTTTTCACTATGGGGAATACACCGTGCGCCAGGCCAAGGAGCACATGGCCCGGCATGGCATCGAGGTGCGGCTGTGAGCGCCAAGGACATCTGGCTCGACAAGGTGAAGTGGACCGAGGACGGCCTGGTGCCGGTGATCGCCCAGGACGCGGCCAGCGGCGACGTGCTGATGTTCGCCTGGATGAACCGGGACGCCCTCAAGCGCACGGTGGAATGCGGCGAGGCGGTGTACTGGTCCCGTTCCCGCAAGAAGCTGTGGCACAAGGGCGAGGAATCCGGCCACGTGCAGAAGGTGAAGGACATCCGCCTGGATTGCGACGAGGACGTGGTGCTGCTGAAGGTGGAACAGATGGGCGGCATCGCCTGTCATACCGGCCGCAGCAGCTGTTTCTTCCAGAAATACCAGGACGGGCAGTGGGTGACGGTGGAGCCGGTGCTCAAGGACCCGTCGCTGATCTACAGCGCCAAGGCAGAGGCGAAATGAACGATATTCTGGACCGCCTGGCGGAAACCCTGGAGGCGCGCAAGAGCGCCGATCCGCAAAGCTCCTACGTGGCCAAGCTGTACGCCAAGGGGCTGGACGCCATCCTGAAGAAGGTCGGCGAGGAAGCCACCGAGACGGTGATCGCCGCCAAGGGCGGCGACAAGGACCAACTGGTCTACGAAATGGCCGACCTGTGGTTCCACAGCCTGGTGCTGCTGGCGAGCCAGGGGCTGCATCCCGACGACGTGCTCAACGAACTGGCGCGGCGGGAAGGGCTGTCGGGCATCGAAGAGAAGGCTTCCCGCGGGGAGAAATAGAGAACCATGACCGACTGCATTTTCTGCAAGATTGCCAACGGGGACATCCCCAGCAAGAAGCTCTACGAGGACAGCGACCTGGTCGCCTTCCACGACATCAACCCGGCGGCGCCGGTGCATTTTCTGCTCGTGCCCAAGGAGCATATCGCCTCCCTGGAGTCGGCCCACGCCAAGCACGAAATGCTGCTCGGCCGCATGCTCCTGCTGGCGCCGCTGCTGGCCAAGGAGCAAGGGCTGGCGGACGGATTCAAGACCGTGATCAACACCGGCAAGGGCGGCGGGCAGGTGGTGATGCACCTGCACGTTCACGTATTGGGCGGCGGCAAGCTGGCCCACGTTTAATTTTTCGAGGAGACCAAATGGGTTCCTTTAGCATCTGGCATTGGCTGATTGTGTTCCTCTATATTCCATTAGTGGCTATATACCATCTCCCAACATCACTTGCGATTTACCGAAAAACAGACAATGCATTGATCGTGCAAATTATTAACGTTTTTCTGGGATGGACAATAGTTGGATGGGTAGTCGCGCTCGTTATGGCATTAAGTAGTAAGAAACTGCAAAGCGAGAGTCGTTAACTAAAGTTTGAATGTATTGATTTGGTTGCTGTTAGGAGAAATGATATGGGCGGATTTGGAAGTGTTTGGCATTGGCTGATCGTCCTGGTGATCGTGCTGGTGATTTTCGGCACCAAGAAGCTGCGCAACATGGGCTCCGACCTGGGTGGCGCGGTGAAGAACTTCAAGGACGCGGTGAAGGAAGAGGAAAAGACCCCCAAGCTGGAGACGGCCGACGAAGGCAAGACCATCGAGGGGGAAGTGAAGGAAAAGTCCCACAGCTAAGCCTGAGCGGCCTTTCCCCATGTTTGACATCGGTTTTTCCGAGCTGCTGCTCATCGGCATCGTGGCCCTGATCGTGCTCGGGCCGGAGCGGCTGCCGAAAGTGGCCCGCACCGTAGGCCACCTGGTGGGCCGCATGCAGCGCTATGCCGCCGGCCTCAAGGCCGAAATCGACCGGGAAGTGAAGCTGGAGGAGTTGAAGAAGCTCCAGGAGCAGTTCCGCGAGGCCGAAGCCGGCGCCCGCCACGTCATCCTGGAAGAGAAGCAAACGGTGGAAGAGGAGGCAAAGGCCATTTCCAGCGCGGTTGATCCCGTCGCGCCCGCCGCCGATGTTCCGTCGTTCCCCGCCGACCCCGTGCCGCCCAAGCCATGATTTCGGATACGGATTCCCAGCAGACCTTCATCAGCCACCTGATCGAATTGCGGGACCGGCTGATACGCGCCCTCATCGCGGTCGGCATCCTGTTCGTGGCGCTGTTCCTGTGGCCCGGTTCCGCGGCCATCTATGATCTGCTGGCAGCGCCTTTGATGAAGGCCCTGCCGGAAGGCTCGAAGATGATTGCCACCGGCGTCGTCACCCCCTTTCTGGTGCCGATGAAGGTCACCGGCCTGGTGGCCTTCGTTCTGGCGCTGCCCTACGTGCTTTACCAGGTCTGGGCCTTCATCGCCCCCGGCCTCTATTCCCACGAGAAGAAATTCGGCCTGCCCCTGGTGGTGGCCAGTACGCTGCTGTTCCTGCTGGGGATGGCATTCTGCTACTTCTTCGTCTTCGGCAAGGTGTTCGCGTTCATCAACGAGTTCGCCCCCAAGAGCATCACCCCGGCGCCGGACATCGAGAACTACCTCAGCTTCGTCATGACCATGTTCCTGGCCTTCGGCCTCACCTTCGAGATTCCGGTGGTGGTGGTGGTGCTGGCGAGGATGGGCATGGTCACCGTGGCGCAACTCCGTGAAGCCCGTCCCTACGTGATCGTCGGCGCCTTCGTGGTGGCGGCGGTGGTGACCCCGCCGGACGTCCTGTCCCAACTGCTGCTCGCCATTCCCATGTGCCTGCTCTACGAGCTGGGGGTGTGGGTGGCGTCTCTCATGGCCAAGCCTGCGTCGGACGAAGAAGACTACCATCCCCTCAGCGACGAGGAGATGGAGCGGGAGCTGGACACCATCGAGGCGGAGCAGAAGAAGCCGGACTGATCCCGGCCCTGACAGAGGGCTAATCTGTCGGCTGCGTTTTCGGCCGTCGGCCGATTTCCACCTCGGCCGAGGTTTCCCGCTGGTTGCGCAGAATCTTGAAACGGGCGCTCTGGCCAGGCTGCAGGGAGGCGATCCGGTTCAGCATGGCGCCCGAGTCGGGTACGCTTTGGCCGTCGATTTCCAGCAGCACGTCCCCGGGCCGGATGCCGGCCCGGTCCGCCGGCCCGCCCCGCAGGACGCCGGCGATCAGCACCCCTTTGGCCTCTTTGAGCTGGAACGAGGCGGCGAGGTCGGGGGTGAGGTCCTGCCCTTCCACCCCGATCCAGCCCCGGATCACGCTGCCGTGGCGGATGATCTGCTCCATCACCTGGCGGGCGATGCTGGTGGGAATGGCGAAGCCGATGCCCAGGGAGCCGCCGCTGCGGGAATAGATGGCGCTGTTGATGCCGATCAGGCTGCCGTGGACGTCGACCAGGGCGCCGCCGGAGTTGCCGGGGTTGATGGCGGCGTCGGTCTGGATGAAATCCTCGAAGGTGTTGATGCCCAGGTGGCTGCGCCCCAGGGCGCTGACGATGCCCATGGTGACGGTCTGGCCGACGCCGAAGGGATTGCCGATGGCCAGCACCACGTCCCCCACCTGGAGCTGCTCCGACTGGCCGAAGGCCACCGCCGGCACGTTGGGGAGGTCGATTTTCAGCACCGCCAGGTCGGTGTCCGGGTCGCTGCCCACCAGCTTGGCAGCGGCGCTGCGGCCGTCGCCCAGGGCGATCTCGATTTCGTCCGCCGATTCCACCACGTGGTGGTTGGTGAGGATGTAGCCCTGGGGGCTGGCGATCACGCCCGAGCCCAGGCTGGAGGTGCGCTGGGGCAGGTCGAACTGGTCGCCGAAATAGCGCCGGAAAACGGGATCGTTCAGCAGCGGGTGGCGGGAGCGGAGTTCCTTGCTGGTGTAGATGTTCACCACCGCCGGCATCGCCCGCTGCACCGCCGCGCTGTAGGAGGACGGGTTGTTCGCCGCCGGCACGGCGGGGGCGACCATTTCCTGCACCGCCACCACCGGGTTGCGGGCGGCGGGCCTGAACAGATTGAGCACGAACAGCACAGCCAGGCTGATCGTCACCGCCTGGGCGAACAGGAGCCAGATTTTGCGCATTGCGGAGCCTTGCCGGTTTGGGCTTTGGGTAGAATGGGGGCCGGGCGAATTCACTTCACGTAAAGGAAAACCCATGCGATTGCGGGATTTGGAAGATTATACCTCACAGCTTCTGGAAACGGCCCGCTTCCGGGACTACAGCCCCAATGGCCTGCAAGTGGAGGGGCGGCCGGAGGTGAAGCGGCTGGCGAGCGGGGTGACCGCCAGCCTGGCCCTGATCGAGGCGGCGGCGGAGTGGGGGGCGGACGCCCTGCTGGTGCACCACGGCTGGTTCTGGAAGAACGAGGACAGCCGGGTGGTGGGGGTCAAGAAACGGCGCCTGGAGCGGCTGTTGAGCCAGGGCATCAGTCTTCTGGCCTACCACCTGCCCCTGGATGCCCACCCGGCCTACGGCAACAACGCGCAACTGGCGGGGGTGCTGGGGGCCGAGGTGGAAGGCTGGTTCGGCGAACAGGCAGTGGGCGCCTACGGCCCCCTGGGCCGGCCGCGGGCCCTGGGGGAATGGACGGCGGGCATCGGCCGGGCCTTGGGGCGGGAACCCCTGGTGATCGGCGACCCGGGCCGTCCCCTTGCCCGGGTGGCCTGGTGCAGCGGCGGCGCCCAGGGCTATTTCGAGCAGGCGGTGGCCTTGGGGGTGGACGCCTTCGTTACCGGGGAAGTGTCGGAATACAACTTCCACCTGGCCCGGGAAACCGGCGTCGCCTTCGTCAGCGCCGGCCATCACGCCACCGAAACACTGGGGGTGAAAGCCCTGGGAGGGCACCTCGCGGAGCGGTTCGGGCTGGATCATTTCTTCATCGACATCCCGAATCCCGTATAATGCTGCCCCGCCGGCCTGCACCAATATAAGGATTTTTTAATAAGGGCTTAAAATCGGCGGAAAAGTTCTGCTACAATGGCCAAATTTTGTTTTGGCTACCATCACAGGGAAAATGCTATGAGTAACAAAGAAGTTGATCGCAGCAAGCGGCGGTTCCTGATCGCCGCGACGACTGCTGTGGGGGGCGTGGCCGCTGCCGGTGTGGCGGTGCCCTTTATCGGCAGCATGTTGCCGAGCGAGCGCGCCAAGGCCGCCGGTGCCCCGATCGAATTGGACGTGTCCAAGATCGAGCCGGGCATGATGGTGAGCGCCGAATGGCAGGGCAAGCCGGTTTGGGTGGTGCACCGCAGCAAGGAAATGCTGGATGCCCTGTCCAAGAACGACGCCAACCTGGCCGACCCCGCTTCCGAAGTTCCGCAGCAGCCCGACTACTGCAAGAACCCCACCCGTTCCATCAAGCCCGAATACCTCGTCGCCATCGGCATCTGCACCCACCTGGGCTGCTCGCCGACCTACCGCCCCGAAGTGGGCGCGGCGGACCTGGGCGCGGACTGGACCGGCGGCTTCTTCTGCCCCTGCCACGGTTCCCGCTTCGACCTGGCTGCCCGCGTGTTCAAGGGCGTGCCGGCACCGACCAACCTGGTCATTCCGAAGCATACGTATCTCTCCGACAGCCGTCTTTTGATCGGCGACGACAGCAAGGGGGCCTGATAAATGACTAAGCAGCTCGAAAAACTGGTTGGCTGGATCGATGATCGCTTCCCGCTGACCTCCACCTGGAAGGCGCACCTGTCCGAGTACTATGCGCCCAAGAACTTCAACTTCTGGTATTTCTTCGGTTCCCTGGCCCTGCTGGTGCTGGTGATCCAGATCGTCACCGGCATCTTCCTGGTGATGAACTACAAGCCCGACGCCGCCATCGCCTTCGCCTCCGTCGAGTACATCATGCGCGACGTGCCCTTCGGCTGGATGATCCGCTACATGCACTCCACCGGCGCTTCCGCCTTCTTCGTGGTGGTGTACCTGCACATGATGCGCGGCCTGATGTACGGTTCCTACCGCAAGCCCCGCGAGCTGATCTGGATCTTCGGCATGTGCATCTACCTGGCGCTGATGGCCGAAGCCTTCATGGGTTACCTGCTGCCCTGGGGCCAGATGTCCTACTGGGGCGCCCAGGTGATCGTGAACCTGTTCTCCGCCGTGCCGTTCATCGGTGAGGAACTGTCCCTGTGGATTCGCGGCGACTTCGTGATCTCCGACGCCACCCTGAACCGTTTCTTCGCCTTCCACGTGATCGCCGTGCCCCTGGTGCTGCTGGGCCTGGTGGTGGCGCACCTCGTCGCCCTGCACGAAGTGGGCTCCAACAACCCCGACGGCGTGGAAATCAAGAAGCACAAGGACCCCGTCACCCACATCCCCCTGGACGGCATTCCCTTCCACCCGTACTACACGGTGAAGGATATCGCCGGCGTGGTGGTGTTTCTGATGGTGTTCTCCGCCATCGTGTTCTTCGCGCCTTCCATGGGCGGCTACTTCCTGGAAGACAACAACTTCATCCCCGCCGACCCCCTGAAGACCCCCCTGCACATCGCGCCGGTGTGGTACTTCACCCCGTTCTACGCCATCCTGCGCGCCGTTCCTCCCATGTTCGGCTCCCAGTTCCCCGGCGTGATCGCCATGGGCGTGGCGGTGGTGGTGCTGTTCTTCCTGCCTTGGCTGGATCGGGGCCGGGTGAAATCCATCCGCTACCGCGGCGTGATCTACAAGGTGTGGTTGACCCTGTTCATCATCAGCTTCGTCGGCCTGGGCTGGCTGGGCATCCAACCGGCGACCCCGCTCTACACCCTGCTCGCTCGCATCTTGACCGGCGTGTACTTCGCATTCTTCTTCCTGATGCCCTGGTACACCAAGATCGACAAGACCAAGCCCGAACCCGAGCGGGTTACGGGCTAACTGAGGACAAGAGAGGTTAGCGACATGAACGTAATCAAGAAACTGATGATGCTGGCGCTCCTGGTGGTGCCGGCGATGGCCGCCGCCAATGTAGGCCCTGTCCTCGATAAGGCCAGCTACAACCTGTACGACCAGGCCTCCCTGCAACGGGGTGCCAAGTACTTCGTCAACTACTGCCTGAACTGCCACAGTGCGTCCTACATGCGCTACAACCGTCTGACCGACATCGGCCTGACGGAGCAGCAAATCAAGGACAACCTGCTGTTCACCGGCGCCAAGGTGGGCGACACCATGGAAACGGCCCTGAACAAGAAGGAAGCCAAAGCCTTCTTCGGCGCCACCCCGCCGGACCTGACCGTGATCGCCCGCGCCCGCGGCGCCGACTGGCTGTACACCTACCTGCGCGGCTTCTACAAGGACGAGTCCCGCCCCACCGGCTGGAACAACGTGGCCTTCGACAAGGTCGGCATGCCCCACGTTCTGTACCAGCTCCAGGGCGAGCAGGAACTCCACGTGGAAAAGCACGGCGAGCACGTGACCCAGAAGCTGGTCCTGGCCAAGCCCGGCACCATGAAGCCCGCCGAGTACGACGCCATGGTGAGCGACCTGGTGAACTACCTGGTGTGGATGGGCGAGCCCATGAAGACCCAGCGCATCGTCATCGGCCTGGGCGTGCTGCTGTTCCTGGGCCTGTTCTTCATCGTGGCCTACATGCTGAAGAAAGAGTACTGGAAAGACATCCACTAAGCCCAGGCTTGGTGGGGTAACAAATTGGCCTGCGGGGCGAAAGCCGCCGCAGGCTAATGCTTTTTGGGTGGGCGACGCGGCGATAAGCCGCCGAGCCTTCCGTTAAATCCATATGGGTAGCAAGCGATCATGATGACACTCTATTCCGGGTCTACATGCCCCTTCAGCCAGCGTTGCCGCATTGTCCTGCACGAGAAGCAAATGGACTTTCAGGTGATCGACGTGGATCTGCACAACAAGCCCGAAGACCTGGCCGTGCTCAACCCCTACAACAAGGTCCCCGCCCTGGTGGAGCGCGACCTGGTGCTGTACGAAGCCAACATCATCAACGAATACATCGACGAGCGCTTTCCCCATCCCCAGCTGATGCCCGCCGACCCCATCATGCGGGCCCGCGCGCGCCTGCTGCTGCACGGCTTCGAAAAGGAGCTGTACAGCCTGGTGGACGTGCTCGAGCACGGCAGCGCCAAGGCGGCGGAGAAGGCCCGCACCGAACTGCGGGACAACCTGACCCAGCTCGCCGGTCTCCTGGGCGGCCAGAAGTACATGATGGGCGAAGAGTTCACCATGCTCGACGTGGCCATCGCTCCCCTGCTGTGGCGCCTGGAGCATTACGGCATCCACCTGCCCAAGCAGGCGTCGCCCCTGCTCAAGTATGCCGAGCGCATCTTCAGCCGTCCCGCCTTCATCGAGGCCATGACCCCGTCCGAAAAGGCGATGCGCCGCTAACCGGCTATGATGCATGCGTCGCGGATCATGATAACGCCTGCCCCATGGCCGGTTTCCCTCACCCCTGCCCTCTCCCGGCCCCTGAAGGGACGGGAGAGGGGGACGAAGTGCGCCTTCGGCGCGCGTTGGAAATAATATGAGCGACGATACCATCAAGCCCTACCTTATCCGGGCGGTGCATGAATGGTGCACCGATCAGGGCTTGACGCCCTATCTGTCGGTGGCGGTGGACGGCCGCTGCGTGGTGCCCCAGGAATTCGTGCGGAACGGCGAGCTGGTCCTCAACGTCAGCGCCAATGCCACCCGCGACCTGTTCATCAGCAACGATTGGGTCACCTTCTCGGCCCGCTTCGGCGGTGTGCCCCGGGACATCCAGGTGCCCATCCCGGCGGTGGCCGGCATTTACGCCCGGGAGAACGGCCAAGGCTTGTTCTTCCCCACTGGCGAGGGCGCCGAAGCCAACGGCGAAGGCGGCCCGGAAACCGAAGGACCGGACGAGACGCCGCCTCCCAAGGGCCGGCCCAGCCTCAAAGTGGTCAAATAGAACCCGGCGGCCGCAGCGATGCGGCCGCTTTTATTAAAGCGTTTAACCGCAGAGGACGCGGAGGAAAAGCNNCTCCGCGTCCTCTGCGGTTAAAGATTTGGGTTTTCGCGTTATGCACCACCTCGCCTCCCGGCTGGAGCACATCCAGCCCTTCCACGTCATGGAACTGCTGGCCCGTGCGCGGGAACTGGAAGCCCAGGGCCGTTCCATCGTGCACATGGAAATCGGCGAGCCCGACTTCCCCACCCCCGAGCCGGTGCTGGCAGCGGCTGCCCGCGCCCTGCGGGACACCCCCATGCACTACACTCCCGCCCTGGGCCTGCCCGCTTTGCGGCGGGCCATCGCCCGCCATTATGGCGAGCGCTATGGGGTGGAGGTCGCCCCCGGGCGGATCATCGTCACGTCCGGTTCCTCCGGCGCCCTGCTGCTGGCGGCGGGGATGCTGCTCGACCCCGGCACGAAGCTCCTGCTGGCCGACCCGGGCTATCCCTGCAACCGCCATTTCGCCCGCTTCGTCGGCGCCGACGCGGTGGGTATCCCGGTGGGGCCGGATACCGCCTACCAGCTCACGGCGGAACAGGTGGAGCGCCACTGGACGCCCGACACGGCGGCGGTGCTGCTGGCTTCCCCCTCCAATCCCACCGGCACCGTGGTTCCCCGGGACGGTTTGGCGGCGATCGCCGAAACGGTCGCACGCCTGGGGGGGACCCTGATGGTGGACGAGATCTACCACGGCCTGGAATACGGCGCCGTCCGCGCGCCCTCGGTGCTGGAAGTGAGCGACCGGGCCTTCGTGGTCAACAGCTTCTCCAAGTACTTCAACATGACCGGCTGGAGGCTGGGCTGGCTGGTGGTGCCGGAGGGCTATACCCGGGCCGCCGACACCTTGCAGCAGAACCTCTACATCGCCGCCTCCACTCCCGCGCAGCACGCCGCCCTGGCGGCCTTCCAGCCGGACACCCAGGAAATACTGGAACAGCGCCGGCGGGAAATGCAGCGCCGCCGGGATTACCTGCTTCCGGCCCTGCGGGGGTTGGGTTTCGGCATCCCGGTGGAGCCGGACGGCGCCTTCTACCTCTATGCGGATTGCACCCGCTTCACCCCGGACAGCCACGCCTTCGCCCTGGATGTGCTGGAAACCGCCGGCGTGGCCATCACCCCGGGGCTGGATTTCGGCTGCCACCGGCCCGAGGCCCACCTGCGCTTCGCCTACACCACCTCCCTGGACCAGCTGCGGGAGGGCGTGGCACGGCTGGGGGCCTACCTGGAATAGGGCGCGCCTCCGGGTTGTGAAATGCGCGCCGCCCGGTAGAATGGAGAAAAAAATCACGCTGCGGACACATGCCATGACCATCGAAACGCCGGATTACAACCGCGAACTGCTTCGCACCCTGAACGTGCTTTGCGTGGAGGACGTGGATTTTGCCCGGGAGTCCCTGGCCTACTACCTGAAGCGGCGCTGCGGTCGGGTGGATATGGCCCATAACGGCCAGGCGGGGCTGGAAATGTTCCGCTCCAACGCCTACGACGTGGTGCTCACCGACGTGCTGATGCCCGTCATGGACGGCCTGGAAATGGCGCAACGGATCAAGGCCATCGACAAAAACATGCCCGTGCTCGTCCTCACCGCCCTTTCCGACGAGGAAACCCGCAACCAGGCCCAGGCCATCGGCGTGGAGGGCTTCATCACCAAGCCTTTTTTTCCGGAAAAGGTGGCGGAGGAAATCCACCGCTGCATGGCGGCCAGGAAGGCCGGCTGAGTACCGGTCCCTGGGATTTTCCGGCCCGCTGTTGGGTCCGGTCCCAGCCTTCCCGGGCTAGCTGGATGGCGGCGGCTGGGCCCCCCGCCGCCATCCGTTTTCCCCACGCTACGATTGTTCCCGCGACGGCGGTCATCCCCTGGGGAAGTGCTGAAGAAATCCGTTCGTGCTGAGGTATCGAAGCACGAACACGCTACAGGACAAGAAGTTGTCGTTCACCCTTCGACAGGCTCAGGCCAGGCCCTTCGATACCTCAGGGCGAACGGCCTGAATTAATCAGCGCTTCCCTAGAGACGCTTGCGCAATAGGTCGGCCACTTCCCCGTCTGTCAGCACAATGGGGTTGGTTTTCATGCTGCTGCCCCGGCAATGGGACACCACCCGGGAAATGTCGGCCTCGTTCATGCCGTAGGCGGACAGCCGCGGCAGCTTCAGCTGTTCCGTCCACTCCTTGAGCAGGTGCACCAGGAACACCCGGGCGCCCACGTCGTCCACATGGGTGCGGCCCCGGAACAGGCGGCCGATGTGGGCGTATTTGGCGAGGGCGGGGTTGTCCGCGTCCCGGGCTTCCATCAGGTCGATGTTGGCCCGGGTGGCTTCCGCCAGCAGGGTGCCGCAGGCGACGCCGTGGGGAATGGGGAAGAAGGCGCCCAGGGGGGCGGCGAGGCCGTGGACCGAGCCGAGGCCGGTCTGGGCCAGGCAGATGCCGGACAGCAGCGCGGCGTAGGCCATATTCCCGCGGCCTTCCTCGGCCCCGGGGGTGCCGTCGTGCCACGCCAGCAGGCCCTCCCGCACCGCCTTGATGCCGTCCAGGGCCAGGGCGTCGGTGAAGGGGGTGGCGCGGGTGGAGACGTAGGATTCGATCAGCTGGGTGAGGGCATCCATGCCGTTGGCGGCGATCAGTTCGGGCGGGCAGGAAGCCAGCAGGTCCGGGTCCACCACGGCGTATTGGGGCACCAGCTGGTCGTCGCGGAAGGATTTCTTGAAGCCGTTCTCGCCGTGGCTGGAGAGCACGGCGTTCTTGGTGGCTTCCGAGCCGGTGCCGGCGGTGGTGGGGACGGCGATGAAGGGGGTGGCGGGGCCGCGGTAAGGCAGTTCGGGCCCGACGCCTTCCAGGTGGTCCATCACCGAGTTGCCGGGTTTCAGCAGGCCGGCGACGGCCTTGGCCGCGTCCAGCACGCTGCCGCCGCCGATGCCCAGCACCGCGTCGATGCCGGCATCCTTGAAGCGGGCCACGGCCTCGTCCACCAGCTGGGGCGAGGGTTCGCCGTCGACTCGGGCCAGTTCCCACTCGTAGCCCCGCTGCTTGAGGGCCGCCGACAGCCTTTCCCACTGGGGGCTGGCGGTGAAAGAGCCGCCGCCGGTGACGATGAGCAGCTTCCGGCCATAGGGGGCGAGAAGGGCGGGAAGCTTGTCGAGGGCGCCGGGGCCGAACTCGATGCGAGGCAGGCGGGCGATGGAAAAGCTTGGCAACATGGGGTCTCCTGATAAAGGGAATGGCCCCATTGTAGGTCCGGCGCCGAGGCCCGACAAACTAGCGCTTCCGGACATGGATTCAACCCAGATTGTCCATTAGGCGGCGCTTCGCGCCTACGCGAGCGCTGGCGGTCGGTTTGCGGCCATTTTTGCCGCTTGTTCGTCGTCCATGGAATAACCATGAACTCCTCGCAAGCAACGAAACTGTCTCGCAACCCACCTCGCCATCATCTCGCGTCCTAATGGATAATCTGGGTTCAATGGACGTAAAAAAAGCCACGGAGGACCGTGGCTTTTTCGTCGGTGCGCCAGGCATGGCGCGGA